>CAIQCK010000071.1 GCA_903870275.1 uncultured bacterium | reverse complement strand
CGCCGGCACCCAGTCCTCAAGGGCAGGCGGAAAGAGGAATTGTTGGCCGTAGTCGGGAGCGATGGGTTGAGCCATGCTTCTATAGACTCCTGAGCCCCAAAAAAGTTGCAAAAGTTTTGAGACAGTCTCGCAAGCCGTGGGCTATTTTCTGGCGCGCCTCCGGCGCTCTCCGCCAGAACTGGCTTGTTTTTGAGCAAACAGAACATTTGGGCAACACGCACTCACGCCGTGGGCAATGACCTGTCGCGCCTCCGGCGCTCCCCGCCACTACTGGCCGGACGTTGAGCAAACAGAACTTTTTGGCAACAGGCCCTGAAGCGCCAGGCTGTTCCCGGTCGGCCCTCCGGGCCTCGGTGCCAGTGCCGATTGGGTCCCAAAGCCCTCCCCGCCGGTAGGGAATTTTCCTATGCCTCAATTAGATTCGCACCGATTGCCGCGATTACGGGGGCATGTCACCTTGCACGCAGTTGATTGAGGAGATTGCAGACTTCGGACCGGGTCGGGCGATGCCGCCGTACGAAGATCATCCAACCGAAGCCAAGGCGTGAGAAACCCTGGCGGTGATGGACTCAACGGAAAGTCTCACACACGAGAGAGAAGAGATGAGGATGAACACAATCATGCAGGAAAAAATTGCCCGGAGAGCTTACGAAATCTACATGGCCCGCGGCGGCCAGCACGGTTGCGACATGGATGACTGGCTGAAGGCCGAGGCGGAACTCAGGCAAGAGGTGGAACAACTCACCGCTCGCGCGTCGGAAAACCCCGCCACGCAGCCCGCAATCCAGGCCGCCACCGAGCAGGCGCTCGCAAAGGTTCACCGGTCTGATCTGAAATCGGCGGGCCGCCGTCGTCATCGCGTGGCAGCGGCCGGCCGGCCCGGCTGACGCCTGTGGTTGTGAAAAGCGCGTGAGTAGCAAAGAGAACGACAATGGAAATGCACATCCTGGAACAAACCGAGTCTGAAACGACGGATGCCTACCCGTATATGACATGGGAAGCCGACGGGCGCACCCATGGACACGACGTTACTCATCGGCCGGAAGCATGGGCGCCGTTCTTCGCCGACGGTGTCCAGGCGGGCGCGATCCCATCCGCGCCCGCCCCGGCGTCTTTTTCGTCGCGGCGCGCGCGCCGCCGTCGTCGCAGCCGCCTCGCAAACAGCTGACCGATGACGGCACGAGAGCGTCCGCAACCCGGACGCCGCCACCGATTTCATCCAGCTCAACCCCGAAAGCCTTCGGGGTGAAGGCAAGGGGGAAGAAGGGACAATCAGACCCCTCTGTTTGCCGGGAAGACCACTCAGACCACCAGCGTCTTGAGACCCAGCACGTCACCGAGCACTTGGAGTTCGCCGATGTGGTCGCCGTAGATGACCGTGGCGTGATCGCGCGAGATGTTTTCGACAAACGCCGGCAGATTGCTGAAGCGCAGCAGCGCGGTGCTTTCGCAGTGGGGCATTCCCGGGTGCCGCGTCGTCTCGGCCAGTTCGGCGCGCGTGAGCAGCAGGGTGCGCCCGTCGAATTTCATTTCCGCCACCGTTACGGGCGCGCGGCGGAAAAGCCCGCCGTCAATGCCGCAGCCGCGGCCGTCGCGCTTGATTTCGTAGGTGCCGCCCCAATCGTGCAGCGTGACCGCGCCGGCGGGTGACATTTCGGGCGAGACGACGCCGACGAAGCCGCAGTGGCCGAGCCGCGCGTAATTCTTCCAGTCGCGCCGTGGATATTTTTTCGGATCCGGCGACAGCGGGTCGCCGAAGTGGTCCTCGAGCGCGCCGACGTATCGGACCGGATACAGGTTCGACATGAGGCAGGGTTTGCCGGTGAAATACGTCATCAGCGCCAGCGTGGCCATGCAGACGTAGTCGGCGTCGCAGGAGGCGATGTAGCCGTCTTCGCGGGCGAAAAGCTGCGCCAGGCACGGCACGTCGCGCCCGCCCTGGATGATGAGGTCGCCGAAGCAGTTCACGCCAAAACCGATTGCGCGCTCCTCCTCAAGAATCGCGCGGATGCCCAGGTAGGTGCGGATCGCTTCGCGGAGGCCGTCGGGCCGCACCCGGCCGAGGCGGTAGCGCGCCCGCCGCGCATTCCAGGTTTCCTCAACGTCTTTTTCGGAAACGGCGGCCGCGCGCGCGCGAAAATCGGAGATCGGGCGGACGGCGATTTCGATGCCGAGGCTCTCGCGGAACAGATGGCCGGCGGCGGGGGCGTTCCACGGAAAATTCTGTTCGCCGAACACCACCAGCCGCGCGCCGCGCAGGAACCGGCGCATCGCCAACGCCTTGAGCAGCGCGACGCCGTGGGCGTTGTTGCGGACCGGATGCACCGGCACGCCGAGCGCGCGCAGATAGTCCGTCGCCGACCAGCGCCAGATGTCCGGTTCCTCGTGCGCGATGAGCGACCAGAACACAAACGGCAGTTGGCGGTCCACCAACGGCTGCGGATGCGAGTTCCAGACTTCGGTCGGATACGCCGGAACGCCAATCGGCAGGATGCAATCCATCTCCGGCCCCAGCCCGCGGACCGCCCGCTCCCAGTGCGCCGGGTTTTGGACGGCGATGACCGGCTCGACGACGGCCGCACCGCGGACGACCTCGCGCAGCCTGGCGACATCCACGGATGGGCGGCCTTCCTTGGCTTGGATCGGCTGCACGCGGGCCAACGGACGCGTCAACCGCGGCGGTGGCTGGCCGATGAGAAAGCGCTGGATGGATTCAGGCGTGGTTTTCATGGCTGGCTTCGACGTTCGCATAGTCGTTCGCCGGCACTTTAATGGCTGGCCGGCGTCGCACAAGCGCAAACCCCTGTGCATGGGCAAGGACGCGGTGTTGCACGCGCTACGCACACTTTCATCTCGCGTTAGATGATGGCTGGTGTAGATATACTGCCCGTGCAGGAACTTGCGGAACATCGGGAGATCAAGATGACGAGGCGTGGCTCGCGTCTCTCGCCAGCGGCGCAACGGCGGGCATTGCGTCGTGGGTGAACTAGCCCCCTCTGATTTCTCCACAGCGGCGCCTGGCCCTGGCGTCAGTGCTTGCAGGGCCCGTAGCTCAACGGTTAGAGCAGGGGACTCATAATGCAAGCAGGGGAAGTATCGCAAGTGGCCTGCAAGTGCGATTCTCACGGTGGCGCTGGGAGATTCGAGCGAATCGGTGCGCGACAGCGTAGGACGGTTTTGGACAGGTTTGGACAGCGGACTCCCCACAAAATCCCCCACAGTCCCCACAGCGGTTTTTGCCGCACGCGAATGTCGGCGGTGTTCATCGTGTCGGCTTCTACAGCGGCCCGCCGTGCGCCGACGTTGCCGCCAGAGGCGACGTTTTTGATACGGAAGAATCCCCCCCCCCCCCTCGGCAGGGGGTTTTTTAGGCGAGGCTTTTCTCATGCCTAACGGGTCAGCTTGGGATTTTTTCCGACCAAAAGCAGGACGACGAAGGCTCAAAGCCAAAGAGGACGGAGATTCTTGGCGTTTTCGCGGGCAAAGTAGCTACTTCATGCTTGGTCGCGGAGACTGCCGACGCTCGCAAATCAACCGTGGGGAGGGGGGGTGTCCACTTGCCGCCGCCCGCAGAAGTCTTTACGCATTGCCTCTCAGAAAAAAATTACCAAAGCGGCTGTGGCGATGATGCCGGGCGGGCTGGCACAGACGTTCAGGAAGCCTGTGGAGCGCCGTTGACGCAAGCGGCGGCTTTCACTACACTGCGCGCCGTCTGCGCTGCCTGCCGATAGGTGTGGCAACAGCCAGACGACAACAACTAGGAGAAACAAACAAACACCCCGCAGAATGGGTGAAGATCAAAACCACGACCTGACCAAACCAATTTAGCGTAGCTACGGCTACGGGCTGCACCGAAAACCGCGAATTTTCCCAAGCCCGTCACAGAAACCGACCGAGCCAGCGCCCCAATCGGGCGCGGCTTGGCGCACTTTCTGTGACAGGCGCTTCGCGGTGCCTAGGTGCAGGGTGCGTTGAGTTCGCGCCCCTTTTTTTGCCGTCTCTCAGGCACTTCCCTGTTGCGTTTGGCTGCGCGCCAATTTGTCAGGCGTTTGTGGCGCGGAAATGGAGAAAGCGCGAATGACAGAAGACGAACTTAACTACATGCGAGAGATGGAAGATCGTGTCAGGCGATATGAAGCCCGCTTACAGGCTTGGCGTTTTCTCACGATGTTTATTGGACTGTTTGTTGTGGTTGGCGTTTGGAACGTCGCCACAGAGCCAAAATGCCTTTGGGTTCCCAACTACAAAAAAGAAGAAATCGTTTTGATTCGGCACAAGCTGTTTCACGATGATTATGTCGTCCGATGCTCGTGGCAAAAGAACCAGTATGGACGATACGGATGGTGCGCAAAAGACCCACAGGGCAAATGGTTCATTTTCGCCTGCGATGAAATCTGGCAAGCCATGCACGATTATCCGAATCCTGTAACTGGTATTGAGGAATACCCGCACGAAACGGATTCCGCAATCAACAAGAAGGCGGATTGACGGCAAGCAAGCTACGACGTGGCGTTCTGGCAGCAAGGCTTGACGCTGTGCTTGTGTTGCGAAACAAAGTCGCGCCCGTCGTGGAGGTGGTGAAAGCGAGGATGTAATGTTTTGGTTTCAAAAACAACTGACAATCGAAAACGCAGCCGATGCTCTTGCATTCATGGTGGATCAAATGGCTACTGATTATCTAAAACAGTCGCCTTGGGCAAAAGATGTCTGCAACGATCCTCGCGTGTCAACCGAGCTTCGATACCTGACAATGTTTTATGTTGATGGTTTTTTTAAGTCGCTTAATGGTGAACATGCTTGGACTCAGGGCCGTGATAAACTTCTCAAACAACTCTATATAAAGTGTTCGGAACAAAACAACCCGGCTCACCCGGTTACTGCGATGTTTACCTTCATGAGCCGTCTGAACGCCTATAACAACGCTATCCGCAGCGCCAAGAGCGCAGGGGAAGGCTCTGTTTTAGCGGCGAAAGAATTTGCCCGGTTTTGTTTCATGGACGGCAATGAAGGGTTGAGCTTGCTTGGGTCAGCCGTGTTGCCAATTATGCTAAGGCACCTCGGCCCGTTTGTATTTGAGCACAGGTTGGTAGTGTAGGGTAGTGTCCTAATTTGAGCCGGTGCGCGCCAAAATCGTCAGAGACTTCAAGAAACAAAGTGTAATTCGCAACAACTGATAAAGGATTCCACATGAACTCCGAAAAAATAATGGAAATCGTTATAGGCTGGATTCTCGGCCTAGGCTTCGCAATTTACGGAGGCTTGATCGTGTTCAAAACTGTGTTCGATTGGGTGGTTGAACGCCAGAAGCGTAAAGCAGAAACATTAAAGCGCCGCAGAACACAACCCCCGCCGTCAAATTGCGGACTCATCGCGAGTTTGAAAGGCCCGGCGGGTCCAACGAACTGGTCACGGGGAACTCTCCGAATTTGCGTTGTGCTCGCGAGTCTGTGGTCATTGCTCGTCGTCGGGTGTTTTATAAGCCACTTGGACGACAAGAATTCCGCGTCTTTTCTCGCCTTCATCGTCATCGTGGCGTTAGGATGGGTCGTAATCTTTGGAGTTTGGCTCGTTGGTTGGTGGATTGCGTGCGGATTCGCGTCGCAGGGAAACAACGAAGCGACTGCGAAACCTACCTCAGCCCCCCACAACCACTGAAACCAAAGCCAGAACGCGCAGACTATATGGCCGCGCCAAAGGCTGTGCCGCAATGGAGTCAGACGTTGTGAACAAAAAAGCTACAATGGCCGATATATGGCGGCAGTGGAGGAAAGTTGAGGCTAATGAAGTTGCCGGCGCAACGAAGCGCGTAAGGAAGTCCATTTCACAGTTCCAGCGACAATCGAAACAAACCCGTGAGGAAGTAAAGGCCAGCGAGTGCGCGCAAAGCGCGGGGGCGTTGATTGCAACACTGGCCGAGACTGGCGGCATGGTGCGCGTTGATGAGAAGATTGTCGCTATGAAGTTGCGGCAGTTGATGCGGACGAAGTTGGAACGGGAGATGATCGAAGCGGCTTTGTGGTGGCGCAAGTTTGTGGAGCGGCGGTTTGGAAATGATTACAGCATCGGTGAAAGTCAGGTAAAGTTTTTCGGCTTCAACGCTTCCAGTCCCCGCCATGTTGCATTTTACCGCACGGTGTTGGAACTGAGGGCGAATCATCCCGACTTCAAGATCACGGCTGAGGACAAGGAGCCATGTGGTTTTTTGGGCTCGCCAGATGCAATAGCGCCAAGCCTTCAGTTTATTCGGGATGTTCAAAAACGTTACGACGCTTATTTGAAGGCGCGGGAACGGGCGGCGGACGAACTGCGGCGGCTGATACTGCCCGCGTCCCTCGAAAGCACAGCTCGCCTGATTTCACCAAGCACGTGCGCGCCTATTATCACCGATAATAAACAACGTGCGATAGAACAGAAGAACACGAAAGCTGTCCGAGCGTTGACGAACTGCATCGAGAAACTGATGCTTGAAGCGAACCCGTCGCCGACCCGTGGTGATACCAAGGACGTATGGACGATACCCGATCACATCCGCATCGCAGTGCTAGTGGCAATGGGGATAATTCATCCCGACAGCATGAAGTTGTTTCAGACTGAAACTTTTTGGCAACTCGACGAGGCGGAACAAACAAAATTTTTACATCTCTGCAAAAACCCGCAACTCATCAAGCTGGGCCGCGAATTGTGTCCGGGTTTGCGCTCATGGCTCTGGGACAACATGCCGATATTTGAACACTATAGTTGGCGATGGGAAGCGATTCGTGAGGCGGCGATAGCTGCCGGTTTGTTGAGCGCCGGTGCGAGGAACGAACGTGAGCCGGGCGCAAATCTGCGACAATTGTTCTACGAAATGAAGCGCGACGTTCAAGAATCACTGGGTCTGAAAGTGTGCGTAAATCTTCCGGCGGGCCGTGCTCGGGCCGCTACAAAAACGGCTCAACCTCGCGTCGAGTTGTTGACCCCACCGCCGAAGATCAAAATCCCTGTCATAAAATAATCGTCAGTTTCATGGCCCGAAACGACGCTTTGACCTGACTGATAGCTGCCCGCCGTTGCCTTACGGTGGGTGGCATGAAACGCAGACCTAGTTTACAACTCGGTGACGGTCCGACTGCCCAGACCGTCCCGCCAAACGCACCGGCGGATTGTGGTGCGATGTTTTTTCCAGACTCGAAGACGGTTGCGCAACCGCCTGACGACTTGCTTCCGCGCTTCTCCACGGTAGATGCATCCCGGCAACTAGGAAAGTCTGTCACCCGCGTCAAGGAAGTGGCTCGCGAGCTTGGTTTATTGCGTATCCGCACGGGAACAGGCCGATGGCTGCTTGCTCACGTCGACATCGAGCGGTTGCGGGACGAATTTTGCCGGCGTGAGCGGAGGGCTTTGCAATGATTCCCGGCGAAATACTCATCTTGTTTGTCGTGGTTCGACTACTGCGTGTCCTGCTCGCGGTCATTTGCTGGCTGCCGGAAAAAACGGTTTGGTTTTGTGAAAATCTCGATGCCCGGCTGTGGCGCTGGTGCGAAAACCGGAGGGGGCAATGATTCCTGACGAAACGCTTGATCGAATCCGGCGGGCGAATCCGCTGGCGGACGTGGTGCGCGAGGCGGGTATCGAGTTGAAACAGCGCGGGCCGGAGTTGACGGGCTTGTGTCCGTTTCACGACGATCATCATCCGAGTCTGCGCGTGAACGAGGCGAAGGCGGTTTGTTGCTGTGACTCGTGCGGCTTCGGCGGCGACGTGTTCAAGTTTGTGATGCAGCGCGATGGCCTGACGTTTCCGCAGGCGGTGGAGAATCTGGCAAGGCGGGCAGGGATTCCGTTGAATGGCAACGGCGGCTCATCGTCCGCAGGGCAAGAAGCTGGCGGTTTGGCGCACAAACTTTCTTCTTCTTGCACGGGCGCTGCACAGGCACGGCCAGCGGTGACATTGCCAACGGCGGACGCGAAGTTTGCGGAAGGGTTTGCGCAGCGGCTTGGCGTGAAGGCAGACACGATCACGAGGTTGATTGCTGAAAATGCGCTGGGATATGACGCGCAGAAAAACGCGATTGTTTTTGGCTGTCAGAATGCGGACGGCAGCATTGCGGCGCTTCACTTGCGCGGCAAGAGCGCGGACGGTTCGCGGTGGTTCGCATGGCGGCCCGAAGGTTGCAAGGCCGGGCTGTGGCGGCTGCCGGCGTTGAAACGGGCGGAAAAGGTGATTGTCTGCGAAGGCGAGACGGATGCAATTGCGGCGTTGAATGTCGGCCTTGAAGCGGACGGGTTCGCGGTGGTTGCCAAGACGGGCGCGAATGTTTTTCCCGCCGATGCGGTCGAGCAGTTCCGAGGGAAAACGGTGTTCATTGTTTCCGATCTGGACGAAGGCGGGCGCAAGGGCGCGGCGGCTACGGCGGAGAAGTTGCGCGACGTGGCAGACGTGCGGATTGTCACGTTGCCGGAGATGCCGGCGCAGGATGACGGCAAGCCGCGCAAAGACCTGCGCGACTGGCTTGGACTCGGTAATGGTAAAGCGGAGTTGTTGAAGTTGCTGGACGCGGCGACGGGAGCAAACGGGCCGGCGACGAGCGCGGCGGACGTGATGACAGCGCCAGCCGAGCCGGTGCGTTACGGGCTGCCGAAAAGGTTCTGCTACGATCTGGGCGGATGGATTGCGGATTACTTCGCGGTGTTTGAGCCGCGCACGGAGCCGAGCTATGCGTTTCATCTGGCCGGGGCGCTGGCGGCAATGGACACAATTCTAGGGCGGCGTGTGTATTGGGAATTTGGAAGCACACGGCTGTTTCCACAAGACTACTACTTGCTGGCCGGGCGCGTGGCGGCGGCACGGAAGTCCACGGCGATGAACTGCGGGGCGCGGGTGGTGCGGTGTCTGGAAACAGAAGCGATGCCTTATCGTATGGCGGACGGGTTTTCTTACAACTCCATGCCGGATGAGTTCGCGGAGTTCAATCTGAGACTGCTGTTGCTGGATGAGTTTTCTAGCCTGTTGGTTCAAAATCAGACGGACTACGGCAAGGGCTGCGCGCAGGCATTCAATTCCATGTGGCAGGGAGTGGACAAGGTGCGGCTGCGGTTTCGCACACGAGACAAGAGCAAGGCAATTGTAATCGAAGCGCCGACGCTGACGATGCTGGCCGGCACGTCGTTGGAGTTGTTGCAGGCGAACTTGCGGGCGGGCGATCACGGCGGCTTTACGTCGCGACTGCTGACGTTTTACGCCGAAGGCGACAGCAAAGACCTGCCGGAGCCACAGGCGATTGAACAAAGCGAGGTTCAGACGCTCGCCGACAAGTTGCGCAAGTTGATGGATGGAGTTGGCGGGCGGGCAAGTTGGACGGCGGACGCGGCCCAGGTCTGGAATGAATGGTATCGGGCGCAGAAGCAGCAGGCGAAAGAAAATCCAAACGGCTTCGCTTCACGCAAGGGCGATCACGTTCGCAAGATTGCGTTGAAGCTGGAACTGTCGCGCAGCGGCAAAGCCGAAGTCGGCGCGGATGCGCTCGGCAAGGCGATCTTGATTGCGGACAAGGCGGAGGAAAGCTGGCGTAAGGTGTTTGGAACGGGCGCGGCAGGCGGCGGGTTTATTTCCAGCCGTGCGGATGAGGCACTGACATGGTTGCAAGCTAATGCCTGCGCTGAGGGAATCCCTTATTGGAAACTGGCGCACTGCTTGAAGCTAGACGCGCAGACGGCGGACAAGGTGTTAAAGACGCTGGAAGTTTGGGAGCGTGTCCGCGTCGAGCCAAGAACGACGGGCGGACGGCCAGCCAAGCTGGTCTTTGTGTTGACGCCGGAGGGGAGTGCAAAAAGATGAAAAGTCTGAGCACGAAACAGCAAACTTCTTGCACTGCGGGCGACGCGGGCAGCAATCGTCAGGTGCAAAAAGTGGGTGGCTTTGAGCACGAAACTATTTACTTCTTGCACCGTGCGGACGCAGCACGGCTGACAACTCGGCAACGGGCAAGGACGGGATATGCCCCGGTTGTGCGCCAAGCGCGCTCTGGCGGCAACGTGGGCGGAATGGCGGGGCTTCTGTGATCGAAGTGACCACAGCAACGGCGCAGACAATCAAGCCGCGTTATCTGAACGTGGAAGCGGCAGCGTTGTATCTCGGTATGACGGTGGGGGCGCTCTACAAGTCGGCACAGCGGCGGCTCGTTCCCTACCGGAAGAAAAGGAAGCTGTTGTTTTTTGATGTTGCAGAACTAGACGCATACATGCACCAACTAAAAGGCGTGGACGTGCGCGAGGCGGTGTCGCGGGTGTTGAACGGCGGCACTGTGATGGCGCTGGCAAAATAATGTGTTGACTCGTAATGACTAACTGAGTTAGTGTCATGCAAACAAACTGGACGGCGGTGAAAATTCAACAACAACGCAAGGCAGCCGGAATGACGCAAAAGCAGTTTGCGGAATGGCTGGGCGTCTCTGTGATTCAAGTGCAGCACTTGGAAAACAAGCGGCGCAATCCAAGCGGGCCGGTGAAGCGGTTGCTGGACATTCTGGCGGATCGGTTGCGGTCGGGTGAGTTCAAAAACGTCCAGTCCAAGCGAAAGCGAGTCAAGCAATGAGCGTCTATCAACGCGGTGATTCGTTCTGGTATGAGTTCGTGGTGCTGGGCGTGCGGCATCGGGGCAGCATCGGCAAGGTGTCGAAGGGCATTGCTCGCGAAGTTGCCGAGAAGAAACGGATTGAAGCACTGGAAGGCAAGCTGGTGGAGCGGCCCGTCAAAGCGCCGCTGTTCGGTCACTATGACCCGTCAACGGGCAAGTTCAGCGAGGAAGACGCGGCGGGGAAGTATCTGGCGTTCTACCGAGCGAACCGCAAACCGAGTTCAACCGTGCGGATGGAGGCGTTGCTGGCTGACTTGTGCGGGGAGTTTGGCAACAAACGCCTGACGGAAATTGACCCGCACCAGATCGAGCAATACAAGCTGCGGTTGAAGAAAGAAGAGTATGCGGCGGCCAGCATCAACCGGGCACTGGCGGCCATCAAAGGTCTTTTCACGAAGGCGGTTGAGTGGCGTTGGATTCGGGACCATCCCGCCCGCAGCGTGAAGTTCCTCAAAGAACACAACGCACGCGACCGATACCTGACGCAGGACGAAGAACGGGAGTTGTTGAAGCAGTGCCACGCGCTCGGCAACCTTCGGCTGGCTACGCTGGTGCTAGCGGCGGTGGATACAGGTTTCCGCGCCAGCGAGCTTGAAGCGGTGCGCTGGAAGGACGTGAGCTTTGAGCGGGGCGAAATCTGTGTGGCGAGCGGCTACACCAAGAACGGCGACCCACGCCGCAATCCGATGACACAACGCCTGACGGAAATGCTGACGTTGCTCAAAGGAACCGGCAAGGTGGACCCGCAGGCGGCGGTGTTCGGGCCGTATCGGTATCACAAGGCGTTCTGGAAGGCGCGGGATGCGGCGAAGCTGGGCAAGGATGTGGTGTTCCATACGCTGCGGCACACTTTCATCTCGCGTTTGGTGACGGCTGGTGTAGATATACGAACCGTGCAGGAACTCGCGGGACACCGAGAGATCAAGATGACGATGCGTTACTCGCATCTCGCGCCGGAGTCAAAGCGGCGGGCGATTGGTCTTTTGGAAGGCCAAGTCCCCACAAATTCCCCCACAACGGCACTTGGCGTTGTCGTAAGTGCCTGCGGGGCCCGTAGCTCAACGGTTAGAGCAGGGGACTCATAATCCCTTGGTTGCTGGTTCGAATCCAGCCGGGCCCACCAGTTTTGAGAAGGTGACTGGTGATTGGAGACTCGTAATTGGTTGCGCGTCGTTGGCTGTAGATTTCCGCTTGGAATGTCCAGCGCAGTTTGGGCGAAAAGGACACCCACAGAGCGGCGAAATCTGGTTCGCCAATCACCAATCACGAATCACCACTCACTCCCCGTCACTCGTATTTTTCCACCACGCGGAACGAGCCGAGGATGCGCAGATTGGTGGAGCGCGTGCGCAACAGGGCCAGCGCCTTGGCGAACGCGGGTTGCCGCGCGTTGCCCTCGCATTCGACCACAAAGAGGTATTCGTCCGGATTGTTCGGCAGCGCGCGAGAGACGATCCGCGTCATGTTGACCTCGAACTTGGCCAGCGCCAGCAGCGCCGACACGAGCGAGCCGGGTTGGTGGATCAACCCGAACACCAGCACCGTCCGGCCGCCCGCCCCCGCCGCCAGTGGTTTCTTGCCGATCAGGTGGAACCGCGTGATGTTCTGCGCCCGCGAACCGAGCCGCGGGACGATGACATCGAGATGGTGCAACGCGGCCGCGCCGGTGTTGCCGATGGCCCACGCGTCGCCTTCCTCCGCCGCGCGCTCCACCGCTTCCGAAGTGCTTTCGGTTTCCATGATGGCCGCGTCCGGATACCGCGAGCGCAGCCAGTCGCTGCAATGCTTGAGCGGAACGAAGTGGGAGTAAATCCGCTTCGGCTTGACGGCCTTGCGGCCGAGCAGCGACAGCGTGACGTGCAGCGACATCTCCTCGCAAATCATCAGCCCGGCGGCAACAAAGTCTTCGCGAATGAGTTGGTCCACCGTGTCGAAGATCGGCCCGCCGAGCGTGTTCTCGATCGGAACGATGCCGTAAGCCACTTCGTCGCCGGCGACGGCCTCAAACACTTCCGTGATCGTCCGGCGCGGCGTCAGCGCAGCGGATTTGGAGAACCGCCGGAGCGCCACCTCGTGGCTGTAGCTGCCGGGTTTGCCGAAGTAAGCCACGTTGACACGCGCGGTGCTACGCGCCACGGGCGTTTCTGATTTGTTCTTGCTGGTTGATTTCATTCTGGACCGTTTATCCGTTCTATTTTTCGCTCCGTTGAGGCAAACATTCAAACACTTTGCGGCCGAAGGTTTGCTTCCCGGCCCTTACGGCGCGCCACGCCGGTTCGATGGCGAAAAGAGGGACGATCACTTCTTTTTCATTTCAGAGCGACAGGGACGCGCGGCTTCACCAAATACCACATGCTCGCAGGTGCCGAGGCAAAACTGAACAAAGTGGTATTCAGCGGCAGGCAAGTCCAAAACGCGGCGGGCACACTACGCCACAATTCGTTTCGAATGCAACAGACAACCCGTGGCCGGTGGAGGCGTCACGCGGATTTGAAAAGTGTGCCGATGTTGAGAATCGGCGGTTTGCTCCCCAAAAAAACTGGTGCGCCCGGAGGGACTTGACCCCTCCAACCCTCTGATCCGAAAACGCCCTTGACAACCCCTTCAAAAATGGAAAGCCTGTCCCGACCACTGCGCACCGTAACGTTAAGCCCGTGAAAGAAGGCACACTGGCGCCATCGAAAGCGCAATCCGAATGCGAAGGGGAAGGATTTTGCCTTCAGCGAGGCATCGTCATTCGTCGAAAGCGGCTGTTTGTCCTGGCGCTTGTTGCCGCGTCGTCGGTCTTGTGTTTTTTCAGCGGCAACGTGGTCTGCGCCAGCGCGTCCCTGGGGCGGGCAACGGTGACCGAGGTCAACAATGATGTTCGTTACCGCGGTCATGAGACGGCTGAGCGACCGGCCAAACCCGCCGACGTAGTGTGCGGCGAGGATGTGTTGCGCACGGGCCAGAAGTCGCAGGCGGAGCTGGAGTTCGAAGACCGAACCGTCACGCGGCTTGGTTCCAATTCCACTTTTACGTTCGACCCGCAGAAACGGCGGTTTGAGTTGAAGCATGGGTTACTGCTGTTCGACATGCCAAAGCACGCCGGCGGCGGCACGATCGTCACCCCGGCGGGTACGATGGCGATCGAGGGCACGGCGGGTATCATCTCCTACCGCAGTCCGTTGAAGATCATCTGCCTCGCCGGCGAGATCCGTTACCGGAACATGCTGATCGAAGCCGGCCAGATGTTCGTCAGCGGCCTCACGCCGAAGCCGGTGGACATCCACTTGCAGGGCATCGGGGTGGGAATTCTGATGCGCCGCGGTTTGCCCAACAACCGGGTGGAACACGAACGCGCCAAGCAGCAGCAACTGGCGCGCCTGCGCTCCGGCGAACTGCAGTTGACGCCGTTTTTGATGATGGGCGAAGGCACTGACGTGCTGATGCGGCAACCGATCAACCTCTCGGCACAAGAGGCGGTCCTGACGGAGGTGGAGGTTTATCTTCGAGGATGGTTGGAAAGTCTTTACGGCTTGCCCAAACCGCCGCCGATTCAAATTGGCAGTCACGATGTGGTGGATCATGACCAAACGCGAATCTACACACAGCCGGGTGACGTGACGAAGCTTAAGGGATTCCTGAACACGGACACTGGTGAAGCCGTGTTTGCCACAGGCCATCAGGATATCCAGATCACGGGCAGTCCGCAGTTCCTTACCGGCAGCGGGCCTTGTAACGTATCGCTGGGCTGCGTGGGACAAATTGCGATTGATACCGCCGACCTGGAGTTTCCTGGTTCGTATCCCAATGCTTTCAACATCACGTTGAAGCTGTTCGCCGTGGAGGAGAATCCGGGGCTTCTCATCCGGGATTCCGTGGTGGGGAACTCGTCGCCGTCGTCGTTGGGAGGAACGCTGACGGCAGTTTCCCTGACCGACATGCTGGTCGAACGGTCCCAGATCATTACCTATGGCGGCTATCCCTCATTGATCGGCGCCGGCCTGCTGGACATCGAGTCCAGTCTGGTTACCGCCGATGGCCTCTTCGCCGGCTCCCCATACTTGGGCGCCGCAGACGTCACAATCCGGGATTCCAAGATCACCGCCAACACCACGGACTTCACCGGCCTTTATGGTTTGGGTGGTTCTGTTTCCATTAATGGCACGCTCAACACATTCCTCGACAACAACACCGATGTGCAGGCCCAAGGCCCGGCGCCTTGCGAAAGCATCAGGCTTCAAGCCGAGGGCGCCTATGGCGTGCCGGGCAACATCAAATTGCAGGCGACCACGGGCTACGTCCGGCTCAACGCCCAGCAGACCGCCGCCGTGCTAGGCGCGCTGCCCGCCGGCACCATCGAAATCACCGGTGGCGAATACTACGACTTGACCGACGCGCAAGTGAAGAAGACGGTCGTTCTCGATGCCAGCGGCAACTACGGCGGCGGACGCATTGACCTGATCGCCGCGACCGAGATCCAGATGACCCACGCCCGCCTCAATGCCGACGGCCCTGCCGGCCTGCCGGCAGGCACGATACACATCGAAGCGCCGACCATTACCATCAACAATTCCATCCTCAGCGCCAGTTCCGTCAGCGGCATGGCCGGGCGCATTGACATCCTCGGCAGCATGAGCGGCGTGGTCACCATCAATAACTCCATGCTGACCACTGCGGGCGGGTCGGCTGGCGCGCAAAGCGGTATCTTCATCACCGGTGGCACGGTGTATCTCGACCCTTACACCATCAGTCGCATCAATTCGGGACCTGCCCCAGCCGTTATCACCAGCCACAACACCATCTCCGGCTTGCCGACCACGATCCACCAAAACGTCGTGCCGTGACGGACACATAGACAACGGTTGGCGGTTTTCAGGCGCGGGCTTCCCGGCAACGAGAAACGGAGCAAGGGCGATCGCTGCCCGCTTCACCAAGCCGGACGTTCAAGAACTCGCGCCAAGAGGCGTTTTTCCCTGAATCCTCCCCCGTCATCACGACTCGGCAAATGCCGAACGGGTTCGCCTTGTCATCCTCACGGGTCATCATCAGCCAGCGCAAAATGGCGAAGTTGGCTGGTCACGGGAGACACACGACTGGGCAAACGGAGAGCATCTGGAAATCCTTATGCGCGGTTTGCTTCGCCAAAATCGAGCATCGTGGGACGGCGGCGGAATCCGCGAGTCTTGATCGCGGCATAGAGCAAGCCTACAGCGAACCAGATACCGCCCACGACCTGAGCCGGCGTCGGCAGGCTGCACCAGATCCAAAGGCAGAACAAGAGCCCCAGCCCGGGCACCAGAATGCCGGTCGGCCAATGACGCCGGCAGCCGGGGGGCGACTGCAACCAGTACACGCGGATGGCTGCGGCGTTCACACCCATGAAGGCGAGGAACGCCCCGAAGTTGATCAGCTCGGTGGCATATTCGTAGTCCAGCACGAACGCGCCGGCCAGTGCCACTGCGCCGATCAGCCAGACATTCAGCGTCGGCTCATGACGAACGTCGAGCCGGCCGAACACGGACCTCGGCAGTACGTTGTCGCGTCCCATGCTGTAGAGCAGCCGCGCCGCGCCGACTTGCGAGGTCAGACCACTTCCAAAACACGCCACCGCCATGACCACCGCAATCGCGTTCAACAGCCACGGTCCAGCCACGACGCCGGCGATGTCCATGAACGCCGTCTCGATGTTGGTGAAGCCCTCACCACTGGGCCACACGCGCTGCGCAAGGTACACTTGAATCACAGCCGTCAAGCCCGTCACCAGGCAGACCAACACGGTAGCCAGTGGGATGGTGCGTCTCGGCTCGATCGCGTCTTCCGCCAGCGTAGTGATGCCATCGAATCCGATGTAGGCGGCCGCGGCAAACGACGTCGCTGTGCACATCGAGCTGAAACTGAACGTGGCGGGATCGTAGAACGGGGCCAACGACACCAAGCCCGACCAGCCCTGCGTGGAAAACAGGTAGCGCGTGGCCGCAACAACGAACGCCATGATCACCGCACACATCGCGACCAGCAGAAGCTGATTGGTTCGGGCGGTCCAGCGGATGCCCCGGGCGTTGAGCACGGTCATGCCGACGCCGATAATCAGAACCCAAGCCCAGTAGGGAACGACCGGCACCAGCCGGTTGGCGCTGATCGCCCCGTAAATCACGTTCACGACGGGGATGATCAGATAGTCCATCACCATGGTCCAACCGGCGAGGAAGCCCAGGTGCGGGTTCAGTCCCCGGCCCACGTAGGTATACGCGGAACCTGCCGACGGGTACAAAGCGGCCATGCGGCCGTAGCTCACCGCCGTGATCATCATGGCCACCATGGCGACCAGCACCGAGGTGGCCATATGGCCGTGCGACATGCGCGTGGCGACGCCAAACAAGCCGATGACGCCCACCGGCTGGATGAGCACGATGCCGTAGAACAGCAAGTCGCTCAGTCCGAGCACGCGTCGCAATTTCGGCGAAGTTGCGCCCTTCGGGGTTGTGTCAGGGATGGCGGCGGGAATGGCAGGCGGTGAGCCCATGGTTTTCGCAGGTCAGGGTTTCGTGCTGGTCAGCCGCCGGGAAGCTCGTATTTCGCCCTCGCTCACGCCGTTCCCCGGCGCAGTTCCGAAACGCTCTCGATAACCGCGTCGCCCAAATACCGGATCTGCTCGGCCGAGAGACCGTAGATCGGCAGGTGGGTGAAACGGTGATTGAACAGATCCTCGCAGACCGGGCAGCTTGACTCGATGGCCGCCGTGTCATAGCCCAGTTGCCGCAGGATTTGGAACTTGTAGAGCGGGCCGAAGTGCGGGATCTGCGTCACCCCGCGCTCGGTCAACTTGTCCTTCAAGTCCTGGATGTCGGCGCCGACAACCTGCGGGTCGATCTGCAACTGGTAGAGATGATGCGTTCCCCGGGTCGTGCCGTGATCCATGGGCGTGCCGCGCAGTCCGGGCACGTGTCGGAAGCGGTGATTGAGTTCCCGGGCCGCCGCACGCCGGACCGCGATGATCTCGTCCACGCGATGCAACTGGCTCTTGAGGGCCACCGCCTGGATCTCCGTGGCCGAGTGGTTGCCGGCCACGAACGGACCACGCATACCGTCAATGGCCACCACGTCGTAGAGCCAGTTGGGGATCTTTTTGGAGAGATCCAGTCCCACGAAGCGGCTCTTGCCAAATTGCTGGCCGAATTTGGTATTGGTCACGAGGATGCCACCCTCGCCCAGGGCGTTGATGTTCTTCACCTCGTGGAAACTGTAGGCGCCGAAATGGCCGATCGTGCCCAGACGCCGGCCACGATAACTGCCGCCAAACCCGTGGGCCGCGTCTTCCAGAACGATCAGGCCGTGTTGCCGGGCCAGACGCATGATCGGCGCCATGTCCACCGGCCAGCCGCCAATGTGGACCGGCACGATCATCCGCGTGCGGGGCGTGATCTTGCGTGCCACGTCGGCCGGATCGATGTTGACCGTCTGTGGGTCCAGGTCCGCCAGCACCACCTTGGCGCCGATCGAGAGCGGGTAGACGATCGTGGCGATGAAGGTGATGGCCGGCACGATCACCTCGTCGCCCGGGGCCAGGCCGGCCATCTTGTAGGCAATCTCGAACCCGGCCGTGGCATTGGTCAGGAACAAGGCATGCCGGACGTCGAGATACTTCTCGACCGCCTGTTCGAGCTCCTTTACGCGGTTGCCCAGGGTGAGTTTGGTGGCCAGGCTCCCGGCCTCCGCCAGTCCGCCGATCGCCCGCCGCACCTTGGCCAGATTACGGCGGTAAGCGGCCGGGCGGCCCGGGGCCGCGGGCACCAAGAACTCGACGATCCTCATCACGTCGTCCAGCCGCAGAGGCTCGCCGACCGCCGGCCAGCCGATCCTGGCCGTACCGGTCGCGTAACGGAAATCGGAGATCTGGCCTTTCTTTTCCCGCTTCATAATGCCTCCTCCTGCAATCGAGTTCGCTCTGCGGCCATATTCACGAGCATACCCCCTCCCGGCCTGGTTCTGCAATACCTGTGCGGCGTCCGGATGAAGCTCCCCCTGTTGCCGGAACATCAACTCTCCTGCTGGATTCGGCGCCAACGTGAGCTTGCTTCCGGCAACACAATCCATCCTTGAGCACGTGAAACGCGTCACTGGCAGACCGGTGCATGTTCAAGAAGACCCTTCGCTGTCCACGCTGGCTCACATCCACACGGCGCGCGGGAAAGTGCCAATGCACCTTGTGCGGTATAAACCCCTAGGCACGGAGCCGCCGGATTATTTCGTGGCCTATCACAACGGGATGAGTTTGGTGCGCCCGGAGGGACTTGAACCCCCAACCCTCTGATCCGAAGGCGCGGCTGTGTTCACTTTACGCCCGCTCCAGTTCGCTTTCAATTGTTTCATTCGGCTCACGCAATTCCTTATGCCGTGACGGGTTGCAGCGTTTCCGACGCCTTGCTTGTAACGCCGTGAGCGTCTGAATGCGTCGCGGTGTCACCGTCACTCGTTGGCAACATGCGTCTCATTTTGATACTACATCCTCCGCCTTGTCTGCCGTGCTATTCTCACTTGTGGCCGCGCTCAGAAACTTTACCAAGCGCGCCTGCTTCAAGACGTGTTCGGGCCGTGTCTGGCCGTAAACCTGCGCCACCAACTGCGGCCCGCTCCGCTGCCCGATCAAGCCTGCAATCTCGAAATCGCCAAGCCCCGCTTCGCGGCAGCGCGTCACGAAATACGCCCGCAACCCGTGCGGGCAAACGTGCGGCACGCCCGCCGTCTTGCAAGCCGCCGTCAGCTTGTGCCGTATGTCGCTCGGGTCGCGCGGTTGCTTCACGTCCAGAGGCGAGGGGAACAGCAGATAGCTTCGCGACCGCCCTTGCATTGCCTGCAACAAGGCTTCAAGCTCCGCACTCATCACCGCCCACGGGCAAACGCCGCCTTTCTCGCGCTTGACGTGAACCAGCTTTTCGCTCCAACTGACATCTTCCCACGACAGCCAGCGCGCTTCGTTCAATCGCAGCCCCGTCAGCGCCACGAATAGCGTGAAGTCGGCGATGTCATGCTCGCCATCCAACCGCAGCCGCTTTTCGATCTCGGCAAGACTTGTCGGCGTGGGCGCTTTGTCGCGGCAATGCTTCACTCCCGACGCCACAACATAGCGGTTGCGGCCCGCCAGCGGATTCGCCCGCAGACTGCCCCGCCGCACTGCCAAGCCGAGCGCGTTGGACAAATAGCCAAGCTCCATGTCCACCGTCCGCAGCCGGCTCCACGTCTGCTTCTTTTGTTCATCGGTCAACTTGTGCTTCGACTCAAACCCCTTCGCACACCGCCACGCTTTGTATTCGTCGGCATTCTTGAACGTCAGCGCCGCCGCAGGCACGTCGCCGAGCCGCGCAACGATGCGCTCCAAGCCCCATTTCTCCATTTCCATCGTTCGCGGTTTCTTCGGTTGCATCGTTCGCGTCGGGCATTCTTCTGCGATGTAGTCCGCCACGATCTTCGCCACCGTCAACCGCTGCCGCAACAGCGATTGCCCCGGCAACTCCACGCCGCTGCGCTGGCAAAATTTCTCTGTGCGGAACTTCCGCAACCACAGCCGCGCCTCTTTCGGGTCGTTCGTGTCACAACTGCGCCAAGTCGCCTTGCCGTTGATTCTCACCCGCGCCACGATCTTGCCGCCGCGCCGGTAGAGACAATCGCCGATGCGCTCATATTTCGCTGTCTTCGGTTTTTGCGAGCACTCGCTCCATGTGGGCGCGGATGAATCCTCGTGGTTCGTGGGATTGTTTGTTGCGCTCCCATCCTTGGAGGGTCTTGACGGAAATGCCCCACTCTCTGGCGGCTTTTGATTGCGACAAGCCGAGTCGTCGGCGAGCGCGTTTGACTCGATTACGGAATTGCATGGTGATATACTTTTCCTCGTCAGGTGCATGACTTGATCCTTTCAGGGTTTGGGTTTTGCACTTGGCACGCCGGGCGGTGTAACAGCACTGCCCGGCACCTTTTCGCCTCCTACTATACTCACATGAGTATATAGCGCAACGCCTATTTTTAGAAATCGTTTGTCCCGCTCGTCACCCGCTGCCGACTTTGCCGAGTTTGTTTCAGTGTTTTTCATAAACTCCCTATATGAATCTCGCGTAAGGGTTTTTAGGAAATGGTCGTTTGAAACTCGGCACACTCGGCAACCTTCAAAGTGAAGATGGTGAATCCCTTGCGGTCTGTTTCTTTACACGCCGTGGGGAACGCCTTGCAGACGTGCGGCCAGAGCGCCGAAAGGCGCTTGCCGACGCGCTTGGCAGACCATAACGGCTTGCCGTTGTCGCGCGTAGCAGCAAAGTCCGCGTCAATCTCTTTGAAGCCGTCTAGCAGTTCTGCGGCGGTGCCGCGCCAAAACTGGTTCTGTTGCATGAAGTTGAGAAGCACAGCGCCAACGTCGTCATTTTCCAGACAGAACGCGCTCTTGTCCGTTTCGGCGGAGCGGAGCGCGGCGACGGCTTCCGCTTCGCGTCCAAGCGCCCGCCCGATCTTCACGGCGAAAGCGGCGAAGTCAGGGTGTCGCGCATTCAAGCCGGGCGGCGTCGGCGCGGTGTCGGCGAGTGCGGCGCGCAACGTGTGCGCTAGATGAGACAAGCCGGCGTCGCGGGCTGCCAGGATTTCTGCGCCAAGCTCGGCGTCGCTCGTTTCTTCGCCGTCGCGTCGTTCCATGCGAACAGGGAGCAACCGATCCGCAAGGCCGCTGTCGGCGGCAAAGGTTGGGTTTGCCGTCGTAATACAAAGCCAAGCGCGAGCGCGAAGGATAACGGTCTCGTTGTTGGTGTAGAGCTTGCGCCGTTGCGAGCAACCGTCTGTTGCGGCATTGGCGAGCGCATCGGCGAGCCAGCGACAGCGGGTATCAGCATTGTCGAGTATGAAAATCCCGCCAGCGTCGCAGCACGGCCAGAACGAATCCTCTGCGCCCTCCTCAACCTTGTGCGCGACAAACGGAATCCCGAAAAGCTCGGCAAAGCCTTTCGCCGTCCGCGTCTTGCCGCTACCGATTGCACCGGGAAGGCAAAGCGGCGGTTTGCTCGGCGGGTTACTCGGTAGCGAATAGAGCCAGAGCCGCAACAAGTCCTTGCCGTGCGCGGCGCTGCAATGCGCGTCTCGAAAAAGTCGGCATGTCTCGAAAGCGTCGCGCGGCTCGGTGAACTTCCACGGTGCCAGCGTGCGGCCAGCGGCGAACAAAACGCCGTCTGTGCCATTGTCTGCCAGCGTCACTCCTTGCGCCGTGATCTTCACAAGCTGGCCGTCGCCGTTGCTTAGGTAGATTGCGCCAAACCGACTTGCCCAAAATGCTTCCGGCAGGATAGCGGTTGTCTGCGCGCCAGATAGCGCCGCCGTCTCGACTTCGGCAAAAGCATATTTGAAAAGCGGGTCTGCGCGATTTATGCCGAGCCATTCAGAAAGCCACGCGCCGAAAGCGTCCGCCCGAATCCGCAGCAGCCGCTTGGCGCTGGCGTCAAAGAACATCGCGCTTTCAAAATCGCGGCGCTCCGCGTGAAAGTAAAGCCTGCCGACTCTTGCGAGCGCGCCGACAACAAGCTTGGCGACTTCGCAATTGCGGGCCGAGCCTTTGCAGTTCTCGTCAGTCAATATGGCGAGAATCTCGCCGCGAATGTCGGCGGTGATCTTGTCAAAATCCCGCTCAGACTCGGCCACGGCTGGCGCAGCCTTCGGTTTCCATTCCGGCGCGGACTTCGCCAGCGCAATCAGTCGCTGTTTCGCCGCACCCTTGTCCGGTTGCGTCGCGAGCCAATCGGAAATGTCCTTACAGCCATCAGGCACGGCGACAACGCGCACGTTGGCGGCAACGTCGTGAAGCGCGGCGGCAACATTTTCCGCGTGAGCTTGGCCGGGAGCGTCGGCGTCCGGTAGAATAACCACCGCAGAGCCGCGCAATGTCTCGCTGTAGCTCGCCAGCCATTTGCCCGCGCCGCCGCTGTTGCACGTCGTGGCGAAGCCGAGCGCGGCGAGGTTGTCGGCGTCTTTTTCGCCTTCAATGATCCAGACTTCTGGCGCGGCTTTGATCTGTGGCAGCCGATACAGAACGCGCCGCACGTCTTTCAATTTGTAAATCCATCCGCCCTTGTCGTCTGGCCGACGCTGTTCAAAATCCTTCGTCTTACCGTTGCGTCCCGGCTCGTATCGCACCACCTGAAAGAGCAACTTGCCGTTTTCGTCCCGATAGTCATAGGCGCAGACTTCGCGGCGTGGCGTGTTCGGTGTCGCTTGTCGCGTGCCGTTGCCGCCGAGTTTCTTAAACGCGTCGCCGTCGCTAATGCCTTCCTTGCGCGCCACGAAATCAATGACGCTGCCGCCAATCTTGCACGGGTCGCAGCACCATACGCGCTTTGCAGGATTCACTCGCAAGCTTGGGTGGTGGTCGTTGTGAAACGGGCAAAGGCCAACAAGCTCCGCGCCTTGCTTTTTCAATTCGATGCCGTAACGCGGCAAGACGGTTTCCAACGGATGCGCGGCAAGAATTTCGTCGCGTGTCATTGCTCCCCCACGCCGCCGCCTCCGCTGGCGTTCTTCGCAAGCCACTGTTCAAGGTCGGCAGGGCGAACGCGAACCGCGCGCCCGATCTTCACCACGCGCAGCCCGCGCTCCGCGTAGAGTCGCCAGCACGTCACGCGGCCAACTTGCAATTTCTCCGCAACCTGCGCGAGTGTCAGCAACCGTTCGCCGCTCGGCGCGCTGTTAGCGCCCGCTGTCGTGGTAATGGGATTTTCGCCGTTCATCGTGTCGCCTCCTTTTGCCGCCGCAACCATTCTTCCTTCATCCTCTCTACCTGCCGCACTTGAAACAGCCGCTCACCTCCAACCGTTCGCACTGGCTCCATTTTTAGTTCATCACTCAAACGGCGGACAGTGGCCGCGCTGCAACCGACTTCGCGCCCCGCCTCCGCTGGCGTGAAAACTCTTTCGCTTTCGCTCATGTTCTCAGTCTTTCCATTCCGGCAAAAAATTTCAGCGGGGCTTTTGCCGTTTCCGCCACCGCCAAGACGTAGTGATAACGTCCCCCTAAGGTGACAGAATGGATTTTTGGAAGGTCAGAAATAAGCGGAACGCTTATTCCTGCGGGTGCTATGGCTGGAAAGCCTCTGCAATTCTGGTGCTTGCCAACTCGTAGTTTTCCTTCACGGATTGAGTCAGCCGCTTCAATTCCCGCTCGTAAACGGCCTGCTTCTTCTTGTGCGCTTTCACCGCCTGCTTATACTGGCTCACCACCCGCGCAGCCTTTCGGATTTGCGGCTTCAACGCTGCGGCTCGTTGTGTCATGCCCCCTTTAAGCGCCTCTTGGTATTGCTTCCAAACCTCGCCCCGGTGATTTCCTGTGTTCCAGTCTTCGGGACGCTGTGGGCGAAACGGCTTCAACGCACGAAGTCTCTCACCGTGAAACTGCCACACCAATTCGCTGAAATCGGGTTTGGCCTTGTCGGGCAACGCATCCCAAATCCGCAAGCCTTCGCCAAGTGCCTTGGCCTGCTTCGTAAATCCAGTGTCCGGCAATTTCGCCATTGCCCGGCACTTCTTTACATCCCCGATCACGCGCGCGACATGGGCGAGAATGGTTCTTATCGGCCAGTCCGTCCGCACTTTGAAATCCATCACCGCATGGCCTTCCAACCAGTCCGCCGCCTCTTGTCGCCGCCGTTGCGCAAAGGCCGGGTCGTCAAATAGGCGCAGTGCCGTCTCGCGTAGATCGTCGTTCGTCATCGCCTCAACCCGCTTGCGCATCTCGGCCCGCCGCTTCGGGTCGTCAAGATCATCCAAGATCATCAGGTCGAACCGGTGATGCTGGAACACCTCCCATTCAGCCTTCTGGATTTCAACCCATTCCCCGCCCTCTTGGTTCAACTCTGCGCCCTTCGTGCCCCACTTGCCGGATTTCGTTTTGCTGTAGTCGGGGTTTGGCTCGTGCCAGATACCCTTTCCGATGCTGTAAAGCATCTGACTCGGCGACCCATCCTGCCGCATGATGCCGCCTACTACTTTCAACCACGCCCACGCGCCGCCGGTCTTCCGCACATAATTTATGAACGCATTTTCTTCCAACTCAGGGTTCACCATCTCAGCCAAACCCGCATTCGTGGTCTTGCAGTGCCAATCCAAATCATCCGGTTGAACCTTTTCCGCCTCATATTGTGCCCGCAATTCGTGATAGCCCTTGTTCCGCCGCAGACACGCATAATGCCAAAACAACCGCGCCTCAATTTCATCCTTCGGCGGTTTTAGCGGATGCTCGCTCTTGATGGCAAAACTCGCCCGTTTCTTCACAGTCACCGGGCGGCGAGCGGGCACTCTGCTTTCACCCCAAACAGCGCGCTCGATCTCTTCCAAGTCCAACATCGGCGGCAACTGCTTGATGCGTTCTGCTTCTGCCGAAAACTCCGGGTGCGCCTTGGCAAACTCCGCAAGATTGTTTTCGGCGCGCGGCTCCCATTCACGTTGCTGCTGTTGATACCGCTCCTGTTCCTCAGCAACCGCCTTGCGCAAATTCTCCCGCCACTGTTGCCGTTGGGATGGCTTCGTTAGAAACGTGAAACGCTTTGTGTTGGGGTCGCGCCGTCGGCGTATGAAATCAGCCATAAGCCGGCAGGCATTCAGCATGTTTACACGGGGCAAACCCGCCCGTCGTGCCCACAACAAATCCTCCGCAAACAAAACAAAACGAGGCAAGTCTTCTTCATTCATAACATCCGGCTCCATTGCGGCGGCGGCTTCGGCGCGGTGTCATCACCCATGCCGCGATTGTCTCCAATCGCCTGCGACGTTTCCAGCCGTTTCATCGGCCAGCTCGCGCCGTCAAACGCCGCGCGACGTGTAGAAACGCTTGTCTCGGCGGAAGCGAGTGCTACACTGCGCCCCGTCTGCCATGCCTGCCCCATGTCCGCCGACAGACAGGCGAGAAGCAGACGGCAACAACTAGGAGAAACACTCAAGACTGATCGAAGCCCAAAACTGACCCAATCAATTTTTGCGTAGCTACGGCTACGGGCTGTCCCGAAAACCGCGAATTTTCCAAGCCCGTCAGAGAAACCGACCGAGCACGCGCCCAAACGGGCGCGGCTTGGCGTGCCTTCTCTGACAGGCGCTTCGCGGTGCCTAGGGACAGGGTGCGTTGAGTTCGCGCCCCTTTTTGTTCCAGTGTCGCATTAAAGCAAAGAGCAAGGGAGAAACGAAACCGAACGTGGAGAAATCATGCAGACTTACGAATTCATTGTTTTGATAGCCCTGTTTCTTGGGATCATTGCCATCATTGTGATGATGGAACTGCGACGGCGGAAAGAATTGGCGCAGTTCGCGCAGCTTCACAAAACGCTTGTTGCTTGCCAGGCTTCGTTGCAAGCAATCCACTCAAGTAGCGGAGAACTTCACGAACCACTTACCGCCTGCCTGACCTCGTTGCAGGCGATTCACGCCGAAAACGAGGCGCAGACGGCAGCACTGGCGCAGGCGTTCGAGACAGCAGTGGTTCGCTTTGAATCCGCTTTGCTTCAACATCAAAAAGCGCAAGAAGCCGCGAGTCAGTCCACAGCAACAGAAATCGCCGAAGTGATGCAATCCACCTCCAAACAACTTTTAGCGGAAGCTCAGCAGACGACCATAGCAATCAAAACCTTACAGGACAGCGTAGAGGCGTCCGTAAAATTCTGAGAGGACAACCGTTGTGTCTTCAGTTTCCATTCTCT
This sequence comes from uncultured bacterium, assembly GCA_903870275.1. Lineage (GTDB taxonomy): Bacteria > Verrucomicrobiota > Verrucomicrobiia > CAIQCK01 > CAIQCK01 > CAIQCK01. Next base: position 38,903 of record CAIQCK010000071.1, on the reverse strand, counting down.
CTTATTTGCACTATTTGCATGATGTAAACCGCAAACTGCTTCAGCGCGGTGGACTGGAGAATGTTCTGTATCGGAAACCTGTCAGTCAGCATCCGTATTATCACCAACTTGACCAACCCGATCCGACACGTCCACGACATTGGCTCGGTTCGCTACGGCACATTCAAAACGCTGAGGCGCGCGGCGCGGCCCTCCGCCCTCTGGTTGGCATCGGATTGGTGGTTGGACAGATCGAAACCGACAAGGGTAAGAAACGCCTCGCTGCGCCATTGGCCTTTTGCAATGTTGAACTCGTTGAAGATGAGCGTCGGCCCAATTCTGTGGACATGCAAACGCTGTGGGACTCGGTGGCTCTAAATTACGATCTGCTCACACTATTTCTTGGTCAGATTCAGGAAGATGAAGGCGACGAGTCAGGTTTTCAGCAAACAGGGGTTCATCCCAAAACGCTCGCGATCTTAACCGAAGTCGAGAACGACCTCGAAAAGTTCGCCAGCGACACGAACCCGGAATCTCGACTCACTCCAAATGCGCTGGCGGCACTTATGAAACACATTCGCGATAATGTGCCGGAGTTTGGCAGCGTCAGCACTTCGACAACACCTTACGATCACCGATTGTTGGACGCGCTTGTTCAAAGGCGTCCACCGATGTTTTTTCCGCATCGCTTCTTTTTTATCGCGCCGGCTGCTGGAGAATTAAGCACCATGATGGCGTTGGCGGAGTTGATTCGCCAATCGGAAAGGAGACGGGCGAATGCCGTTTGATAATCCGCTGCTTGCCAAGCTGTTTGAAGGCATTTTGGAAGGCCAGCCGGTCAACTTTCGGGATGATCTTTTGCCGCAAGAAGAAGTTGAGAACGCTATTGATTTGCTGCCCATTCCGCTCTCACGCCGACAGCGCACCGCCGTAAGCAACGCATGGACGCACGAGGTTTCCTACATTCAAGGTCCGCCCGGAACAGGGAAGTCGCATACCATCACAGCAATCATGTTAGCCGCGTTGTTTCTCGAAAAGCGCGTGCTTCTTGTCTCACACAAAAAACCGGCGATTGATGTGGTGTATGGGATGCTGCGAAAATTTCTTGGCGATGGAAGTGCCGTTTATGCTTCAAACGAATCCGCACAGCGGCAACAAGTGCGTGGCGAGATTCAACAATGGCTTGAACGGCGCGGGGTTCCATACGGCCATGAACTCAAAGAACTTCGTTTCAAGAGGGCGCACCATCGCGGCAAAGTCGAACAGTTGCGCGCGGAAGTCGAAAAACTGGAATTCTCCATCAAGGGCGCGCTCGAATGCGAACGCGACTATTACCACCGGCAAGAAGCGTTCCACAGCAATCGCAAAGCGTATCTCAACCGATTCGGCAAAAGCAGTTCTGGCAGCTTGGAACTTTCTCGCGCTGCCGCCGCAGACCGTGCGTTGTGCGTTCTGGGGCAGGTTGAACGCTTGCTCGGCGAGGATGTTCGTGCGTCCGGCGGTTCTGCCCCACGCCAGAAAGTTCTGCACTTGCGACAGTTCTTTGCGGCTTGTGTGAAACAGTTTTGCGCCGACCCGTCGCGGCTCGTGCCGAATCTGGCTACCGTCAATTATCTTCGCGAACACCTCGAACTCACAGAAGATTTTCAACACGCGACCGAGACTTTGGCTCGTGTCATCCCAGAGTTTCTTTCAGGAGCGCGAACAACGCTGCACCGCAAGCGCGACGAGTTGCACAAGCAGCAAAGAGAACTGGCTAAGGCTTTATTTGCGGCTCACGTCGTCGGGGTGCTTCAAAAAGATGATGGTGAGGTTAAGAAATTTCGCAGCATGATCCACTATGCAAATCACACGCTCATTGCAGAGAAAATGCGTGACATCAAGTTTACCAAGGTCATTGAAGCGTTTCCGTTATGGGTAGGCCAGATGCGGCACCTTGGCGAGTTTTTGCCGTTTGAGCCGGAGTTATTTGATCTGGTGATTGTGGACGAAGCTTCGCAGGTCAACATCGCTGAAATAGTCCCCGCTTTTTATCGTGGTTCGCGCGTCTGTGTGGTGGGTGATAGCAAACAGCTTGGCCTCAGTGCTGCCGGCCTTTTCATGTTCAACCGCCAATTTGAGGAATTGATTTGGAACAAGCATTTTCCTCAGCCGGGTGTTTCCTATGCTCAGGCTGGCGAGCATTCGCTGCTCGTTAGCAAGCACTCGATTCTGGATTTCGTTAGCTCAATTGTTGAAACTGGCAGAGGCGCGAAGGCTACGCTCAACGAACACTTCCGCAGTTATCCGCAACTAGCCTCCTTCACGAGCGAAACCTTTTACCATGATGATGGTGGACTGAACTTGATGAAAGAGGTGCCAAGCAATCTGGAATTGGAATGCTTCAACTGCATCGAGGCAGGCGGCACGCGCGACCCGGAAACCAAGATCGTGGCCAACGAGGTAGATGAACTGATACGCTGGCTGACAAAGTTAATTCGTGATCGTCATTATGAACGCGACCCGGCTTTCCGAGCGCACGGATTCACCAACGAACACCCGCCATCGCTCGGCGTTATCTCTTTCTTGACGAGCCAGCGCAACGCCATCCGTGAGCGCGTGCTAGAGGAGTTTTCCCCGGCGGAAATGCAGCTTTGCAACCTGCTCGTGGGAACGCCGGAAGACTTTCAGGGAAATGAACGAGACATCATTTTCATCACGCTTGGCCTTGATGGAGTCAGTCGGTGGGGGCGCGGCCACTATGAAGACAAAAAGCGTTTCAACGTCGCCACAAGCCGGGCGATTCACTACACCATGTTGATCTACGGCGGCATTCCGCCTAACGCTCGGCTCATCAAGTCATACCTGACTCATTTCGGAAAATCATGGCGGACGCGACAGGAAAGCGAGCCAAGCGTAGCCGACAGCAAGCCAAGTGTGCACCGGTATAGCTGGGGCTGGAACCGAAAACTCCATCGCGAGCTTTGCGAGTCGGAATTTGAGCATCGCGTCGCCGACTATCTTGAAGAATTCACCGAGCAACACGGGGGAACCACAAACATCAAGCTTTTCAATCAAGTTCAAGCCAGCGGCGCGCTTGGAGTGTCAAGCTGCGGACAGAAGCGGCTGGATTTCGTTTTGCTTAACTCCGCCAACGGCAAGTGCGTTGCCGTGGAAGTAGATGGGCGCGACCATTTCATTGAAGATGGCCGTTCGTATTCCGAAGCGCATCTGGAGCGTGTGGAAATTTTGCGTCGTGCCGGGTGGGAGATTCTCCATGTGCCTTACTACCGTTGGTGGCGGAACGGTTGGTTGAGTGACCGCAACGACCCGCAGTTTCAGGAATCAGTCACCCAGCTATTTGCAGAGTTGAGATCATACTTGGGCGTGGCGTTGGAAAAATAGCGCGCGTTACGCAGGTTCGTCAGCCCACTGCCCGAACCAACCGGCGAACCGGCATCCCCAATGAACGTGTTGCCTATCGCGTCGTTGCCCTCGACACGCCAGCCCTGCCGCGATAGAAGCGCCTGCGAACAAGGAACGGAAAAGCCCGCGCTTCTTTCTTCTGCTTCAAGGTGTTTGTTGCAATGCGGACAGTCGAAGGCGATGTCGCTCATGACCCTAACAACGGCGTGTGGCTTTGCAGAGCGGTGGGTTTAACATCAAGTTGCAGATTGTTCTGGGTGAGCGTCAATCCCGGCAGGCGCGCGGCAATCAGCATTGAAGCATCTAGCGGTTTTGGCAGCGGTGTGTTTGCTACCAGCAGCACCTCGCCAAACTTGCGGCGGCTGGTCGCAAACAACTCCGGCGCGCTTGCCTCAATCATCCAAAAGCTTTCCGGCAGGCGATTGCGAAGCCGCTCGATCAACTCAGGTTCAAGACCTGTCCCATTCCACGTTCGGACGCTTTCAAGATGTTTGAGGTATTTTCCCTTACACACAAGCGCGCTTCGCAACACCAACCAGCCGCAACGTGTATAGACTACGAAACGGTCATACCAGTCTTCACCACGAGGCGGAAACTGGTTCGTAATGGCTTGTATGACAGCAAAACCCACCGCCTCAGCTTCCACTGCGCTTAAAGGTGTCGGTTCAGGTTTCAAACCATACATCAACCGAAAGTTTTCCTTCTTCAGAAAATGACGCGGCATACAAAAATACGGCCCGAAGTTATCGTCGTGGACCACGAAAGAACTGAGCCAGTTCTCGCTGGGGTAATAGCTCAGAGTGTCGCCAAAATAAGTGTGTTGCGCATTGGGCAACCACGTATCTTCGTTGAAAGTGTGGCCGAACACAGGAATCACGTGGCGCGATTGTCCTTTCGGGCCGGGATTGGGCTGGTCCAGTTCAAAGCCGACAAGTGCCGGACAGCCCGACTCGATGAATCCGTAGAGGTCTCGCTGGAATTCTGTAGGCAGCAACAGTTGTTGTTTTGGCTCGTGGACCAGTTTTTGATAGTGAATTCCAAGGTTGTTGAAAACGGTCTCGAAATCCGGCGGCCCTAAGCCTACGCTGTCACCGACAGTTTTGGTTGTGTGATTCACGCCGACAAGCGCATTAATGCGGGCGTAACTGATGTCGGCGTCCGGCAGCACAGAAGCCAGCGCCGAACGCAGCGCGACATGGGCGCAAACAAAGGTGAGATCGTTTTGCTGTGCGTAAAGCACGCCGCGAACCGAGAAGTCACCTGCCGAGGTTTTTATGTTGTAGGAGCGATGGCAGTGGATGAAGTTGTTCTGATCGGATTGGCGGGGGGGGTCTAGAACCGATTCATAAACATGCGATCTTCGTTGGGGCGGCCCGGCAAAAAAATCTCGTTTGAAAACCACGTAGCCGCAGAAATCCGCTGGTTGGTGATCTGCCGGAGTCCTGAAGAACGAAATTCGGTCAACCTCCGACCGTTGGAAATCCGGGCGGCGCAGCCGCAGTGCGGCATTTTCTTCTGCCAACAAGGGGCAATCGGTCTCCGAAATTTTCTCGACGAGTAACGACTGGTATTTCAGCTTACGCGCCAAAGAAAAAATACGGCGCATGACGGGAGACGAATCGTAATTCCGGTCAATAAAGAGGAAGTTTGAAAATCCCCGTTCAATACCCGTGTTTTGCCACGCCGGCTCTCTCCCCGTGGCGGCTCGAAAGCTCATACGACCCCAAAGGGCGTTAGTAACTGCCCACGCTTACACTGCGCGTCCTCGCTGTGTATGCCTGTGTCTCTTCGACAAACCTTTCAACCTCCCTAGACAAGACTAGTCCCTCCGTTCGCAAGGTGCTGCTAGGGAGAGATTGCGGCTGCGTGTGGGCACGTTGATTCCGCATGGTCACTTCCTGCAATGACGCCGTAAGCTCCTGGGTGGAATAATTCATTGACCTCGACTCCGTGATTCAAACGCACGAACAACCGCGCTGTTCATACCCGGAATCGGCCAGTGTGTGCAATACTTTTTCATCGCAGGAAAACCCGACGTTCCCGCCCCTATCCGGTCGCATTTACAGTGCGATACTTGCATTGCGCCTAAAGAATAACACATCTTGAGTTCGCCACAAAAAAACATTCGCAGCGCCGCGATTCACCCGCCACCGCACCCAACGTCTTCGGTTGCGCTTTCACCGCATACCGTAGCCCGCCTCATATCGTTCCACCTTTCGGGACAGCGCGGCATTGCGGGCTGTCCAGATCATGTTTTTCCGCCTCAACAATCCCTTCAACGTGTTCTTGGAAATGCCCAGCTTCGCCGCTGCCGGTTGAATGCCTTCCCGTATAGCCATTTCACACGCCCATACGGCTAGCTCTGGATTCACTTCTTCAAATCTCGGTCGAGCCATTGTTCGTTTTCCTTTTATATGGGTCAGAAACAGCGCCGTGATGGGTCTATGCGCCTATTTGCAAGGACTTGCGCCTTTTGGCTGTCGCCACCTTGGAATCAGCCCTTTTTTGTTTTTGGGGGGGAGAGAGGCAAGGAGTCACATGAACCCGACCTCCACTGCAACCCCTACACCCCTTTGCTGTGCCGCTCGCCGTTGTTCGCCGCATCTCCGCAACCGCTTCCCGCCTCAATCGGCGGTTTCCGTGGCGGGGGTGGTTTTGTGGTCGGCTCGTTGATCGTCTTGGCGAACGCTTGACCAGCCTGACCAATTGCCGGCGCTTCCACCGATGGCATCGTAATCGGGCCGTTGATGTGCAAGTTGACCGGAGGCACGCCAGCCGTGCCAGCGGCCTCCAAGCTGGCGTCTAGCAGGATTTTCGTGGTCAGCGCGGCCCGATACGCCGATGTCTCTGTTGGAATCAGCCTCTCGGCCCGTTCCAGTGCCTTCTCGGCGACGATCAGGCACCGCCGTGACAAAATCTCTTTGGCCTTGTCCACGGCACCGGGAACCAGTCGCAGGATGTCCGCGACGGTTTCCCGGTGCAATCCGAGGATTTCAGCGGCAGCTTCGATGGTTCCAGCGGTAGCGACCACACGCGGGACGATCTCCAATAGCCGAGGATTCTTCGACACGATGCTTGGCCGGCCAGCGGGTCTGCCGGATGATTTTCTCGGCGTTCGCGTTTTCATAGATTCGGGTTCTTTTTGTCCAAGTTTTTCGCGGGAGGCAACGAGTCAGGACATGCGCGTCCCGCCCCCGGAACACGACCCCCTCCCCCGGTCGTCGGCATTGCGCCCCGATTTGTCGCCAGTGCCGCACCGATGCCAGCGCACAGCAACCGCGCCCACCGCAGCCGCCGAGTGCCGGCGACAAGGGCTTGACGATAAACAATGGACTGGTAGCCTCGCCACTCCGCCAGCGGCGTGGGCTGTTCGATGATGCGCTCCCCGCGCATCTACCTCCTTGGAGCAGCCCGCCCGCTGGCATTTTCTTTGGTCACGCGCCACGCCACGCGATACCGCCGCGCAACTGCCGCCGGCCCTTGCTCGATGACCACCGCGCGCCCAGTCATCGCGCCAGCGGCAAACGTCGGCGCACTGCGGGCCGTTGTAGCCGCCGACACGATGAACACCGCCACGGCGAGACACCGCAAAGCGCAGCGGCGGGAAGGGGCAGCCTTCGGGCGCGGATTTTTCGCCGATGCGTCTCAGTTTGATACTACACGCCGCAACCGGCTTTTGTGTGGGAAGCGAAAACTTGCGTTTTTCTGTAGGAAAAGTGGTGCGCCCGGAGGGACTTGAACCCCCAACCCTCTGATCCGAAGTCAGATGCTCTATCCAATTGAGCTACGGGCGCGCGCCAAAGATTTTCAATTTGAAATCTGAGATTTGAGATTTAAAAATCTGAGACTCGAAATTATGAAGATGGGGTGGGCGACGGGATTTGAACCCGCGACGGCCAGATCCACAATCTGGAGCTCTACCAGGCTGAGCTACGCCCACCATCCGCGCCGACTCGACTGCCGGGTCGGCGCTGGGGGTTGGAAATTATCATTGGGCATCGGGCGCGGTCAAGTTATCTTACCCCCGCATGAATCGCATCCGCCTGTTGTCCGAGCAGGTCATCAATCAGATCGCCGCCGGCGAAGTCATCGAGCGGCCCGCGTCGGTCGTCAAGGAGTTGGTGGAAAACTCCCTCGACGCCGGCGCGCGGCAGGTTCGGATTGCCTTTCACGCCGGCGGGCGCAGCGCCATCGCCGTCACCGACGACGGCTGGGGCATGAGCCGCGACGACGCGCTGCTTTGTCTGGAACGCCACGGCACCAGCAAGATCGCCGCCGCCGAGGATATCCTGAGCATCCACACGCTCGGCTTTCGCGGCGAGGCCATTCCGTCCATCGCCGCCGTGTCGCGCTTCACGCTCACGACGCGCGAGCATGACGCGGCAAGCGGCACGCGCGTGGAGATCGCCGGCGGGAAAATCCTGAACGTCCAGGAAACCGGCGCCGCGCCCGGCACAACGATCGAGGTGCGGTCGCTGTTCTTCAATATGCCGGCGCGCCGGAAATTCCTGCGCACGCCCCAGACCGAGAGCGCGCATATCCACCACATCGTGACGCTGCACGCGCTGGCACAGCCGGCGGTCGCGTGGCGGCTGCAGGAGGAGGAGCGCGTGGCGTTCGACCTCGCGCCGGCGCGGTCGCTGGGCGAGCGCATCCGCGAGATTTATGGCGCGGAGTTTTTTCAGGACCTCGTGCCGGTGCCGGCTCTGGAGGGTTCGGTGCGCGTCAGCGGTTTCGTCGGCCGGCCCGGCGTGAGTCGCGCCACGCGCGACCAGCAGCACGTCTTTGTCAACGGCCGGCCGGTGGAGAGCCGCGGCGTCAACTTTGCGCTGCTGGAGGCGTATCACACCGCGCTGATGCGGGGCCGTTTTCCGATCGCGTTTCTCTTCATCGAAGTCGAGCCGGGCGCGGTGGATGTGAACATTCATCCGACCAAGCGCGAGGTTCGCTTCCGCGATGAATACGCCGTGCGCGCCGCCGTCGTCGAGACCGTGCGCCGCGCGCTGGAGCCGCAGGCCGCCGCCGCACCGGTGCAGCCGGTGCATTTCGCTTTGCCGCCCGAACCGACCGACGCCCCGCCCGCGCCCGTCGAGCAGCCGTTGCCGCTGGCGCCGTCGTGGAGCGTCGAGCGTGCCGCGCCGGTCGCGCCGTTGACCGACGCCTCGCCCGCCAGCGTGCCCGCAGCTAACGCGCCCCCGCCCGCGCCAGGCACTTCCGACGCTTCACGCTCCATGCTGGCGCCTCACGCCCCCTGGCGCGTGCTCGGCGTGATCGGGCGGCTTTATGTGTTGATTGAAACGGCGGAAGGCTTGGTGCTGCTGGATCAGCACGCCGCCCACGAGCGGGTGTTGTTCGAGCAAATGCTCAAGCAACTGGAACGGGGCGGCGCGGCGCCGTCGCAACGGCTGTTGATGCCGATGACGCTGGAACTGGAGGCGCGCGACGCGGCGTTCGTGAAGGAGAACCTGCCGGTGTTTCAGCGGATGGGCATCGGGTTGTCCGAGTTTGGGCCACGGGCATTTCTCGTGGACGCGCTGCCGCCGTGGCTGCCGGCGCGCGTGGATATACGCCAGTTGTTCCGCGACGTTCTCGACGAGGTGCGGGCCGGAGGCGCGTCGTTGTCCAAGACGCGGCTCGGCGAGGATGCCGTGGCCACGACGGTTTGCCGCCATGCCGTGAAGGCGCACGATCCGCTCGGTCTGTTGGAATTGGAATCGCTGCTGCGCGAACTGCGCGCCTGTGATCTGCCCTATACCTGCCCGCACGGCCGGCCGACGATGATCCAGTTGTCGTATGCCGAGCTGGAAAAGAAGTTTGGTCGGCGAGGTTGATTTATTGGCGGCAAGTCTTTAATCTCTTGGGCAGCGACATCCGCAACGCGCGACAAACGTCATGACCACAACGAAAGAGCTTCGTCTCATCAGCTACGGCTCCACCAGCATCGGCCGGGTCCGGCCGATCAACGAGGACGCCTTTCTGCGGGATGACCATTTGCGGCTCTACGCGGTGGCGGACGGCGTGGGCGGCCAGCCGGCCGGCGAAGTGGCCAGCGCGACGGCGTTGCGGGAACTGGCCAAGTTCCTCAAGTTTTACAGCGCGGCGGCTGGCGACCGCTCGGTGGCGACGATGCTCATGGCGGTGCGCAAGGTGGCCGACGCCGTACTGGAGCACGGCCAGTCCGATGTGCGCTACCGCGGGATGGCCACGACGTTGACCGCGTGTTGGATCACCCAACATCGGGTCATTCTCGGCCACGTGGGCGACAGTCAGGGGTTTCTGCTGCGCGCCGGCAAGATCAAACAGATCACCGTGGACCACACCGTGGCCGGCGAACTGATCAACCGCGGCGTCAGCGCGCAGCATCCGATGATGAAATCGGCGCTGTCGCACATGCTCACGCAAAGCCTCGGCCCGGAACCGTTGAACAATCCGCAGGTTTGCGAAATCGAGTTGAAGCACCAGGACATCCTCCTGCTGTGCAGCGACGGCTTGACCAGAGAAACGGCGCCGGCTGAAGTGGCCAATGTCCTGCGTCAGAGTCCTGCGCCGGAGCAGGCGGTGGAGGAACTGTTGCGTCTCGCCAACGAACGCGGCGGGCACGACAACGCCACCGCGGTGCTGGTGAAGGCTCTCTGACGGGAAGTTTTTCTCCGCGCGGCGAATCGCCGGCAAGCCTTGCAAAGACCGCGCCGGCTGGCGCTAGGGATGGGTTTCCAACGGGATTTCCAGTCTCAGTCGCCACACCCGGTTGGAGAACTCGCACGTGACGGTTTCCCTGGCGTTCGTCACCGAACCGGCGGCGGCTTCCGCGACGGGCTTCAACTCGATCGTCAGATCGCAGACGTTGTCGCGGACCGTTTCCTCGACCGACACGATCTCATTCCGGCGGATGTGTTCAAGAAAACCCTGTACCCGCCAGCCGCTGCGCATCCAGCGGGCGAACACTTTGCCGGGATCGCTGAGTTGAAGTTCCGACACCGATTTGAAGCCGGCGTCATGGATGAACTTCGCCAGCTCGTCGACCGGCGCCTCCCGCAACGCGCGGATCAACGACGCCTTCATGTGCCGCAGGGATTCGTCCGTGAAGCTGGCCGCCGCTTCCGTGAACCGCCCCGCCTTCATCGCCGCGAAGTATCGCCGATACATGTCCGCCGGCTTGACCACCGGCACGCTGGCCGCCGCGCGGTCCCGCTCCTCTTGGCGCGCCTTCGTCAGGTCGCGCGTTTTATCGGGAGCGTCAGCGAGGAGGAGGGCAGAGGTCAGCAGCCAGAGGACAGAAGTCAGAAGCCAGAAGGAGGCAGAACACGTTTGTTCTGCTGACTTCTGACTTCTGACTTCTCTTTTCATCGCGTCTGAATCTCCTTGACCGCGGTCACCATACGCCGTTATGAGCCGCGTCGCCAATGAACAAACTTCAGCAAACCATCAGCAACATTTGCCCGCTTCCGGCCGGCGACGGCGTGCGTGCGCAGGCGCGGCTCGATTCCTTGACCAAACCGCCCGGCAGTCTCGGCCGGCTGGAGGACATCGCGCGCCAGCTCGTGGCCATCACAGGCGCCGAGCGGCCCAGCGTCCGCCGCAAAACCATCATCGTCATGGCCGGCGACCACGGCGTTACGGCGGAAGGCGTCAGCGCCTTCCCGCAAGCGGTCACGGCGCAGATGGTGCTGAATTTTTTGCGCGGCGGCGCGGCAATCAACGTCCTGGCCCGCCACGCCGGCGCGCGGCTTGTGGTGGTGGACATCGGTGTCAACGGCGGGTTTCCGGCGGACGCCGCGCCCGCCGGAGCCTCGGCCAGCGTTGAATTCCTCCGGCGCAAGGTCGCGTCTGGCACGCGGAACTTCGCACGCGAAGCGGCGATGACGCGCGAGCAGGCGCTGGCTGCGCTAACTGCCGGCATCGAAATCTCCGAGGCGGAATGTGCGCGCGGCGCCGAGATGATCGCCACCGGCGACATGGGCATCGGCAACACCACCGCCAGCAGCGCCATCGCCGCCGTCGTGACCGGGCGGTCGCCCGCGGAAGTCACCGGCCGCGGCACGGGCGTGAACGACGCCGGGTTGGCGAAAAAAATCGAAGTCATTGGCCGCGCGCTGGCGTTGCATGGTTTGGACAAGGGGAGCGCGGGCGTCCCGGCGCTGGACCTGCTCGCCAAAATCGGCGGCCTTGATATCGCCGGGCTGGCCGGCGTCATTCTCGGCGCGGCGGCGGCGCGGCGGCCGGTGGTGCTCGACGGGTTCATCAGCGGCGCGGCGGCGTTGATCGCCGCGGAGTTGGCGCCGAACGTCACGTCATTTTGTTTTGCCGCGCACCGTTCGGTCGAGGCGGGCCACCGCGTGGCACTGGAGAAGCTCGGCTTGAAGCCGTTGGTGGAGCTCGATTTGCGGCTCGGCGAAGGCACGGGCGCGGCGCTGGCGATGCACCTGATCGAAGCGGCGGCGAGGATTTACAACGAAATGGCGACGTTTGCCGAGGCGGGCGTGACAGAGAAGGACTGACGACGGATCACTGACATTATGAATTTTTCCACCCTCTGGCGGCACTTCATGCTGGCGGCGCAGTTTCTCACCGTCGTTCGCGTCCGCGTGGCCGATCCGGTGACGGACGACGAGATGCGCAGCTCGGCTTGGTTTTTCCCGGTGGTCGGAATCGCCTTGGGTGTGGCTTTGGCGGCGACGGGCTGGGCGCTGGGGTGTGTGCTGCCGTGGCCGGTGGTGGCGGCGTTGCTGGTGGTGGAACTGGCGGCACTCACCGGCGCGCTGCATCTCGACGGACTGGCGGACACGTGCGACGGTTTTTATGCCGGCCGTGAACGCGACGACGTGCTGCGCATCATGAAGGACCCGCACATCGGCACAATGGGTGTCGTGGGTTTGATCTGCGTGCTTGGCCTGAAAGCCGTCTCGCTGATGAATGTCCCCATGGACCGCGGCTTGTGGGTCGCCGCCGCCGCGCCAGTCGTCGGCCGCAGCGTGGTCGTGATCGCTTGCGCGCTGGGCCGTTACGCGCGCGAGGAAGGCACCGGCAAAACCTACATTGGCCGGCTCAGCCACGAACAAGCATGGGTCGCGCTGGTGATGGCGGTGCTTGGTTGCGCGATGCTCCGGCAACTCGTCTCCGCCACGCTGGCGTTTGTGCTGGCGGGAATCTGGCTGGTGTTCTTCCTGCGCTACTGCAACCGCCGCATCGGCGGCCTGACCGGCGACACGGTTGGCGCGCTGAATGAAACGACGGAGTTGATCGTGTGGTTGGCGGCGAGTTGCCAGTAATCAGTAAACAGTCTCGGTTCGTTACTGAATACCGAACACCAAATACTAAATCTTCTCAATCGCATCCGCCGGCACCCAGCCGCGCTGGCCGTCGGCGCGTTCCACTTCGAGCCAGCCGGACACTCCTTGCATCCGGGAAGGGCGTTCGCCGATGATCCAGAGTTTCTGGCCTTCGTAAACGGTGAAATGCTTCGCGCCATCATCCATCGGCGCGAAGCGGGCCACGGCTTCCTTCGCAAGGGTGATGGCTGCAGGCGGGCCTTCCTCGATCGCAATCCGCGCGCCGAGGCCGACGCTGACGAGTAGTGCAATGGCTCCAAACGTGATGGCGGCGGAGCGCAACCAGCGCCGCCACTCGATGGCCGGCGGCAACCACACGAGCGCGATGACGCTGAGCAACGCCAGCCAGTAGCTCGTGATGGTTAACCATGTCCACTCATCGGTCGTGAGACTGTCGCGCGAATCCGCAAGCCAGACGGACCAGCTTCCGGCCGCCGTGGCGTCGAAGGATTTTGACTGCTTCACGGCGAAACCCAGATTGCCGTCCACGTCACTGTCGCGCGGCGCGAGCTGGCGGGCGCGTTCGTAGTTGAGGATGGCGCGGCCCACATGGCCCGCTTTGAAATGAGCGTTGCCGAGGTTGAAGTAGAGATTGGCGCTGCGCACGCCGGCGGCGAGCAGCGATTCGTAACGCGCGACGGCTTGGTCAAACTGCCCCTGATCGTAGAGCACGGCGGCCTCGCGGAATGCCGGAGGCACGTCGGCGAACGCGAATGGGACGAAACCCCCAATCCCAAACACCAAAATCCAAAGAAACATCAATCTCCAAACTCCGGAAAATCGCCGGGTTGCCGTTGCTTGGAGCTTGGTGTTTGGAATCTGGAATTTCATCGGTCTTATCACAGCACCATTTTCTCCATGGCCGTCACCACTTCGCGCACGATCTTGACGAGCCGCTCGCGGTCGAGATTGCCTTGCAGACTCGGCGCGAACCGCGCGGTGTCGCAAGCGGTAAACACTTCCTTCAACGCCTGGCAAATTTCCGGCGGCACGCCGCGCGGCTGAAGTTGTTCCTCGACGATGGCGCTGGTAATGCCGGACGACGGCAGGTTCAGGCGGTCACCCAGATAGTCTTGCAGCGTCTTGAACAGCGCCGCGCAGAACGCCGCGCTTTTGATCTGGCCTGCGGGCATCAACCGTTCGGCTTCGGCGAGGCGGCGCTGGGCGTTGCCGAAGGCGCGGCGCGCCCGGGCGTAACGGATGTCGCGCCGGAGTCGCTCGCGGCGGCGTTGGACGACAAACGAAATCGCCAGCGCCAGCACCGGCAGGCTTTGGCCGGCCAGGAACCCTGTTTGCCGGTAGAGCGTCGGCGAGGACGGCGCGGGCGCGCCAAGGTCGGGCTTGAGGTAGACGACGCCGACGCCGAGTTTCTCCTGCGGACGCGGCGCGGCGGCGACCGGCGCGACGCCGACGACGACCGGCGCGGCGCCGGTGGGCGCGTCCTGCACAGTGAGTTGGATCGGCCCGCGGCTGAGCGTCTGGTAGCGCCCGGCCTCCGGATCGAAAAAGCTGAACGTGATTGGCGGGATCACCGACGCGCGTGGCGACAGCGGCACGATGACCTGCTCGAAAACTTTTTCGCCGGTGAAGCCGATCTCGTCGGTCTGCTTGCTCCGGGCCACCGGCTCGTAGCTCTTGAAACCTTCCGGCGGCGTGAACTTCGGCGGCGCGAGGGTGGCGAGGTTGCCCTGGCCGACGACGCGAATGGAGAGAGTGACCGGCTCGCCTGCGCGCAGCGTCGTCGGCTTGGCGTCCACGTCGAGCGCGAAGCGGCCGACGGCGCCGGTGAAGTCCGCGGGTTTGCCGTCGTCGGGCACGGGCAGCACGCGCACCGGCACTGTTTGTGAGGTGACGGTGATTGTTTTCGTTGCGCTGCCGCCGAAAAAGTTGTCGAAGAAAGCATCGTTAAAGCCAGGCAATCGCGGACGGTTTGGCGAGTCCACGAACACATCCATCGCGGCCCGCGCGGGGCCGAGCGCCAGGTTGCCGGGTTGCAGCGGACTGGTCAGCGAGCGGAATGTGTAAACAACAAACGACTTGCCACCGATGACTTCCTGCGATTCAACGGGCCGCGACAGTTTGATTTCGCTGAAGCCGGTGGTGACGATGGACGGCATCTGGCTGCGGTAACGGATGCCGTTGCGGATCAGAAGCTTCAGGTCCACCGGCACTGTTTCATTCAGGAAGAGGTTGGTGCGGGGAAGGGAGATCGTCATTTGGAAGATGTCGTTGGTGGTGACGCCCTGCGTGAAAACGCTGTCGGCGCTGCCGCCTTGAACCTGGCCCTTGGTCACCCGGATGGCGATGGGCTGGCTGCTCAACACCTGGCCGCCCACCGGCACGCTGAATGCGGGAATGGCCAGTGTGCCTTCGCGTGTCGGCGTCAGCGCAAAAATGTGCGCGACGGAATCATGACGCACGCCGTTGTCAATGCTCATCTGCGTTTGCGCGCCGCCGTAAGCGGTGGTGAAACCATCCAGCGGCGGCAACTGCGGCGGCTGGCCGGTGTTGGGCATGTCCTCAAAACGGAGTGTGAGGTGAATCTGCTCGCCGAGAGAAACCTCGGTGCGGTCCACTGTGGCGGTGAAGTTCGCGGCGGGGGCAAGATAGGGGAAGAGAAAGCAGAAGACAGAAATCAGAATCCAGAAGGCCATAACCTTTCGGCTTCCGACTTCCGGCTTCTGACTTCCGATTTCTGGCTGCTTCTTCACCAGTTTTTCTCCGGTTCGTGCTCGCCCGGCTTGTGTTCCGGTTTCCGCTCTTTCCACTGTTTTTCTTCGTCGCGAAGTGTGTCAAGCAACCGCTTGGCATCCTGCTCGCTCATTTCGCGCTGCTGGTCGGGCCGGTCGTTGTCGCCGGGCTTTTTCTCCGGCTGCGGCTGATCGTCCGGCTTGGGTTGTTGCTGTTGCTTTTGTTGCTGCTGTTGTTGCTCGCCGGCTTTCTGTTGTTGCTGTTGATCCTGTTTTTGTTGCTGCTGGCCGGCTTGCGCTTGTTGTTGCTGGTTTTGCTTTTGCTGCTGATTCTGCTGTTTTTGTTGCTGCTGCTGCCTCTGTTGTTGCTGGAGCTTCTGCAGGCGCACCGTCACCAATTTTTTGTTGAACGCCGCATCCTTGTCCTTCGGATTGAGCGCAAGGGCGTCATCATAGCAGGAAACCGCCTGCTTGAAAAGCTCCTCGGCGCGTTTCGGGTCGGCGGTTTCTTTTGGGTCGGCCTGCCGGAAGCAGGCGTTGCCGAGATTATAGAACGCGCGCTGCTGGAGATTCTTGTCCTGCGTGACCAGCGTTTGCTGGTAAGCCTTCGCCGCTTCGTCGAATTGCTGCTTGCGATAATCCGCATTGCCCTCGTTGTAAAGTTGTGGCGGCGGCTCGGTGATGTCGGCGGCGAAGAGCGAAGAGGGAACCGTGAATAGTGAAGAGGTCAAAATCACGAAACCGATGAGAATCGCCGCCGTGCGCGAACTTGCCGCGACCGGCGACACAAAACCGGTTGTCTCCCTGCGCCGTTCCCGCAGCAACGCTTCCGCCACCAGCAACACCAACGCCAGGCCGAGCGGCCACTGGAACCGTTCTTCGAATCGCTGCTCCATTTTTGTCTCGAAATCCTTCGGCGCCATCGGCTCGATGCCGTTGCGGTAGATCGTGTCGATGCCGAAGTTGCCGCTGGCTGCGTGAACATAGTAACCCTGGGTGGTCAGCGCAATTTGTTGCAGTGTGGCTTCGTCGAGCTTCGTCTGCACCACGCGGCCTGCGCGGTCCTTTAGGAACTCGTGCGAGCCGCCTTCGGTCGGCACCGGAATCAACTCGCCGGAGGTCGTGCCGATGCCGATGGTGAAAATCTTGATGCCAAGCTTGGCGGCAGTCTTGGCGGCTGAAATCGCGTCGCCCTCGGTGGCTTCGCCGTCCGTGATGAGGATGAGGGCGCGATTGCGGTCGGCGGCGTGGCTGAAGCCGTGGATCGCCTCCTTGATCACGCCGGCGATGTCGGTGCCGCCGACCGGAATGATGTCGGGCGTCGTGTCGTCGAGCATCAACTGCACCGCCGCGTGGTCCAGCGTCAGCGGACACGAGACAAACGCCGTGCCGGCAAACGCGATCAGGCCGACACGGTCGCCGGTGGCCATCTTGAGCAGATCGCGCACGGCGAACTTCGACTGCTCCAGCCGGTTGGGCCGCACGTCCTGCGCGAGCATGCTCTTGGAGACGTCGAGCGCCACGAAAATGTCAATTCCGCGCCGCCGCACCTCCTGCCAATGATAACCCCAACGCGGCGACGCCAGCGCCAGCACCAGCGAGACGACCGCCGCCGTGACCAGCACCGCGCGCATCAGGCCGATCCACTCATTCAACGTCGGCGCCATCACCGGCAGCAGATGCGGCGCGGCGAAAAACTCCAGTGCGCGTCGTCGTTGCCGCCACGCAAACCAGAAAAAAGCCACGATCAGCGGCACGAGCCACAGCCAGTTGAGAACGATGGAGTTGCCGAATCTCATGGCAATTTCCTCAATCTCGTTTGAACCAGCCCGACCTCGACCAGCAGCAGCGCCAGTCCCGGCCACGCGAACCAAGGGAACAACTCCTGCATCCGCCGGTAGGACGGCGCTTCGATCTTGCGCTTCTCCAGTTTGTCAATCGTCTCGTAAATCTGCTGGAGTTGCCGCATATCGGTGGCACGGAAGAACAGGCCGTGGGTTTTGTCGGCGATGCGCTTGAGCAAGTCCTCGTCAAGATCGGCCGGAAGCATTCGGTAGCCGAGCGTGCGGCCCATCGGGTCCACGACCGGCATCGGCGCGACACCGCCGGCGCCGACGCCGATGGTGTAAACCTTGATGCCGAGCGCGCGCGCCGCGTCGGCGGCCACGTCGGGCGAGAGCCGGCCGGCGTTGTTGCCGCCGTCGGTGAGCAACACGACGATGCGGCTCTTCGCCTTGATGTCGCGCAACCGGTTCATCGCCGAGCCGAGCGCGGAGCCGATGGCCGTGCCGTCCTCGATCAAACCGATGCGCACGCGGTCAAGGCCCTCGATCAGCCAGTCGTGATCCAGCGTCAGCGGGCAAACGGTGTAGGGCCGGCCGGCGAAGGCGATCATCGCGAGGCGGTCATGGGTGCGTTTGCCGATGAAATCGCGCACCACTTCCTTGACGACATCCACGCGGCTCCGGCGATGGCCGTCTTTTTCAAAATCCTCCGCCATCATGCTGCCGGACACGTCGAGGCAGAGCACGATGTCAATGCCTTCCGCCACCGCCTTCTCTTCGGAGATCGGTTTCTGCGGCCGCGCAAACGCGATCACCAGACACGCCAGCGCCGCACCGCGCAACACGACCAACCCTTGCCGCAATCGCAGCCACGGCGACGGCGGGAACTTCAAGAGCGGCGCCACCGACGAGAACCGCAGCGACGCCGCCCACCGATGCCGTTGCCGCCACCAGACCAGCGGCGGCACCAGCGCCAGCAGCAGCAGCAACCACGGATTGGCGAAGGTGAAGTTCATCGGTTCAAGAGGGCGGCGCGCCAGCCGGCGCCGGGCCGGCCGGTTCTGCGCTCGCAGCGTTGGACTCGGCGCCCCCGGTTATCTCCTGCGGCACTGTTTCGTCCACGAACCGCGTTGCCGACGCCAGCACGGCTTCGATTTCCTTCGGCCCCGGCCGGAACCGGGCGAACTTGACGAGGTCGCATTGCGTCAGAAAATCGGCGAGCAGCTCCTTGTGCGTCGGCCGCAGCCGTTGTGAGCGCGTCATGTCCTGCAAAAATTCCTCTGTTGTCTGCTCGGCCGCGCGGAGGCGGAACTGCCGCTCGATGTATTGCCGGATCGCGTCCGACACCGCGACGTAGAACGCCTCGATCTCGCCCGCCAGCATCAACCGCCGCGCCGCTTCCAACCGCTCGCGTGCCTCCTCGACGGCGTTCTGCCGCGGCACGAATACTTCCTTCACTTCCTGCCGGCGCTTGCGCAGCACCAGCCACGCCACGAGCGCCGCCACCGCCACCGCCAGCGCGAGCGCCACCCACACCCACGGCGGCAGGATGAAGACATCGGCCTTGATGTCGTGGATGTCGGCATTTTGGAGGTCGTTGGTATTCATTGCAAAACGCGGATCGCGCATCGCGAATGGATTTGGCGGCCCCGCCGGTTTGCGATTCGCGATTCACGATCTGTGTTTTCAGTGTCGTGCTTCTCTCATCCTGAAAAACTTGATCAATGGCTTCAGATACGGTTCGTCGGTGCGCAGCTCGACCAGGTCCACGCCGCACGCGCGCAACGTCTGGGCGCGCTCGCGCTGGCGGCGGACGGCGGTTTCCCAGAAGCTTCGCCGCGTCGGCTCGTGCGACGTGTCCAGCAGCACACGGCTGCCGGTCTCGGCGTCCTCCAGTTCCACGATGCCGATGCGCGGCAGTTCGATCTCGCGCGGGTCGGTGATGGCCACGGCCACCATGTCGTGCCGCTGATTGGCCACGCGCATCATCTTCTGATAGTTGTCGGCGATAAAATCCGACAACAGGAACGTCACGCTGCGGTGCGTGATGACTTGATCGAGAAAACGCAGCGCCGCCGGAATGTCGGTGCGGCGGCCCTTCGGCGTGAAATAAAGAATCTCGCGGATGACGCGCAGGACGTGCGTCTTGCCCTTTTTCGGCGGCACGAACAGCTCGACGTCGTCGCTGAACATGATCAGGCCGACCTTGTCGCTGTTGCGGATGGCCGAGAACGCCAGCACCGCGGCGACCTCGGCGGCCAACTCGTTCTTGAGCTGGCGCACGCTGCCGAAAATCTCCGAGCCGCTCACGTCCACCAGCAGCATCACCGTCAGCTCGCGCTCCTCGATGAATTTCTTGATGAACGGATGGCCCGTGCGGGCCGTGACATTCCAGTCAATCGTGCGAATGTCGTCGCCGGGCTGGTATTCGCGGACCTCGCTGAACTCCATGCCGCGGCCCTTGAACACACTATGATATTGCCCGCCCAGCACGTCGTTGACGGTGCGGCGGGTGCTGATCTCGATCTGCCGGATTTTCTTGATGACGTCGCGGGGAAGCATTGGATTTTAGATTTCAGATTTTGGATTTCGGATTGAGGACTGCCTTCTGCGGCAATCCAAAATCGGCAATCCAAAATCCAAAATTCATTTACGGCACGGGCACTTCGTCGA
The DNA here is from genome assembly GCA_903870275.1 of uncultured bacterium. Lineage (GTDB taxonomy): Bacteria > Verrucomicrobiota > Verrucomicrobiia > CAIQCK01 > CAIQCK01 > CAIQCK01. Next base: position 19,043 of record CAIQCK010000071.1, on the reverse strand, counting down.
AGATGCGTTTCACGATGATCTCGCTCGTCACGTCCTCGGCCTCGGCTTCGTAGGTTGGGATGATGCGGTGTCGCAGTACGTCCATGCCGATGCTCTTGATGTCCTGCGGCGTGACGTAGCCGCGGCCGTGCAGGAACGCGCACGCCTTGCCGGCGAGCGTCAGGTAGATCGTCGCGCGCGGCGAGGCGCCGAATTCGATCAGCCCGGCCACGTCAATCTTGTAGGCCTTCGGATCGCGCGTGGCGTGGACGATGTCCACGACGTAGTTCTTGACCTTTTCGTCCATGTAAATCTGGTCCACTACCTTGCGGGCGCGGAGGATGTCATCGGGGCCGATGACGGGTTTGAGTTCCGCCGGTGCCGAGGTGAACGCGCGGGCGTCGAGAATCTGCCGCTCCTCCTGCTTGGTGGGATAGCTGATCTCGATCTTGAGCATGAACCGGTCCACCTGCGCTTCCGGCAACGGGTAGGTGCCTTCCTGCTCGATGGGGTTCTGCGTCGCGAGCACGAGAAACGGCTCCTCCAGTTTGAAGGTCTGGTCGCCGATGGTGACCTGCTTTTCCTGCATCGCCTCCAGCAACGCGCTCTGGACCTTGGCAGGCGCGCGGTTGATTTCGTCGGCGAGGATGATGTTGGCGAAGACCGGTCCGCGCTTGACGGAGAACGTGCCCTCGCGCGGATTGTAGATGAGCGTGCCGATGAGGTCGGCGGGCAGCAGGTCCGGCGTGAACTGGATGCGCTGGAACTTGGTGTTGATGACCGACGCGAGCGATTTGACCGCGAGGGTCTTGGCCAGGCCGGGCACGCCTTCGAGGAGGACATGGCCGTTGGCGAGCAGGCCGATGAGCAGCCGCTCGATCATGTAACGCTGGCCGACGATGACCTTGCTCAATTCGCTCTGGATCAGCGAGACGAAGGCGCTTTCCTGGCGAATGAGTTCCGTGAGTTCGGTGATGCTTTTCTCTGTAGCCATAGGGTGACTATAGAGACAGCTTCAGCGTGCCGAAAGTTCAATTTTATGACAGATTTGTCATGCAAAACCACGCCGCCGCTCCCCCCCTCGGAATACCGGCCTGGCACCGTTACAGGAACGGGTTGCGCTACTTGGTCCGCGTGTCGCGCAGGGCGCGGAAACCGCTGATGCTGCTGCGCTTGACCGGCAACTGCGTCGCGCCGGTGACGGCGTCGCAGCCGGCGGGCGGGTCCATGAACGAGCCGCCGCGGACCATGCGGTAGCCGTCAAGGCCGGCGTGGAACGAAGTCGCATACCAATCGAGCGTCAACTCGGCGACGTTGCCGACGATGTCGCACGCGCCGTAGGGGCTGTTGAACTTGTCGAAGCTTCCCACAGGCGCAAGCCCCGCGAAACCGTCCGCGTCGCCGTCGGCGTTGCAACGCCACACACCGCCCGCGTCGGGCGCTTCGTCGCCCCAGGGATATTTCCGCTCCGGTTTCGGGTTCGGCACTTTCTTCGCCTCATCGCCGTCGAGATAAAGGCCGCCGCGCAGCGTCTTCTCCCACTCCGCCTCCGTCGGCAGCCGCAGGCCGCACCAATCCAGAAACGCCGTCGCGTCATACCATGAAACGTAGTTGATCGGGAATTTCTCGCGGCCCGGCGCAATGGTGTAAACGTCGCCCTCGCCGCGCTTGATGCCGCAGCGTTCGGCGTTGGCCATGTGCTTGTCCCAGCCGCGGCCGTCCTTGCCGGTTTCGTTGAGGTAGTCGGCATACATGCCGATGGTGGTTTCGTATTTCGCCATCCAGAACGTCGGCAGCGTGGCCGTCTCGACCTGGGTCCTGGACTCGTCGTAACCGCCGCCGGGGACGAACTTCATTTTGAACTCGCCGCCCGGCACGCGCACCACGCGGATGCCGCGGACGCGGACTTCGAGTTGCGGCGCGTTGGTCAGGCCGAGCGAGCCGAGACCCCACCAGAGCATCTTCTTCTTGCCGGTGGACTCCACGATGTCGTGGTCGCCTCGCAACGCTTGCTGCGGGATCAGCTTCCAGCCAGCGGTCGCGCTCTCGCGATAGCGGGCAAACACATACGCAGGCTCGGCGGGCGAGAGGTCCTTCACGCCGAGATCATACTCGATCTTGAGGAACGCCCCGCCCATCTCGGAGTTTTCGAGCTTGGCGGTGACATTGTTGATGGAGAGCCACTGGGCGGAGGCTGGCAGACAGGCCAGCGCGGCCAGAATCAGAGCGGAGAGGAAACGTTTCATGGTGGAGGAGAATTTTAACGCGGAGGCGCGGCGTGGTGCCATTCATGGCCCCGCAAAACGCCACGCCTCCGCGTTTTTTTACGGCTGATCTTGCATCACACGTTGTCGGGAATCACCCACGGCGCGCGGTAGGTGCGCTTCAGGAACTTGTTGGCCTCCGGCGCGTCCTTGAACGTCTCGGTCGCGCCGTCGAAGGCGAGCTTCTTGTTGCCGACGCGGTAGGAGATGTTGCCGAGGTGGCAGAGCAACGCCGAATAATGTCCCTGCTCGGCGTTGGCGGTGGGCTTCTGGCGGTTCTTGATGCACGCGATGAAGTTGTCCTGGTGCTCCTTGTCCGCCTGGCGTCCCGGCGCGGCAATGACCGACTCGGCCTTCTCGTTGAACACCTGCCAGCCGTCGCCGTGGCGGCCGTAATACATGAAGCCTTTCGTGCCGAGCACTTCGATGCGCGTGGCGTTGAACGCCCAGTTCGGCGGCAACTGGCCCTTGTCGCGGCGGTCCATCGGCGTCTTGGTCATGTAAGGCGTCCAGAGCGCCGACTCGAACAACATCGTCAGCTTGCCATACTCGAACGTGATCATCTGCGTGTCGGGAATCTCGCGGCCGTCGGTGAGCGCGCAGACGCCGCCGGCGTGGCTGACGGTGTCGGGATACGGTTTGTCCCCGATGAGGCAGCGGGCGAGATCAATCTGATGCACCGCGTCGCCAGCGATGGCGCCGCAACTGAATTCCCAGCGGTCGAGCCAGCGCCGGCTCGGATCGTAGGGCACCACCGGTGCGGGTCCGCACCAGGTCTCGTAGTCAAATCCAGCTGGCACCGGCGCGCTCTCGGCTGCAGGCGTCTTGCGCATCGGGTGCTGCATCATGTTGAAGACGCGGATGAGGTAAACGTCGCCCAGCTTGCCGGAGCGGATGTAGTCGCAAGCATCGCGCAGATACTGGCAACTGCGGCTTTGCATGCCGACCTGGATGACGCGCTTATACTTGGCGGCTGCCTCGATCATCTTGCGGCCTTCCCAGGCGCTGTGCGTCATCGGTTTCTCGACATAGACGTCCTTGCCGGCCTGGCAGGCCATGATCGAGCCGAGCGCGTGCCAATGGTCGGGCGTGGCGTTGATGATCGCGTCCACGCGTTTGTCTTCGAGCATCTTGCGGAAATCCTGCACGGCTTTCGGCGGTTTGCCCTGCGCCTCCTCGATCGCATCGCGGACGCGCGAGAACCTGCGCGTGTCCACGTCGCAAATGTAGGCGAAGTCCACGTCCGGCCGGTTGGCGAACATGGTGGCGACATAGGTGCCGCGGCCGCCGCAGCCCATCAGGCCGATGACGACCTTCTCGTTGGCGCCAACGGCGTGGGCTTTGTGTTGGGAGACAATGGCGAAGGTGCCGAGGACCGACGCCGAGGTGGTGACGAACTGGCGACGACTGATCGAGTCAGATGGCTTCATGCCGACAGTATCCGAAACACCGCAGGCGGCGTCAAGCGTTGGATGCGCCGGCAAGGCCGCCGGCGAAAAACGGAGGATTGTGATTTGAACATTTGGCGGGTAGGATTCGTCGAAGCAAGTAGTGGTCGTTTGGCGAGGAGCAACTATGAGCAAACTAAGACTTGCGGCAACATTGGTTGTGGGGGCGGTGCTGGCGGCCGGTTGCACTACAACCGAACAAGGCGCGGGTTATGGCACGCTCGGCGGCGCGGCCATCGGCGGGGCGCTTGGTGGCTGGCAAGGCGCTGCGATTGGCGCGGGCGCCGGCGCGCTTACCGGAGCGCTGGTGGGCAATGCCGTCGAACAAAGCGAAGAGAAAAGAGCCCAACCACCTCCTCCACCTCCTCCGCCACCGCAGGGGGCGCCTCTTCCCTACGGCGTGCGCACGGACCGGCCCGGTCTCGTCAAAAGTCCGTGGAATCCCAACGGGCCGTTGGTGGACGTGACCGGTTTCGCGCCCGGCACGGTGGTGAAGGATCCGACAACGGGCCGTAATTTCCTCGTGCCGTAAACGCCCGAACGCGGCGGCGAGGTGTCGGCGAGGCACCGGACGGATTTAGACGCGGAGACGCAGAGGACGCGGAGATTCGCAGGGACCTCGTGAAATTTCGTGTGCTCTGCGCCTCTGGCTTGAATCAGAAAACCTAACTTGTATGGGCAAGAGTACCGGCGCTGCGGTCCATTTCGGTTCTTGGGTTGAAACCGTTGTGGCCAGCGTGGCGCGGGTCAGTTATCATCCGCCTCACCAAACGAATGAAACCATCCTTTGATCTCATCGTCGCCGGCCACATGGTGGCCGATGTCATCGGCCGTCCCATCATGCTCGACCGGCCCATCGGGTTCGGCAAACTTTTCCACAGCGAAGCCGTCGAACTGCACACCGGCGGCAACGTTTGCAACGTTGGCATCGCGGCGGCCAAGCTCGGCCTGCGTGTCGGCGCGCTCGGCCGCATCGGTGACGACAACTGGGGCGCGTTCCTCCAGCAACGCCTGCGCCGCGCCGGCCTTGACCTCGGCGGTGTCATCGTGGACAAGCGCGGCCAAAGCAGCGCCACCGTCGTCTGCGTGGATCCGAGCGGCGAACGCACCTTTTTTCACACCGGCGGTTGCGGCAACCAGCTCACCGCCGCCGACATCATCGCACGCCTCGGCTACATCCAACGCAGCCGCGCCGTCGCGCTCGGTTATTTCGGCTTGATGCCGCGGCTGGAGTCGGAGTTCGGCCGTGCGCTGCGCGCCATCCGCCGCGCGGCGCCGAAGACACTGACCTCGCTGGATTGCGTCGCCGGCGCGAAAGGCTTCGACAATCTCGCCAAGGCGCTGCCGTGGCTGGACATCTTTGTGCCGAGCCTCGACGAAGCGCGCAGTGTCAGCGGCGAGAAGTCGCCGGAGAAAATCATCGCCCGTTTCCGCGCCGCCGGCGCGCCCGGCATCGTCGGCGTCAAGCTCGGCGCGGACGGCTGCCTGCTCAACGACCCTTCCGAACCGGCAAAATCACTGCACGTGCCGCCGGTGCCGGCGAAGAAAGTCGTGGACGCCACCGGTGCGGGCGACTCGTGGCTGGCGGGATTCATCACGGCGCGGCTTCGCGGGTTTTGCTTGCGCGACGCCGGCATTTTCGCCAACGCCGTCGGCGCGAGCTGCGTGCAAGCCATCGGCGCCTCCACCGGCATCCGTTCCTTCGACGAAACGCGGCGCCTTGCCCGCCGCTCCGGCTGCACGGCCTGACGCCGCTCGCTCCTCAATACTTTGGCACGCTCGGGTCCACATCGGTGGACCAGCCGTTAATGCCGCCTTTGACACTTTTGAGGTCCGCGTATCCTTGCTCGCGCAGAAACAGGAGCGCCTTCATGGAGCGTTTGCCTCCCTTGCAGTGCAGCACGATGCGGCCGTCTTTCGGCAACTCGCCGAACCGCTGCGGCAGTTCCGACAGCGGCAGCAGTGTCGCGCCGGGGATGTGGCAGATGGCCCATTCGTCCGGTTCGCGTACGTCCACCAGCGCGAAAGTCTCGCCGCGCTTGAGCATCGCCGCCAACTCGACGGCCGTGATTTCGTCTCCGGCTTGTTGCGCATTCATGGTGGGTTCGCCTCTCACGCCGCAGAATTGCTCGTAATCAATCAGCTTCGTGATCGTCGGCCGCTCGCCGCACGCGGGACAATTCGCGTCACGCCGCATCTTCATCTCGCGGAACTTCATGTCGAGGGCGTTGTAAAGCAACAGCCGGCCGAGGAGCACATCGCCTTTGCCGAGGATGAGCTTGATCGCTTCGGTGGCTTGAATGACGCCGATGATGCCCGGCAGCACGCCGAGCACGCCGCCTTCGGCGCAACTCGGCACCATGCCGGGCGGCGGCGGCTCCGGAAACAGGCAGCGGTAGCACGGCCCGCCGAGATGCGGCGCAAAAACGCTGGCCTGCCCTTCGAAGCGAAAAATCGCGCCGTAGATGTTCGGCTTCTTCAGCAGCACGCACGCGTCGTTGCTGAGATAGCGCGTCGGGAAATTGTCCGTGCCGTCAATGACGGCGTCGTAGCGGCCGAGGATGTCGAGCGCGTTCGCGCTGCTGAGCCGGACCGCGTGGCACTCCACAGCCACGTGGGGGTTGATATCGTTAAGCCGGGCGCGCGCGCTCTCCAGCTTCGAGCGGCCGACGGCGCGGGTGCCGTGGATGATCTGCCGCTGGAGATTGGACTCGTCCACGACATCGTAATCCACCAAGCCAAGCCGCCCGACGCCCGCCGCCGCCAGATACATTGCCGCCGGCGAACCCAGCCCGCCCGCGCCAATGCAGAGGACGCTGGCGGCTTTGAGTTTCTCCTGGCCCGCGACGCCCACCTCCGGCAGCGTGAGGTGCCGCGAGTAACGCCGGATTTCTTCGTTTGTCAGCTTGGCTGTTGCCGATGGGTCCATGGTATTCCGCTTGGGAAACACTCCGCTCCACGCTGTTGCGTGGCGGTTCGACCGACGCGGGAATCAGCTTCTGTTCTCGTCGCCGCTCCGGGCGGGTTGTTTCATGCCGGCGATCTTGCCAGCGAGTTCGGCTCGCGCCAAGGCTTCATTCAGGCCGCGGACGAACACCGTCTTGCTTCTAGAGTGGTCGCCGCGCACCAATTCGCATTCGCTGCGCTTGACGCGAAACAATTTCGCGAGGCACTCCAGCAACGCCTCGTTGGCCTTGCCCTCGACCGGTGGCGCTTTCACGCGCACCTTCAGCTCCGCGCCGTGCAATCCCGCCACTTCGCTGCGCGACGCGCCGGGTTGGACGCGCACCGACAGTTGGCAGCCATTTGGAGTCCGTTTCAGGAATGGCATAGTGAGCTAATGTAGCGCAACGTTTCCACAATGCGAGTTTTCGATGGCGGAACCCGAAGGCTCGCGCTTGGACGCAAGTCAGCCGTCGGCAGGCAGCGGTTGTTCAGGAGGGTTCATGGATGGCGCGTTGCCGCAGGTTTCTTTCCCGAAAACGCCGCAGGCCGTCCGGCGAAGCTTCCAGCAACCGGAACGCCCGACGCTGCAAGTCTGCAAACCGCTCCATGCGCTCGGCGGGCGTCAAACGCAGGGCGTCTTCGGCCGGCGGACGCCCGTGCGGCGTTTGGAAGTTGGATGGCGTCGCGCTCATGGGTCCGGACGCGGATTACCACAAGAAACTTCGTCGCAGAGGGCAACGCCGATTCTTGCGCCAGCACAGTGCGTCCATGGTGTGAGGCGTTCCGCGCGTCCGGGCGGCATTCTCAAAAATCTAGAATTTTTCTCTTGATATCTCTAGACCGCTTTTTTATATTCCGCCCGAGTATGAAACCGGCAGTCATACCAGCGCGGCGGGTTCCGCCGGAGGCCGGCAACGGCGGCCTGGGAACCGGGCCGAACGCAGCCCAGGGCGCCAGCCGGCTCATGCGCCGGGGCCCGAACGGGACGTCGGCGAACCGTCCGGCGTTTCGGGGCGCGCCGCATCTGGATCGCCGGGAGCGACAAAATGACCCGTCGCGTGGACGGCGATTATCGTTGGCGTGGAGACTCTCCCGCGTATCGGTCATTGGTTTTCGTTTTTCAAAACGAAGCCAAATGACAGGCGCGACCAAAGTTGAAAAACCTCTATTTTCCGAAGGAATTGAAGTGTTCCGATGCCCGAGGGCCATGAAATCAAAGAGCTTTTTTACGAAACGAAGCCAAATGAAAGGAGGTTCGCGTCACAGAATGACACGGTTGGGAGTTGGCCTTTGCAAGGCGGCGACGGGGGCGACAGAGAGTCTCCACCTCGCCCGTTTAGTCCGAGTCAGTCCGAGTCAGTCCGACCAGATCCGGGTCAGTCCGCGTAAACCCGGGCAAATCCGGCTGAATGCGACCGTATGCACCCCGTTGAAGATTGCAAATGCACAATGACCGTGGAGAACCCAACATGACGATCTATCGTCATTGGAGGCGGTTGCGGCTTGGACGATGGGAGCGGGAATTCCAAGGGAGGCGAAAGAACACTTCGCCAAGAGAACCGTCCTTCAGGCAGGATGGCAATGAAGAGGAGTGACCCGTGAGGCGCCAACAAAAGGCTTTTGCCGTCACCGCCGGTTTGTTACAAGTCAGCGCCCTTTGAGACGCGGCGCCGGCGTTGCCGGCGGCGTTTTTCAACCGGAAACCGAAAACATGAAATGCCTTGATTACCGCTCGGCGGATTTTGAATCCCAGCTCGTGGCGCTGGAACAGACCAGCCTGTTCGACCCCGCCATCGAGTCGCGCACGCGCGACATCGTTGAGGCTGTGCGCCAGCGTGGCGACGACGCGCTCGTGGAGGTGACGGCGCGTTTCGACGGCTGGTCGCCGGCGTCGGCCGCGGATTTCCGTGTCACCGAGGCCGAGTTGCGCGACGCGGAGAAGAGCGTCAGCGCGGAGTTCAAGCAGGCGGCGAAGTTCGCGCTGCGCAACATCGAGTTTTTCAACCGCCGCGGCCTCCGTCGCGGCTGGTCCGCCCGCAACCCGCAAGGCGCGCGCGTCGGCGAGAAGTTCGACCCGCTGCGGCGCGTCGGCATCTACGTTCCCGGCGGCACCGCGCCGCTGGTGTCCACCAGCCTGATGACCGTCGCGCTCGCGCGCATTGCCGGCTGTCCGGAGCGCGTCGTGTGCACGCCGGCCGGAAAGGGCGGTCGCGTCAATCCCGCGCTCCTGTTCGGCTTGAAGCTGTCCGGCGCGACCGAGGTTTACAAGCTCGGCGGCGCGCAAGCCGTCGCGGCGATGGCGTTCGGCACGCCGACCGTCCGCCGCGTCGCGAAGGTCTTCGGCCCCGGCAACGCCTACGTCGTCGCGGCGAAGCGGCTCCTGTTCGGCCACGTCGGCGTGGACCTGCTGCCCGGACCGAGCGAACTGCTCGTCATCGCCGACGACTCGGCGAATCCGCAACTCGTCGCCGCCGATCTGCTCGCGCAGGCCGAGCACGGCAGCGGCCACGAGCGCGTGTTTCTCGTCACGACTTCCGGAAAACTCATCACGGCCGTCGAGGCCGCCGTCGCGCAACAACTGGCGGCGCTCTCGCGGCGCGAGTTCATTGAAAAAACGCTTGCCGCGGGCGGCGTCGCGGTGGTGGTCGGCTCGCTCGCACAGGCCGCCGTCATCGCCAACCGCATCGCGCCGGAGCACCTCGAACTGCACTGCCGCGGCGCGCGCAAGCTGTTGCCGAAGCTGACGACCGCCGGCGCGATCTTCATCGGGCCGTTCAGCCCGACTGTGGCGGGCGATTTTGTCGCCGGGCCGAGCCACGAGCTGCCCACCGGCGGCGCAGGCCGCATTTTTGCCGGGCTGATGGTGGACCAGTTCCAACGCCGCACCAGCGTCGTGGAGTATTCGCGCGAGGCGCTGCGGAAATCGGTGGCGGCCATCGGCCAGTTCGCCGCCGCCGAAGGCCTCGACGCGCATGGTCGTTCAGCAACGATTCGATTCGAGCCATGAGCTACCTCCGCCCCAACATCGAGCAGATGCATGCCTACGTGCCGGGCGAGCAGCCGAAGGCCGCCGGCCTCATCAAGCTCAACACCAACGAGAACCCGTATCCGCCGTCGTCCAAAGTCGCCGCGGCCCTTCGCAAGGCGATCGGCGACGGCGCGGTATTGCGGCTTTATCCCGATCCGGTCGCAGCGGCGTTGCGCGAGAAAATCGCTGAGCTTTATGGTTTCAAGCCTGAGCAGGTTCTCGTCGCCAACGGCAGCGATGAAGTGCTGACGCTGGCGTTGCGCGCGTTCGTTGGCGAAGGCCAGCGGGTGGCCTACGCGATGCCGAGCTACTCGCTCTATCCAGTCCTCGCCGACATCCAGGGCGCGAAGAGGTTGGAACTGGAAATGAATGCCGATTTCACGCTGCCGGAGCGGCTCTGCCGCGAACACGCGCCGCTGAAGATCGTCACCAGCCCCAACGCACCGAGCGGCGTCGCCGTACCAACGAAAACGCTGGACCGGCTTTGCACAGCGTCGCAGGGCGTCGTATTGATTGACGAAGCCTACGTGGACTTCGCCGACGACAACGCGCTGCGGCTGGTGAAGAAACACCGCAACGCGCTTGTGGCCCGCACGCTCTCGAAGAGCTACTCGCTCGCCGGCATGCGCGTCGGCTTCGCCGTCGGCCACAAGGCGCTCATCGAGGGCCTGATGAAGGTCAAGGACAGCTACAACGTGAACCGGCTCAGCCAGGCGGCGGCGCTGGCGGCGCTCGGCGACCGCGCGCATTTCGAAGCGAACGTCCGGCGCGTGAAGGCGACGCGCGAGCGGTTGCGCGTCGCGCTGCGGACGCTGGGCTTTGATGTGCCGCCGAGCGCGACGAACTTTGTGTTCGCCAAGCCGCCGGCGAAGATGACGGCGAAAACGTTTTACGAGGCGCTGCGCCGGCGCAACATTCTCGTGCGCTGGTGGAGCGATCCGCGCGTGAGCGACCGGGTGCGGATTTCCATCGGCACGGACGGGGAAACGGATAAACTGCTCGCGGCCACTCATGGCATTCTGGAGGAGGTCCAATGAAACGCTCTGCAACCATCAAACGTTACACCGGAGAAACGAAGATTGATCTGACGCTCAACGTGGATGGCCGCGGCAAAGGCGACGTGAAAACGGGCATCCCGTTCTTCGACCACATGCTGACGCTGCTGGCCAAGCACTCGCTTTGCGACCTGCGGTTGCGCTGCAAGGGCGACATCGAGGTTGATTTCCACCACACCGTCGAGGACTGCGGCATCGCGCTGGGGCAGGCGTTCGCGCAGGCGCTCGGCGACAAGCGCGGCATCAAACGCTACGGCTGGTCGCGCGTGCCGATGGACGAGGCGCGCGTGGAGGCGACGCTCGACTTCAGCGGCCGGCCGGTGCTGGTCTATGAAGGCAGGCGGCTGATGAAAGCCGGCGGCGCTGTCATCGGCCGCACGGCGAGCGAGCGGTTCACGCCGCAGCTTGTGGAGGAATTTTTGCGCGCGCTGGCCACCGGCGCGGCGATGAACCTGCACATTGTTATCCAGTCCGGCCGCGACGCGCACCACATGATCGAAGGCATTTTCAAGGCGCTGGCCAAGGCGCTCGATCTTGCCTGCCAGCGCGACGCGCGTGTGCAGGGCGTGCCGAGCACCAAGGGAACGCTGAGCCGTTAGCCGCAGCCGCGGGTCAGGGGTTTGCGGCGATCGCCATGGCGATGCCGCCTGTTCGTCGCCGTCCTCATTTCGTCAGCCGCATCAGGATTTTGGCGGCAATTTGCTGGAACACCGCTTGCAACTGGCTGGAGCTGGGCGCGAAGGCGGCTTCACCGGCAGGTTGGTTTGGATTGTAAGTGGACGCGGCGGGATCGTTAGCCAATTGCTGGAGAAAACTCTGATCCAGAGCGTTGCCGAGGCCGATGCAATAGATATACATATTGGTGTTCCGAATGGCGGTGGCGGTGGCCAAGGCCCGTAATCCGCCTTCCGCGGTGCAGTTGGCGGGAGTCACGCTTTTGGTGGAGCCGTCCACCGAAAGGAAAGTGGTCCAGCTTGAGTTAAAAAAACCGGGGATGCTCTCGCCACCCTGCGGCCAGGAGTTATAGCCTTTCTTGTCGGTCAGCTGGACGCCGTTTGTAGGATTTAAAACCGCATAAGCGGAGGCGGGAGGATCAAAGCCGCCGAGATTGTAGGTCGCGTTGGTGGGCCACGTGTATTGGAAGGTGTTGGCGTAGCCGTCAGTGAAAAGCACCACAACCTTGATGGTGTTATCGCCGGGAGCGACGGGCACGCTGTTGTTCTGCTGCAATGCCAATTGCAGGCCGCCGTCGGCGTAGGTGGCGCCGCCAAACGTCATGGCATTGACAGCGCTGGTGATGGCGCTCTTGAACGGCCTTCGCACCGAGACGTTCAGGTTCGTTGTCGAGGCGAAGCTGACCAGGGAGACCTGATCCATGGTGTCGTCAAAGTAACTGATGAAGGTGTTCACCGCTGGCGGCAACGCCGTAGAGCCGCCATTGTTCTGCATGGATCCCGAATGATCGAGCACGACGCTCATGATGAGCTTGGCGCGCGTGGCGGTGGCCGCGGAACTGACCTGGAACGTTTGGAACCGCGGGATGATTCTCATGAAATAAGTGTTGAACGTCGCTGTGGCCAAGATGCTTACCGTGGTGTTATTGTTGGAATCGGTGGCGAACGTGATGGAAGCGGCGGGCGCGTTCGTTGCGGGGCCGCCGCCGCGGTAGTTGGCCGTGAATGCGGCTTGCGCCAGGGTGGACGCCTGAGTTTGTCCTTGGTACAGATTTCGGATGGCCGTCAGCACCGCTGCGTCTGCTGCTTTGTCCAGTTCTGCCTTGGTCAGGTAAATGGTCCCCCCATCCACACACATCGCGACAACAAGGACCAATGCCAACGTCATAATGACGTAGAGAACCAGAGTCTGACCGGCTTCTCCGCGCCGTCCCCGCCGGAACTGATGGACGATGCTCATATCTTTATCCGCCTTTACATCTAAAAAAACGTCACGTCATACAGAAGCGTTGTCGTCGTCGTGTTCGTTCCTTGTCCTCGGAGGAAGTTCAACAGATTGCCCACGGGCGTGGCTGGGGCGTAGGGGTAGAAAACCTCGGTCACGTATAACGTCTGGTTCGACGACGGCAACTGGGTGGTCGGCAACACCACGGCATTGCCGGTGGCGTTCAGATTGCCGATGCGGCTGGCGTAATTGGTGGCGCCGCATTTCACCTGTCCCGTCACTGTCGCGACGCCGCTGTTGTTACGGGTCACCGCAGAGGCGATGATGGTTCCGTAGCCGTTGGTGAAAAGCATCGCCGGCGCCGCCGCGACCATCGCGGAGACGGCATTGGACAGCGTCGTGCCGCGCGCCGCAAGGTTGGCGCCCTCGCGGCTCGTGACGACCATCATCTGACGCGTCACAAACAGCCGTCCGTAGTCCGCCATCGCCATAACCATGACCGCCAGAATCACCACGATCATGGCAAGCTCCATCAGCGCCTGACCCATCGGCCCGCCGCCGATACGGCGCATCTTTCCCGCGTGCAACGCCGTGGCCAACGGGGCAACCGGTTCGCTAGTTAGTTTGACTGGGAGGGAAGGGTTCATTTCGATACATCACGCTGGTATTAAAGCGATAGACGCCGTTGGAGAAAAACCGTGAAATCAACGGTGTTAACAACTGAACATTGCAGCCGAGCGCGAGTGTTTCCGTGTCACCGGGACCACCGGCGCTGCCGCTGCCAAAAGACTGGCTGGTGAATTGAATCGACGTCACCGGAAGTCCCATGGCGTTTTGTTGCGCCACCTGGAGAATGGAGTTGGTGCGTGATAGGGTGGCGCCCTGCGAGTTGGTCAGATGGTTGCCGGTGGCGGCATATCGGGCCGCCATGCGCAACGCGTTCTGCATCGTCATCTGGACGTAGAACAGTCGCGCAAAGTCAATGGTGCCGAAGACCAGCAATATGAAAACGATGAAGGTTAGCGCAGTCTCCAAAAGCGCCTGCCCTTCCCGCCGCCCGCCGATTTTCCATTTTCTTTTCATCGTCTTTCCCCTCTGTGCATTTGCCCCACCCCTTGCACGTCCTACATTGCTACAGAAAGCGCCGGTTCGCACGTCAGGAAATGACGAAATAGCGCAGGGATAATCCCCGACTCGGGCAAAAACCGCTCGTCAAGCCGCCACGGAGTCTTTATGGTCTGCGCCCTGTCGCATCGGATGACCCGCCGTTGCGTAAAACGACTTCGATGAAAAAACCTTCGCACAAAGTCCTCGACCTGCCGGTGCCGCGCAACCTGGCTAACGTCGCGTTCATCCTTGTCGAGCCGCAGACGCCCGGCAACGTCGGCAGCGCCGCGCGCGCCATCAAGACGATGGGCTTTACCGAACTCATCGTGGTCGGCGGCTGCAAGTTCAAGGAGAACCGGCAGGCGGTGGCGTTCGCGCACGGCGCCGCCGACGTGCTGCAAGGCGCGCGTGTCGTCGGTTCGCTCGACGAGGCGTTCGAGGGAATCCACCGGCTCATCGGCACCACGCACCGCTCGCGTGACGACGGTGTTCCGCAGGTCCAGCCGATCCGCGAGATCGTGCCGCACATCGTCGAGGTGTCGCAAAAGTTCCGCGTCGGCGTTGTCTTCGGCCGCGAGGACAAAGGCCTCTACGATAACGAACTCGGCCGCTGCCATCTTTGCACCACCGTGCCCGCCGTCCACCGCGTGCCGTCGCTGAACCTCGCGCAGGCCGTGCAGGTGGTTGCCTACGAAATCTTTCTCGGCAGCTTCGGCAAGATCGCCGGCCCGAAACTCGACCTTGCGCCGGATCTCGAAGTCGAGCGCGCCATCGGGCATTTCGTCGCCGCGATGATGCAGGTGGGGTTCCGCCCGCACCACGGCGACCCCGAATCGTTCGCGCGCCCGCTCCGCCGCGTCTTCACCCGCGCCGTGCTGGAAAACCGCGACGTGCGCGTCCTCCACCGCGTCGCGCACCAGGTGGCGAAGTTTGCCGCGGGGAAGGTGAAACGCATGGACTCGGACTCACCAGCGAGATAAGGCAACAGGTGGAGCGCGTTCTCCCAACGCCCTTTCCGTCATGCCGTGACAGTCGAATCGCGTTCGGAGAACGCGACCCATCCTTCAACAGAATCGCCTGACTCCCCGCTGGGCAGATGATACAACCCACGCATTGAGGCGCTGAGGCCCCTCCTACATTCGGAATGCGTTGTCTCTCAATCCGAAATCCGAAATCGAAAATCCAGAATCAAAACCGGTGCGCCACGCGCTCGATGGAGGCGCGGATCAGCGGATGGTCCATCCACGGCGCGTGCTGCTGCCAGCCGGTGCCGACACCGCGATAGTCGGAGCCGCCGAAAAACGCCAGCCCGTGCTGCTGCGCCAGCCGCACATACGTCGCAATGTCGCGCGCCGCGTTCGGCTCGTGCGGCTCGATGCCCGCCGTGTCCAGCGCCGCCATGCCCCACGATTTCAGCACCGGCAGAAACTCCTCCAACTCGCGTTCCCGGAGCTGCGCGGTGAACGTCGGCAGCGTGCCCCAGCGCGCGAGCTGGCCGACCAGTTCCTGATACGCCGGCAGGCCCGGCGGAAACGGCGCGTAGGCCGGCCCGCCCGGATTCAGCATCCGCCGCACTTCGCCGCCGCGCCGCGCGAGCGCCTTCTCGTCCACACCGCCGAGTTCGGCGCGCGCCACCGCCAGCGTCAATTGCCGGTCGGTGACGTTGCCTTCGGGTGTGAGGATGGCGGAAAGTTTCAGCGGCCGCGCGAGTTTCAGGTGCCGGTTCAGCTTTTCCAATTGTTGCTCCGAGCGCACGCGCTTGGCCTTCTGAAACTGGCGAACCAGCCGCTCCAGTTCCGGCGTGCGCCGCGCGCCGACCGCCACGACCCACGCGGCCTCGCCCTGGCCCCACGCCTTCAGGATCGTGTCGCTGAACTTTTTCGAGACGGCGTCGTTGATCGCGATGGGCGTCTTGAACTCCACCGCCAGCGCGAGCCGCAACGGCTGCTCCATGCCGCGGTTGACGATGGTCGCCGCCTGGATCGCCTCGTCCATGTGCGCCACCGACTCGTGTTCGACGCTGAGGATGGAGAACGCCCGCGCTTCGTGCGCCGCCCACACCATCCGCGCCACCGAGTAAACGCCGGGCGCGGCGTCGCCGTAGGAGACGCAGGTGTGAACGTGGTCGTAGGACGGTAGTGCGGGGCCGATCTTCGGCGTTGCAGGGCCGATGGCGCCGCGTTGCTCCAGTCCGTGCAGTTTCACCAGCGCGGCCAGTCGTTCGTCCAGGGTGCGCGCGTCGAGCTGCGCGGCGGCTTCGCGGAAAAGGGATTCAGTCATGGGCGGGGGATTCGTCAGGCGGATTCGATGATCAGGTTGGCGTATTGGACCGTGTCGCCGGTGCGGATGAGGCCGATGGCGCGCGGCACGCGTTTCTTGAACTCGATGTGCGGCTCGAACTCGACCGGCACGCCAGCCAGCGTCCTCGTGAGCGCGTTCTGCACCGTCTTGGTGTTGTGGAGGGTGAACTCCCTCGCCATGAACGCGCGGCCGATGACGAAATTGGACCGGATGGCGGCGAGCACCTGCAACACCGTCGGCACGCCGTCCACCAGCGAGATGTCCACCGTCTCGATCTCCGGCCAGAACGGGAAACCGCGGTCGGCGATGACCAGCGTGTTGGTGTGGCGCACGCGGCTGAGCAGCGAATTGATCGCCGGGTTCAGAATGCCTTGCTTCAACATGATGATGTCTCCTGAGTTTGAAAACGGACGGCGCGTATAGTCGAGACAACACCGCCGGATGGAAAGCAGAAAATGGCCGCCGCCGCTCTTGATAATTTCCCGCGGCGTGGCACACTCCGGCCCCATGAAAAGACTGCTTCTCGCCGCCCTCACGTTTCTTTGTTCCTTGACGCTCGCTGCAGCCGGTGACGCCCGGATTATTCTCATCGCCGGCCGGCCCAGCCATGGCCCCGGCGAGCACGAGCACAACGCCGGCGTGCTGCTCTTCAAGAAATGCCTCGCCAGCGTTCCCGGCGTGACGGTCACCCATCACTTGAGCGGCGAGTGGCCGGAGCAGGGCGAGTTCGACGGCGCGGCGGCGGTGGTGATCTACAGCGACGGCGGCGGCGGCCATCCGGCACTCCAGGGCGACCGCCTCCAGCAGCTCGACGCGCTCGTGAAGAAAGGCGTCGGCTTCGGCGTGGTCCACTACGCCTGCGAACCGACGATTTCGAAGGGCCAGAAGGAATTTCTCGACTGGATCGGCGGCTGTTTCGAGATCAACTGGTCGGTCAACCCGCATTGGGAGGCCGACTACAAGACGTTGCCCAACCATCCCGTCACGCGCGGCGTCAAGCCGTTCATGATCAACGACGAATGGTATTTCCACATGCGTTTCCGCGAGGGCATGAAGGGCGTCACGGCGATCCTCTCGGCAGTCGCGCCGGAGAGCACGATGAAACGGAAAGACGGCCCGCACGAGGGCAATCCCGCCGTGCGCGAGGCCGTTAAGAACGGCGAGCCGCAGCACATGATGTGGGTCGCCGAAAACAGCGGCGGCTCGCGCGGCTTCGGCTTCACCGGCGGCCACTACCACAAGAACTGGGGCAACGGCGATTTCCGCAAGGTCGTGCTCAACTCCATCCTTTGGATCGCCAAGGTCGAGGTGCCCGCCGACGGCGTGCAGTCCAGCCCGACCGAGGACGAACTCAAGGCCAACCTCGACTCGAAGCCGCCGCGCAAACCCGCCGCGCCCAAGCCTGTGCCTGCGCCCGCGAAACCGTAGCGCGCCTGAAAGGAGCCTGACCTCACGATGAAACTCGGACTCGTCACCTACAACCTCGCTCCCAAGTGGGACCTCGCCACCCTCATCAAGAACTGCAAGGCCACCGGCTTTGAGGGCGTGGAATTCCGCACCACCCACGCCCACGGCGTCGAGCCGTCGCTCTCGCCGGAGCAGCGCAAGGAAGTCAAGCAACGTTGCGCCGACGGCGGCCTCACCATCTGGGGCGTCGGCTCCGTCTGCGAGTTCCACTCGCCCGACCCCGCCGTCGTCCGCAAGAACATCGACACCTGTGCCGAGTTCGCCAAGCTCGCCGCCGACATCGGCGCGCGCGGCGTCAAGGTCCGGCCCAACGGCATTCCCAAGGACGTGCCCGTCCACAAGACGCTGGAGCAGATCGGCAAATCCCTCGCCGAGTGCGGCAAGGTTGCCGCCGACCTCGGCGTCGAAGTCTGGCTCGAAGTCCACGGCAAGGACAGCTCCCACCCGCCGCACATCCGCGAGATCCTCGATCATTGCGACCAACGCAACGTCGGCGCCTGCTGGAACTCCAACCCCGGCGACGTCGTCAACGGCTCCGTGAAGGAATACTTCGGTCTCCTCGCCAGGGACATCAAGAGCTGCCACATCAACGAACTCTGCAACGCCGCCTACCCGTGGCGCGAGCTGTTCGCCTGCTTCAAGCAGATCAACTACGACCGCTTCACCCTCTGCGAGATCGCCGAGACCTCCGACCCGGTGCGCCTGATGAAATACTACCGCGCCCTCTGGCTGGAATTGCAGCGGGCGTAGGCGGATTTCAACGCAGAGACGCAGAGAATGCAGAGCGGAGAGGGCTTGTGTCACGCCAAGACGCAAAGGCGCAAAACATCCTGGCCGCTTCGCGCCTTTGCGTGAGAAAAAATAATAGGCGTTATCACTTTGACTCACTTTGACTGGCCTTGACTGGCTTTGACTGGCCTTGACTGGCTTTGACCGGAAACGCGGTTGGAGACTCTCTCCCCGGCGGCAGATCAGAATCGTGCGGTTGTGTTATAATAGTCGGATTCAGTCGGATTGAGTCGGATTCACAAAGGATTCACACGGATTCACTCGGATGCAGTCGGACTGTGTTTGACTGGAGACGCGTTTGGGGTTCTTCCCGGCTGTGGATTGAAAACGTGCATTTGCAACATATTGATGGCCGGATTTTTTAGTCGGATTTAGCCGGATTCGGTCGGATCAGGTCGGATCGGGCCGTTGGTGTCCCGGCTTCAGCCGGTCCGGGCGCAAACAAGAGCCGCCTGAAGCCGTCATCATGCAGTTGCCTCGGCCTCTTTCCACGTTCTCTCACCACCGATACAAAGCGGAGGAATCGTTTTTCCAGTGAAGACGCGATTCACCTGTTAGTGCGGGTAGGGCGCGACCGCTGGGCGCGCCGCAGCCGTTGCGTGGTTGCAGACAAGCGGCGCGTCCAGCGGTCGCGCCCTACCGGCCAACTGCATGGTTACGGCTGAACGCGGAACTCCGAACGTCAACGGACGCCAATCCTTTCAATGCTCCATCCCTCCATCAACCCATTACTCCATTTTCAAAGAACTGGCGTAGCAAT
>CAIQCK010000070.1 GCA_903870275.1 uncultured bacterium | reverse complement strand
TCCGTCGCCCAACTGGCCGCTGCCGTTGCCGCCCCAGCTCCACACCGTGCCGTCCGACTTCAACGCCGCGCTGTGCGACATGCCCGCCGCCACCGCCACGCCGCCGCCAAATCCAGTCACCTGCACCGGCGTGTGCTGTTCAGTCTTGGTCCCGTCACCCAACTGCCCGCTCTCGTTCGCGCCCCAGCTCCAGACCGTGCCGTCGGACTTCAACGCCTCCGTATGCGTGCTGCCTCCCGTGCTGCCAACCGCTATCGCCGTCACGTTGTTCACACCCGTCGCCTGCACCGGCGCTGCCCGATTCATCGTCGTCTCATCCCCCAACTGGCCGTTGTTGTTCTCGCCCCATCCCCATACCGTTCCGTCCGACTTCAGCGCCACCGTGCAATTCACCCCGGCCGCCAGCGCAACCACGCCGCTCAGGTTGCTCACCTGCACCGGCGTGTGCCGTTCCGTCATCGTCCCGTCGCCCAGCTGCCCGCTCTCATTCGCTCCCCAACCCCATACTGTCCCGTCCGTCTTCAACGCCACCGAATGGTAGCGCCCGGCAGCCACTGCCACGACGTTGCTCAGCCCGCTCACCTGCACCGGCGTTGTTTCCGACCAAGTCGTTCCATCGCCCAACTGGCCGTTGGCGTTGGCGCCCCACGCCCACACCGTCCCGTCCGCTCTCACGGCCAGTGTGTGATAATAGCCTGCCGTGATCGCCGTCGCTCCGTTAAGACCGCTGACCTGTACCGGCGCGTGTCGGTCCGTCGTCGTCCCGTCGCCCAGTTGCCCCGAGGTATTATACCCCCACGCCCATACCGTCCCGTCCATCTTCAACGCCACCGTGTACAAATCCTTCGCCATCACCGCCCTCACCGAGATCAGCCCGCTGACCAACACCGGCGCCAGCCGTCCTGTGGTCGTCCCATCACCCAATTCGCCGTTGCTGTTATCTCCCCACGCCCACAGCCTGCCGTCGCCTCTCAGCGCCACCGTATGCAACCGTCCTGCGGCAAGGGACGGAACAGACCCTGCCGATCCTATCGTCAATTCCACGCCCTGGCTCACCGTTGCCCCTCTGGAGTCCGTCACTCGAATCGTAAAGCCATACGTCCCTGTAGTTGTCGGTGTCCCGCTCAGTACACCCGCGCTGCTCAACGTCAACCCACCCGGCAACGTGCCACTGATGAATGACCAGGTGTAGTTCGTCAGGCCCCCGGTTGCCCTAAATGTCTGCGAGTAAGCAGCTCCAACTGTTCCATCCGGCAACGGTGAACTTGTCGTGATAGTCAACGCTGGACCGATCAGGTCCACCTCAACCTCACCGCTGGTGTAGAGCGCGCTAGTGTTCCAATAGAGCGTCGGCGCCAAGCCGGGCAGGTTGGTCATGCTGAAAGCGCCCGTTGCGCTGCTGAAGTCGAACAGATCGAACCGGTCACCCGCCTGTGGCGTGAACCCGTTCAGCAGCGACAACGTCAGCGCGCCGCCGAAGTTGAACGCGCCAGTGAGATTGAACTGGTCATAAAGCCACGCATTGGTGCCGGCCAGTTGCATCGCCAGGACGCCTCCGTCCAGCATCGTCAGGGTGCCGGTATCGGTCAGAACGCCAATCGAGTCGCCAGGCGCAATGATCCCAGCGTCGGTGATGGAGCCGGTGATTGCGCCGGTGCCAATGAGTGTGGCGTTGGTGTTGATAAACAAGCCATTGGCAAATGAGTGACTGCCCCCCAACAACCGCAGCGTGGCCGCGCTTGTTCCATTGCCAACGCCAAACAACGACCCGTTGTTGACCGCGCTTCCACCGCTGTCAAGGATGCCGCCATTGAAGTTCATCACGCTGTTTGCACCGTTGGTGGCGTAGAGTTGGTCGGCGACGACGACGCCGCTGTTGAGCGTCAATGTGCCGCTGCGGATGTCGAGGATGCCGTTGCCCGCCGCGTTCCTAGCATAAAGATTACCGCCAGAAACGGTGAGCAGATTGTTGCTGGAGGTTGTCGGATCATAGCCGAAGTAAATGGCTTGAGCCACGCTCACCGTGCCGTCGTCCGTGATGCTCAAGCTGTTGCTGGAAGTTCCTTGGTAACCCACGTAGAGATTGCCGTTATTCTTCCACAGTGATCCAACACCACTTACCGAAACGCTGTTCGTGTCGCCCGAAGAGTCGATGGTGGCGTTCTGGTTGATCACCTGACCGCCGTTGGTGACAGTGAGGACCCTTGATCCACCCATTGAGAAATCAGTTTGGTTGCTCCAAACAGAACCAACATCACTCACGGTAATGTTGCCACCCCACAGGCGCATCCTGCCACCGCTAGCGGTATTTACTACCCGCCCGCCATTTGAAATAACCAAACTGCCACCATCATGCACGGTTATTTCACCATCTTGGTTATACCACACGGAGCCAAGACCAGTCACCACGATAGCATTGCCGCGGTTATTAACATTCGCACCAAACAGCGTATTCACTTGCCCGCCGTTCGCGATTATGAATTGGCTGCCACTGCCAGGACCTGTAATCTCTATGCCGTCACCGTTCCACACGGACCCAGCATCACGCACCTGAACACTGCTATTACCCCCAATAAGTGCATCTCCGGCACCGTTTACTTGTCCGCCGTTGGCAACTGTAATTTGATTAGAGCGTCCTAAATCAATCCCTTCGCTTCTAGTGACACCAAGTGTCAAAACGGAACCGTCACCGGCTACCACAACGTTATTGTTAAAGCTGCTGCCATAAAAGATAAGGCTATGCCCCACAATTACATGTCCTCCATTGGTAATGGTGAGTTGATTACCAGAATCATTCATGCCAATTTCACCAACCACATTCCAAACCGAGCCAGTATCGGTCACCAAAATCCGGCTGCTGCCAGCTATGGAATTGCCTCTACCGACTTCAGCAACTTCACTTTTTACCAGCCCACCATCGGCAATGGTAAGCCAGTTGCCAATGCCACCACCACCAACGCTCAAAAACCCATTATTATTCCAAACAGACCCGGCCCCAGCAACCAAAACACCATTGTTGTCACCGCCTGATTCATTGCCAATATAGGCCCATGTTTCGTTGAACACCTGACCACCGTTGGTAATGACCAACGTGTTGTTGAACGAGCCAGATTCCCCGATATACAGGTCGCCCGGTGAAATCCAACTGCTATTGTAGTTGCTCCAAACAGAGCCGGGGCCGGCGACCAACACCGTGTTGTTACTACTCGTATCAGACCCGCCCACAGTGCCGATCACACCCGCCACCACGCCGCCGTTGCTAATCGTGAGTCGGTTAAACGATCCGGTGCCGCCCACCGTCACCGATCCGTTGAGCGCGCCGCCGGAGACTGTCAACGTTGCCGAACCGTCATTGACAATGTTGGTCAGGTTCGCCACGCCACTGGAGATCGTCCACGCGCCGAAGTTGGTGGCCACGTTCACGTCCTGTTCGCCGCCGCTCTGCTGAACAATGCCCGACGCCAGATTTAGGAACGACGTCGTCGCGTTGGTTCCGCCGCTGATCGCAAATGTGCCGCTATTGCTGGTAATTCCCATCGCCGCCAACAGCGACTCCGAAGACGCTCCTTTGCTGATGCGGTTGTTTGCCGAATCCGCCACGAACACGTTGCCCCCGGCGTCCACCGCCACGCCAGCGGGACTGTTAAACCGTGCCGCGTTATCCGTGCCATCGGCACTGCCAGGGTTCCCCACGCTGCCTCCCACCGTTGTCACTATACCCGCCGCAGTCACCTTCCGAATTGTGAAGTTCAAAACGTCCGCCACGAACACGTTGCCTGCGCTATCCACCGATACGCCCACAGGATTGTTGAAACGCGCCGCGCTACCCATGCCATCAGCATTGCCAGAAATTCCCGCACTACCCGCCAAGGTCGTCACCGCACCAGCCGCCGTCACTTTTCGGATCGTGTGATTGAAGGCGTCACCCACAAATATGTTGCCCCCGTTATCTACCGCTACGCCGAAAGGATGGTCGAAGCGCGCCGCGCTGCCCGTGCCATCGGCACTGCCAGAAATCCCCGCACTACCCGCCAAGGTCGTCACCACGCCAGCCGCCGTCACCTTCCGGATCGTGCAGTTGGTCATATCTGCCACAAACACGTTGCCCGCGTTATCCACCGCCACGCCAGTTGGATCATAAAACCGCGCCGAGCTACCCGTGCCATCGGCACTGCCCCGATTCCCCGCACTACCCGCCAGTGTAGTCACCACACCCGTCGGCGTCACCTTCCGGATCGTATTGTTGCCATAGTCTGCTACGAACACGTTGCCTGCGCTGTCTACCGCCACGCCGAGAGGATACCTAAACCGTGCCGAGTTGCCTGTGCCATCGGCACTACCTGGACTGCCCGCGCTGCCTGCTATGGTTATTACCTCGCCCGTCGGCGTCACCTTCCGAATCGTGTGATTGTAAGTGTCCGCCACAAACACGTTGCCCTCGCTGTCCACCGCCACTCCCTCAGGATTGTCAAATCGCGCCGCGCTGCTCATGCCATCAGCGATGCCCGAACTACCAGGTAGGCCGGCGAAGTCGGCCCATGCATAGGTGATACTGATGTTGCTAGACACTACCGAATTGAACTGACCGCCGCTCTGCGTGAACACCCCCATGTTGTTCACTCCGAAATGAACACTCGCCTTGCCGCCGCCCATATTGAACGCGCCTCCGACGGCATTGTTGAAACCGCCGGCAATCGCCAGCGTGCCGTTGGAAACCGTCAATGTTCCCGAACCGTTGTTGCTGAAGTTGGTCAGATTGGCCACGCCGCCAGAGAGCGTCCACGCACCGAAGTTGGTGGCCACGTTCACGTCCTGCTCGCCACCACTCTGCTGCACGACACCCGATGCCAGATTCAGGAACAACGTCGCCGCGTTGGTGCCGCCGCTGATCGCCAGCATGCCGCTGTTGGTGAATTGTGCGGGATCAAATATGCCGCCGCTCTGCGTGAACGTTCCCTGGTTGTTCATCAGTAATGGCACGATTGCGTTGCCGCCGCTGAGGTTGAACACGCCGCCTGCCGCATTGTTGAACACTCCCGCAACGTTCAGTGTCCCGCCCGCCATGCCGAACTGGCCGCCGTTGACCAGTGTCGTTGCCGTCAGGCTGCCACCGTTCAACGTCACAATGCTGCTGGCACCGTTGGTGACGTATAGCTGATCCGCCATTACCACACCGCTACTCAAAGTCATCGCCCCCCTCCGCACGTCTAACACCGCGTCCGCCGTTGCGTTGGTTACAATGAAACTCCCACCCGACACAGTAACCACATTCCCCGTGGATCCTTCCCACGCCCCAATAATCGCGTTTGTAGCCAACACAGTTCCAAAGTTTTGGATGGTCAATCGGTTCAGTGAACCCGAGTTGCCGATGAAGATTCCATCCTTGGATTCCCACAACGACCCCGTTCCAGTCACGAGTGCGGAATTATTGGTGCCCGTGTCCCGCCTGCCGATGTAACCGATCAGGCTAGATACATAACCGCCATCTGCTATGACAAGAGTGTTGGCGGCACCACCGCCTCCGACGATGGTATTACTATTGACACAGGCCGAACCAACTCCGGTAATCAGAATGGAATTATTCGTCCCGGACGTTCCTACTGCGAAGTTCGAACTGAACAGTTGTCCTCCATCAGCAATTGTCAATCGGTTGTTCTGACCGACATTGCCGACAGTAACGCCCAAGGTATTTGACCAGACAGAACCGCTCCCTGTAAGCACAACTGTATTGTTACTACTGGTGCTGGCCCCACCGATTTGAGCTGCCAACGTGCAAACCGTGCCGCCATTCGAAACAATCATGGAATTGCCAGAGCCCGGGTTTCCAAACACCAGAGTACCGCTGCTACTCGACCAGACAGAACCCATGCCTGCAACGATTACCGTGTTACTACTACCGCTGCCGCCAATTGTGGCAGCGGCGTTTACAACTCTTCCACCGTCAAGAATCATCAAACTGTTACTTGACCCAAAGCTGCCGATGCTCAATCCGGTACTGTTACTCCAAACCGATCCAACCCCGGTCACCAACACACTGTTGTCCGAGCTGTTCAGACTACCTGCGCCTATCTGCGCCGTCATCGTCATGACCTGTCCCCCATCACTCACCACCATCCGGTTCCCAACACCACCACCCGAACCGACGTTCAGGTAGTTGGTGCTAATCAACACAGATCCGATGCCCGCCACCAGAACGATGTTATTGCTGCTAGAACTTCCCAAGCCTATTTGTGTGGCGGCGCTGTAAACCGTTCCGCCGTTTGTAACCGTTAACCTGTTATTCCATCCATAATTGCCAAGCACAAGAGTGCCGCTATTGCTCCAAACCGAACCGGCACCGGCCACCAGCACGGAGTTGTCACTTGCATTCGTATTATAGCCCACATAACCAAAAGAATTGAAAACCACGCCGCCGTTGGCAATAGTCAGGCTGTTGCCGGAACCGGCATTCCCAATGTAGAGGTTCCCCCTGTTGGACCACACTGAGCCGGAATCAGTTACCAGCACCGCGTTGTTGCTGCTGCTTGAACCATAGCTCAACCAACCATTTGAACTGACCATCATCCCTCCGTTAGCAAGGGTAAGGTTGTTGCCTGAGCCATCCCTGCCAACGTAAATATCCGCGCCCACGCTCCAGCGCGAGCCGCTACCGGCAATTGAAGCGCTGTTGTTGCTGCTGCCAGCGAAACGCCCAAGAAACACTGTGCCACCCGCAGACGCCAAGCCGCCGCCAGCAATTGTTAGCGTGTTGCTCGACCCGGAAGTGCCAATCCACATGTTGCCGCTGTTCGTCCACGTAGAGCCAACTCCAGTCACCAGCACATTGTTACTGCTGGAGGTGCTGTTGTAGCCAACGTAGGCATTGGAGTTCACCACCCCTCCCCCGTCGGCAATTATCAGGCTGTTACCGGGGCCGTCGTTGCCAATCCATATCGTGTTGGTGTTGATCCACACCGAGCCAGAACCACTCACCGTCACGGAATTGTTGTTGGCAGGCGCTGTTGCGCTTACGTAGGCAGAACCGCTGAACAACCGACCACCATTGCGAACCATAAGACTATTGCCGGAGGCAAACTCGCCGACACGAAGCGTTCCACTGTTGCTCCAGACTGAACCGTTGCCGGAAATCCATGCTGAGTTGTTACTGCTCGAAGCGTAGGCCCCCAACCAGCCGTTACTGTCAAGCACTTGCCCGCCATTCGTAATGATTAGACTGTTCTGCACTCCGTAAAGCCCGAACCGCAATTCGGCACTGACGCCCCATGCAGAACCGCTGCCATCAATCAAAACGGTATTATTGCTGCTCGTCGTACTGGCACCAACATAGCTATTAGCTCCTACAAGCATGCTTCCCCCACCTGCAACCGCCACTTGATTGTTAGGTCCGCTATTGCCCACGTAGAGCCTGTTGCTGCTAATCCATGTCGAGCCGGGTCCGGCCACCAGCACCGCGTTGTTGCTCGCGCTAACGTTGTTGCCAACGTAGCCGTCAGAGCTGACGACTGATCCGCCATCGGCAATCGTCAGGCTGTTGCCAGATCCGGAATCGCCAACGATCATGCTGTTGCGGTTGCTCCAGACCGAGCCGGGATCAGTTACCAACACACTGTTGTTACTGGCAGCAGCCGCACTTCCAACGGAGCCGACCGCTGAAGAGACCCCCGCACCATTGCGAATTGTCAGGCTGTTGCTGGAACCAGCATTCCCAATGTAGAGATTCCCGTTGTTGGACCACACTGAACCGGAATCAGTTACAAGCACCGAGTTGTTGCTGCTGGAAGCACTATAGCCAACGTAGCCGATTGTGTCGGCGACCCGACCTCCGCTGGAAATCGCCAGGCTGTTGCTGAGACTGCTGTAACCCACATAGAGAGGGCCACCGTTGGTCCACAACGAACCGATGCCAGTCACCAGCACGGCGTTATTAACCGCAGAGGTGGTGGAACCAATGTAACCCGCAGAGCTGACAACCTCGCCACCACCTGAAATCGTCAGGTCATTCCCGGACCCTGCATTGCCGACGATCATGCTGCCGCGGTTGCTCCAGACCGAACCGACGCCGCTCACCATCGCGACGTTATTGCTGCTGGAAGCTTGACTGCCTATGGCAACCCAGCCCGTGGCAAGAACCATCCCACCTTCGGCAATCGTTAGCAGATTGCGTGAGCCGAAGCCTCCAACAACCAAATCTCCACTCCTCCACAACGAACCATTCCCGCTCACCAATATAGAGTCGTTTCCTCCGCCGAGAACCGCGCCAACACGCCCTGTCAGACTGAACACCTGGCCGCCATCCAGCACCATCAAGCTGTTGTTTTGGTTGATGTTGTTGCCGATGAGCATCTCCCCCGCGGTCCAAAGGGAACCATTGCCAGTGACTAGCACCGTATTGCTGGAGGCACCCAGGCCTTCACCAACATGGCCCAACGCACCACTGTAAACACGACCTCCGTTTGAGATGGTCAAGCTGTTGCCAGAACCAGAGTTGCCGATGTAAAGATTGCTGATCGTGTTCCACACCGAGCCGGGATCAGTTACCAACACGCCGTTGTTACTGGCAGTAACCGCATTTCCAACGTAGCTGACCACTGAGGAAACCGCCGCACCATTGCGAATTGTCAAGCTGTTGCCAGCCGCGTTAACTCCGACGTAAAGATTGCTGGTACTAATCCATTGAGTCCCACTGTCGGTGACCAAGGCGTTGTTGTTGCTTGCCGACACCGCCCCGCCAATCCTACCATCGGAATCATAGAGAGTGGCCCCGGCAGACAGCGTAAGCTGGTCGCTGAAACCATTCGCCCCTACCATGAGGTTGCCGTTGTTCGTCCAAACCGATCCAATACCTGTGACCAGAACAGTGTTCCTTCCGCTGTTTGTCATATTGCCCAAAGCACTGACGCCCGCGCTGACCACATGGCCGCCGTTCGACACAATCAGGCTATTGCCAGACCCATACTGGCCTACATAAACAGCCGCGATATTGCTCCAAAGCGAACCATTGCCAGTTACCAGCACCGCGTTGTTGCTACTGGTGCCTGCGTTTCCGATGTAGCCGTTGGTGTCAGACACCCAGCCGCCGTTGACAATGCTGAGCTGGTTGCGAGAACCTGAATCCCCAACATACAGATTCTGGCTGTTGGCCCAAAGCGATCCCGATCCGGTCACAAGGGCGGAGTTATTGCTGCTCGTTACAGCGTTTCCAACTTTGCCATAGCTCGCGATCGCGTGGGCACTGTTGCTAATCGTAAGGCTGTTACCCGGACCTTGTTGCCCGATATTCAAACCAGCCGTTCCTTGAGCGGACAACAGCGAGCCTGTGTCTGTCAATAATATACGGTTGTTTTGCGACAAAGCGCTGTCACCTGCAAGATAAACATTGCTGGAGAACAGTTGGGCTCCGCCGTTGACGATTAAATTGTTCGCCGACCCGTTCGCCCCGATTTTTAACTCGCCGCTGCTAGTCCACGTGGAATCATTCCCCGTCACCAACAAGGTGTTATTACTACTCGCGCTCCAAAACCCTACGTGCCCGTAAGGTGTGACTACTGCTGCACCATTGGAGACCGTCAAGCGATTGCCAGAACCATTATAGCCTACATCTATGATGAATGAGTTGCTCCACAACGAGCCTGGGTCCGAGATCAACGCTTCATTAGAGCTCTGGATCCCTCCACCTAGAATACCCCAATAACTAATTATGGTCCCACCTTCGCCGATAGTCAAACGATTACCCGATCCTGAATTGCCCACATAAACAGTGCTTCTGTTGTTCCATACAGAATTGGAACCGGTCACCAATACTGTGTTGTTACTTGCGGTCGCGCTGTTTCCAATAAAGCCGTAGGTATTAAGAACCGTCCCACCGTTGGCAATCGTCAACGAGCTAAGCGATCCCGTTGAACCTACGGTGAGATCGCCGCTATTGCTCCAGAGCGAACCGGCCCCTGTCACAATCGCGTAGTTGCCATTGAGCATCGCTGAGTTGCCGATCACGCCAGCGCCCGCGGTGAGTACACCACGGTTGGTCACGATGAGCGCGTAAATTGCGTTATTGGTGCCAATCACGTAGGTGCCCGGGTAATTCACGGTGATACCATCAATAATGTTGGTCAGCGGTGTTGTTGAGACCAGGTTTGTGAACACCATGTCAGCGCCGTAGCTGGTTCCCGCGCTGTTGGTCGCTACCAGTTGGAAGTGATAGACACCGTAAGGCGACAGCCCACTCAACGCCGCAGTCACGGCCGCGTTCGTGAACGCGCTGCCCACGCTCTGTACCGTCGTCACGCTGCCGTAGTTGGTCGTCCCGCCCCACTGAAACTGCGCGCCCGTCGCAAGCCCGTTCGGATTGACGGTGCCATTGAGCGTTGCTGCACCGCCGAAGACCCCGGTCGCAGGCAAGGTCACAACGCAGGGAACGCTGACCACTAAGAGGTTCAGTCCGCTGACCTGCACCGGCGTATGGCGTTCTGTGGTTGTTCCATCGCCTAACTGTCCCCACTGGTTCCCTCCCCATGCCCACACCGTGCCGTCCGATTTCAGTGCTACCGCATACACATCTCCAGCGGTGACCGCAATGATTCCACCAAGTCCGCTAACTTGAACCGGTGTGGGGCGATCTATGGTTGTTCCGTCGCCTATCTGCCCATACCAATTCGCTCCCCATGCCCACACCGTGCCATCCGATTTCAATGCCAGTGCTTCAGTTAACCCAGCTGCTATCGCCACGACCCCACCAAGTCCGCTAACTTGAACCGGTGTGGGGCGATCTATGTTTGTTCCATCGCCTAATTGTCCACACCAATTCCCTCCCCATGCCCACACTGTGCCATCCGATTTCAGCGCCATTGTATGCTGGCCTCCGGCGATAACCGCAGTGATTCCACTAAGCCCGCCAACTTGAACCGGTGTGAGCCGATCTGTGGTTGTTCCATCCCCCACCTGTCCACACCAGTTCTGTCCCCATGCCCACACCGTGCCGTCCGATTTCAATGCCACCGTATGCTGGCCTCCAGCGGTAACCGCAGTGATTCCACTAAGTCCGCTAACTGGAACCGGCGCGTTGCGTTGTGTGGTTGTTCCATCCCCCAATTGCCCATAGCTGTTATTTCCCCACGCCCACACTGTGCCACTTGATTCTAAAGCAACCGTGTGATTCGTTCCGCAAGCGATCGCTGTGACGTTGTCGAGTTCAATGACTTGCGCTGGCATGTTGCGTTGTGTGGTTGTTCCATCCCCCAATTGCCCATAGCTGTTATTTCCCCACGCCCAAACCGTGCCATCTGATTTCAATGCTGCAGTATGACAAGCCCCGGCACTGATGGTTGAAGTCACGGTTCCTAATGTTATACCGATCTGGTCCACCTCAATCTCACCGCTGGTGTAGAGCGCGCTGGTGTTCCAGTAAAGCGTCGACGAGAGTGTGGGCAGATTGGTCGTGCTGAAAGCTCCGCTGCTACTGCCGAAGCCGAACAGATCAAAAGAATCGCCCGCCTGCGGCGTGTAGCCGTTCACCAACGACACGTTCAAAGTGCCGCCGAAGGAGAACGCCCCGGTGAGATCGAACTGGTCGTAAAGCCGCGTGTTGGTCCCGCCCAGTTCCATCGCCATGGCGC
This sequence comes from uncultured bacterium, assembly GCA_903870275.1. Classification (GTDB taxonomy): domain Bacteria; phylum Verrucomicrobiota; class Verrucomicrobiia; order CAIQCK01; family CAIQCK01; genus CAIQCK01. The sequence goes on along the minus strand of CAIQCK010000070.1, from coordinate 50,138 downwards.
TGCCGGCGAGCATGGTCAGACTGCCGGTGTCTGTAAAGATGCCGAGGCCGTTGCCGGGGGCGATGAGACCCGCGTCGGTGACGGAGCCGGTGATTGCACCAGTGCCGGTGAGTATGGCATTGGTGTTGATGAAAAGGCTGTTGGCAAAGGAGTGCGTGCCGCCGAGCAATCGCAACGTGGCGGCGCTCACGCCATTGCCCACGGTAAACAACGATCCGTTTTTGATAGTGCTGCCGCCGCTGGTGAGCGTGCCGCCGTTGAAGCTGACAATGCTGTTGGCCAAGTTGGTGGCATAGAACTGGTTCACCGTCACCGTGCCGCTGTTGAGCGTGAACCCGCCGTTACGCACGTCCAGTGTGTCGTTGCCCACCGAGTTGGTGGCGAATACACTACCACCCGAGACAGTGATGACGTTGCCGGTAGATGGACTGTAGCCGATGACCATATTGGAGGCTATCACTGTGCCGCCGTTGGCGATGGTCAGCGCGTTGAACGAACCCGTGTTGCCGACGTAAAGGCTGCCGCTGTTGCTCCACAACGATCCCGCCCCGCTCACCATAACAGTGTTGGCACCTCCACCATTGCCGATATAGCCGTTCAGGTTGTTCACCTGCCCGCCGTCGGCGATGATGAGTTGGCTGCCGGAGCCGCCGTTGTAGCCGACGCACAGATCACCCTGACTGTTCAAAGCCGAGCCGGAGTCACTGACCGTCAGCGAGTTGTTGCCTGCGATAAAAATGCCGCCACTGATTTGCAACTGCCCGCCTTGAGTGATCGCCACCTGATTGCCGGAAGTGCCAACATTGCCAATCTGCAAAGCGCCTTGGTTTTGGTTATATACAACCCAAGTCGAGCCGACACCGCTCACAGATACGGCGTTGTTGTTTCCACCGTTTGGCCCTGAGAAATCAACACCGATGTAGCTGGTACCTTCTTGGCCCAGCCAAGCCCCGTCGGCAATGGTGATTTGGTTGCCGGAAGCGTTGCCGTAGCCCATCCACAAATCATATCGATTGTACCATACCGTGCCAACGCCGGTCTCCACAATGTTGTTGTTGTTACCACCAATAAAAGTATAGCGGGTATATGCATAGGCGTTATTGGCAATGGTGATTTGGTTGCCAGAGCTAATGTCTATGCTGGATTCATTGAGCCATCTCGAGCCAGGGCCGCTCACCAATAGGGTGTTGGTTCCTCCGCCAAAGAAACTGTAAATATCATACACAAGCCCGCCGTCGGCAATGGTGAGTTGATTGCCGGAACTTCCACCTAGACCTAGCCCAATTTCCAAAGTTCCATTCGTCATATACCAACTGGAACCAGCGCCAGTAACCAATGCCACGTTGTTGCTGCTGGTGCCGGCCAGGCCTATAAGACCGCGCGCACCTATCACCTGGCCGCCGTTGGCGATCGTAAACTGGTTGAACGATCCGGTGCCACCTACTGTCACGTTGCCGTTGAGCGTGCCGTTGGAGACCGTCAGCGTGGCCCCGTTGTCGTTGACCATGTTGGTCAGATTTGCCACGCCGCCAGAGATCGTCCACGCGCCGAGGTTGGTCGCCACATTCACGTCCTGCTCGCCGCCGCTCTGAAGCACATGGCCACTGGCTTCGTTTAGAAATACGGTGTCCAGATTCGTGCCGCCGGTGATTTGCAGCAGACCGGTGTTGTCAAACAACGCGGGATCGAACAAGCCCCCGCTTTGCAGGAAGCTGCCCGCGTTGACATACCGTTGCGCGACCACCACGTTGCCCGTCGTCAAGGCGAATGCCCCACCTGCGAGGTTGGTCACCGATCCCGCAACGTTCATCACCGCGCCGCTCACAGCCACGGCGGCAAGGTTCTGAATTATCAGATCGTTAGCGAAAGAGTCGGTGCCCGGCAGCAGCTTGAAGTTGGCCGGAGACGAGCCGTTGCCGACGACGAATGGCAGTCCGTTGGACACCGCGCCGCCGCCGCTGGCCAGCGTACCACCATTGAAGGTGATGACGCTGCTAGAGCCGTTGGTGGCGTAGAGCCGGTTGACCGTGATCGTGCCGCTGTTCAGTGACAGCGCGCCGTTACGCACATCGAGTGCGCCGGTGGCGGTGACGTTGGTGACGAAAAGCGAGCCGCTGCCAACGGTTATCATGTTTCCCGTGACCCCGTTGCTGAAACCGACCACTACGTTGGCGGCTGTGACTGTGCCGTTGCTGTTGATAGTGAGTTGGTTGCCAGAACCGGAGTAGCCGACATACAAGGTGCTGCTATTACTCCAAACCGAACCCGGCCCAGTGACCCGTGCGATGTTGTTGCTGGCGCTAGCGCCCCAACCGATGTAGCCGTTGCTCCCTTGCACCACGCCACCGTTTTGGATCGAAAGGCTGTTGCTGGATCCGTTGTTGCCAACAGCGAGGTTACCGCGATTGATCCAAACCGAACCGTTGTCGTTAACGAGCACCGTGTTGTTGCTGCTGGGGCCGTAAACGCCGATATTTCCGTTATTGTCTTGAACGCAACCGCCGTTTTGGATCGAGAGATTGTTGCAAACACCGCTCGCCCCAACGCCAAGGTCGCTGGTATCGATCCAGACCGAGCCGATGCCACTGACTAGCACTGTATTGTTGCTGCTGGAGGCGTTGTAGCCGATGTTGGCGTAATTGTTTTGAACAACCGCGCCACCGTTTTGAATCGAAAGCTCGTTGGCGGAGCCAGAGTTGCCAATGTTAAGACCGGTATTGCTCCAAACCGAGCCGACGCCGGTGACTAGCACCGTGTTGTTGCTGCTGGCGGTGCCGACGCCGCCGATGGCACCGAAAATGTTGAAAACCTGGCCGCCGTTGGTGATAAACAGTTGGTTGCCGGAGCCAAGATTGCCAACGTAGAGGGATCCGTTGTTGCTCCAAACCGAACCGGCGCCTCCAACCACCACCGTGTTACTGCTGCTAGAGGCGGTGTTGCCGATGAGGCCGTAATTGTTTTGCACCACGCCGCCATTCTGGATCGAGAGGTTGTTGCTGGAGCCGTTGTTGCCGACGTAGAGGTAACCGCTATTGCTCCAGACGGAGCCGACGCCTCCGACCAGTACCGTGTTATTGCTGCTGGAGCCGTTGTTGCCAATGAGGCCGATACCATTGATAACCTGGCCGCCGCTGGTAATGAGCAGTCGGTCACCCGAACCCAGATTGCCGACGTAGACGGAACCGCTGTTGCTCCAAACCGAGTCGGGACCACTGACCAGCACCGTGTTGTTGTTCGCGGTTGCGTTTGAGCCAACGAATGCCGGTCCGCTGCCGACTACCCTGCCACCGCCATTGATGGTTAGTTGATTGAACGATCCGGTGCCACCTACTGTCACATTGCCGTTGAGCGTGCCGCCGGAGACCGTCAGCGTGGCCCCGTTGTCGTTGACCATGTTGGTCAGATTGGCCACGCCGCCAGAGATCATCCACGCGCCGAGGTTGGTCGCCAAATTTACGTCCTGCTCACCGCCGCTCTGCAACACCTGACCCATGGCTTCGTTTAGAAATACGGTGTCCAGATTCGTGCCACCGGTGATTTGCAACAATCCCGTGTTGTCGAAGAAGTCGGGGTCAAACAGCCCGCCGCTCTGCGTGATCGTGGCTGCGTTATAGACGCCCGGGAAAAACGCGTTGCCTCCCGTCATGCCGAAGATGCTACCGTTGAGATTGCTGAGCACGGAGGCGTAAATGCTTCCCCCATTGCCCAGGATTACTTGATTGCCCGTCCCACCAAGACCGATGGCCAAGGCTCCTGAATTACTCCAGATGGAACCGGCGCCAGTGACCAGCACGGCGTTGCTGTTGGCGCCGGCCGCGTAGCCCACGAAGCCGTTGGCATCGAGGACATGGGCACCGGCGGCGACGGTCAACTGGTAGCCGGAGCCGGCCGCGCCAACAAACAGATTGCCGCTGTTACTCCAGAGCGAACCCGCGCCGGTCACAAACGCGTAGTTGAAGTTGGCAATGCCAGAATTGCCGACGCTGCCGCCAATCGTATTCAGCACGCCGCTGTTGGTCACGATCAGCGCGTAGAACGCCCCGGTGGGACCAATCGCGTAGGTGCCGGGATAGTTCACTGTGATGCCATCAATGACATTGGTAAGCGGTGTCGCCGGAACCAAATCGATGGCGAGGCTGAAGTCATTCGTCGAGGCGAGGTCATCGCCGCCGGTCACCACCACTGTGAAGCTATTCGGGCCCGATGCGCTTGGTCGGCCGCTAATTATTCCGTCACTGCTCAGACTCAGGCCCGACGGTAAACTGCTCGAACCCAATGACCAGGTGTAGTTGGTTAAGCCACCCTTCGCCGTCAACGTTTGGCTGTAAGGCACGCCGATCACGCCAACTGGCAATGGCGTGCTTGTCAATACCGTCGGCGCCACGCCCGCGTTGGTAAACACCTTGTCCAATCCGTAGAATGTCCCCAAGCTGTTGGTGGCTACCAATTGATAATGATAGACGCCGTAAGGCGAAAGACCAGTCAGCGACGCCGTTACCGCCACGTTCGTTGTGCCGCCACCAAGCAACTGCCATGAGATGGTGCTGCCATAATTGGTGGTTGTGCCCCATTGGAACTGCGCGCCCGTCGCCAACCCGTTCGGATTGACCGTCCCGTTGAGTGTTGCCGTACTGCTGGTCACACCTGTCGCCGGTAACGTGCCGACTACTACAAGCACTCCTTTGCTAATGCGGTTGTTCCCGGAATCCGCCACGTAAAGATTGCCCGCGGCGTCCACTGCAATACCATACGGCCTAGAGAAGTTCGCGGAGCTGCCTATGCCATCCGTTCCGCCTTTGACGCCGGCAACGCCCCCGATGGTCGTCACTACCCCTGCCGCTGTCACCCTCCGAATCGTGTGGTTGTTACTGTCCGCTACGAATACGTTGCCCGCGCTATCCACCGCTACAGCCGCAGGATTGTTAAACCTCGCTGCGCTACCCGTGCCATCCGCGCTGCCAGAAAACCCCGCGCTGCCCGCCAGTGTCGTCACCACCCCCTCCGCCGTCACCTTCCGGATCGTATTGTTTTCGTAGTCGTCCGCCACGTAAAGATTGCCTGCGCTGTCCATCGCCATGCCCTGAGGAAAGCCAAACCTCGCTGCGCTACCCGTGCCATCCGCGCTGCCAGAAGACCCCGCGCTGCCCGCCAGTGTCGTCACCACCCCCGCCGTCGTCACTTTTCGAATCGTGTGATTGCCAGAGTCCGCCACGAACACGTTGCCCGCGCTGTCCACCGCCACGCCGCGAGGATCGTTGAACAACGCAGCGCTGCCTGTGCCGTCCGCAGTGCCAGGAGGATTCTCCGCGCTGCCCGCCAACGTCGTCACCACCCCCTCCGCCGTCACCTTTCGAATTGTACGCCTCTGGGATTCCGCCACGAACACGTTGCCCGCGCTGTCCACTGCGATACCGCGAGGACGGTCGAACAACGCCGCGCTGCCCGTACCATCCGCACTGCCCTGATTCCCCGCGCTGCCCGCCAGTGTCGTCACCACCCCCGCCGCCGTCACCTTCCGGATCGTGTAGTTGCCCATGTCCGCCACGAACACGTTGCCCGCGCTGTCCACCGCCACACCGTCAGGATAATTAAACCTCGCCGCGCTGCCCATGCCATCGGCATTGCCCTGGCCGCCCGGCTGGCCAGCGAAGTTGGCCCAAGTGTAGATACCGCCGCCTTGAGCATGGGCTGAATGAACGCCCGCTGACAAAGCCAGCGCTGCGGCAATCAGACCCAGGATTCTTGTTTTCATCATCTTCCCATTCACTCCACGGGCTGGACTGCCCCGTCCCACGCGGTGCAATCCAAGATCCCGCCACCCATGACAGCGAGAATCTTCTTCATATTTTTTTCCCAAAATTCATGCCGGCACCTCTCTGACCTGCAAAAACCGCCGCGCTGGGCCTCCAACCGCGTTTTACACAACCCAAACAGTAACGGAGACTGCCAATCAACGATGAGCGGGTTTTCCCTGAATCGGTGAGGGGGTTTTCCCTCTCCCACCCAACGCTTCAAAGGAGCCCGACGCCGCATTCGCGCCTTGCCGGACCGAAACTAAAAACGGCTGTGCGGGCGGCTCTCTGGATCGGCGATGATGGCCGCGTCTTGGCGCGCCGCTACGCAGAACCGCCGTTGAAGTTGGCGAAGGCGTGACGGCGGAGTACTTTCATACTGGACAGTATGCCACTGCTGCCTGCTGAGTTCCTCTTCCGACACGGGGTTCTCTAAACCCGAGATTTTTCGGGCAAGGGCCGCCCCGCCCATGGACTGACGTAGCTGCAACGGGTCCTTGCCGCGTGGATGGCCTCAAAAAAGTGTTTCCGCTCGTCCTCTTAGGTCACACACGAGCTGGAACCCGCTGCAAAGACCCCTCAAATCGAGGGTGAATCCGCACGGATGGAGCAAACCGCAAAACGAATCCCCCGCCCGAAGAAGCCCTTGACGATACCAAACACATCTCCGTTGCCGAGAACCAGATTTAGGAGGACCATGCTGCCGGCTTTGCTTTATTTTGCTTTATCGACCCGAAAAGTGGCGAAAACTGCTGAAAAGTCAAAAACGCCACAGTCCAATTTCACTCGGCAAAACCGAGCGTTTTTGATGTTTCAGCAGTTTCCAACAATTGCCTTGGGGTTTTTCATGGTTCGAATCCATGCCGGGCAGCCATTTACTTTCCTATTGCTCCGGTCGGCGGCTCATTTTTCCTCGTTCGCTTGTGCCTCTCTGCGTTCTTAACTCCCCGCTTCTGGCCGACACTCTTTCAACGCCAAGTGGCACGGAGTTCCTTGCCGGCGATTGACAGCCGCGGCGGCAAGGACCGGGCGCTTTGTTCTCATGGATGCCGTTCTGCATATCAGACGGCGGAGGCGGGAAAACTATCGGCATCTCGGCAGCGAAAGCCGAAATACATAATGCAGTCACACCGCCCGCCGCGGTAACATTCCGGTCGGCCTCCCAACGCAGGATTGATCGCAACATGAATCAAACACTTCTCGTCGTATTGACAGCCTGGTGGGCCGCGTGCGCTTCGGTCGGCGCGGCAGGCTACGTGGTCGCGCAAAATGACTCCCGCGCCAGCGATGACGGTCCTGGCTCAAGCGACAGCCCGTGGAAAACGATGGCCAAGGCGGCGAACGTCGTGACGGCTGGCGACACGGTGGTGGTGCGCGGCGGGATTTATCGCGAGAGCGTGGTGGTGAAGACCAGCGGCACGGCGCAGCAACCAATCCGGTTTACCGCCGCGCCCGGAGAACGGGTGGTGCTCACCGGCGCGGACCGACTCAAGCACTGGACCCGGTCAAACACCGACCGTCCGATCTACAGCGTGGAGTGGCCCCACAAGTTCATCGGCTGGCAGAAGACGATGACTCATCCATCGGACAACTACCACGCCGTGATCGGCCGCTGCGAGCAGGTGTTTGTCAGTGGCTACGCCCTGCGTCAGGTGCTGAGCCGCGAGCAGTTGGCGCCCGGCGCTTTTTTTGCCGACGTGGAGCACAAGCAACTGTTCGTCTGGGACAGCGCCAATCGCGATGTGAACAAACTCGAAGTCGAGGCTTCGACGCGGCCGGAGATTTTCCATGCCAAGGGCGACCACGTCGAACTGCGCGGGTTCCGGTTCCGCTACGCGGCCAACGCCGCCCAGCAAGGCGCGGTCCTCCTGTCGGGCCAACACGACGTCATGGAAGACTGCCTCATCGAGAAAACCAACGGCAGCGGGGCTGATTTCAGCGGCCAGGATATCGTCGTGCGCCGCTGCGCGTTTCGGCAGAACGGCCAGTTGGGTTTTGCGGCGAACCGGGCGCACCGCCTTTTGTTCGCCGAGTGCGCCGTCGAGGAAAACAACGTAAAGAACTTCTCGCGCAACTGGGAAGCCGGCGGCGATAAATTGTGTCTTTGCCGCGGCGCGGTGATCGAGACGAGCCGGTTCCTCCGCAACCGCGGTTCGGGCATCTGGTTCGATATCGGCAACGAACAGTGCGAGGTGCGAAACTGTCTGATCGCCGACAACGAGGACGCCGGCATCTTTTGCGAGATTTCCTACCGCCTGCGCGCGCACGACAACGTGATCGTCGGCAACGGCTTCGCCTCGACGCCCGGCGCATGGGGCGCGCAGGCGGCCATCTGTCTCTCCAGCAGCCCATACTGCCTAGTCGAACGCAATTTGATGGTCGGCAACCGCGAAGGTTTCAATTTTCGCGAACAGCTGCGCACCACGCCGACGGTGGACAACGACGCGGAGCAGCCCGTCTGGAACCATGATGAGAACGTCCGCAACAACATCATCGCCTGGAACCGCGATGCGCAGGTGCGCGGGTGGTTTGACGTGGACGATGATCGCCATTGGCCGGCGAACCACCCGCGCGCGAAGGGTCGCGCCGGCGCGAAGCGGGAACGCCCTTCAGCCGATCTGGCGGACGAATACCGTGCGCGGAAGAATACGAACCAGCCGCGCGACCTGACGTTGGAGAAGTTGAAACTGAGCTTCGAGAACAATGTGTATTTTGCGGCGGCAGGACAAAAATTCTGGGTGTGGGGAACCGGGTGGCACGAGCACGCGAGCTACGACATGGTGGAAGATCTGCAGAAAGCGCTCGGCATGGAACGCGGCGGCCGGGTGTTCGCGCCAAAGTTTGCCGACTTGCTGTCGTTTGATTTTCGGCTGAGCCAGATCGAAGCGACGGCGCTGGGGAATTGTCTGCCGCAAGGCGCCGTGCCGGGGGCGAAGTTGGGCGTATTGCCGCCATAGCTGCCGATGAAAACAAGACGCGTGTCCCACACGGGTTGCTGATGCGCCCTTTCCGCTCTTACTTTTTCGGACCGATGAACGTCACGGGCAGCAGCGGCACACCGGGCTTGGCCTCAACCAACCAGTAAGCCTCCGCGTGCCGCACGCCACACTCGGTGCCGCGGCGGCAATGCATGGCGTCGTGCAGCTTCCAGATGTCATCCGGATGCTGGCTCGCGTGGCAGTCGAGCGCCTGTTTCTTGAGGTCTCGCACGCCTTCGATGTCGAGATACAGTTCCGGTCGAAAGCTGATGGACTGCATGTCGGTTTCGACTTCGAAGAAATACAGATTCCAAACCCCCGATCGTTTATAGCATTGCCAGACCAGCGAGCTGACCACGTGATGATTCGGGTGCATGTCCAACGGCCAGTGAGCCACCACGATGTCCGGCTTCACTTCATCGAGCCACGCGCGCACGGCCTCCAGCGTCGGCCCGTCGGCAAACAGCTTTTCGTGCGCGTAATCGAAGAACTTCGGCGTGGCATTGAGGAGTTTGCAGGCTGCGGTCGCCTCGCGCCGGCGCACAACGCCTTCCGGTTCGCCATTGATCTTGCGGTCGCCGCGAAAACTCGTGCCATAGGCGCAGATCACTTCGTGCCCCGCACGGGTCAGCATTGCGACCAACCCACCTGCGCCGCTCTCGGGATCGTCGGGATGCCCGCCAAACACCACCACGCGTAGTTTTTGCTTCGCAGCCGCAGCGTCCGCCTGGACGGAGCCGGCGAAGCAGAGCAGAAGCACCGCGACCAACCCCAACACAACTGTCGTGAACGTGCGCCACGAGTGGATCATGATGATTCTCCGGTTGACCACTGCGCCACAGATAGAGATTGGCGGCGTGCAAGTCAAGGCAACGATGGCGCTTTCCCTGCCGTGCCAGGGCGGCTTCATGTCACCCGCGCTCTATTTGCAATCGCGGGCCCGGGTGATTGCGACGCATTGCAAATGCAAAACAAGGGCATGTTGGCACCGCGTGCACGGGAAGCCGGCATGGATCGCCTGCCGTGGCTGAAATCTCAGTTTTCTCACGGTAAATCGCTGTTTTTGAGGAAAATGGTGGAGGTTTTTACCCGCCTCGCTTCGCTTGGCATCCAAACTGCGCCACAATTTCGCAGTCAACGGAGGCAAGGCGCGTATGAGTGTCATTGATATTAATTGCAGAACCGGCAAGTGCAGCGGGAATAATATCGCAACGCCGAAGACGAGGCCAATCAGATTGCGGGGACTGGCGACAGCGATGACGTGCCGCAAGAGTCAGGGTGGTGAAGATAAACTCCGCGCAGCAGCGGGCGCGTTCAGTGCCAGGCAGGGTGAGGATGTGCCGGCGCGAACTCCCGAGTCCCAGCAAAAGAACACGGCGGCCAGGACATTCAAAGGCCGGCGTGTGTTCCTGGTTGTGGACCGGCCCGTGACTCGCGAGGGTCTGAGCCTCGTGCTAAGGCAGGCGAGTTTTACGATTGTCGGGCAGGCAGGAAGCCCGAAAGAAACGCTCGCGCATCCGAACCTCGCTTTGGCGGAAGTGGTTATCGTTGGCCTTGTGTCAGGCAATGGCGATGTTGTCAGTCTTATCAAGGCCCTTTTCTCACGACTGTTTCGCTCCGTTGTTTGTTCTTTACACGAGGATTCCACGACTATCCGCGCAGCGTTTGAGGCGGGCGCCCGTGGCTACGTCACTGCAAACGACGAGCCGCAACATCTGGTTGAGGCGATCCATGCGGTCGTGGCCGGTTGTGAATATGTCAGCCCGCGCGCCGGGGCCGGGCTCGCAAAACAAATGGCGGGTTTGGAGGAACTTTTGCCGGAGGAAGGACTCAGCAAACAGCAAATGCAGATATACCAACAACTCGGCAAAGGCGACGATGCCAACGAGATTTCCAGCCGCCTTAAGATCAGTCCTCACACGGTGGAGTCCTACTGTTCCCGAATGATATATAAACTCAACCTCCCCGACATGAAAGCGCTTCGCCGTCACGCCATCAGCAGCGTCCACAGCCCTTTCCAGTATGCGTAAAAGCACAGCCTGATTCTCTTCATAGTGGAACGAACCATCAAACTGGCGTGACTTCGTGTTTCTCGGACCAACGGATGAGTTAGTCTGAGCCAAGAGACAGTCGCTTACCGCGTGACGCGTTGCTGGCGGAGCGACTTCAACTCCTGTTGGAACCGGCTGAGCACTTCGTCCGCGCGCTTGCGTTCCACCGTCCACTTCGCGCTGTCGCCGATGAAATAGAGCCGCGTGCGATAGGCGTCTATCTTGTCTTTGAACTGAGTGACGCCGCGACCCAGCACCTCGCCCGAAAACACCTCCACAACATCCGCCTTGCGCCTGAGTTCAAAGATCCGCTCGCCCGCCTCCCGCGTGTGGATCGCCAGAAAACTCCTGTTGGCGTAGGTGATCTCGTCGCCGTCGCAAAAGAGATGGCAGCCCGCGTGTTTGGCAACGCCACGCAAGAGGTCCGCCGGAGCCATGACCGAGCCGATCCAGAGATCGGTGGCCGAGGCCGTCTGACGTTTCAGGATGGAGGGTTGCCCGCCGTCCTCGAAACGCGCGAGCACCTCGCCTCCTTCGACGCCGTGAAACCGCTGGGGCAGTTCGACGCCTCGCGGGAACTGCTGTTTGATGCCACCGGTGGCTTTGTCGAATACCCATTCGGGCCGCTCGAAACTGCCGAAAATGCGTTGCGGCGCGAAGCCGGTGAAATACTGCGCGCCGGCCTCGGTCAGTTTCATGTTTAGTTTGCGCCGCTCGCCAGCCTGGGACGCCAGCGTGAATCCCAGCAGGCTCTGGATGTGCGCGATGGAAAGCTCAGGCGTCTTGTCCGGGTTGAAAAGCCCCGGCGCAAACATCCAGACCAGCACGGCGCCGCGCTGACGCAGCCGCTCGTCAATCAACCGCCGCTCCCGGTCGGTCAGACTGAAGCAGTTGATCATGAGATACAGTTTATAGCGCTTGGCGTCCCGCGCGAGGATGTCGCCCAGTTCGTAATGATCCACCGGCGCGCCGATACGGCAGGTTTCCTGCACCTTGAATGCATCCATCAGCGAACTGGAAACCGGCCACGGTGGTCCCGTGAACAGGCTGTTGAGGCTCACGACGGCGGCGATGTCCGTGTCGCTCGTGCGGTTAAAGCCCATGGCCGCCTCGCCGCAACGCTGCATCTGATCGAAGAGCGATAAAATCGGCTCGTGGTGATACCAACTCTTGCCCATTTGAAACCACCAGCCGTTGCCGCCCTCGCAGAGTTGGTGGGCAAACTCGCGTTTCAAACACGCCAGCGATTCATCCAGATTCGGCGGCCGTCCGTAAAGCGAGGGATTGTCGGGCGCGGTTTCGGAGAAGTTGGTGCGGATGTCCGATTCACTGATCCAGAGTTTCCCATTCTTCTTGAGGCTCGCCATCGGGAAACGGATGCACGCGTGCTCGCCGTGACCGCGGCGGTTGTACTGGGGCGGTCCCGACCAAAAGTCCACGTCGGGCGAACTCAGCAGGTCCCTGAGCGTGGCCTGGCCGCCCTCCAGATACCAATGGTTCTGCAAGTAACCGTGGAACATCCCCACCAGTTGCTCGCGGTTGCACGCCTGTTTCACGGCATGTGAGAAAATGAGCAGGCTGTCCTCCATGACCTTGTTGTGCACGTAATAGTAATCGCGCACACGCTGGCTTTTCTCCGGAGGCCAAAAGACACCGGCTTCCGTGGGACGTCGGCTGAGAGGATCGGGCGGCAGCGCCGTGGCAAAGTCGACTTCGGGATCATTCCAAGCGGCGCGCAGTTTACTGGCATCGCCACCGTATTTCGATCGCAGGTAATCGTGGAACGCTTTGAGCATAGGCTTGGAGAAATCCGGGGCATACTTGGCGTGATCGTAATCGCCCCAGTAATACCATTCCTCGGTGCCGCCGCCGCAGATGAAGTAACCGATGACGTTCTTCGCATAGGCGGATTGCCGGACGTGGGTGACGTAGTGATAGAGCGCCTCCACTGTTTTCTGCCGCCACACTTCGGAGGCGAAACTCGGATAACCCCGCTCCTCCAACGGCCTATCCGTCATGGCATACCATTTGGTGAAGTGGTCCTTCGCGCCGTCGTTGAAGGCCATCGTTTCTTCGGGGTAGTCCCGCGCAAAATGCGGCGGATTGCACACGTAGAGCCGGAGAACGACCCGTGCGTTGGGCACTTTGTCGAGGAAACGGTTCAGTTGTTTGTCGAGCCGCTCGAAAGTCACTGTCTGGTCGCCCGGCCAGCCGATTCCGCCGACCATCTCAAAGTGCACCCGGAAATTGTGGTCGGCCATCTCCGCGAGTTGATCCAGCGTCCCGGCGCACCGGGTGTAAATCATCGGGCCGTAAGGTTTCCCGTCGAGCACGAGCGTTGGCACGCCGAGCACCGGTTTCACTTGCGCGAGCGTCTGTGGCCGGTCCGTCGGCTGGGCTTTGAAAGCCGGCAGCTTCAGCTTGATGTCGGGTGGCGGATCTTTCGGCGGGTCCGAGAGGGACGAACTGGGTTGCTCTGGCGCTGCCATCAGCACAGCGCCCGCCGCGAGCGCGGTGGCGAGTACGAGGCTAACGAGAGGCTTGGTGGTGGTTTGGGTTTTCATGCGCATTGGTGTTGCTGAAAATGCTGATTCCAGCAGCCGAACGGCGCGCATCCTACGCTGCGCGGCCCGCCCATCAAAGCGGAATCCTCCCACCCGGTTTGAGATTCGAAACCGAGAGGCCCCCCAATCGGCTCACCCTAACGCCGCAGTCGTTTCGTGAATTGGGAGAATTGAAAAGATAAAATGACTGAAAGCGGAGCTGGACGCATATCTGCGGCTGCGTTGTGAGCACAAGCACGAACTCCCGTGGGCAGCCGGAAATCGTTCGCAAGAAAACAATCGCCTGGGCGGAACTCCTTCGGGTCTGCGTCCCCGCCGCGACGGCGTTTTCTGACAATAATTGACAGCCGCAGCAGGGGCTTGTAGGCTGCGGGGCAAGGACGTTCTTTAACAGTGTCGTCGCGGCGCAGGGAATCCCGTGCGATTCGGGAACGGTTGCGCCACGGTAACAGGCTACGATCCCCTCGAGTGCCAACCCGTCGTTCGGGGTGAAGGCAGGGGTAAGGCTGGATGCCTGAAGTCCGGATAACGGCCGCGACGCGCTCAACCGGTCCGCGCTCCACAGCAATCGGGCGCGGCCGATCAACTTATTCGCAACAAATAAGGTTGAGGCTTGCCACCCATCGAAGTCCGGGCCGTCCGGCCCCTCGCTCTTCATGAGGCGCAGCCCTCAGCGCCAATCCATGAAGCAGCGTGTGTCTCAAGTCCGACACAGTGAGAGCGCGGCAACGCAATGCCGCCGTCTCGCTGCGTTCGCGCGTGCCCACGCGTCGTCCGGCTCGGAGGCAAGCGCATCATGAGCAGTCTCGATCACGGCGGCAATCTTCGGGAACTCGCGCGCTCCGTGGGCAAATCCGAGCGCGACATCCTCGACTTCTCCGCCAACATCAACCCGCTCGGCCCGCCGGAATGGCTGAGGCCGCTGCTCAGCGCACAAGTCGCCGCGCTCGCGCATTATCCCGATCCCGACTGCGCGGCGCTGGTCGCAGCCGCCGCGGAACGATACGCCGTCGCGCCGGAGGAGATCGCCATCGGCAACGGCTCGACGGAACTGTTGCATCTGTTTCCCCGCGTGATCGCGAAGCCGCGCGCGGTCATTCCCGTCCCCTGCTACAGCGACTACGCCCGCGCCTGCGAACTGGCCGGCATGAGTGTCCACAAGGTCACGACACAGCCCGACATGCCGACGGGCCTCGATGCGACCATGCTTGCCTCGGAGTTGCGCGGTGATGAGATTGTCTTCATCTGCCGGCCCAACAATCCCACGGGCCACGTCTGCGACGCGGACGCCATTCGCTCGCTGGCCGCCAAGCATCCGGCTACGACCTTTCTCGTGGACGAAGCCTTCGGCGATTTTGTCGAAGGCTTCGACAGCCTGACCCGCCGCCGCCCTGCCAACGTCATTGTTCTGCTTTCGCTCACGAAGATTTTCGCCATCCCTGGCTTGCGACTCGGCTGCGCCGTTGCCGACCGCGCAGTGATCCAGCGTTTGTGCCGGTTGCAACCGCTGTGGTCGGTGAACTCGTTTGCGCAAGCCGTCGGCGTGGCGGCGCTGCGCGACCTCGAATACGTCCACCAGACGCAGCTCTACGTCCGTCAGCAGCGCGAGGCGCTCGCCGCCGGGCTGAAAACACTGCCCGGCCTCACGCTCCATCCGGGCGAAGCGAACTTCCTGCTGCTCCGCCTTGACCGCAACGATCTCAACGCGCCCGCGCTCGCGCGCCGGTTGCTGGCGGATGGCATCGCCATCCGCGTCTGCGACAACTTCGAGGGGCTTGATGCGCGCTTCTTCCGCGTCGCCGTGCGCCGCGAGAACGAGAACGCGCGCCTCTGCGACCGGCTTCGCGCCGCGCTCGGCGTCAACCGCCCTGCCCCGCCCCGGCGCAAGACACCGGCGATCATGTTCCAGGGAACCTGCTCCAACGCCGGCAAGAGCATCCTGACCGCCGCGTTCTGCCGCATCCTGTTGCAGGACGGGTTCCGCGTCGCGCCGTTCAAGTCCCAAAACATGTCGCTGAACTCGTTCGTCACGCGCGACGGTTGCGAGATGGGCCGCGCGCAAGCTGTGCAGGCGCAGGCGTGCCGCATCGAGCCGAGCGCGGCGATGAACCCGATCCTGCTCAAGCCAAACTCCGACACCGGCTCGCAAGTCATCCTTCTCGGCAAACCGGTCGGCAACATGAACGTCGGCGAATACATCCGCTACAAGCCGCAGGCATTCGAGGCGGCGAAGCAGGCCTACGATTCGCTGGCCGCCGACTACGATGCGCTCGTGCTCGAAGGCGCGGGCAGTCCCGCCGAGGTGAACCTCAAGCACCACGACATCGCGAACATGCACATGGCCCGCCATGCCGGCGCGCCCGTGCTGCTCGTCGGCGACATTGATCGCGGCGGCGTGTTCGCGTCGTTCGTCGGCACAATGGAAGTCCTGGCGGAATGGGAGCGCGACCTGATCGCCGGCTTTGTCGTGAACAAATTCCGTGGCGACCCATCCCTGCTGAAGGACGCACTCGACTACACCGCACGTCACACGGGCCGGCCGGTGTTCGGCGTGGTGCCGTGGCTGCGAAACCTCGGCCTGCCCGACGAGGATTCGGTGACGTTCAAGGCCGCGCCCCGCGATGCCGCCCATCCGGCGCGCAACGGCAATACCGTGGAGATCGCGATCGTGGATCTGCCACACATCTCCAACTTCACCGATTTCGACGCCCTGCGGCTTGAACCCGACGTCTGCCTCCGCATTGTGCGCTCCGCTTCCAACCTCGGCCAGCCGGACGCGATCATCCTGCCCGGCAGCAAGAACGTCATCGGCGACCTGGCGTATCTGCGGCAAAGCGGTTTGGACCGCGCGATCTGCGAACGGGCGCGCGCTGGCAAGACCGAACTGATCGGCATTTGCGGCGGCTACCAAATGCTCGGCGCGGAAATCAGCGACCCCCACGGCATCGAATCCGCCGGCCAGACGACACACGGGCTGGGATTGCTTGCGCTCTCCACCGTGATGGCGCGCGAGAAAACGCTGCGCCGCGTCAGCGCCAAACACGCGCCGTCGGGACTGGGCGTTCACGGTTATGAGATTCATCACGGCCACAGCGCCGGCGACGCGCTGGAGCCAATCCTGTTTCGTGACAACGGCGAACAAGTTGGATCGGGCGCGGCGGGTGGCTTGACGTGGGGCACTTATTTGCACGGCGTGTTCGATGCGGACGAGTTTCGACGATGGTTCTTGGACCGTTTGCGCGTCCGGCGCGGCTTGCCCGCCATCGGCAAGTTGTGCGCGTCCTACGATCTCGAACCGGCTTTTGAAAGACTCGCGGCGGTCGTCCGCGAAAACCTGAACGTCCCCGAAATTTACCGGCTGATGGGATTGCGATGAGGCTCGAATATCAAATTCTCGCCGCGTTCGCGCTCGACCTGTTGCTGGGCGATCCGCGATGGCTGCCGCATCCGGTGAAGTTGATCGGGCGGTTCGCGGCGGCGTTGGAATCGCCGGTCCGCCGACTCGTCCCGAACGCGCGTCTGGCGGGCGTGCTCGTAGTGGCGCTGGTGCTTGTTGTGACCGGCGCGCTTACGTTCGGGCTGATTCGCGGCGCTGCTGCGCTCTGCCCGGCGGCGGGCGATATTGTCTCGATCCTGCTTCTCTACACGACTTTCGCCGCGCGCGATCTGGCGCGACACGCGAATGCGGTTTACGGCGCCCTCTGCGCCAACGATCTGCCGGAGGCGCGGCGGCGCGTCAGCATGATGGTCGGCCGCGACACGGCCACACTCGACGAGCGCGAGATCGTGCGCGCCACAGTCGAGAGCGTCGCCGAGAGCCTTGTGGACGGCGTGACCGCGCCGCTGTTCTTCGCCGTGCTCGGCGGGCCGGTCGGCGCGATGCTTTACAAGGCCGTCAATACGCTCGACTCCACGTTCGGCTACAAAGACGAGCGCTACATCCAATTCGGCTGGGCCTCCGCCCGGCTCGACGACGCGGCGAACTACCTGCCCGCGCGGCTCACCGCGCCGCTGGTCGCGGTCGCCGCCGCGCTGCTCGGCCACGACGCGCTGCGCTCGCTTCGCATCTGGCTTCGCGACGGCCGCAAACACGCCAGCCCCAATGCCGGGCTTTCCGAAGCGGCGGTCGCTGGCGCGCTCGGCGTGCAACTGGGAGGGCTGAACTTTTACGGCGGCGAGCCGGCGGAGCATCCGCGCATGGGCGATCCGGTCCGCCCGCTGGAGCGCCGCGACATCCGCCGAGCCAACGCCCTGATGCTGGCCACCGCCGCGCTGGCGCTGCTGGTCTTCAATGGCGCGCGCGTTGCCGCGCTGGAATTGTCACGCTTCTGCTGTGGAGGACACGCATGAGAAACAATCGGCGGCTCCTGATCTTCACCGGCGACGGCAAGGGAAAAACGACCGCGGCTCTCGGCATGGTGCTGCGCGCGGCGGGCCACGGCCAGCGCGTGCGGGTGATCCAATTCATCAAGGCGGATTCGAAGACGGGCGAACTGGCCGCGTGCCAGCGTCTGCCCGGTGTCGAGATCGTGCAAATGGGCCGCGGCTTTATTCCAAAAACAGACAGTCCGAAGTTTGCGGTGCATCGCGACGCCGCGGTGCAGGCTCTCGCCGCCGCCGCTGAGGCCGTCGCGTCCGACCAATACGACTTGATCGTGCTGGACGAAATCTGTGTTGCCATCGCCAGCGGACTTGTTGCCGAGGACAAGGTTCTCGAAATGATTCAGACCGCCCCGTCCAAGCTCTGCCTTGTGCTGACCGGACGCGGCGCGAGCCAGCGTTTGATTGACGAAGCCGACACGGTCACGGAAATGAAGTGCGTCAAGCACGCCTTGCAAGCCGGCGTCTGGGCGCAGACGGGCGTGGAGATTTAGGATGAACATTCCCCGCCTTGTCATCGCAGGCACGCAAAGCGGCGTCGGCAAAACGTCGCTGACGCTGGGTCTGGTGACATTGCTGCGGCGGCGCGGCCTGCGTGTGCAGACCTTCAAGGTCGGCCCGGACTATCTCGATCCGACGTATCTGGCGCAAGCCTCCGGCCGGCCTTGCTACAACCTCGACGGCTGGATGATGGGCCGTATTCACGTGGAAACACTTTTCCGCCGCGCCTCGGCCGACGCCGACATCGCCGTCATCGAAGGCGTCATGGGTCTTTTCGACGGCGCGGACCCGGCCAGCGCCGAGGGCAGCACCGCTGAAATCGCGCGGTGGCTCGGCGCGCCCGTGCTCCTCGTCGTCAACGCGCACGGCATGGCGCGCAGTCTGGCGGCGGTGGTTCATGGCTGCGTGACTTTCGATCCGCTGCTTCGCGTGGCCGGTGTGATCGCCAACCGTTGCGGCTCCGGGCGTCACGCGAGTTGGCTGGCCGAGTCGTTGAAGTCCGCAGCGCTTCCGCCGTTGCTCGGCCATGTGGAGCGCGAGTCGCTGCCGGAACTGCCAAGTCGTCACCTCGGTTTGGTGACCGCCGATTCCGCCAGCCTCTCCACTGCCCTGCTCGACAAACTCGCCGACACGCTCGGCGATGGCCTGTCGCTCGACGCGATCCTGCAAGCCGCCCGCCAAGCGCCGCCTCTGCCGGCTTCCGATACAATCCCGCCGTCTGCCGCTCAGAAAAAGTGCAGGCTCGGCGTCGCGCGCGATGAAGCGTTCCATTTTTATTATCCCGACAACCTCGAAGCCTTGGAACAGGACGGCTGTAAATGCGTCCCGTTTTCGCCACTCAAGGATTCCGCGCTGCCGCCGAGTCTGAACGGCCTGTATTTCGGCGGCGGCTATCCGGAGGAATACGCCACCGCGCTTGCCGCCAACCAGGGCTTGCTTCAAGAGATTCGCCGGTTCGCCGCCGCCGGAGGATGGATTTATGCCGAGTGCGGCGGGCTGATGTATCTCGCGGAAGGAATCGAGACCCGTGACGGCGCGCAGCACGCCATGCTCGGCCTGTTGCCGGCGTGGACGCGCATGTGCCAGCGCCGCCAATCGCTCGGCTACGTCGAGGTCACGCTGAGCCGCGATTCGCTTTGGGGCCAATGCGGCGACTGCCTTCGCGGGCACGAGTTTCATTACTCGGAACTGCTCGGCAACCCCGCCGCCGATTCCCAATGGCAAACCGCTTACTCCGTCAAGCGCCGCCAGTCCGACGCCCTCGCCGCCGAAGGCTTCCAGCGCGGCCGCGTGCTGGCCAGCTACATGCACGTCCATTTCGCCTCCCGTCCGGAAGCGGTCCGGCATTTCGTTGGCCGGCTAGCCGAAACCCATCCCATCTCATGACCCCAACTCCATTCATCCACAAGTTTCTCAAAGCACCGCTGAGCGGTCCCGAGATCGAGCAGCGATCCTTCGAGGCGATTGACAGCAACACACGCCACGATTTTCCCGCCGACCAGTGGGAAATCGTCCGCCGGATGATTCACACGACCGGCGACGTGACGCTCGGCGAGTTGGTCCGGTTCTCGCCGGACGCGATTGCCGCAGGCGTGGCCGCGTTGCGGCAGGGCCGGCCGATTTACGTGGACTCGAACATGATTCGCGCCGGGCTTTCGCTGCCGCGTTTGAAAAGCGCCAACACCGGCTACGACGCCGGCAGGATTTTCTGCCACATCGCCGATGAGGACGTGGCCAAGCAATCCGCGCAGACCAATCTCCCCCGCTCGCTCTTCGCCATTCGCAAGGCCAAGGCGATGCTCGACGGCGGCATCGCCGTGTTCGGCAACGCGCCCGTGGCCCTGCTCGAACTCAACCGGATGATTATCGAAGATCGGATACGCCCCGCGCTGGTGCTGGCGATGCCGGTGGGTTTCGTTCACGTCGTCGAGAGCAAGGATGAACTCATGTCGCTGCCCGTCCCGCACGTGGCGATCACCGGAACTCGCGGCGGCAGCACGCTCGCCGTCGCCGCGCTTCATGCGTTCTGCACGCTGGCGGCGCGGCAAACCACGGAGCCGCAGCCATGAACCACGACGGCCTCGGCACAACCCGGCTGGGCCCCGCGCTGTTTGCAACAGCCGCGCTGTTGCTCTGTTGCCCGCCGACGGCTTCGGCCATGCACATCTCCGAAGGCATCCTTCCCGCGCCGTGGGCGGGATTGTGGTTCGCGCTTTCCGTGCCGTTTCTGATCTGGGGCCTTCGCGACCTGCGCGTCCGCAGCGAGAAGGAACCGATGTTCAAATCGCTCGTGGGACTCGTCGGCGCGGCGGTCTTTGTCATTTCGTGCATGCCGATTCCCGTGCCAACGGCCGGCACGTGTTCGCATCCGTGTGGAACCGGCATGGCGGCGATTCTGATTGGGCCGTCGCTCACCGTCGTCATCACCAGCATCGCGCTGCTCCTCCAGGCGCTGTTCCTGGCGCACGGCGGCCTGACGACGCTCGGCGCGGACATTGTTTCGATGGGCGTGGCCGGGGCGTTTGTCGGCTACGGCGTGTTCCGGCTGGCGACGGCGCTGGGTGTGCCGCGATGGCCGGCGGCGTTCCTGGCGGGCCTCTTGTCGGACTGGGCCACGTATGCCGTCACCTCGTTCGAACTCGCGAGCGCGCTGCACGGCAGCGCCAGCGTGGGCCACACGTTCGTCGCCGTCGCGATCTTGTTTTGTCCGACCCAGATTCCGCTCGGCATTCTGGAAGGATTGATCACGGCAGCCGCCTGCCGTTTCATTGAGACGCGGCGTCCCGGCCTGATCGCATCGCTGAAGCAACCGGGTGGAGGTGCCGCGTGAAAAAGACCGTCATCGTTGGCACGCTGATCCTGCTGCTTGGCGCGGCCGGCTTCGCCGCGACCGGCCCCGACAAGAAATGGGCGGGCGTGGATGAAACGGTGGTGGAGAAATTCGCCACCGAAGCCGGCCATCCGCCGCGGCCGCCGCTGATCAACCCTGGCGAAGGCGACCTGTTGCTGTTTGTTTTTCTGGTCGCGGGAACCGTCGGCGGGTTCATTGCCGGTTACTGTTATCGTGGATTGTTCCCGCCAAAAAACAAAGCGCCGGACAAGCATTCCCATGTTTAGCCTATTCTCAGATTTTTTCGCCTGCCGCGACAACCTGCTCAGCCGGGTGGACCCGCGCGCGAAGCTGGTCGTGGCGACGGCCATGATCCTGTGCGTGATCCTGTCCACCAACCCCGCGCTGCCGTTCCTCGTCTTTCTAACGTGCGTGGCCGCAACGCTCGCGCTGCGCATCCCCGCGCGGTTGGTGGCGCTGCGGCTCGTCGCGCCGATGGGCATTGTTGTCGCCCTGGCCCTGCTGCAATCCTTCATGGCCGGCGGGACGCCCGTCTGCACCATTCCCATCGGCCCGTGGCGGTTTACCGCGACGCACGAAGGCATCCGCACGGCGGTGCTGACCGCCAGCCGCGTTTGCGGCGCGGTGAGCGTCGTGTTGCTGCTGAGTCTCGTCACGCCGGCACACCGGATTTTTCACTCGCTGCGATGGTTTCGCGTGCCGCAAGGTTGGGTTGAGATTGCCATGCTGATGTATCGCTACACGTTTCAACTGCTGGACCTGACCGCCGACCTGACCGCCGCGCAACAGTTGCGCATGGGCTACGCGGGCGTGAGGCGGTCGCTCGCTTCGATGGGAACGGTCTGCGGGACGGTGATCATCCGCTCCGTGGACCAGGCCGTTCACACGCACGAGGCCATGGTCCTGCGCGGCTACCAACGGGAGATTCCGTTCGGGCCGATGCCGCCGGTGACCGCGTGCGCTTGCGGTGGCACGGCGTTGACGGTGGCGGCGTTGCTGCTGCTCTACGTCGCGATAGGGAGGGTCGGATGAAGCGCGAAGGCATTGCCATCGAAACGGCGGGAGTCTCCTTCGCGTATCAGGAGGGAACACTGGCGCTGGCGGATGTTCATTTTCGCGCGAACTACGGCGAGTTCATCGCCATGCTCGCCTCCAACGGCTCCGGCAAGACGACGTTGATCAAGACGCTGGTGCGCCTGCTCAAGCCGCAGAAAGGAACCGTGCGCGTCGCCGGCCGCGAGATCGGCGGTTATTCGCAGGCGGAGTTGTATCAAACCGTCGGCCTCGTGTTCCAAAACCCGAACGACCAGATTTTTAGCGCGACAGTCGGGGAAGACGTGGCGTTCGGCCCGCGCAATCTCGGCCTGAGCGAGACCGAGGTTCAACAACGGATCACGGACGCGCTCGAAGCGGTGGCCGCGGGCCATTTGCGCGAGCGGGCGATTCATCATTTGAGTTTCGGCGAGCAGAAGCGCGTCGCCATCGCCGGTGTGCTGGCGATGAAACCCTCCATCCTCATTCTCGACGAGCCAACCGCTGGACTCGATCCCGCGGGCGAGGGCATGATCATGCGGCTGCTGCATCGCCTGAACCGCCAGCAGGGCATTACCGTCATTCTGGCGACGCACTCCGTGGATTTGCTGCCGTTGTTTGCGGACCGCATCTACCTGCTCAGCCGCGGCCGCGTGCTGCGCGAAGGCCCGGCTCGGGAGATTTTTTGCGACCGCGACCTGATCGCCCAAGCCAGCCTGCGGCTGCCCTACGTGTCGCATCTGCTCGACGACCTGAATCGGCTCGACGGCGTGCCGATCGAAGACGTGCCGTTGACGCTCGGCGAGGCGCGCGTCCAGTTGCTCAAACTCATTCCCGACGAACTGCTGGTGAAACCGCCCAGGGAGGAAAAGCGATGACGGGTTTGCGCACCGGCTACACGACCGGCGCCTGCGCCGCCGCCGCGGCCAAGGCCGCCGCCACGCTCCTGTGTCGTGGAACCGCGCCCGCCGAGGTGAGCATCACGCTACCCGACGGAAGCTGCCCATCGTTTACCCTGGTTTACCATCGCCGGATCGGCCCAGGGTGCGAAGCTGCCGTCCGCAAAGACGCCGGCGACGATCCGGACGTGACGGACAAAGCCTGCGTCGTTGCCACGGTTGAGTTTGTGGACGGCGACGAGATTCTTTTTTCCGCCGGTGAAGGTGTGGGAACCGTCACCAAGCCCGGCCTCTCGGTGCCGCCGGGCGAGCCGGCCATTAATCCCGCGCCGCGCCAGATGATCCGCAACGCCGTCCGCGAGATCACCGACCGCGCCGTGCGCGTGACCATCTCCGTTCCCGGCGGACGCGAACTGGCCGCCCGCACGTTCAACCCGCGTCTCGGCGTCGTCGGCGGCATTTCCATCATTGGCACTACCGGACACGTCCGCCCGTTCAGTTCGTCGGCGCTGCAAGACGCGCTGAAGTGCTCGCTCGACGTGGCGGCGGCCAACGGTGTGCGGACGCCGGTGCTCGTGCCCGGCAACATCGGCGAGCGCGCCGCTCGACAAAACTTTCACCTCGGCCCCGACGACGTCATCCAGCTCAGCAACCAGTGGGGCTTCATGCTGGAGCAGACGGCGCAGCGCGGTTTTACGCGCTTCATGGTCGTCGGTCATCCGGGCAAGCTGGCGAAACTGACTGAGGGTCACTGGGATACGCACTCCTCGCAATCGCCCAGCGCCGTGCCGATCGTGGCGCGGCTGGCGGAAGCGACGCTGTCGCACCGCCTGCTGGAGAGCGCGACGGTCGAAGGCGTTTTTGAAAGTCTCAGCGCCAGCGAGCAACACGCGCTGGCCGATGCGCTGGCGGCGAAGGTTCGTTCCGCCATCCGTGATCGTCTTGGCGCGAAATGCGAAATCGCTGTTGTGTTGATCAACCTCACAGGCAACATTCTCGGCTTGGACGGCGACGTGACGCCATGGAAATGAACAAACACAAAATTACCATCGTCGGTTGCGGGCCGGGCGCGTTGGATTATCTGACCCCTGCGGCGCGCACGGCCATCGAGCGCGCCGATGTATTGATCGGAGCGCCGCGGTTGCTGGACGCCTTTGCAACCCCGCATGCCGGGGGCATCGCCATGAAAGCTGACATCGAGGACGTGCTGGCCCAAATCGCCGCGCACGCCGGACACAAGAGGATCGCGGTTCTCGTCACCGGCGATCCCGGCTTGTGCAGCCTCGCGAAACCCGTTATCAATCGGTTCGGCCGCGCAGCGTGCGAGATCATTCCGGGCGTCAGTTCGGTGCAGGTCGCGTTCGCGCGCGTCGGCCTCGACTGGCTCGACGCGCACATCGTCAGCGCGCACGACAAGACGCCGGCGCTTTCGTTCGCGGCGCTTGCTGCAGAGAAGAAAATCGCCGTGCTCGCCGGCAACGACGCGACGCAACCTTGGATCGCTTCGTTGGCCGCTTCGCTGGCGGCCAGCCACCAGGGTTTTGTGTGCGAGAATCTCACCTTGCCCGACGAGCGCATCGGGAAGGTCACAGCATCCGAACTGAAATCCATGAAACTGCCCAGCCGCTCCATTCTGCTGTTGATCCACAAGGAGGCGCTGTCGTGACCGCCGGAACTTTTTACGGCATCGGCGTCGGCCCCGGCGATTCGGAGTTGCTGACAGTCAAGGCCGCCGCCGTGCTGCGCCGCTGCCGGCATGTGTTTGTGCCCAAAGCAAAGATCAGCGCGGACAGCGTGGCGCTGGAAATCGCCCGGCGATATCTCGGCAAGGACGCTGCGGTTCACGAACTGCTCTTCCCCATGCTCACCGATCGCGAAGCCCTGTCGCGTCATTGGGCCGAAGCCGCCGCGCAAATCGCGCCGGTGCTGCGAGACGGCGAAAACGCCTGTTTTCTCACGCTCGGCGATCCCCTGCTCTACTCGACCTACAGCTACTTGCTGCGCGAGGTGAAACGCCTGTTGCCCGGCGTAAACACTGTCACCGTTCCCGGCATCACCTCCTTCTGCGCAGCCGCGGCGTTGACGCAGTTTCCCATCGGCGAAGGCAAGACGCCCGTCACCATCGTACCGACGACCGATGATCTGGAGTCCGTCCGCCGCGCCGTCAAAACCGGCGGGACGGTGGTACTGATGAAAATCGGCGGCCGGCTTCAGGAGATTCTCACACTTCTGGAACAGGAAGGACTGATGGACAACGCCGTGTTCGTCGCGCGCGCCGGCCAGCAAGGCCAGCAAATCGAGACCGACCTGCGGAAGCTGAAGTACGCCGACGCCCAAGCCGGCTATCTGTCCGTTATTCTGGTCCATGCCAACGAGAGGAGCGCGTCATGAAAGTGATTTTTGTCGGAGCCGGCCCCGGCGATCCCGAACTGCTGACCGTCAAAGCCGCGCGGTTGTTGAAGAACTGCCGCTGCTGCATTTACGCCGGTTCGCTGGTCAGTCCGCGCGTGCTGGCGCTGTTGCCGGCCAAGGCCGGAAAGCACGATTCCGCCGCGCTGGCGTTGCCGGAGATTGTTGAGTTGTATCGCCGGGCGCAAAAGCGGAATCTCAACGTCATCCGGCTGCATTCTGGCGATCCGTCCATCTACGGCGCGATTCGCGAGCAGATGAACGAACTCGACAAGCTCGGCATCGGCTACGAAGTCGTGCCGGGCGTCAGTTCGTTCCAAGCCGCCGCCGCCGCGTTAAAGACGGAACTGACCGCGCCGGAAATTTCGCAGACCATCATCCTGACCCGGACTTCTGGCCGGACGCCGCTCCCGCGCGAACAGGAACTCGATCGGCTCGCGCAAACGCGCGCCACGCTTTGCCTTTTCCTGTCGGCGGCGAACCTGAAAGCCGTCGTGCGAACGCTCGCGAAACACTACGGCCGCGATTGCCCAATCGCCGTGGTCTATCGCGCTTCGTGGCCCGACCAGCGCGTCATCCGCGGCACGCTGGCGGACATCGCGTCGAAAATGGCCAAGCTGAACATCCGCAAGACCGCCATGCTCATCGTGGGCCGCGCGCTGAACCGCGACATTCCCGTCTCGAGACTCTACGACGCGGCGTTTTCGCACGGCTGCCGGAAGGGATCGCGGAAATGAAGCTGGCGATCATCACGCTTTCCTCCCAAGGCGCTCGAGTCGCTGGGCTTCTGGCCCAAGCGATGCCGGAAGCCGACCTCTATTTTCACAACACCGTGAAGCGGCCGGCGAGAGCCCGACGCTTCGACGCCATCGTCGCGCTGAGCCGGAAGATTTTCCGGCGTTACGAGGGACTGGTCTATGTCTGCCCGTGCGGTGTGGTGGTGCGAGCCATCGCGCCGTTGATTCACCACAAGCTGACGGATCCTGCGGTTGTGGTCGTGGACGTGGGCGCGCGGTTCGCGATCAGCCTGCTCAGCGGTCACGAAGGTGGCGCGAACGCGCTGGCGCTTCGGACCGCCAACATCCTCGGCGCGGAACCAGTTGTCACCACGACCACCGACGCCGCCAAACATCTGATCGTCGGCGTCGGTTGCCGTCGCGGCGTTGCAAGCGGGCAGATTGTCGCCGCCGTTGGCGCGGCGCTGCGCAAGGTCCGCGCCAAACCGCAGCAGGTGCGGCTGCTCGCGTCGGCGGACATCAAGGCGAAGGAACAAGGTTTGATCGAAGCGGCGGCGCAACTCGGCATAAGCCTGCGCTTCATCGCGTCCGACGAAATCCGCGCGACACCGCGCCGGTTTCAGCGATCCAAATTTGTGGCGAGCAAAGTCAATCTCCCAGCCGTGGCCGAGCCGGCCGCGCTGCTGGGCGGAAGGAGGACCCAATTAATATTGCGAAAGACCATCCTGCACGGAGTGACCGTAGCGGTCGCACGGGAAAACTGTTTGTAGTCGGCATCGGTCCCGGCAACCCACAGGACCGCACGCGCCGCGCCGAGGCAGCAATCGCCGCCAGCAGCGTCGTCGTCGGCTATCGGCACTACCTCGACCACATTAGCGATCTGACGGCGGGCAAGGAGTTGATTTCCTCCGGCATGACTCAGGAGGCGCAGCGCTGCCGGCTGGCGCTGGAACGCGCGCGCGACGGCGCGGTCGTCGCGTTTGTCTCGTCGGGCGACGCCGGCATCTACGGCATGGCCGGTCTGGCCCTTGAGATGGCCGCGGCCGAGGGAATCCGCGTGCCGATTGAAATCATCCCCGGCGTCACCGCCGCGTGCGCCGCGGCCGCGAGGTTCGGCGCGCCGCTGATGCTCGATTACGCGTGCATCAGCCTCAGCGATCTGCTCGTGCCTTGGAAAACCATCCGCCGCCGCATTGAAGCGGTGGCTGCGGCCGACCTGGTTGTGGCCCTCTACAATCCCAAGAGCACCAAGCGCGTCACCCAGATCGAAGAGGCCGTCGCCATCCTTCGCCAGCATCGCCCGGGCACAACGCCGGTCGGCGTGGCCACGGCAGTCGGCTCCGAGGACGAGCGCCTCGTGCTTTCCGACCTGGATCATTTTCTAAAACTGGACATCAACATGAAGACGGTCGTCATCATCGGCAACCAATCCTCGAAGTGCCTGAACGGTTGGTTTGTGACGCCGCGGGGCTACGTCGTATGATCTTGCTTCTCGGTGGCACCAGCGAAACCGCGCCTCTGGCCGAAGCCATGACTGATGCCGGCTATGAGGTGCTGGTTTCCACCGCCACCGACGTGCCGCTGTTCGTCGGCAGTCGCCCGCGGATTTCCCGCCGCAACGGGCGCTTGACGGAAGCCGACATGACGGCGCTCGTCCGCGAACGCTCCATCCACGCCATTGTGGACGCCACACATCCCTACGCGACCCACGTCCGAGGCACGGCGGCGCGCGTTGCCGAACAAACAGAAGTTCCCTACCTGACATTTGTCCGGCCCGGTGGCGTCGGCGAGCAGGACGGCGTTCGTCTCGCAGCCACGCATTTCGAAGCGGCCAAGCTTGCCTGCGAACCGCGCCGATCGGTTTTGCTCACCATCGGGTCGAAGAACGTCGCCGTGTATGCGCGCGAGGCCGCGCTCACCGGCGTCTCCCTCGTCGCGCGCGTCCTGCCGCACGCGGATTCCGTTCAACTCTGCCACGCCGCCGGCTTGCCTGATGACCGGATCATCACGGGCCGGGGACCGTTCTCTGTGGATGAAAACCGCCGGCTCATCCGGCAGTTCGACATCGGCGTGCTGGTGACCAAAGACAGCGGCGAAGCCGGCGGCGTGCCGGCCAAACTCGAAGCGGCCCGCGCCGAGCAATGCCTCCTCGTCGTGGTGGGACGGCCACCGCAGTTGTCCGCGAACGCCTTCGATGACATGCGCTCGCTGGTTCAGGAACTGGGCCGGCGACTTCGACCGAGTCTGCCCACATAACCGTTGCCCCAAAGGATAAGACACCCATGAAACCAACCCCTCTCGTCCTGCTCGCGCACGGCAGCAAGTACCCGCAGTGGCGCGCGCCCTTTGAGCGCCTGGCCGATGACCTCCGCAAAGACGTGGGCCAGGACAACGTTCTCTTGTGCTATATGGAATCTGCCACCCCAACGTTGCTGGACATCGCCCGCCAACTGGCTACTGCCGGCGCCACGCGTTGCCGCATCTTGCCGCTGTTCATGGCGGAGGGCGCGCACTTCTCCATGGATATTCCCGGTCAGCTTGAGGAAATCACCGCCCAGTTCCCCGCGCTTGAAATCGAACTGCTGCCGCCCATCGGCCAGCACCCCCTGTTTCTCAACCTGATGCGCCAGATCGCCAAAGAATCGGTAAGCGCCTGAACCAAAAATCCCAACGGGCCGTCACGCAGACAACCTGACCCATGATCGCCCATTGAGTCCGAGACGGTCAATCCCGGCCCCAGAAAAAAACCGCTTGCACATCGGGCAACGTGGGCGATAGTTCGACAACAATTGGAGGTCAACGTGGAAATTGAAGCGATAATCGAGCGATATCCAAAAACCAAGAAGCTGGACACCACCGACATCGTGGTGCGTCCACTGCAGCCGACCGACGTGCGGGCATTTCACGAATTCTTCTCGGCGATTCCTGAAACCGAACGCATGTTCCTCAAGCACCGCGTCACGGACATCAAGGTGATCCGCGAGTGGTGCAAGAACATTGACTACGGCCGCAACCTGCCGCTGCTGGCGGTGGCCGGCAACAAGGTCGTGGGCGACGCGACGCTGCACCAATACCTCGGCGGATGGCGGCGTCACATCGGCCGGTTGAGCGTCGTTGTTCATCCTGAGTTTCGCGGCAAGCGCCTCGCCCAGCTCCTGACAACCGAGCTGATGCGCATCGCACGCGACCTGGCACTGGAGCAACTCGAAGCCGAGTTCATGGGCGACCAACAGGCGGCGCGGAAACTTTTCGCCCGGCTTGGCTTTGACGAACTGCTCGTCCTGCCGGGTTACGTCAAAGACATGCAAGCCATCCCCCACGACTACGTGCTCATGGGCAAGGTCATCAAGACCGACGAAGAATTTGCCGGTGAAGGCTGAACGCGCGCCCAGTCCGCCGCTGGTCATCGCTCATCGTGGCGCGCACGGCGGATACGCGCGCCGTGAAAACAAACTCCCCGCGTTTGCGCGCGCTCTCGACATGCGCGTGGACGCCGTGGAGTGCGACGTTCATCTCAGCGCCGACAACGAGCCGGTGGTCATCCACGACGAGACACTGGGCCGCACCACGACCGGCTCGGGCACCGTCAACGTCCGTACGGCCGGCGAACTGCGGCAACTCGGAGTGCCGACGCTGCGCGAACTGTGCCGGCTCGTGCGCGGCAGGGCCCGCCTGCTGGTCGAGATCAAAACCGCCAGCCCTGACCGCGTCCTCGACGTAATCCTCGCTGAGGAGATGGAGAAGTCCGTTCTCGTCTTCTCGTTCCATGCCGAATACCTCCGCCCCATCGCAAGCCTTCGGCCCGACATCGAACTCGCGTTCCTGCTTGGCAGGTTCGACCGCCATGTCCCCGACGTTCGCGCCGCG
Organism: uncultured bacterium; assembly: GCA_903870275.1. Taxonomy (GTDB): domain Bacteria; phylum Verrucomicrobiota; class Verrucomicrobiia; order CAIQCK01; family CAIQCK01; genus CAIQCK01. The sequence goes on along the minus strand of CAIQCK010000070.1, from coordinate 20,077 downwards.
ATTCAACTCTGCCATTCCCTCAACGCCACCGCCTTCGCGCCAAACGCCACTCTTTGCTCGTGTCAACTCATTGCCGCGGTTCACGCCGCCGGCTTGCGCGTGTTCACATGGACGGTTGACACCCCGCCCCGGATGCGTGCCATGATCGCCCGTCATGTGGATGGAATCATCACCAACTACCCGGATCGGTTGAAAGCGCTGCTTTGAAAACGCCGCGCCGACGCCACACCACCGCCGAGTTGGTCGCCAGCCGGCCCGACCGCGCCGCCATGGACGCGACGCGGATGCCGGTGACCGTCGTGCTCGACAACGTCCGCTCCCTCCAGAACGTCGGCCTCATCTTCCGCGTCTGCGACTGCGCCAACATTGAGCGGCTCATCCTCACCGGCATCACCGGCACGCCGACCCAGACCATCCACGCCGCGCAACAGATCGGCAAGACCGCCGTCGGCGGCAGCCTCCAGACCGTGCCGTGGGAGAAGCACGACGATCCCCTGCCCCGCATCGCCGAGCTGCGACGCGCCGGCTATCAACTCGTCGTCTTCGAGCAATGCGACGGCAGCATTCCCTATCGCGAAGTGCCCTACCGTTTCCCGCTCGTCGCCGTCTTCGGCCACGAACGCGATGGCGTGCGCGACGAACTGCTCCACGAAGCCGACCACATCGCCGTCCTCCCCGTGCGCGGCATCACCAACAGCCTCAACGTGGCCATGACCGCCAGCATCGTGCTCTACGAGCTGTTGGCGAGGTGGAAGTAGGACAGGCTCTTGCCTGTCCATTCATTGATGATTGGTCGGGCGGAACGTCTGACTCACGGTTGTTCTCGCTGACGATGACGACAAGCATTGTCGTTGTATGACTCGCCGGGGAAATGATAAAAGCAACCTGGTCACGCCACAGAACATCCGAGAGGTTTTATGAAGTTCACAGTCGCGTCTGTCCTCGCCGCCTCATGGCTCACGCTCGGTCAAACGAGTGTCCCGGCTACCGACATCCAACCAAACGTTCTCGACATTCTTGCTCGGCGTTCTGAACAAACGTTGGAGGAACGCCTGATGGACGCGGTTTCATCGAACCGCCCCGACCAGGTCGAAGACTTGGTCCGGCAAGGCGCCAAGGTGGACGCGCGCTGGCCGGATTTCCAGACGCCGCTGATAATGTTTTCAAATCATCGTTACGTTGACAGCGTGCAGGCACTGATCAAGGCAGGCGCGGATGTAAACGCAACGAATGACAGAGGCCTAACGGCCCTGATGACTGCGGCGCGCAACGGGTCCGCAGACGTCGTACGCACTCTTCTCGCGGCGAAGGCGCGTGTAGACGCGAAAAGTGAGGGTGGCATCACAGCGTTGCACGAGGCGGTGTCGGTCGGAAACATCGAGGTCATCGAATTGCTGCTGGCTGCGGGCGCTGATATCTCCGCGCGAAGTGAGTGGTTTGGGACGCCGCTTCACTACGCCGCATGGAACGCGGACGTGGCTCGCTGTTTGTTAAGGCACGGTTGTCCGGTTGATGCGCCAGGCAATGAAGACTGCCTTGACATGCCACCACTATCCGCGGCTGTAGCATTCGGGAATAGTAGTGAAGTAATTAAACTATTGCTGGAAGCCCGTGCTAACGTTAATGCCCAAGACAAGCGGGGCGAAACCGCACTCATGTGGGCCGCCCAACTGGGGAAAACCAACGCGTTGACATTACTGATTCCGTCGCACGCTGACCTCAATAGAACCAATTCTCAGGGTTGGACTGCGTTGATGGAGGCCAAGTTCCGAAAGAATGATGAGGCAACAAGACTCCTTCAAGAAGCTGGCGGCAAAGAGCGCCAAAACCTGTCCTTTTCAGCCGCCATGGGTGATCCCGCCGCCGTCAACTCGATTCTTGCTGAGTCGGGCGATGATCGTCCAAGCCGGAGCGATCTTGGCAACGCCCTGTGCTGTGCCGTGAGGAAAAAGCACGCTGGCATCACGCAACAGTTGCTCGGGCATGGCGCCAATCCGGACATGCGGGAGAGCGGCTTTGAGCTGACACCGTTGATCCAGGCGTGCGACCATACGGGCGACCCGGCAATCGCCCGGCAACTCCTGGCCGCCGGGGCGAATGTAAATCAAACCGCCAGGCGCAGAACCACTGCTCTTATGTATGCTGCGGAAACCATGCCCGCGGAATTCGTGAACGAACTCATTGCGAAAGGCGCCCGTGTAAATGCCGCCGATGATTATGGCAACACGGCATTCGTGCGCGCGGCTCGAAAGGGAAATCTCGAAAACATGGAGATGCTGCTGCAACACGGAGCACGGATCGGTGACGGTAAACTTGATGAGTATGATTCACCGTGGAGGCTACAGGCGCCCATGCGGGGGGCCATTTGCCGAGGCGACTTAAAGGTTGTCGGGTTTCTTCTGGCTCACGGTGCTGACGCCAACGCGCGCCATAGACACGGCGTGACGCCGCTGATGTGTGCTGTGCGACACGGCAAAGTAGATGTGGCCAAACTCCTGATCGCTCATGGAGCAAACGTGTCCGCAAAGGCCGACTGCGATTACGACAATACCGCGATCAAGCTGGCGGAGCATTCGTGCTTGCCGGGTCGGCGGGAAATGATCGAGTTACTGTGTCAGTCAATCCCGCCATCCAGGAAGTAACCGCCCCTGTGGCTGCGCAGTTCCACCGGCGTCATTCAGCTTTTCGCCCGCGCCGCGGTCATGCGCCGAGCTAACGGGCATCTACAGGCCGAGGCGCGAGGCCAGTTCGAGGAAATCCTTCACAACGAAATCAAACGTGCCTGTGGGTGGAAGCTTGGGTTCCGGGCCGCGATGCTCCTTCGGGCGATGGACGTAGGCGGTCTTCATGCCGAGCTTTTTTGGTACCAGGAGGTCGCCTGGATGCGCGGCCACCATCATCACTTCACCCGGCTTCAAATTGAAGAACTCATAGGCGCTGCGATAAACCTCGGCATCCGGCTTGTAGTGACGAACAAGCTCCGCGGACAGAATGCAGTCCCACGGCAAGCCGACGTGTTTGGCCATGTCGGTCAACAGCGCGAGATTGCCGTTCGAAAGCGGCGCGATCAGGTGGCGTTTTCGGAGCCGGGCAAGACCCTCGACCGAATCCGGCCACGGCTTCAGGCGATGCCAGACGCGATTAAAGTGGTCCTTTTCTTCTTCGGTGAGTCCTTCGATTTTGAAGCGGTGAAGCAGTTCATCAAGCGACATGCGGTGAAGGTCATCCAGCTTCGTCCAAGGCAGGTCGCCTTTGCGCACCTTGTCCATCGAAGGCGCGTAGGCCGCCCGCCACGTGTCGGTAAAAGCCGCCCAATCCGCACTCAACCCCTTCGCTTTGCCAAGCTGTTCCCCCTCGGCGATCACACTCGACCGCCAATCCACGACCGTCCCGAACACATCGAACACCAGCAGCTTGACGTCCGCCGCCGGCCCCGTCGGCAATTCTGCCGCAAACATTTTCCCGCGCACAATCAACCCGGCAGATGCGGAGACGGTCGTGGAAGTCAACAAGATGTGACGGAGCGCAGTCCGCCGCGACAATGAGCCGCGCTGCGATTTTTTTGCACCCATATCTCTCTCCATTTCAAGGCCGCTGTGGCCCCGCACAGATGAGGAAGGAGTCCGTTGCTACGGCGTTTCCTGCCCCAGCAGCGACGTGAACCACGCGGGCGGGCGAATCGGCTTGCCGGTGGCGTCAAGAAACGCGTGGACGGTGTAGCCGCGCGCTACGGGCGCGCCGTTCTTCGCGTGGACGATCTCGTGATCGAACCGCACCCGCGCCCGGCCGAACATCGCCACTTTCGTCGTCATCCGCAGTTCGTCGTCGTAACGCGCGCGACCGAGAAACTTCACATGGGCCTCGACAATGGGCAGGAACAGGCCGCGCGTCTCCATCTCGGAGTAAGGCACGCCGAACTTGCGCGTCATCTCGGTGCGCCCGCACTCAAACCATTCCAGCGCGCGCGAGTTGTAAAACCCGCCCATCTGGTCCGTCTCGCTGTAGCGGACGCGGAGCGTGGTGATGTTTTCGATACTGCTCATTGTTCTTGGTAATTGGTAACGGGTGACTCGTAATTGGTAATGTGAAACTTGTAAATCGTAATCCGCAATTCGCGATTCGTGATTCGCACGCTACCGACTACCAACCACCAATTACCAATCACCAGTCACGAATCCCGGTTCTCTCCTACAGCCTCACCAGCGCCGAGGCCCAGACAAAGCCGGAGCCGAACGCGACCATCAGCACAAGCTGGCCCTGGCCGATCCGGCCTTGTTTGCGCGCCTGATCGAGCGCGACGGGCAGGCAGGCGGAGGCCATGTTGCCGTATTGCTCGACGTTGACGAAAACCTTCTCCATCGGCGCGCCGATTTTTTGGACGACCACCTCCAGCATCCGCAGATTGGCTTGATGCGGGATGAGCAGGTCCACGTCGGCAACCGTGAGGCTGTTGGCCTTGAGCGCCTCAAACGCCGCGCCGGTCATGCCCGACACGCCGTTCTCGAAGACGGCCTTGCCGTCCATGCGGAAATGGACACGACCGGCGTCAATGTCGTCCTTCGTGATGTGCTCGGTGCGACCCAAGGCGCTGCCGGGCGCGGCGGTGTAAAGCGCCTTTGCCCCGCGACCGTCGGCATGCAGGCCCGTCCAGAGCAATCCGCGCTCGCCGTCGTTTGGCCCCATCACGACCGCGCCCGCGCCGTCGCCCAACAGGATGGCGATGTTGCGGCCGTCATTGGAACAGTCAATCCGCTTGGACAGCACTTCCGAGCAGACAACGAGCGCGCGGCGGAACTGGCCCATGCGAATGAACGCGTCGGCCAACGCCATGCCGTAGATCAAGCCGGTGCATTGCTGGCGAATCTCGTAGGTGGCGATACCCGGCAGACCCAGTTTCGCCTGAAGGAAAAACGCGCAGCCGGGATCGGCGTGGTCGGGCGTGATGGTGTTCATGATGAGCAGATCAATGTCGCTCATCTTCAGACCCGCGTCGGCAACGGCAGCCTGGCACGCGGGCACTGCAAGGTCCGAAGCGCTTACGTTCGCCTCCGCGTGACGGCGGCAGCGCACGCCGGTCCGCTCGACAATGAACTTGTCGGTCGTGTCCATCATCTTCTCAAGGTCGGCGTTCGTGACGATCTTGGGCGGCAGGTAATGGCCGGTGCCGAGGATGCGGGATCGTGTCATGGGTGATTCGTAATTGGTAATTGGTGATTGGTAATTCGGGATTCGTGGTTCGTATTGCGTACTGCGTATCGCGGGAACCGCGTGTCACGAATCGCGAGTTACGAGTTACGCATCACGCGGGTTTCTCCACATGGATACCTTCGTGCTTCAGCGAGTTCTTGATCAACAGGCTGCAGTTCTTTTGGAAGAAGTCCAGCGGCAGCGAGCCGGTCTGCGCGTGGATTTCCGCGCCGAGTTCGCCGGCGAGCGCGCGACCGTCCTTGCCGGCCTTGACTGCGTCCACGATCCGTTTGTGATAAGCCTCGATGGAAGCGATGGCGCCCTCGAAATACTTCTTCACATCATCCGCGCCGGTGATGACGGCGTTGTGCGCGAGGCAGACGACCTCCGCGCCGAGCGCGGCGAGGCGGCGGGTGGAGGCGAGGCAGGCGGTATAGTCGGTGAAATACATCGGCCACCACGTCTTCGTGGCCGGCATATAGAAGCCGGTCACGTCCGCCACGATGGCGATCTTCTGCGCCGGCTCGAAAAAACTGAGACTACAATCGCTGTGGCCCGGCGTGGCGATGACATTGAAGGTCAGCCCGCCGACCCGGATCGTGTCGCCCTCCTTGAGCACGCGGTCCACAAGGATTTTCAGTTCCGTGAACGCCGGCGCCTTCTCGCTTTCGGTGATCGCGCCTTTGCCGACCAGCCACGCGGTCAGGGCGCCGTCAATTTTCGTGAAGAAGCCGATGGCCTTCTCGTTGCCCATGGTCGCCGCGGCGATCTGCGAGGCGAGCACTGGCGCGCCGGGAAACATTTTCCGAAATGCCGGCACCGCCATGACGTGATCGGGATGGCCGTGCGTGACGACGATCTGCTTCACCGACCCGCAGGCAACGCCCAATGCCGTGATCTGTCTCTCCAGCACCGGCCCGCAAGCGCTGACGCCGCCTTCGAACACCGCGGCTTCACCGTCGTCTTTGATGAGGTAGATTGGGTAATCGCTGGTGCCGAGCATCAGCAGGTGGTTGCCAATGGCGATGGGCGGATTCGTGATGTCCATAATCGTTGTTGTTGTAACTCTATCCTTTACCGCCTCCGCGGCCCGGCAGCAAGGTTGCAGTTGTCCGCTGGTGGAAAGGCAGGGGTGCCGAGAGCTGCGGCGTCCGAGGTTCTCGTTATAAAACGGACGGCGTAGTGCGCCGTCCCTACGACTTCATGCCGAGCTTGTGGTTCAGCCGCGCTTTGAAGTAGGCCACGCGCTCGGCGTTGCTCATGCGGGTGAGGTCCGGCGAGCCGTCGGGTAACGTCGGCCATGAGGTGATCGCGGCCGGCGGCGAGTAGGAGACGGACTTCGTTGCAGCCGGTTGCGGCGGCGGTCTCTGACCGCCGTTTCCCGATGATGCCGCTGGCTCGGGGAGCCGGCCCGCAGAACGGCGGTCGGAAACCGCCGCTACAGGCTTCCTGGAAAACGTCACGCTGGTCCCGCCGGCGTAGCTCATGGAGGTGTCGGTGAGTTGCAGGTCCTCCGCCAACGGGCGCTGGGGCTTGATGCCCAGGCCTTGCAGGACGCCATGGTAGGCGCGCACGGCTTCCTCCGGCTGCACCTGGCCGTCCACGATCCGCCGCAACATCTCGATGAACGCAAGCTGATGCTCGGCATTGTTAATCTTCCGGCCGAAGAGCGCGACGCGCGCGCCGTATTTTTGCGCCTCGGCGATGAGTTTGAAAGCGTCGTAGGTGGTGCCCGCGCCGCCGCCGAGGATGCCCACCGGCAGGCTCGGATCGTAGGCGGCCAGTTCCTCGGTGAACTTCGGGCCGTGATAGACCATCTTCAGGAACACCGGCCGGCCGCGCTCGGTGACACCCGCCAGCGAGCGCACGATGTTGTCGTTAACGAACGCGCCGAGTTTCTCCGTCGCGAGGCCACTGTCCACGTTCGGGTCGAACACTTCGAGGAAGTAACGGAAGCTTTTCCGCTCCGCCTCCTCGCGGAATTCCTTGAACTCGCGCGACGTCTCCATGTCGCGCCGGAGGCAGTTGTTGAAAGTGACCGAGTAGAGGCCGAGGTTCGCGCCGAGGACGCGCTCCTTCGGCTCGCACTCGACCTTGCCGCACTGGATGTGGTCAATCGTTGCGCTGCGGAACGGCCGCGAGGCCTCGCCCACGTAACGGCCGCCGCGCACGACCCAGATGTCGGTGGTGTCGTTGGCGCGCGCCGCGGGCGTGATGTGGCTGTCGTCGAAAAGTCGCTCCTTGATCGTGAGCCGCTCATTGGTCGAGGCGGACATCAGCATGATGTCAATCAACCCCTGCCGCGTCACCTCGCGGATCAGCTCGCAGAAATCCTCCACGGTCCGATACTTCGCCTCGTCGGGCCGGAACGCCTCCGGCGACTTCAGCGCCCGCACGCGCGGGTCAGTCGGGCTGAGGCGGCCGAGCGCCTGGACGCCGCGCGCCATGTCGGGGTCTTTCGCGTCGGCGATGATGAACGTCCGCGTCTGCGGGTTGCGGCGGATTTCCGCCAGCTTGATGTCGAGGGATTTATTCATTGGCTACCGCGGCCCGTGATTCGCAATTTATGACTCTGGCCCTATACAACCGCCACCACTAAAGCCACAAATCACGAATCACGGGCCGCGATCCTTTTTATTTGCTCAACGCCTTCATCACTTCTTCAGTCACGATTTTCACGACCGCGTCCAAATCCGGCGCCGACGCCGATGATTCGTCCGGATTGGTACAAACCACGCCGGGCCGGAACTCGCAGGCGCAATAATCGGCTTCCTTCAGGCCGGTGCGCTCGTCGGGCAAACCGAGAGTCTGCTTGATCTTGAGCAGATCGCCGATCTTGCTGTTCGGAATGTGCGTGAACGGCGCGCCGAGGTGCGACGCGATGACGACCGTCCGGCAATACGCGTCCACAATCTCCATGAACCAGTAGGCTTTCTCCAGATCTTCGTTCCAGGTGATGACGCCGTGGTTCTGGAGCAGAATGCAGTTGTGGTCCTTGCAATACGGCAGGACCGTCTCGGCAAACGCCTTCGTGCCCGGCGTCTCGTATTGCGCCTTGGCGACGGTGCCGACCAGCACTTCCATCTCCGGAATCATGCACGGCGGCACCTGCGCGCCCGTGATGGCGAACGCCGTCGCGTGCGGCGGGTGCGCGTGGACGCACGAGCGCGCCTTCGGGTTGGCCTTCATGATTTCGAGGTGGAGAAAAATCTCGCTGGTGCGTTTGGCCGTGCCGGCAATCTGGGCGCCTTCGATGTCCACCATGCAGATGTCCTCGACGCGCATGATGCCCTTGCTCACCAGTGTCGGCGTGCAAAGAACTTCGTTCGGGCCAATACGGACGCTGACATTGCCGCCGTTGCCGTCCACGTATTCGCGCTTCCAGAGCCGGTGCGAAACGCTGACGATGTGCTCCTTGATGCGCTGCGCCTCGGGCGAGTTGAACAGCCTGACGTGCTCCGGCTTCCACTGCGGCGTGGTCGGAGACGCGGGGCCGCCATAGTAACCATCCCCGTCGGGTTTGGCGGGCGCCGTCGCCGGCGCTGTGCCGTCGAACTGGATCGCGACACCGATGCTGCGCAGGAAGTCCTTCGCCGACGGCGTGACGATGGCGTCCGCCGGCGCGGTGAACGTCTTTGCTCCGCTGGATTTCAGTCCTGTGACGTCTTTGAGTGAGATGACTTGTTTCATGATTTCTTTGGCGGCATGTAATTGATCGTATCCACGATGAGCGCGTTGTAGGCGTCCAGCGGGGTGTCTTGTTCAAAAGGTTGCGCGGCTTCGCGGCCCTCGACGTAGCCGATGATGCTGCCCACGCCCGCACCGAGGTTGTCGTAGCAGACCAGCGACGGATCCGTCGGTCGGCCCTTGCCCGAGAGCGCCTCGCGGTTCAACGGCTGCACGACGAGCCACCGGCCGCCGGTGAACGAATCCACCTGCCGTGACAGCGTCACTTTGCCAATAACCTTGCCGAGTTTCATGGGTCCAGGATTCCAACGATGCTGTTGCGAATCGGCGTCTTCCGGCACTTTAACAGCTCCGTCGCGTGCCTGCCGTCGGTCGTCACCATGACGCGCGAGTGCATCCCGGCGCCCAGCGGGTCAATCGCCACCGTCGGCGAGCCCAACTCCGCGCCGTCCGCACTGATCGGCTGACAAATCACAAGCCGCCAGCCGGTCGCACTCGCGTGCTTCACCGTGGCCGTGACGTTGCCATCTACGCGACAGAGCATCATGGTTTAGTAAATCCTCAAGGAGCCGGCCAGCGACAGCCGGCGGAAACGGGTGTAGGTGAGCGGCGTCGTGATGCCCTCGCCCGTCGGCGTCGCAATGGAATAACTTGCGTAACCTTCGCCGCCGCCGCCGAGACCGGCGGTGCAGGGGCCGTTGGCGACGAAGATCGTCGTGTTCATCACGCGCGCCATCTCGGTGATCGTCTCGATATTGCGCGAGTGGATGATCGCGGTGTGCCGGTAACCGTGTTCTGCGTGCAGCGACCGCTCGATTGCTTCCGCCGCGTCGCGCACCCGCACGACCGGCACAAACGGCATCATCTGCTCTTCCTCGACGAACGCGTGGTCGGCGTCCGTCTCGCCGAAGAGCAACTCGCAACCCGCCGGCACGTTCGCGCCCGCCGATTGCGCCAGGACGCTGACGTCCTTGCCAACGAGCTTCTTATTCAGGACCGGATGCGGACAACCCGCGCCCTGGCCTTTTTCAAAGGTGAACGCGTCCTTCGTCAGCGCTTCGATCTGCCGGGCGTTCAACTCAAATGCGCCCGCTTTCTTGAACGCGGCAATGAATCCGTCCCACGCCTTGGCGGTGATGAAGATTTCCTTCTCGCCGATGCAAAGCAGGTTGTTGTCATAAGCGCCGCCGGCGATGATACTGCGCGCGGCGTTGTCGAAATCTGCGGTCTCGTCCACCACAACGGGCGGGTTGCCGGGGCCGGCGCAGATCGCGCGCTTGCCGGAGGCCATCGCGGCCTTCACGACGGCCGGGCCGCCGGTGACGCACAGAAGCGCGATGTTTGGATTGGTGCAAATCGCCTTGAAGCTCTCCATCGTCGGCGGTTCGGCCGTGCAGAGGAGGTTCTCAATGCCAAGCGCGCCATGAATCGCCTCGTTAAGCACGCGCACCGCCATCGCCGCGCATTTGCTGGCGGCCGGATGCGTGTTGAACACCACCGCGTTGCCGGCGGAGACCATGTTGATCGCGTTGCAACCGAGCGTTGGAATCGAATGCGTCGAAGGCGTGATCGCCCCGATGACGCCGAACGGCGCGCATTCGTCAATCGTCGCGCCGTTGTCGCCGGTAATGGCGACGCGCCGGAGGAAATCCACGCCGGGGACTTTCTTCAGCACCTTCAGCTTCTCGATCTTGTGATCGAGCCGGCCGATCTTCGTTTCCTCCAACTCGATCCGTCCCCACGCTTCCGCGTTTTTCTCGCAGAGCGTCTTGACGATCTCTTCCACCTTGCGGCGGCCCTCGACGCCGGCCTTGGTGAGTTGTTTCTGCGCATGCGCGGCGGCTTCGCAGGCTTCGTTCGCATCGGCGAAGATGCCGAAGCGATTCGGCGCGCTGGCCTTCCGCGCGGACGGGCCGTGCGACGTCGGCGCCGGCGTCTGCTGCTTGAGCCGGGCAATGACGTCCTCGACGAGGTTGCGGATCAGTTGTTCGTTAATCGCTGGTGCGCTCATGGAATTTCACTCACTTGCCGGTTTTGAAGATGATCTTACCCTCGACGTCCACGGCATCCACGATGCCGACAATGACGGCGTCCACCGGCGCGTCCTTCAGGCCGTTGGCGAGCCGGGCGGAACTGCCCTGACAAAACATCACCATCTCGCCCTCGCCCGCGCCGACGCTGTCCACCGCAATGACGGTGTTCACGCCGGACTTGAGCTTCGTGTGGTCCTTGTCATCCACGAGCATCGGCCGAATGATGAGCAGCTTGCGGCCGACCATCTTCGGGTCCTTCTTCGTGGCAACAACCGAGCCTTCTACTTTGGCTAGGAACATAGGCCTCCGTGCTAACGCGCAATGCGCAAGTTCTGCCTTACGGATTACTCGTTATGCATTACGTTTTACTTCTTCGATGGCGCCGCAAGTTTCGGCAGCACCACGCAGGTTTCCTCGTGCGGACGGGCAATGACGTGGACGCTGACGACCTGGCCGATCGCCTTGGCCGCCTGTGCGCCGGCGTCGGTCGCCGCCTTGACGGCAGCCACATCGCCCACGACGACGGCGGTCACGAGGCCGCTGCCGACCTTTTCCATGCCGACGAGTTTGACGTTGGCGGCCTTGAGCATTGCGTCCGTCGCCTCGACGAGCGCCACCAAGCCCTTGGTTTCAATCATTCCAATTGCATCTGCCATGTTCGTTCTCCTGTTCTGACTTTCTGCTACTTCCTGTTTTCCAAAAGTTTCTTTACTTCTCGTGCCACGACAATTTCCTCGTTTGTCGGCACGACCATGATCTTCACGCGCGAATCCGTCGCGCTGATGACTGTCTCCTGCCCTCGCGGATGTGCCGCGTTCTTCGCCGAATCGAGCCGGACGCCGAACCAATCCAGGTTGGCGCAAACCATCTCTCGCAACCGCGGGTTGTTTTCGCCAATGCCCGCCGTGAACACAATGGCGTCCGCGCCATTGAGTTGGACCAGGAAAGCCCCGATCCAATGCCGGATGTCATGCGCGAACACCTCCAGCGCCAGCTTCGCCCGCGCGTTGCCCTGGTCGGCGGCGGCCACAATGTCGCGCACGTCGTTCGAGACACCGCTGATGCCGAGCAAACCGCCTTCCTTGTTCATCGAGCGCTCGATCTGGTCAATCGTCAGCCCGTGCGTCTTCATCAGGAACGGAATCGCAAACGAATCCAACTCGCCCACACGGTTGTTGTGCGGCAGGCCGGACTGCGGGCTCATGCCCAGCGAGTTGCCGACGCCGCGGCCGCCGTGAGCGGCGCCCACGCTATTGCTGCCGCCCAAGTGACACGAGATCACGCGGAGGTTGTCGCCACCGAGCAGTTTTGCAACGCGCTCGGCAATGTAGCGATGGCTGGCGCCATGGAATCCATAACGCCGCACGCCCCACTCGGCCCACTGCTCCGGCACGGCGTAACGCTTCGCCGCTTCGGGGGCATTGATCCACCACGCCGTCTCGAACAAACCCACCATCGGCGTGCGCGGCATTTTCTCGCGAAACTTCCGGACGCCGGCGATGTAGGGCGGGTTGTGCGACGGTGCCACCTCGTTCATTTCCTCCATCGCCTTCAGCACGTCCTCCGTCAGCTCGGCGCAGCCGAGGACGTTCCTGGCCAGTATGGTCTTGAAACCGACCGCCGCCAGGTCCTCCAACCGCGTCAGCGCGCCGCTGGCCTTCATTTCGGCAAGCGCCTTCTCGATCGCGTCACCGTAGTCGGTGACACGCTCGAAGCCGCCCTTGGCCAGCGTCGCCTCCGTCGTCATGTCGAGCAGACGATACTTGAAGGAGGTCGAGCCGATGTTGGCGATAAGGATCTTCACGTGATGAGTGCCGAGTGACGCGTGATCGGGACCAGCCCAAACGCTCCACGCTTCACGTTCAACGCTCTGCAGCGTTTACGCGCCGAACCACTTGCCGAGACCGGACAACTCTTCGTGCGGGCGCGGAATGACGTGCACGCTGACGACCTCGCCCACCTGGGCGGCCGCAGCCGCGCCGGCGTCCACAGCGGCTTTCACCGCTGCCACGTCGCCCTTGAAGAATGCCGTGACCAGACCCGAACCGACTTTTTCCCAGCCGGTGAGCTGGACGTTGGCGGCCTTCAACGCCGCGTCGCATCCCTCGAGCAACGCCGTGAGGCCCTTTGTTTCAATCATGCCAATTGCTTGCAATGCCATGTGCGTTTCTCCTTAACCAATGAATGACTTCAACAGTTCCGGGCTGGGGCGCGGGATGACGTGGCTGGCGACCAGTTCGCCGACCTTGCCCGCCGCCGCCGAACCCGCGTCCACCGCGGCCTTGACGCTGCCGACATCGCCCTTCAAGAGGACGGTGACGTAGCCGCCGCCGATCTGGATGGTCTTGATCAGCGAGACGTTGGCGGCCTTCACCGCCGCGTCGCTGGCCTCCACCGCGCCGACGTAACCTTTTGTTTCTATGATTCCGATACCTTCGTTCATGTTGTTCCTATCGTTTCCTCGGGCGGCCTACAGAGCCGTCCTACTTCAATAACTCCACTTTGCTGTCCGGCCGCAGGCCGCAGGCGTTTCCCTCGTCGGTGTCGATGTGCACCTCGAGCTTGAACGCCTTGTCCACGCGGACGACCAAATTCTCAAAAGCCGCGCCGCAATCGCCGCCGATGCGCAGCTTCATCTTGTCACCATGCTTGACGCCGTAATGTCCCGCGTCGTCCAGATTCATGTGCACGTGCCGCAACGCGCGGATCACGCCCTCCTCCACCTCGAAAAATCCCTTCGGCCCCATCAACATGCAGCCCGGCGTGTCCTTGATGTTGCCGCTCATCCGCACCGGGATGTCGAAACCGAGCATGATGGAATCCGTGTACGCCAGTTCCACCTGGTTCAGCGTGCGACAGGGGCCGAGAATGCGCAGGTTGGAAATGATACGGCTGCGCGGGCCGATGAGCGTCACCATCTGCTCGGCGGCATACTGGCCTTCCTGATAGAGCATCTTCATCGGCTTGAGTTGCGCCCCCTTGCCGAACAACGCCTCCACCGCCTCCTGGGTCAGATGGCAATGCCGCGCGCTCACGTTGACTACCAACGGATTCGGCGGCGTTTTAGGCACCGGCGCCGTCGGACGGTACCGGGCGTAAACCGCCTCGCGCACGATTTGCTCGACCGTGGACCGCTGGATTTGAAGCGCACTCATGGCTATTCCAAATTCAATCAATATCTTCCAAAACCGAGCATGATTAATATCGAATTTTCCAGAATCTGTCAACAATTTCTTGCAATTATTTTCAAAAACTGCCAGATTTTGGCCGTGAAAGCGCCCGAACGAATCCGCCGCATTGAAGATCTGCTCGGCCAGCATGAGTTTCTCGACCTCGCCACCCTTGCCCGCGACCTGAACGCGTCAGAATCCACCATCCGCCGCGACCTCGACCAGTTGGCCGCCAAAGGCGTCCTCACCCGCACCCACGGCGGCGCGATGGCCGTGGAGCACAAGACCGACGAATTGAACTTCGTGGTCCGCGACACGCGCCAGGCGGACGAGAAGGATGTGATCGGCCGCGCCACCGCCGCCTTTGTGGAGAACGGCATGTCGGTCATCATTGATGGCGGCACCACCACCTACCACGTCGCGAAGCATCTCGGCGGCAAGCGCATCCAGATCATCACCAATTCGCTCCCGGTCGCCGACCAGTTCAGCAATTCCAGCGTGGCGGAAATCATCATGTGCGGCGGCTTCATCTTCCCGCGCATCGGCGTGCTGTTGGGGCCGCTCGCGGAGGAAATGTTTTCGAAGATTCACGCCGACGTTGCCATCATGAGCGCCGGCGGCATCACCGCCGAAGGCATCACCAACTCCAACAACCTGATCGTGGCGGTGCAGCAGAAAATGATGGCGGCCGCCAGCCGCGTCATCCTCTGCCTGGATCATACGAAGTTCAACCGGCGCGCGATTTCCTTCGCCGCGCCGCTGGAGAAAATTCATACCGTCGTGACCGACAAGGGAACGCCGCGCGACCAGATTGCGATGCTGCAAAAGCACCGCATCGAAGTCATTGTCGCTCGTTAGGCCGATTCGTCCTCTTCCTCGTCTTCTGCCACGACCGGGGGCGCTGCAGTTTCCTCGCCCCTGTCCTCCCAGTCCGCGGGCGCCCAATTGAGAATTTCGTTGATCTCGTCGTAGCTGTGGAGATTGGCCGCCTCAAAATAGCGGTCATTGAGCTTCGCCTGCAATTCCTCCTCCAAATCCAGGTCCTCCACGGCGTGAACGTAATGGTGCGTCTTGTTGACCAGCTTGACACGCATTTCGATCAGTTGATCCACAAAATCGCGATACCCGCTATCCTCCTCGTCCACGAACGAAGGGAGCGCAAAGAACTTTCCGTCGGAGTCCTCACCCTTCTGCGCGAGTTTCAGCCGCAACTGGCCATCCCCCATTTCAGACTGCACGATGTACAAGGCAAAGGCCCTCGCCAATGTGCCGCGGCGGAACCCGACGGAAGTGTATTTCTCCAACCGCTCCACCACGTCGCGAAACTGGCGCGGATCGAGCACGCTCAATCCCTCGCGCGGCCAGAAAATCTCGTCGCTGGCCTTTTCCACCCACCAGTTCATGTCGTTGCCGAGCCGCACGACAATCCATTGCGGCAGTATCCGTTGTTTTTCCATCGCCGTTTATATTAGCCGTGCCGCCCCATCGCGCAATGCCAGAGTTTTTCCCGTGTCATTCCGCCGCGCCCCGCATAGAATGCGTCCATGAAACCGATTCTTCTCGCTTTCGTTCTCGCCGCCGTCTCCGCATGCCCGGCCGCGGAAACCGTTCCCCTCACCTCGCTCGACCTTGGCCATCTGCATTTCGAGGGATGGGGAAAACCGCAGACCGACAAATCGTTCGTCGGCAAGCCGCTCTCCATCGCCGGCCAGAAATTCGAGCACGGCATCGGCACTCGCGCGCTGAGCACACTCTGGTTGGAACTCGACGGTCGCGTTCAAAAGTTCTCCGCCTCCGTCGGTGTGGATGACGCCGCGCCCAATGAAGCCGCGTCCGCCATCTTCTCGATCATTGGTGACGGCAAAAAACTCTGGATCTCCGGCACGATGAAACGCGGCGAGCCGTCGAAGCGCGTGGACCTCAACCTTAAAGGCGTGCATTCGTTACTGCTGAAGGTGGACCACGTCGCCGAAAGCAACACCTTCGACCACGCCGACTGGGCTGACGCGAGCTTCATCGTCGCCGGCGCAAAACCCTGCACGGTCAACGCGCCGGCCGAAAAGAAGGTCATCCTCACGCCGAAGCCGCCGAGCGCGCCGCGCATCAACGGCCCGAAAGTCTATGGCTGCCGTCCGGACCACCCGTTCATCTACCGCATCCCGACGACCGGCGAGCGGCCAATCCGGTTTGCCGCCGACGGTTTGCCGTCGAGTCTCCAACTCGACGCCGCCACCGGCATCATCACCGGCGCTGCGCCCGCTCGCGGCACGCACACGCTGACACTGCACGCGAAGAACGGGCACGGCCAGGCGACGCGCGAGTTCAAGATCGTCAGCGGCGACACGCTGGCGCTCACGCCGTCCATGGGTTGGAACCACTGGTATGCCCATTATAATCGCGTCTCCGATGTGATGATGCGCGAGGCTGCCGACGTGATGGTCAGGACCGGCATGGCCGATGTCGGCTACAGCTATGTAAACATTGACGATTGCTGGATGAATGCGACGCCAGACGCCAAACGCACGCCCGACCCGCTCCGCATCGGTCCGTTCCGCGACGACGGCGGCAACATCATCCCGAACAAATATTTCCCCAACATGCGCGCGATGACCGACTACATCCACGCCAAGGGTCTCAAGGCCGGCATCTACACGTCGCCCGGTCCGCTGACTTGCGGCGGTTTTTGCGGCGCTTACCAGCACGAGGAACAGGACGCGAAGCAGTTCGCGGAATGGGGCTTCGATTTTCTGAAATACGACTGGTGCTCCTACAGCAAGGTTGCGGCCGGCGACAAGAGCCTCGACATGATGAAAAAGCCCTACGCGCTGATGGGCGGCATTTTGAAAAAGCTGCCGCGCGATGTCGTCTTCAACCTTTGCCAATACGGCATGGGCGATGTCTGGGAATGGGGCGCGGAGATTGGCGGCCATAGCTGGCGCACGGCCAACGACTTGGGCGCGGAGTTAAACCGCATTTTCCCCGTGGCGCTCAAGAACGCCGAGCACCGCGCGTGGTCCAAGCCCGGCGCGTGGAACGATCCCGACTACATCCAGATAGGCTATGTCGGCGACGCAAGCTCCGAGGGCGCGCCCAAGCCCTGCCCGCTCACGGCCAGCGAACAGTATTCCTTCATGTCGCTCTGGTGCCTGATGGCCTCGCCGCTTTTCTACAGCGGCGACATGAGCCAACTCGACGCCTTCACCCTCAACGTCCTCTGCAACCCCGAAGTCATCGAGGTGGATCAGGACCCGCTCGGCGAATCAGCGCAGGTCGTAAAGCTGACCGACGATACCTTCCTCATGGTCAAGAACATGGAGGACGGCAGCAAAGCCGTCGGCCTCTGCAACCGTGGCGAAACCAAGGAAGTCATCACCGCCAAGTGGACTGACCTCGGCGTGACGGGCAAACACATCGTCCGCGACCTCTGGCGGCAGAAAAACCTCGGCAAGTTCGACGGCCAGTTCACAGCCACTGTCCCGCGGCACGGGGTTGTCTTGGTGCGGGTGAAATAACGACCGTCAACCGCCGTCGTCTTCTACAACGGCAGCAGCCTGCTCGCATACAACGACAACCTCGTTCTCGTCCAAGGCGACGTGCGGAAAAGCGTCCTTCGCAATTGGCCCGCAACCGACCCACGGATCACCTGCTCTGTTTGGAACAACGTCGAAGTGTTGGACGTGTCGAATGGATAATGCAGGCCACTTCCCCAAGGCGGCGATGATAACTCTCCCCGCAAATCTCGGCGTTATAAACGCACAGTCGGCGCGCCTTGCTCACAGGGCCGGAATACGGGCCGCTAGAAAGGTGACGACGAGCTATGAAGAATTATCCACGCAGTGTTCTTGATGAAATCAGTCGTGTTGCCGGCATGCCCTGGATCATAGTATTCACACGTTGCTTGGCCGTCTTAAGCACTGTAATGACGCTGGGATGTTCAGCTCTTGTATATCGGTTCGCGGGTCGCTATCAGGACGAGTTCAACAGGGGCGTCAGCCGCGATCAAATTCATGCGAAACTTGGAGAACCAGTGTGCGTTAGCACGAACTCCACAACAGGCACCTTGGAGGATACATACATACTGAATGGCCCCTTCTTTGACCAGGGACTAGTAGACTCAGCTGCACTAGGAGTTGGTTTGTCGTTTGGCATTCTAGATATTATCGCTTTTCCGACTTCAATATGTTGGTGCTTGACGGAACGAGGCCCTCAGCAAGTTAAAGTGCGTTATTTCGAGAACATGGACTATTTAGATCACCAAGTTTATCATTGGGTTCCAAACACGCCGCGTTAATCAGGCGAGAGCCGTTGGCTGCACTACTTCACAGCGTCCACCCCTGGCGATACTCGCGGCGGATGTAGGCGTCGGCCTCCTCCAGGTTGGTGAAGCTCATTTCCACCGGATCCCATAGGAGTTTGTGCAGGGTCAGTTTCTCACGGAGTTGCATGCGCAACGGCACGTTGCCGAGCAGCACCGCCTCGGCCAGCGGGCCAGCCCAATCAAAGTCCGCGCCGGACTTCTTGCCAGCCTTGCACGCCTCGATCCAGTCGGCATAATGGCTTTTGACGCGCGGGATGCTCTTTGGCGTCTCGAAGAACTCGTGCCGGCGCGCTTCCGGGTAGATGTAGCTGCCCAGCATGATGCCGTCGTCGCCGATGATCAGCCGGCCGTTGTCGCCCATCTGGATGCCGTCGGGCACGCTGTCCGGCCGCGCCGGCCGCAACCCGCCGTCATACCAGACCAGCTTCACCGGCGGCATTTCCACCGCGCCCGCGCTCTTGCCGGTGAGGCCGGCCACATGCGGGTTGTTCGCCTGGATTTTCGCCGAGCGCCCGGGGAAATGATACGTGACCATCGAGCCAAGCGGATATGTCTCCGCGTTCACGCGCGTGGAGACCGCCTCGACGCTCTCCGGCGCGCCGAGCTTGAGCGCGCGAAACACCGGGTCCATCGCGTGGCAGCCGATGTCGCCGAGCGCGCCGGTCCCAAAATCCCACCAGCCGCGCCACTTAAACGGCAGGTAGGCGGGGTTATACGGCCGCTCCGGTGCGGGGCCGAGCCAGAGGTTCCACTCGAGCGTTGCCGGAACCGGCGGCTTTTCCTTGGGCCGCTCGACACCCTGCGGCCAGTATTCGTGAAGAAGACCTTTTGACGGACGGTCCGTCCAGATGTGCACCTCGCGCACCTTGCCGATGGCGCCCGCCCAGATCAGTTCGCACAACCGCCGGGTTTCCTCCGAACCGGCACCCTGGTTGCCCATCTGGGTAGTCACCTTCGCCTTGCGCGCAGCCTCGGCCACCACCCGCGCCTCCCAGACCGAGTGCGTCAGCGGTTTCTCGCAATACACGTGCTTGCCGCGCCGCAGTCCTTCCATCGAGGCAAAGGCATGATGGTGGTCCGGCGTGCCGACAACGATGGCGTCAATCCCCTTCATCTCGTCGAGCATCTTCCGATAGTCCTTGAATACCTTGGCTTCGGGAAACTTCTTGTACATGTGCGCCGCGTGCGCGTCGTTCACGTCGCACAACGCCACAATGTTCTCGCCCGGGCAATCCTCCACGATCTTGGAGATGTCATGCCCACCCTGCCCGCCAATGCCGATGCCGGCGATGTTGAGCTTGTTGTTCGGCGTGGTCTGGCCGCGCAGGCCGAGCACCGAGCCGGGCACGATGGTAAAGGCCGCGCCAGTCATGGCCATGCGTTTGAAGAAACAGCGGCGGGTGAGGCGGAAGGATTCTTGTTTCATAAATTGGTTTCTCGTTTCCAGAATCGTCTGCGCCCCTCCACGGTGGCGCATTGGACACGCAGTCTAGCGTCTTGTGTGGAAACTAAAAGACAAAAACCGAGGCTGCCGTTCCCCGTTTTTCCTCCGAATAGAGCTTTCCGAGGACTGCGCTAGCGCAGTGCTAGCGCAGTCATTGGAAAACGCATGTTTTGCTCTCCCAAAAACATGCGTTTTTGGCTGGTTTTTCACTGCGCTAGCGCAGTGATTTCTATTGCCG
>CAIQCK010000069.1 GCA_903870275.1 uncultured bacterium | reverse complement strand
GGAGCGAAGTCCATGAGTCGTCTCATTATTGAGGCGACGAAGTTGAGGCGACGAAGTTGAGGCGACGAAGTTGAGGCGACGAAGTTGAGGCGACGAAGTTGAGGCGACGAAGTTGAGGCGACGACCGGAACTTTTTTTCCAAGGCCCTCATGGCGGTGCGCAGTTAGAATGAAGATCACGAAAAATTCAAGCAAAAATGGCGGGACGATGGCGGCTGGCCGCTTCGTGCGCGCACCCCGGTTTCGCGCTTGCAATCGGCGGAGGCGACGGGGACGGATGGCCATAGCCGAGGCTTGCCGTGTACTGGCAGCGCCAATAGCCGGTGACAAAATCCTTGCCGTTTTGTGCCTTTCCGTGCATTCATCGCTCGCGTAAGGGCATGCAGACACGCAGGCGAAACAAAAAGATGGCTGTTTCGATTCCTGCACTTTTCGCCACTCTCATCGGGCGTCGTAATTTGAAATCGAAATGAACCGCGGACGACAAATCCGGCTTACGTCACTGGCTTCCTGCGCGGGTTGAGCGGCCAAGCTCGGCCAAAAGGCCCTGTCGCAGGTGCTGCGACAGCTCCCGCAGGTGACCGACCGCCATGTTCTCGTTGGCTCCAACACGGCCGACGACGCAGGGGTGTATCGTCTCGACGCCCGGCGCGCGCTGGTGCAGACGATGGATTTCTTCACGCCCATCGTGGACGACCCCTTCACCTACGGCGCCATCGCCGCCGCCAACGCGCTCAGCGACGTGTATGCCATGGGCGGCCGGCCGCTCACCGCCATGAACATCGTCGCCACGCCGGAGGATGTCGTGCCGCCGGAAACGCTCGGCGAAATCCTGCGCGGCGGTGCGGAGAAATGCCGCGAGGCCCGCTGCGTCGTCATCGGCGGCCACTCGATCAAGAATCCCGAACCGATCTACGGCCTTAGCGTCACCGGCCTCGTGGACCCGCGCCGCGTCCTGACCAACGCCGGCGCGCGCGCCGGCGACGCGCTCATTCTCACCAAGCCGCTCGGCACCGGCATCGTCACCACCGCCCTCAAGCGCGGCAAAGCCCCGCGCGGTGCTGTGCTTGCCGCCGTCCGCTCGATGAAGCGCCTCAACGACATCGGCCCCGCGCTCGCCGCCACCGGCCGCGTTCACGCGCTCACCGACGTGACCGGCTTCGGCCTGCTCGGCCACTTGCGCTCGATGTGCCGCGCGAGTGGCGTCGGCGCCGAGATTTGGGCCGGCGCCGTGCCCGCGCTGCCGCACGTGTGGAAACTCATCGCCGCCGGCTGCGTCCCCGGCGGCACGCGCGGCAACCTGGAGTTCGCCAACGAAGTGGTCCGCTGGGACGCCGCCGTCACCGGCGCGCAACAATTCCTGCTTGCCGACGCCCAGACCTCCGGCGGGTTGCTCATCTGCGCCGGCCCGCGTCACGTCGAAGAAATCTTGCGCCTCTGCCGCCGTCGTCGCACTCTGTGCGCGGAAGTGATCGGACGCATTACACGCGACAGGAGCATTCATGTCATTACGAGCCATTCCGCAGGTTGAGAAGGTCCTCCAGCAACTCGGCGACACCGGTTTGCCGCGCCCCGTCGTCGTCGCCGTCGTCCGGCGCGAACTGGCGGAACTGCGCAAGCACGCCGCGAAAACCAAGATCGCTTTCGACGGTGTAGTCGCTGGCATACGCTCCACGCTCGCCACGCTTCGCGCACAGCGCATCCAGCCGGTCATCAACGGCACCGGCATCCTGGTCCACACCAACTTCGGCCGCGCGCCGCTCGGCCCGCGCGTGCTCGAAACGCTGCATGACATCGGCGGCCACTATAATAACCTCGAATACGACCTGACCGGCGGCGCGCGCGGCGGACGGGCGGCTTATCTCGAACTCGCGCTGGCGGTGCTCTGCGGCGCCGAGGCGGCCACGGTCGTCAATAATTGCGCCGCCGCGCTCGTGCTGGCGCTGCGTCACTTCGCGACGGGCCGCGAGGTCGTCATCTCGCGCGGCGAACTGGTCCAGATCGGCGGCGGCTTCCGCATCCCGGAAATCCTCGAAGCCAGCGGCGCGAAGCTGCGCGAAGTCGGCACGACCAACAAGACCTCGCTCCACGATTACGCCCGCGCCATTGGCAGGGACACCGGGCTGATCCTCAAAGTCCACCGCAGCAATTTTTTCATGGGCGGTTTCGTCGAGTCGCCGTCCACCGAGGAGATCGCCGCGCTCGCGCGCAAGAAGCGCGTGCCGTTCGTCGAGGATCTCGGCAGCGGCGCGGTAATCGAGACGCAGCGGTTTGGCGTGGAACACGAGCCGACGGCGGCCGAGACGCTCAAACGCGGCGTGGACCTCGTCACCTTCAGCGGCGACAAGCTGCTCGGCGGCCCGCAAGCCGGCATCATCGCCGGCCGCGCCAAACTGGTGGCTGCGCTCAAGCGCGACCCGTTCTTCCGCGCGCTGCGCTGCGACAAGCTCATCCTCTCGGCGCTGCAAACAACCGCCGACCTCTACCTCAACGGCGAAGAGTCGCAGGTCCGCCTCGTCACGCTGCTCGCCGAGGCGGAGGAGAAGTTGCGGGCGCGGGCGGAGACCATCGTCACCGCGCTGGCCGGCGCTCCGCTGAAGATTTCCGTCGGCGCCGGCCGCGGCCAGGTGGGCGGCGGCACGCTGCCGCGGTCGCAGTTCAACTCGGTGACGGTGGACATCGTTCCGCGTGTGCCGCTGGAGGAGTTTGCGCGGCGTCTGCGCAACCACACGCCGCCGGTGATCGGCTACGTCGAGCGCGGCGTGTTCAAACTCGACTTGCGCACGATTTTTCCGGCGCAGGATGACACGGTCGTCGCAGCGCTGACGAAGACGGTGGCTGCGGAATGACGCGCAGAGACGTGGAGAACACCGGCATGTCTCACGCAAAGACGCAAAGGCGCAAAGACGAAACAACGCTTGGCGACTTTGTGTCTTTGCGTAATCCCATCTGTCCATGACCTCTCCCGCCCGCAACTTCATTCTCGGAACCGCCGGCCACGTGGACCACGGCAAGTCGGCGTTGGTGAAGGCGCTGACCGGCACCGATCCCGACCGGTTGCCGGAGGAGAAGGAGCGCGGCATCACGATTGACCTCGGCTTCGCCAACCTGACGCTGGGCGATCTCAATATCGGCATCGTGGACGTGCCGGGCCACGAGGACTTCGTGCGCAACGCCGCCAGCGGCATCGCGTTCATGAACACCGTGCTGTTCGTGGTCGCTTCCAACGAAGGCTGGATGCCGCAGAGCGAGGAGCACCTGCAAATCCTCGACTATCTCGACGTGCAGCGCGGCATCTTCGCCGTCACCAAATGCGATCTGCCGGCGGTGGCCTTCGCTCCGCCGCGCGCCGATTGGCCCGTCGTCCGTGTTTCCGCGCAGACGGGCGAAGGCATCGAACAGTTAAAGCAAACCATCCTCAGCACCCTCGCCGCCTCGCCGCCGCCCGCCGACATCGGCAAGCCGCGGCTGCACGTGGACCGCGTGTTCACGTTGAAGGGCATCGGCACCATCGTCACCGGCACGCTGACGGGCGGCTGGCTGAAGCACGGCGACAAACTCGTCATTCAGCCGGGCGGCGTGGCGACGCGGGCGCGCTCGCTTCACAACCACGGCCGCGAGGTGGAAACGCTCGGCCCCGGCGCGCGTTGCGCCATCAACCTGGCCGACGTGGCCGTCGAGAGCGTGCGGCGCGGCGACGTCGTCACGCTGCCGGACCTCGGCGGGCCGTGCGACACCGTGGATGTCGCGCTGCGGATATCGCCACGCGCCAAAACGAAGCTGAAGCACAACGAAGTCATCAACGTTTCGCTCGGCAGCGGGCACTGGCGGGCGCGGCTGGCGTTCTTCGACAAACGCGAACTTGGGCCCGGCGAGCACGCGCTCGGCCAGTTGCGGTTTGAGGAGCCGGTGTATTGTTTCGTCGGCGACCGGCTCATCATTCGCGAAGCAACGACCCTCGCGGGCGGTATCGTGCTCGACGCCGACGCCCGCCGGGGCGGGTCGAAGGAATCGCGCATCCTGCCGCTGGAAAACATGTGGACCGGCGAGATTCGCGGCGCGGACATTGTCCGGGCGTGGCTACAGCATGACAACGTGGTTCCACGCGACCGGTTGCTGGTGAAATCGCGGTTCGGCGCGGCCACGGTGGAGGCGGCGTTGCGCGAAGCGGACGCAAAGACTGCCACGGCATTCGCAGCAGACGGCGAGCTTTGGAAGCAGACGCTGGCGCGCGTAACAGAATTGGTGGACGCCATTCATCGGGAGCATCCGGAAAAGCCGGGCTTGCCGCTCTCGGAGCTACAGACGACGCTCGGCGCAGGCTCGGAGGTTTTGGCGGAAGTGCTGAACGACCTTTGCGCGGGCGGCCAGTTCGTGCGGGACGAGACGATCCTCCGCCGCTCCGCGCACAAGCCGAAGGCGGTCGGCCAGCTCAATGCGACGGCGGAAGCGTTGCTGAAACGGCTGGCGGCCGATCCGTTCAACACGCCGCGCCGCAAGGAGTGCGACCCGCAGGCGTTGCGCTATCTGCGCGACGCGAAGCTCGTCGTCGAGTTCGGCACCGACGAGGTGCTGCTGAAGGAGAGCTACGACGAGGCGTGCCGGCGGGTGCGGGAGTTTCTGAAACAACGCGGCCAGGCGACAATGTCGGAGTTGCGCGAGCTGCTCAAGACCAACCGCCGCGTCGCGGTGCCGCTGCTGGAGAAGATGGACAAGGACGGCGTGACGGTGCGCGCGGGCGATGTGAGGAATCTGCGCGGTCATTGACGGCGCGAGACGCCGTCGTTACGAGGAGTGTGATGAGGATTATGAAGAACCAACGCCAATCTCAGTTGATTCTGAAAGCTGCGCTGTTGTGCCTGTGGAGCTTGATGCCGGTTTCTCTCCATGCGGCGGCCGTGGGCGAGTTCGAGGGCGCGGCGGATGTGGGCAACGTCGAACTGCCCGGCCGCGCCGAGTTCATCGCCGACAAGGCCCAATATCGCGTCACCGGCAGCGGCGCGAACATCTGGAAGCAGGAGGACGCGTTCCAGTTCGTGTCGCGAAAGGTGTCGGGCGATCTCGTATTTCGCATGGATGTCGAGTGGGTCGGCGAAGGCAGGGAGAAGCACCGCAAAGCCTGCGCGATGGTGCGCCAGAACATGGACGCCGATTCCCCCTACGTGGACGTGGCCGTTCACGGCGACGGGCTGATCGAGTTGCAGTATCGGCGGGCGAAAGGCGGGATCACCCTGGGCGCGCGGACGCCGATCACCGCGCCGGCTACCGTGCAACTGGAACGCGACGGCGACGTGTTTACCGTGTCGGTCGCGCGCAAGGGCCAGCCGTTTCAGCCGGTCGGCGCCGTGTCGCTCGCGATGCCCGATCCCGTCTGCGCCGGCCTCGCGGTTTGCTCGCACAATATAAAAACATCCGAGACCGCCATCTTTTCAAATGTGACGCTGAAGAATCGCACCGCCGTTGAAGGCGTGAAGCGGGTCCAGGAAACGAGCCTGGAAACCGTGAACGTGGAAACCGGCGAGCGAAAACTCATCTATCGGGCGCGCCAGAGATTCGAGGCGCCCAACTGGTCCCGCGACGGCAAGACGCTGTTCATCAATCAGGGCGGACGGATTTGCACCGTGCCCGCCGAAGGCGGCGAACCCACGCCGTTGGACACGGGCGCCGCCACCAAGTGCAACAACGACCACGGCCTGTCGCCCGACGGCAAATGGCTCGCCGTCAGTTCGAGCCACGAGAACAAGCTGTCGCAAATCTACATCGTGCCTTCCGGCGGCGGCGCCGCGCGACGGGTCTCGCCGCCGGGCCTTGTTTCCTACTGGCACGGCTGGTCGCCCGACGGCAGGACGCTCGCCTACTGCGCCAAGCGCAACGACAATTTCGACGTTTACACGATCCCAGCCGAAGGCGGCGAGGAAAAGCGGCTCACGACCGCCGAAGGCTTGGACGACGGCCCCGATTACACGGCCGACGGGAGCTTCATCTATTGGAACTCCGAGCGCACCGGCCTGATGAAAATCTGGCGCATGAAACCCGACGGCTCGCAACAGGAACAAGTGACCACCGGCGGCGATTACGCCGACTGGTTTCCGCATCCCTCGCCGGACGGCCAATGGCTCGTGTTCCTCTCGTTCGACAAGAGCGTGCAGGGACATCCCGCGAGCAAGGATGTGCTGCTGCGCATCATGCCGCTGGCCGGCGGAAAGCCGAAAGTGCTCGCCACGCTCTTCGGCGGCCAGGGCACCATCAACGTCCCCTCGTGGTCACCCGACAGCAAGTTTGTCGCGTTGGTCAGCTACCGGTTTGTTCAACCTTGACGGTCGGAGCGCGTCACCGTCCAGCCGGCGGCGTCGCGCCATATCTGCAACTCCGCCGCGCCGCGCGTTGCCTGAATCGTTTCCCGATTCAACCGGTCGTTCTGCTCGAACTTGCGGATGGCTTCCTCTTCGGTGGCGCCGCCCCGCTGGTGCCGGGCGATCAGATTTTTGCGTGCCAGAGCGGGATCGCAGTCGAGGTAAATCCGCATGTCCAGCGCGTCGCGCACTTCGGGCCAGTGAAGAAGGTAGTTTCCCTCGATGATCACAAACGGCGTCGTCTGGCCCGCCATGAACGCTTCCGGCACCGGCTCGTGCGTCTCGCGCGAATAGATCGGCAGCCGCACCGGCTCCTGCGCGAGCCGCATCGCCCTCACCGCCAGCTCGAACGCGAGCCGGTCGAACGTCTCCGGCGCGCCCTTGCGCCCGCGCAATCCCAGCGCCTCCAGCCGCGCGTTGTTGAAATGAAACCCGTCCATCGCCACCAACACGTGCGGACCCAGCTCCGCCGCCAGCGCTTTTGCGAGCCGGCTTTTGCCCGCGCCGGGCGGGCCGGCGATGCCGACCAGAAGCCGCCCGCCTTTCTGCTCGGCGCGCGCGCGAACCTCGTCCACGAGATACGCCAGTTGGGCGCAATGCCAGAGTTCCGGCAGTATCTCGCCGGCCTTCCCCTCCAACCGCTCGTGTGCCAGCCGCGACACCGCGCTGCGCTCGCTGTTGATCTCGATGATGGTCGCGCCGCCCTGCCGCGCCTGCGTGACGAGGTCCATCGGCAACGACACGCCGCCGGACGTGCCGACGACCAGCACCAGTTGCGCCTCCTCGGCCGCCGCGAACATCTGTTGCAAGACCGCCGGCTCGTAGCTCTCGCCGAACCAGACCACCGCCGGCCGCAACATGCCGCCGCAGCCCTCGTGACGCGGCGGCAGTTCCTTCAGCGGCGTTACCTCCAGCGGCAGCGTTGCGCCGCACTGCAAACACTGCCCGCGCCACACGCTGCCGTGGGCCTCCACCATCCGCCGGCTGCCGGCGCGCGCATGAAGGCCGTCCACGTTTTGCGTCACCAGCAGGAAGTGATGGTAGAACCGCTCCATCGCCGCGACGACTCGGTGCGCGGGGTTCGGCTGCGCCTGCGCGCAAAGGCCTCGCCGCCAGTCATACCACTCCCACACCGTGTGCGGCTGGCGCTGGAACGCCTGCGGCGTCGCCAGCTCCTCCGGCTTGAAATTCCGCCACAATCCGTCCGCGCCGCGAAACGTCGGGATGCCGCTCTCGGCCGAGATGCCCGCGCCGGTGACGATCATGACGCGATTGGCGCGCTTGAGCGCCGTGACGACGTTGCCTGAAATGTTCTGTGTCATTTTTGGAGCGCGCATTCTGCCCGCACCGCCCGCCAAAGTCACCCCAAACATGCCACTTCATCCCCCATCCTGCCAGACTTGCGCACAAGCCCCCGCGGAAGAGAGCGCATCCTGACACACGCGCCCATTGGGCAGGGCGAGCCGTCCCCGGCGAGCCGCGACCTTTGGAACGTGAGCGATTACGGCTCAGCGGGGACGCTTCGCCCTGCCTCTGGGACTTGATCGTGGCGCACGTATCAAGTTGCGCCCGGCAGAAGAGAAGACGGGGACCCCACGCAGAGGCGCAGAAGACGCCAAGGCTCTGCGGCCCCGTGCCACCCCGGCGTCGAACTCCGCAGCCGGCGCGGGGCACAGCCCGGGCCGGGGGCGCGCGCCGGGGCGTTGTCTGAAAAACAATAGCAATTTTCTCTTGACATATAGGTTATTTCTCTATATGCTCTCCCGCCATGACACTGGTTGTCACGCGAGCGCGGGAACTCCCGCCGGAGGTCTTCCACGGCGGCCCGGAAGCCGGTCCGGGCCATCCGTGCGGTCCGTGGATGGTTTCGGGGTGCAGCGGCTTGACGCCGCCTTGGACCCCGCACGGCTCGACCCGCCGGCCGGTAATGGGCAGGAAACCGCCCGCATGGGCGGAGGCCCATCGCTGGCGGGTGTTGCATTTTGACCACCGAAAGCGGCGGAACCGCCCCCCGGCGTGGATGGCGGGCGGCGGTGGCGGGCCGACCATTCTCCTCAGCGATCCCATGGAGTCGTTTTTCAAAACGAACCCATATGATGGCCCCGACCGGATCTTGAAAACATCGTTTTCCAGTGGAAATTCGCGATTTCGGCGCGCGGGAACCCCGGAATCAAAAATGTTTTTTACGAAACGAACCCAAATGATTGGGAGGTTCTGATCGCAAAATGACGCGGTTTGAAATGGCCCTTTGCCCGGTGGCGGCGGTCCCTGGCCCCGAAAACGGTCGGAGCGGGCCGCCGGAAGAGGCGGCGTCCTTCAGGCGGCACGACCGTGGTTGGGGTGAAGTCCCGGCGCCATCAAAAGATTTGCCACGGGACCTTTGAAAGCTTAACATCCGCAACTTGCCGAAACCTAAACGAAAGAATATGCCATGTCAGAAGTAACACAGCCAACCGGTATGAAGGGATGGGTCACTTATCGTCCGGAAATCAAGGTGCTTGATTGCACCGTCCGCGACGGCGGGCTGATGAACGAGCACAAGTTCAGCCACGACTTCGTCACCAACATTTATCAGACGTGTGTCGCCGCCGGTGTGGATTACATGGAACTGGGCTACAAGGCGTCGAAGAAACTCTACACGCGCGACCAGGTCGGCGCCTGGCGGTTTTGCGACGAGGAGGACCTGCGGGAAGCCGTCGGCGAGAAGAACTCGGGGGTCAAACTCTCGGCCATGGCGGATGCCGAGCGCACCGACTACAACATTGACATCCTGCCGCGCGACAAGAGCGTGCTGGACATGATCCGCATCGCCACCTACATCCACCAGATTCCCACGGCGCTCACGATGATCAAAGACGCCCACGACAAGGGCTACGAGACGACGCTGAACCTGATGGCGGTCTCCACCGTGCAGGACCTTGAGCTGGAGAATGCATTGGAAGCGCTCTGCGCCTCGCCGGTGGACGTCATTTACGTCGTGGACAGCTTCGGCACGTTCTACAGCGAACAAATCCGCGATTTGATGTCCAAGTTCATGAAGCATGCGAAGCCGGCGGGCAAGCAGGTGGGCATTCACACGCACAACAACATGCAACTGGCCTTCGGCAACACCATCGAGGCGATCATTCAGGGTGCCACGATGCTCGATGCCAGCATGGCCGGCCTTGGCCGCGGCGCGGGTAACTGCCAGATGGAGCTGCTGTTGAGTTTCCTGCACAACCCGAAGTTCCACCTCCGGCCCGTGCTTCAGTGCATCCAGGACCACGTGGAGCCGATGCGCGAGAAACTGCGCTGGGGTTTCGCCATTCCCTACATGGTCACCGGCTGCCTCAACATGCATCCCAAGTCGGCCATGAAGCACATGGAAGGCGACCATTTCCGTGACATCGTCCGGTTCTTCGACACGGTGACGGAAAAGGAGTGCTGACCGTCCGCGGCCCGCGTTTGACGCGACGCAGAGTTTTGATCCATCCCGCCACGGCGCATTACAGCGCCGCGCGACACCTTGCTTTGGCGGCTTACTGATTCACATGCACCATCTTCGCCGGCGGAAAGCCGTTGAAGAAGGTGGAGGAGGCGTGACTGTAGGCGCCGATGTTTTCGCTGTAGAGCAGGTCGCCGAGTTCGAGATCGGGCAGGTTTTCCGCCATGGAGACCACGTCGAGCGCGTCGCACGTCGGGCCGAACACCGAGCAAATCTGTGTCGGTCCCTTCTTGAACGGCTTCAGGTGATAATGGCAATGGTCGAAGATGACGCCGGAGAAGGTGTGATAGACGCCGTCGTTGATGTAGTAGCAGAGTTTGCCGTCGCGCACGGCCTTGCCGATAATCTGGGAGATCGCGGTCGCCGCCGTCGCGACGAGGAACCGGCCCGGTTCGGCGAGAATCTGCACCTCTTTCGGGAACAGCCGCTCAATCTCGCGGTTGATGACCTTCGCCAGCTCGCGGAACGGTTTAACTGACGCGTCATACGGCGCGGGAAACCCGCCGCCAATGTCGAGCAAGTTCATCTTGGTGTAACCGCGCTCCTTCGCCTCCTTGAAAATGTTGGCGGCGAGGTTGATCGCCTGGACGTAGTTCGCGAAGTTGGTGGTCTGGCTGCCAACGTGGAAGCTGAGGCCTTCGACGACGAGGCCGGCCTTGTCGGCCTGGAGAATGAGGTCCACCGCCTCGCCGGGCGCGGCGCCGAACTTTGACGACAGCTCCACCATCGCGCCGGTGTTCGGCACTTTGAGCCGCAGTGCGAGACCCGCGTGCGGCGCGTGGCGCTTGATCTTCCTGATCTCCTCGGGATTGTCGAACGTCACCAGCGGCTTGTATTGGTCGAGCTGCTCGAGCGTCTCGGTGGCCTTGATCGGGTTCGCGTAGATGATCTTGTCCCAAATCCAGTCCTGCCGCTCCTTGTCCGGCATGTCCTTGATGTTCTCGTGAACAATCATGAACTCCGGCATCGAGGCGACGTCGAAACTCGCCCCGGCCTTGTAGAGCGTGTGGACGATGGCCGGGGCGGAGTTGGCCTTCACGGCGAAGTAGGCCTGCACACGCGGCAGGTATTTTTTGAATTCGGCGTAATTGCGCCGCAGCGCGTCGTGGTCCACCACGAACAGCGGCGTGCCGTGTTCCTTCGCCAGTTTCTTCAGTGTGCTCTTGTTGACCATCCTAGTCTCCGTCGGTGATGAGGAAGTTCTTGAACTGCCACGGATCGCTGGGATCAATCCGCGGGTTGTTGTGGCCTTCGAAGGCGTTGGTGTAGTGCTTCAACGGCGTCCAGTCCGCGGGCTTGGAAATCCACTTGCCGAGATACGGCCTGGCAACCTTCAGCACATACTCGTGCGGCAGGTCGTCCGGCACGCAAACGCCCCGGGCGGGATTCTCGATCATCCACATCGACGCGGCGATCACCGAGATGGCGACCTGCATCGTCGTGGCGTTCTGGTGCGGCACCAGCCGGCGCGATTCCTCAATGCTGAGGTCGCTGCCGGTCCACCACGAGTTATAAGCGTGGCCCATCAGCAACGCGCCGAGGATGTCGGCGCCGCTGGTGATCTCGTCGTTGAGGATGCGCTGCTTTTCCTGGAGCTTGTAGTCGTAGCCGCGCAGTTCGTTGAGCGAGACGATGGCCGAGTCCGACGGGCAATAGGCGTAATGCACCGTGGGCCGGTAGACCGCCTTGCCGTTTTCCCAGACCGTCAGCCGGTCGGAGATGGTGAACGCCTCGCCGTGGCGCACGACCATGCCTTGGATGCAATAGTTCGGCACCCAGGACACAACCCACGTGTTGATACCCATGCGGGCGAGGCAAATCTGGTTGCGCGGCCCGTCGGTGTGCTCGTAGGCGAGCGCCGGCAGTTCCTTTTCGTGTGTGCCCCAGCCCATCTCCGAAGTGGTCGTGCCTTCCTCGCGGAAACCCTCGACGCTCCAGGTGTTGACGAATTCGTCCACCTGCTTCGGCTCGTCGGTGATCTGCGTGTCGCGCTCGCTGCAATGAATCACCTTCACGCCCATCTTCATCGCGAGGCGGTTGAACTTCTGGTCCTGGATGAACTGGCGGATTTCGTCGGCGTCGGCGCCTTTGACCTTCTTGTCGGCGAGCAGCCGTTTGCCGATGTCCAGCAAGCCCTGTTTGGTGAAATGCGAAATAAGGCCGGGATTCGCGCCATGCTCCAACACCGCCGTCGGTCCCGGGGTGGCCCAGGCCGAGGTCATGCGGCGAAGGTTCATGTGCCGCCAGTAGAGCGTCATCTTGGTCGGCGGCGCGCCCTGGGCATTTTCGTAGGGGTTCCACAACTCGACGGAGGTGTTGATGTAAAGCACGCCATGGTCGTGGCACCATTGGAGAATCTCGCAACAATCAATGTTCCACGCCAGGTCAATAAGAAGGTCGCCGGCCGAGAGATACTTGCCGAACAGCGCGCCCATGTTCTCGCGCGTGACGCGCTTACGCGCGAACTTCATGCCGCGCGCCGTCCACGGCCGCAGGGCTTCGCGACGGTCCTCAAAATCCATCACGGTGATGTTCTTCGCCGGCACCTTGATGTGCTTGACCAGAATCGGCAGCGCGCACTGCGCCACCGCGCCATAACCCACAAACAGGACCTTCTTATTGAACTCGATCATCGTGACACCTCTTCCGTGACGCCGCGCTCGCGGCTGTTTTTATCTGCCGGCCCGCGTCCGGCTCACAATCCGAATCTGGCGGTAATCAACCGGGCGCGGACTTTGTCCGAAATTGCCGCGCGTGACAAGTTTCTATTCGGTGACGATTCACTTTTACAGAGCCTGCGCCCGCCTCAAAAAAACGCTGGCATCGCGCGCAGACTTGCGGCATACACACACACGTTGGAAACGCTGTCCGGTTACAACCAAGGAGCGAGTGATGAAACTGATCCGCAACGTTGTTCTGCCAAGCCTGTCCGCAGCCTTTCTGTGCGCCGTCGCCGCGCGCGGCTACGACCTGCCCGCCGTGAACCTCGGTCTCACCAGCTTTTTCGACGGTGGGCCGCCGGCCGGGCCGGGCTTCTACTTCACGCAGTATTTCGAGTATTACCACGCGAACAAGTTTGCTGACAACGGCGGCAACACCATGATGCTGCCGAACGGCAAGCCGACCGTCGAGGTCTTCGCCGGCCTCTCGCAGCTCATCTACCAGTCGGACCAGAAGGTGCTCCTCGGTGGCAAATGGGGCCTGGACTTCATCCTGCCGGCAGTGGACTACGATCTGGAGCCGAAAAACTCGCTGCTCACCGACAACGGCGCCGGCATCGGCGACATCCTGGTCGGCCCGTTCATCCAATGGGACCCGATCATGAGCGAGAAGGACCCGATCACGGGCGAGAAGCGCCCGATCTTCATGCAACGCATCGAGTTCCAGTGCGTCCTGCCCACCGGCAGCTACAGCCCGAACGAGGACCTCAACGCCGGCGCCAATTTCTTCTCGTTCAATCCCTACTGGGCCGGCACATGGTTCATCGTGCCGAAATGGTCCTTCTCGTGGCGCCTCCATTATCTCTGGAACGACGAGAACGACAGCCCCGATGTCCATGTTTTTCCTACCGCCGGGAAAACCCAGGCGGGACAGGCGGTCCACATGAACTGGGCCACCGAATATGAGGTCATCGAAAAGAGGCTTCACCTCGGCATCAACGGCTATTTCCTGACCCAGTTCACGGACACGCAGGTGGACGGCCAGGCTGTGTCCGGCCGGCGCGAGCAGGTCATCGCCGTCGGTCCTGGCGCCGTCTATCATTTCTCCCAGGACGACCACCTGTTCTGCAACGCCTACTTCGAAATGGACGCGCGCAACCGCCCCGAAGGCCAGCGCGTTGTCCTCCGCTTCGTGCATCATTTCTAGCCGGCGCGCATCGGCCTCGCCGAAGGGTTCCCGTAATACCGCTTTCGCGAAGCCGCGAAATGGCGTATGCTAGAAGTCTCATGAAAGTGTTGTTGTTGTATCCGGAGTTTCCGATCACGTTTTGGAGTTTCAAGCACGCGCTGAAGTTCATTCGCAAGAAATCGGCTTTTCCTCCGCTGGGACTGCTCACCGTGGCCTCCATGCTGCCGTCCTCCTGGGAGAAACGGCTGGTGGATGTCAACGTCCGCGCTCTCACCGACGAGGATCTTGTGTGGACCGACGTCGTTTTCGTCAGCGCGATGATCGCGCAGCGAGAGTCGGCGCGCGAACTCATTGCCCGTTGCCGCGCCGCCGGCAAGACCATCGTTGCCGGCGGGCCGCTGTTCATCGCCGAGCACGGGCAGTTTCCCGACGTGGACCATTTCGTTCTGAACGAGGCGGAGGTGACGCTGCCGGGGTTCCTCCACGACTTTGAGCGCGGCTGCGCGCGGCGTGTCTATGCATCGCCGGAGCTTCCCGACATCCGCCAGACGCCGGCGCCGATGTGGGGGTTGGCGGACCTGCGCCGCTACGCTTCGATGAGCCTCCAGTTCTCGCGCGGCTGCCCGTTCGATTGCGAGTTCTGCAATATCACCTCGATGTTCGGTCACCGCCCGCGCACCAAGACCGCCGCGCAGATCGTCGCCGAGTTGGATGGTCTCCACCGGGCACGCTGGCGCGGGCCAGTGTTTTTCGTGGACGACAATTTCATCGGCAACAAGCGCTACCTTCGCGAAGAACTGCTGCCCGCTTTGATCCAGTGGCAGAAAGGCAGGCGTCGCATCCCGTTTTTCACCGAGGCGTCCATCAACCTCGCCGACGACGCGGAACTGATGCGCCTCATGGTCGAGGCGGGTTTCGACACCGTCTTCATCGGCATCGAGACGCCCGCGGACGCCGGCCTCGCCGAGTGCAACAAGCGTCAGAACGCCGGACGCGACATGGTTGCCGACGTGAAACGCATCCAGCGCGCCGGCCTGCAAGTGCAGGGCGGATTCATCGTCGGTTTCGACAGCGACACGCCGACCATTTTTCAGCGACAGGTGGAGTTCATCCAGAAGAGCGGCATTGTCACCGCCATGGTGGGCCTGCTCAACGCCATCCCGGAGACCAAACTCTACGAGCGGCTCAAACGCGAAGGCCGCCTGCTCGGTCAAACGTCCGGCGACAATTCGGACAGCACGACGAACTTCATCCCACGCATGGACATCGAGAAGCTGCGCGAAGGCTACAAGGAGATCATGCGCCGCATCTACGCGCCCAGCCCTTATTACAAGCGCGTTCGCACGTTCCTGCGCGAGTATCGCGCGCCGAAGGTGAGCTTCACGTTGAACTGGCGCGACCTGATGGCGTTTGCCCACTCCAGCCTGCGCCTCGGCGTTTTCGGCAGCGAGCGCTTCCACTATTGGGGGTTGCTCGTGTGGACGTTCTTCCGCCGCCCCGCCCACTTCCACCTCGCCGTCACCCTCGCCATCTACGGCCACCACTTCCGCAAGACCTGCGAAGCGATGGGTATGTAACGCCGCCCTCGACGGGTTAGTGCGAGCCGCAGCAACCGCCGCCGTGCTCGTCGTGATGTTCGCCGTGGCAGCATTCCAGTTCTTCAGGCTTCGCGTCGCGCTTGGCCACCAGTTCCACGTCGAACGTCAAGTCCACGCCCGCCAGCGGATGATTCGCGTCAATCGTGATGTGCGACGGGGTGACCTTCGTCACCGTCACCACCATCTGCTGCCCGGGGCCGCCCACCCGGAACTGCTCGCCCACCGTGATTTCCTTCGACGGAAACTTCTCGCGCGGCACGTCCATCACGCGGGAGGCGTCACGTTCGCCGTAGGCTTTTTTCGCCGCGACCGTCACACGCTTCTTCTCGCCGACCGCCATCGCGCTCAGGTGCGTCTCCAGGCCGGGAATGATGTGCCCCGTGCCCTCGACGAACGACAACGGCGCACCCTCCTCCGAGGCATCCAGCGTCTTGCCGGTCGCATCCGTCAGCGTGTAATGAAATGAAATAACTTGTTTGTTCATAATCTTGCTCAATTTTGAAAACGGGCCGCGCACTCTACGCGTCTTCCCCACCCTTGTCTAAAAGTATTTCACCGCGTCCCGAAATAACCGCGGCGGCAGTTTGTGACAGTCGGAAATAACGATGGATTTCGCCGGCGGCGGTTACAGCCCGGCCGGTTACGTGAAAACTGCGGAAGATCGCGGACCGTCAGTCCCCGTGCGCGCCCTGCTCGATCCACTTGCGGAAGAGGGTGATTTCCTTGTCGCTCAGCGGCGATAATTTGTAGGGCATGCGCGGCTGGCTCTTGCCGAGGATTTTGTCCATCAGCAGGCTGTTTTCCGGTTCGCCGGGCGTGATGGCGCGGCCACTTTCGCCGCCGCGTTTGAACTCGCGGTAGTTGGTCACGTCAAAGCCGGCGTGTTTGTTGTCGGGTTCATGGCACTGCGAGCAGTGCTGCTCCAGCAACGGGCGGATGTTTTTGCCAAAGGAAATTTTGTCGCTGTCCGCCGCGTGCACCCCGGCGCCCGTCAGCACGAAACACGCGGCAGCCGCCGCAAGGACCAACCATTTTGTTTTCATAGCTCTACCTTCAAACACCGCGCCGCCGAATTCGCTTCACAAAATCCATCCGCCATCAACGTCCCGGCGGAAAATGGCAGCGGGCAGGCTCCCGCTCACATGTGTTGGATGATTTCGGTGCCGAACTGGCTGCAACGGATTTCCTTCGCGCCTTCCATCTGGCGGGCGAAATCGTAGGTAACGGTCCTGGCGGCGATGGCGCCGTCGAGTCCCTTGAGGATGAGGTCGGCCGCCGCGCTCCAACCGAGATAGCGCAGCATCATCTCGCCGCTGAGGATGACGGAGCCGGGGTTGACGCGGTCGAGGTTGGCGTATTTCGGCGCGGTGCCGTGGGTGGCCTCGAAAATCGCGTGGCCGGTGATGTAGTTGATGTTGCCGCCGGGGGCGATGCCGATGCCGCCGACCTGCGCGGCCAGCGCGTCGCTAAGGTAGTCGCCATTGAGATTAAGCGTGGCGATGACGTCGAAATCCTCGGGGCGCGTGAGCACCTGCTGGAGCGTGATGTCGGCGATGGCGTCCTTGATGACGATGCCCGCGCCGGGTTTACCGTCGGGGATTTTGCACCACGGGCCGCCGTCCATCTCCACCGCGCCGAACTCGCGCTTGGCGAGCGCATAGCCCCAGTCGCGGAAGGCGCCTTCGGTGAACTTCATGATGTTGCCCTTGTGAGCCATCGTGACCGATTTGCGCTTGCCGGCGATGGCGTATTCGATGGCAGCGCGGATGAGACGCTCGCTGCCCTCGCTGGAGACAGTCTTGATGCCGATGCCGCTGGTCTGCGGGAAACGGATTTTTTTGACGCCCATTTCCTTCTGCAAGAATTCGATGAGCTTCCGGGCCTCGGGCGAGTCGGCGGGCCACTCGACGCCGGCGTAGATGTCCTCGGTGTTCTCGCGGAAGATGACCATGTTGACCTTCTCCGGATGCTTGACCGGCGACGGCACGCCTTTGAACCACTGCACCGGTCGCAGGCAGACGTAGAGGTCGAGCATCTGCCGCAACGCGACGTTGAGCGAGCGGATGCCCTTGCCGACCGGCGTGGTCAGCGGGCCTTTGATGCCCACGAGATATTCCTTGAACGCATCGACGGTGTCGTCGGGCAGCCAGTTGTTGAACTTCTTGGACGCGGTCTCGCCGGCAAAAACTTCGAACCACGAGATGTTGCGTTTGCCGTCGTAGGCCTTGGCCACGGCCGCGTCGAACACGCGCACGCTGGCCGCCCAAATGTCCGGCCCGGTGCCGTCGCCGCGGATGAAGGGAATCACCGGATTGTCCGGCACGTTGAGCTTGCCGTTGTGGACGGAAATCTTCCCACCGGCCGGCGGAGTGCAGGTTGTATAGGGCATCGTTGTTTCTCCTGAAGAAAGCCGCGGGACTATAAGCGCAAGCAGCACACCCCGCCAGTGGGAAGTTGGACGTGATACGCGCGCGATACGGATTGCAGGAAGGCGGCGTTTGGCCTATAAACCCCACACCTATGCGACACACGATCTCGGTGCTGGTGGAAAATAAATTTGGTGTTCTGGCTCGCGTGGCCGGGCTTTTTTCGGGCCGCGGCTACAATATTGACACGCTCAACGTCGCGCCGATGCTGGAGGCGGGTTTTTCGCGGATGACGATCGTGACGCGCGGCGACGACGCCACGCTGGAGCAGATCGTCAAACAGCTCAACAAGCTCGTGAACGTCGTCCACGTGCAGGATTTCCACGAGGGCGAATACGTGGACCGCGAACTGGCGCTGGTGAAGGTGAAGGCTGACGCCAAGACGCGCAGCGAGATCATGCAGATTTGTGACATCTTCCGCGGCAAGATTGTGGACGTGCAGCGCGCGGAGTTGATGGTCGAGATCACGGGCGACGAGAGCAAGCTGATGAAGTTTCTGCATTTGCTGGAGCCGTTCGGCATTCTGGAAATCGCCCGCACGGGCCGCGTCGCCATGCCGCGACGGTCCAAATCGGCCACGCCGTAGGCGGAGGTCGACCGTCAACCGGCGGGTCGGGCGGTGGCGCGGAGTTGCAAAGTGGAGGTTTTTGGGGTTTGGTAGTGGCAGAGGTCATTACCGTGGGCGTCGTATTCAACACCAAACAACAGGAGACCCAGCCATGAAATGCCAGATCGCCACTCAACTTTCCGTTTTTCTTGCCAACAAACCCGGCACGCTTGCCGAAGTTTGTGAGACGCTCGCGGGCGACCAGATCAACATCTTCGCCATGACGATCAGCGACACGGTGGATCACGCCGTCGTGCGCATGGTCTGCTCCGATCCCCAAAAGGCGCTGGCGATTTTCGAGGAACGCGGCACGCTCGTCGTGGACCAACAGGTTATTACGATCGAAGACAAGAACTGCCCCGGCACGCTCGGTCAGATCGCCCGCAAGATGGCAGCCCACAAGGTCAACATCGAATACGCCTATTGCGCTTCCGGACCGTCAGCCAAGACGGGTCTGGTGGTGCTCCGTCCCTCCGATGTCAAAAAGGGCTTGAAGGCGTTGGTCTCGCGGTGAGCCGTGCGGCGCTGTCAGCTTCCCGGTGTCATCGAATGGATCGCCGGCGGACCACAGGCGACTGGCGGTCTGTGCCGCCCCCAAACCGGGGTTGTCGCGCAACGTGGACGCCGCCGTTTGACACCGCGCGTCTTCTCGCCTAACAATGGCTGACTATGGCTGCGCCGATGACAACGCTTGAACCGCCGCGCCCGGCTGCGCACGACGCGCTCCGGGCCGAGGTGCTGGAATTGAAACGCCAGCGCAACGCCGTCATTCTGGCGCACAACTACCAGTTGCCGGAAATCCAGGATGTGGCGGACTTTGTGGGCGACTCGCTTGGTCTGTCGCAGCAGGCGGCGGCCACCTCCGCCGACGTCATCGCATTCTGCGGAGTTCACTTCATGTGCGAGACGGCCAAGATTCTCTGCCCGGACCGGACGGTTGTCATGCCCGATCCCGACGCCGGTTGCTCGCTGGCCGATTCCTGCAACGCCGACGCGCTCGCGGCGTGGAAACAACGGCATCCGCAGCACTGCGTCGTCAGCTACATCAATTGCAGCGCCGGCGTGAAGGCGCTCAGCGATGTCATTTGCACCTCCGGCAACGCGGTGAAAATCGTCCAGAGCATCCCGGCCGACCGGCCGATTTTGTTCTGTCCCGACCAGAATCTCGGCCAGTGGGTCGTGCAAAAAACCGGGCGGGCGATGGATCTTTGGCCCGGTGTTTGTTACGTGCACGTCCAGTGGACGCACGAGGCCGTCAGCAAAATCAAGCGCGAGCATCCCGGCGCGCCGCTGGTGGCGCATCCGGAGTGCATCGGGCCTGTCCGCCAGCTCGCCGACGAAGTCTGCTCGACCGAAAAAATGGTGAAGTTCTGCCGCGACCATCCGGCGACGGCGTTTATCATTGCCACCGAGATCGGCATGCTCCACCGCCTGCGGAAGGAATGCCCGGGCAAGGAGTTCATCCCCGCCGCGACGGACAACTGCCGTTGCAACGAATGCCGGTTCATGAAGCTCAACACGCTGGAGAAACTCCGCGACTGCCTGCGCGACCTGTCGAACCGCATCGAGTTGCCCGCCGAGATTTGCCGACGCGCTCGCGCGCCCATCCAGCGGATGCTGGACGTAAGCGCGGCGTGAGGAGTGATTCGTATTCCGTATTCCGTATTCCGTATTCCGTAACAGGAACAGTGCGAACGCCATGGCGTCCGATCCAATCACCAATTACCCATCACCCGTCACCCGTCACCCGCCCGCCTCGCCCGCTTCCCGCCGGTTCGACCGCGAACGGCGCACGGTCGAGGCCATGATCCGGCTTTACTGCAAAGGCCGGCACGGAAATGCAGCCGGACTCTGCGCGGACTGCGCGGCGTTGTGGGATTACGTCCAGCGCCGTTTGGAGCGATGCCCTTTTCAGGAAAACAAACCGACCTGTGCCAACTGCCCGATTCATTGCTATCAGCCGGCGCTGCGGGAGCAAATCCAGACCGTCATGCGCTACGCCGGCCCGCGGATGCTCTGGCGGCATCCAATTCTCGCGGTGCGGCACATGAGGGACGCGGCGAGGAAAGTGAAACGCGAAACGTGAAATGCCTGCGGCTCACGCCTTCCGCTTTACTTCCGGCCGGGGCGCGGGCGTGAAATACGCCGCCGCCCAACTCACCGCCATCAATGCATACGCCGGTAGATACTCGATCATCCTGACGTTGCGCCACCCAACGCCGTGCTCCGGCCCCATCCCAGCGAACCCGGCCCAGTAGCTCAACAGCACGGTCGCGCTCAGCAACATCCAGCCGGGGTTCGGGTAAAAACAAAGGAACGGCACCAGAAACGCGACGTAAGACGGATACACCGCCGGGCTGAATAACAGAAAGACGCCGGTGAGGATGTAGAACGAGCGGATTGTGTTCACCCGCAACACAATCACCGCCAGCAGCGCGGCCAGCCAGACGCCGGCGGCGATCAACTTCGGCACGGCGTGCGCGAGCGGAACGCCGCCGGGCAATTGCAGCGTCCAGTTCGTGTCGAACAGCATCGTCAGCACGGAAAACGCCGAGTCGTTGAATTGCACGCCGCCGACGCAGCGCCGCAGCCCGTCGAACAGATGGAAGCCCGCGCCGGCAAACGGCCAATAGAACAGCGCCGCGATCACCGGGATCAACAACCAGAACCGCGCTTTGATCTGCCGCATCACCAGCGGCGCTATCGGCAGCGCGAAGTAGTGCGCGCACACCGCGCCCGCGACACTCGCTGCCGCCAGAATTTGCTCGAAGAATCCAGCCCACCGCCGCCGCGGCAACTGCGGTGTGGCCAAATACACCGCCGCCAGCGCGAGGAACATCGCCAGCGTCAGGAAATGTCCGTTGCCGGCGAACTCCACAATCGGCAGCGGACACCACGCATAGACCAGCGTCATGTTTTCGTTCAGTCCGCGCAATCGCAGCAGCCGCGCCAGCAGCCACACCACGCCGAGGTCCACCACGGCGAACAGCGCCTTCAACAGGCCCGGCCCGTGCGGCCAGACGTTCGCGGCCACGCGGAACAGCAGTTCGCTCAACGGCGGCGCCACCGCCGGCATCTCCGGCGAAGAAATATGCGAGATCATTTCCGGCGCGAGAAAGGCAAGACGCGGCGAGGTGGGCGCTTCGACGTAGGGATTGCCGCCGAACGACTGCGCCCGCCCCTCCCACAAGCTGCGGTGGACTTCGTTGGACAGCATCGGCGGCGCGAACCAGAGTGTCACCCGGAAGAAGATCGCAAACATGGTGATGCCTCGCATCGCCACTGACGGCGACAACTGCCGCACGCGCCCCACCGCCAGCACATACGGCACAAACGAGAGCATCCACACCGGCACCAGCATCCGGGCGCACACCGGCTCCAGCTTCATTCGCGTCAACAGGATGGTGACGGCCGCCAGCAGTAGTTGCAGCGCCATGCCCATCCACCACAACGGCCACGCCTCCGCCTTCTCGGTCGGGCTGCTGGGCATGATCAACGGCCTGAAATAGGCGGTTGTTTGGGCCGATGGAGTGCTGGGCATAGGCATGGTTCCGGCGGAAGTGACGGCCGACGTCGCTTCGTTACGACACGGCGGTGGTTGCGTTCAGGTTGCTGCAAGCTTTCACGGTGTTCTTCATCAACATCGCGATCGTCAGCGGCCCGACGCCGCCCGGCACCGGGCTGATCTTGGACGCGACCTCCTTCACGGCGTCGAAATCCACGTCGCCGACCAGCCGCGTGCCGCTCTTCTTCGTCGCGTCCGGCGCCGCATTGATGCCAACATCAATCACCACCGCGCCCGGCTTGACCATGCCGGCTTTCACAAACCGCGCCTGGCCGATCGCCGCGATGAGAATGTCCGCCTGCCGTGTAAACGCGCCGATGTCCGGCGTGCGCGAGTGGCAAACGGTCACGGTCGCGTCGCCGGTCCGGCTCTTCAGGCTCAACAGCAATTGCAGCGGGCGGCCGACGCGGATGCTGCGGCCGATGATGACCGCGTTCTTGCCGGCGATCGTCACGCCACTGCGCACGAGCATCTCGATCACGCCCGCCGGCGTGCAGGCCACCAGGCAAGGCTGGCCCACGGCGAGCTTGCCGAGGTTCATCGGGTGAAATCCGTCCACGTCTTTCGCCGGCGCGATCCGTTCCCACATCAATTCCTCGCGAAGCGGTTTTGGCAACGGCGATTGCACGAGCACGCCGTGAATGCGCGGGTCGGCGTTCAGCGCGTCAATCTCCGTCAGAAGCGCCGCCTCGCTTGTCGTCGCCGGCAGTTGCTTGAGCACCGAGTGGAAGCCCAACTCGCGCGCCATCTTCTCCTTGTTCGCCACATACACTTTCGACGGCGGATCTTCGCCGACGAGGATCACGGCCAGTCCCGGCGTGACGCCGCGGGACTTCAACTGCGCGGCTTCGGCGCGGGTCTCGTCGTGGATTTGTGCGGCGATGCGGCGGCCGTCAATGATTTCGGCGGACATAAGCGCGTAGCGGGCGGCTCACTTTACCATCAACTCGACTTGGTTGACCTGGACGAGCGGTTGGTTCCATCCCTTTTGCCAATGCTCGCCACCGGTGATGTGAACATGTTTGCCTTCGTATTGGTCGAGGTTGACGCTCGTGCTGGACAGGAAACACAGCACCATGGCCAGCGGCTTGTCGGAGGACATGAGTTGGTGCGAGCCGGGCTTTTTGAACAAACCGGTGGCGGGCCGCACCCAACCGTCCTTGGTGACGATCTTGACGGACGGGTCCTCGATGGCAGCGGGCGGAACATTCGTCGCGGGCGTCGGCAACGCCGGAGTCGGCAGCGGCAGGACCTTGGCCAAATCCGGTTTCACCGTTGGCAACGACGCGGGTTTTGGCAGTTCCACCTTTGGTGTTTCCATCGCCGGTGGTTCCACTTTCGGCGGTTCGACCTTCGGCGCTTCCACTTTCGCCATCTCAACGGCAGCCGGGGGCGGCGGGGGCGGCGGAGCGCTCGGCATCACTGTCGGCGCGGGTGGCGGCTCAACCTTCGGCGGCTCGACTTTGGGTGGTTCCACTCTTGGCGGTTCAACCTTGGGAGCTTCAACCTTCGGCATCTCTGCGGCGGCCGGCACCGGCGGCGGTGGCGGAGCGCTCGGCATCACCGTCGGCGCGGGCGGTGGTTCCGCCGGCGGCATGGCCGCCTTCGGCAGCTCTACTTTCGGTGGTTCAATTTTGGGAACCTCAATTTTTGGCGATTCAACCTTCGGCGTTTCCACTTTTGGCGGTTCAACCTTCGGCGCTTCCACTTTCGACGGCTCAACTTTGGGAGCCTCCACTTTCGGCATCTCGGTGGCGGCCGGCACTGGCGGTGGTGGCGGCGCGCTTTGCGTGGCAGTCGGCGCGGGCGGTGGTTCCGCCGGCGGCATGGCTGCTTTCGGCGGCTCAACCTTCGGTGGTTCTACCTTCGGCGCTTCCACTTTCAGCGGTTCAACCTTGGGAGCCTCCACTTTCGGCATCTCGGTGGCGGCCGGCATCGGCGGTGGTGGCGGCGCGCTTTGCGTGGCAGTCGGCGCGGGTGGTGGTTCCACCGGCGGCATGGCTGCTTTCGGCGGCTCAACTTTGGGCGGCTCTACTCTCGGAGCTTCCACTTTCGGTGGTTCGACTTTGGGAGTCTCAGTTTTTGGCGGTTCAACTTTCGGCGGCTCAACTTTGGGAGCCTCCACTTTCGGCATCTCGGTGGCGGCCGGCGGTTCCACTTTCGCAACCTCAACCTTCGGCGTTGCGATCTTCGGCGGCTCCGGCCTGACAACGGTCGGGGCGACCGGCTCGATGACCTTTGGAGGTTCAATTTTCGGCGCCTCGAATTTCACCACCGGCAGTCCCGGCACCGGCGGCTCAACCGGCGGCGGCGGCGCGGGCATTACTGCGGGCGGCGCGGCCGGCACAACAGCCGGTTTCACCGGCTCTGGCGGCGGTTGAACAGGAGCCGGCGGCGCGGCCGGCGCGGACACGGG
Organism: uncultured bacterium; assembly: GCA_903870275.1. Lineage (GTDB taxonomy): Bacteria > Verrucomicrobiota > Verrucomicrobiia > CAIQCK01 > CAIQCK01 > CAIQCK01. The sequence continues at coordinate 58,303 of CAIQCK010000069.1, read as the reverse complement.
TGCGACCGCAGGCGGCGTCGGTGTCGCGGTGGGACTTGCGGCCGCCGGAGCCGCGCCGGTCTGGAGGAATTTGGTGGCGACGAAGGCGAAGCAGTTCGGCGTGGGCTTGATCTTCACCCACTCGTCCTGCGTCTGCTCGACCTGGACGGTCTCGCCTTTGTTGACCTTGCCGACGACGCTGTAGTTGGTGCCGGGGCCGGCGCGGAGGTTGACGACCGTTTTGACAACAGTCGTGCCCGCGGCATCGAGCATGCTTTTGTTAATCCAAATGCGGGCGGCGGACGGCAGGCGGATTTTCGCGAAGGCCATCGTCTCGGCCGCGCCGACTGCGGGCAGCGGCTCGGCCAGTTCCACCTGGTCGCCCTGACTGAGCTGGAGCAACACTTCGGCGCCGGCCTTGGCCGCGGCGCGGACGTTCACGCGGTCGCCGATGACGGTCGCCGTATCGGCCGCGGCGGCGTTCCACCCGACGAGCAGCGCGCTAGCCCACGCGAGATAGTTTTGCCAACTCTTGATCATTGAGCAGTCTCCACTTGCCGGGCTTCAGGTCGCCCAAGGTGATTGGCCCGATGCTGAGTCGTTTCAAACGAGTCACGTCGTGGCCCAGTTCGGCCAGCATCAACCGGATCTGTCGCTTCTTTCCCTGACTGAGAACCATTTGAAACGTCGTGGCCTCACCGGCGCTTCGCACGCCGAACACTTTGTCGGCCACCATGCGTTCGCCGCCGATGGTCATGCCCTTCTGCAACCGTTCCATCTGTGCGGCCGCCAGCGAACCGCGGATGGAAACCTCGTAAGTCTTCGGTATCTTGTGACGCGGATGCGCCAGCCTCTGCGCCAGATTCCCGTCGTTCGTGATGAGCAGCAGCCCTTCGCTGTCGCGATCCAGCCGGCCGATGCTGAACACGCGCGGCCAGTCTTTCGGCAGCAATTCGATCGCCAGCTTCTCCGCGTGGCGGTCGTGGTTGCTGCACGTGTAACCGACCGGCTTGTAGAGCGCGGCATACGTCAGCCGCTGGGTGCTCAGCGGCCGGCCGTTGAGCGTGATGCGATCCGCCGCCGGCTGGACGCGCGCACCCAGCGCGGCCACGCGCCCGTTCACGCGAACACGGCCCGCCACGATTAACTGCTCGCACGCGCGCCGCGACCCCAAACCCGCGGAGGCGAGGAATCGTTGCAAGCGCACGCCAATAGACTCGTCGGAAGTCTTCACGGCCTGGAGCCGGAGCGAAGTTTATTCGGGCTTGGTTTTCGGCAGACCGGTCACGCGGTCGCCGGGTTTCCACTGCCCGCGCTTCTTCATCAACTCGACGCGCTCAAATCGTTTCAGCACGTTGCGTTTCGCTTTCATCGTGCCGGAGGCTTTCAAACTGCTGTGCAATCCCATAAATCCGTTATCCTTTTCTTCCTGAACAACCTTGCTGCTCCAAACCAACCCGTGGCTTCTACCATAGCACGGCCCGGCTGAAAATACTTATTTGCTTGCCGGCAGGCCGCGCGTCAGGGGGCAGCCGCGCGCGCGGCCAGAAACACATTGACTGCGCGGCGAGTTCTGGCACGATGCGCGTGCTCTGTGCGGACCCGAGTTGTTAATCGGAAACCAGAAAAACTCTTTAGGAGAATTGGCCATGGCTGCAAAAGCTGAACTGCAAGCATTGTTGAACGCGCCCATCCCGCTCGCCCCGAACACCTATATCCATTTTTACAACGGCGGCAAGCTGCGCGCCGATTTCATGGGCGAAGCCGTCCCGAAGGATGACTACCGCTCCGAGGAGTGGATCTTCTCCACCAACCGCGCCTTCACGCCCGGCCGGCCCGCCAGTGAGAACACGCCGACCAAGGGCTATAGCATCGTCGAACTGCCCGGCGGCGAAAAGGTGCTGCTCACCGACCTGCTCAAGGCCTTCCCCAACGAGACGCTCGGCGCGAAGCATTTCAAAAAGTTCGGCGCGACCCTCGGCGTGCTGGTGAAGATTTTCGACGTCGGCGAAGGCTCCCACATCCCGGTGCACTGGCATCCGTCGCCCAAGTTCGCCAAGAAGTATCTGAACAACCCGTTCGGCAAGAACGAGTCGTGGATCCTCATGGGCGTCCGCCCCGGCGCGAAGGCCTGGGTCGGCTGGAAGAAGAAGGTGTCGATCAAGGAGTTTGAGAAATGGATGGACGCGCAGGACGTCGAGGCAATGCGTGCCCACTTGCACGAGATCAAGCCAAAGGTTGGCGACGTAACCTACACCACCGCCGGCATCGTCCACTCCATCGGCGAGGGCTGCTGCATCCTCGAGCCGCAGGAGCCGACTGACTGGAACATCCTAGCCGAGTATGAGGGACCGTATCCCTACAAGCGCGAGCAGGCCGCGTGCGGCCTGACATGGGACAAGGGTCTGGAGGCGGCGGACTTCTCGGTGATGAGCAAGTCGTTCCTCGAGAACCGCATTTGCCGCAAACCGGTGAAGGTCCGCGGCACGGGCAGGAACAAGGAAGAGAAATTCCTGCCCGATTCGGCCAGCCAGTATTTCTGGGAGACCAAACTCACCGTTGCCGACAAGATGAAGATGCCGGGCGACCGCGGCTTCTACTGCTTCGTCACGCTGCAGGGCGAAGGCAAGCTCGTCGGCCCGTGGGGCGAGACGCCCACCAAGCGCGGCAAGTCGTTCATGATCCCGCGCTGCCTGCCGGCCTACGAAATTGTCAGCACCGGCAAGCGTCCGCTGGAAGTCATCACCGGCTATCCGCCGAAAATCTGATACCGCGAATCACGGATTACGAATCAACCCATCACGAATCACGGAGACCCCTTACATGGCAAAGCTACCGAAGAAGATGAAGGCGCAGGTTTTCTACGAGAAGGAAAAGATGCGGTTCGAGGACATCCCCGTTCCGGAGATCAGCGACGATGAAGTGCTCGTGCGCGTGAAAGCCTGCGGCATCTGCGGCTCCGACGTTGCCTACTATTTTGGCAACAGCCCGTTGGAGACGCCCAACGGCAAAGGTCCGCTCGTGCTCGGCCACGAGTTCACCGCCGAGGTCGTCGCGGTCGGCGCGGTGGCGGCAAAGGCGAAGCTTTACAAGGAAGGCGACCGCGTCGTCGTCAATCCCGTCCAGCATTGCAACGCCTGCCCCATCTGCGCCAAGGGCCAGACGAACCTCTGCGAATGCAAATCCGTCATCGGCGTCTCCGTCAACGGCGGCTTCGCGGAGTATTGCGCCAGCAAATACACCGGCCTCGTCAAACTGCCCGACGATGTCAGCTTCGAGGCGGGCGCGCTCACCGAGCCCCTGGCCTGCGTCACCTACGGCATCCAGAATCTCCAGGTTCAACCGGGCAACTTCGTTGTCATCATGGGCCCCGGCGCCATCGGTCTGATGATGCTCCAGCTCGCGAAAAGCTGCGGCGCCGGCAAGGTCGCGCTCGTCGGCGGCCCTGGCGATGACTACCGCCTCGAGGCGGGCAGGAAGTTCGGCGCGGACTACCTCATCAACGTCGTGGACAAGGCATCGAAGTATTTCGTGCCCGACCTCGAGGCGGAGATCCGCAAGCTGACCAACGGCTTCATGGCCGACCGCGTGATCACGCCGACCGGCGCCGTCGAGGCGATGGAAGCCGCGCTGACCATTTCCGGCCGCCGCTCGACCATCGTTTATTTCGGTCTGCCGAGCGACAAGGCCGTCATCCGTGTCCCGGCGCTCAAGAGCATCTTCTGGGACAAGACCATCCGCTTCTCGTGGCTGGCGCCGTTCACCTGGCCGACCGCGGTTAGCGCCGTCGCCAACAAGCTGGTGGACACCAGCTCGCTCATCACGCACCGCGCGCCGCTGGCCAAGCTCGAAGAGACGATCAAGGCCGTCGCGAGCCGCGGCGGCAACGTCCTGAAAGCCGTCGTCACGGCGTAGCCGCGAACCCATCCTTAACCTGCGCAGCGCGCACCGCGATCCCGCGGCTGCGCGCTGCGTGTTTTCAAGCGGGTCAATTCTCTCCTTTGGTTTCTGTCTTCGCATCCCAACCGACGACCTTTCCGCCGGATTCTGTAACGGCGTCTTTGACCAGAACCCGCACGTCAAGCATGAATACGTTGGCGTCCTTGCCAGGCATTTCCGCCGGGACTGGGGCTCCTGACTCATAGATTGCCCTGATGTCCTTGGCGCGGAGCTTGGTCGATCCCGTGTTCCTGTAGTCGTAAGCCACGACCCACTCTGAGATATGCTTGCGGATGAGCCGCTCGGTAGAGAGGTCGTGCAGCATGCCGAACACCTTCTGGCGAATGGTATCGAGCGCACGCTGGCGCTTCTCTTCATGTTCCTGCCTCGGCTCGAAAGGCTCCCATTTCAGCGGCACCGCCAAGTAGAAGCTGATATGCTTTTGCAGCGTCTGGATCAGATCTGCGACCGGCTTCAGATTGTCGTACTCGTCACTGTCGAAATAGGCGATGCGCCGCGTCAGCGCTTTGATGCGGGTCCAATGTTCAGCGACGAATCCCGCAACGGTGCCCATGCCGAGCAATCCCATCCACTTCTCATGGAACTCGTGCGTTGCCCGCTGGATCGCGATAATCAGGTTGGCCACGTCGTAGACGGGCTGGAATTCATCGGGTTCCGGCGGTAGGATCGACTTCTCCGCAGCCCCGAGAAGTCCCGTGAATGCGTTTCGGCTGAGCTTGTTTTCTGGCTTTAACTCATGCTGGATGCTGGAGAGAAACAGCAACCTCTCGGGAACCAGTCTCTTCAGGCTGGTCTCAGCTTCGCGACCGAGGGTTTTACCTATGGCGCGGACTGCGTTGTCGAACGAACCTGTGACGTGATTCTTCCGGGCTCTTGTATCCAGCAGGTTGTCGCCTCGAACCTCATCGAAGTGGGTGAAGCAGACCAGCAGCTTCTGCGTGTTTCCGCTCGCCACAACCGAATTCAGCACGGCGCAGGATGCAGCCTGTAAGGGCTGCGCAGCGTTGTCAACCAGAAGGACCAAGTCGGCCAGCTTGAACCGCTTAGTGATTGATGTGGAAACGCTGGATGTCGAGTCGGCGGTGTGGCCGATGCCTTGCCCGTCCATGAGAACCAAGCGTGGCGACGGCCCTTCGTGCCACGTAGGCTTGAAGGGGCCGCGCACGCGGAATCCCTGGACAAGCGGCGTTAGCAGTTTTCCGAAGAGGGGCGCATAATTGCTGGAGAAACGGTTCGCTGAATGGATAAACTCGGCACGGTCTGTGGATTCCATCGTCCAGATTGTGGGCCAGCCGTCGCGTCCCTTCTGCAACTGTGTCTGGTTGAGACTCTCGAACCGGCTTTCAATGTCATCAACGATGCGGTCCACGATCTCGTGATAGCCCTCGTCCTTGAGCAGTTCGGCTTCGGCAAGCTCCTCGAAAGCATCCTTGTCCGAAGCGGTCAATGCGCTGATTGGTTGTCCAAGCCCCTTCGCGACCGCATCGGCAAGCCTAGCAGCGACGGCGCGTATGTCGTTCAGGTAACCGCGCAACGCATTGGCCATCTGCTGGCGCTCTTCCGCAGTCATCTTACATTCAGACGGGTGGTGATCCTCAAGGCTTCCGTCGTCATTGCTGCCATCGTCAGAATCATCAGAGGTCGTGGTGTCCTCGATATGGCCCAAAAGATAATTGAGGCGGAACTTTTGTTCTGGGTGCTCGAAAAGGCGGCGCAGAGCCTCGCTCTCGGGACCTCCCTCGACAAAAGTGAACGCGCATGCTGCAACGCAGTCCGCCACAAACTGACGTACCTGGTCTCTTGGGAGGAACGAGACGCACGCTTTGTACGATCCCTCAGCCAGAACGACCTCGATGTCGCAAACGGTGGTTTTCGCGGCGGACGTGGAGGGGAACCGCTCTGATGTGGGATCAGTGCCCAGTATCTGGCGTACCAGTGTCGTCTTTCCGGAGCCGGTCGTGCCGACTGCCTGAACTTTCGCATAGCCCTCCTCCACGCCCGGAAGCGGAATTTCCCGCTCGCGGTCTCCCCACGGGTCGTAACGATCCGGTTCGACTCCATCCATAAAGGCCGCGACAATTCGCCGATCATATTTGGTTTCAAGTTTCTGGCGCTGCGACGGCGACCATAGATCGGGGGATGCGAGGATTTCGTTCAGTTGATCCACGAGTTTCTGGGCGTCGGCCTCATCGCGGGTTCCCAAACCGCGCCTCACCCGTCGTTTTTGGTTTCCGGGGGCGTCAAGTAGAGGATGCCGGAAAATGACGCACCACCCGCTCCGGCCTTTGCTCAGGGATGCCCGATAGTTTTTATTTGTGTTGTTCACGTGTTGTTCCTAATGGCGTTAAAAAAACACCTCGACGCTTTCATGTCAACTAAAAAAGAACAACATTGAACAACATTTCGCACACGACGGTTAACCGGACGTTTTACCTGGTCTCCTCGTAGAAGGACGGCGTGAATACTGAACTTCCGGCCGCCGTCGTTGAGGCCAACGGTTCAGGATGAGCGATATGGCACGGTCGATTCGAGTGGAGTTTGAAGGTGCGATTCCCGCTCCGGACACCCCTGAAAAGGCAATCTCCTATCCGTTCAGTTCAGCCCAAAAACCGAAATTGGGCGGACAGGAATGTCCGCCTCACGACCAAATTCGGTTTTCGGGTTTAACGGTCGCCTACGCCGACGTAAGGAAACGATCGCCCCCCCCCCAACCTCATCCGGCGCCACCGCTTGACTGCGCCGCCGGCAGTCCTAAGTTGACCTAGAAAAATTTGTGAAACTCCAAACTGAGAAAGGAGGAGGGCAATGATGGCAAGGGAGGAAGTGGAACGTGTTGTCGCGCGCAACAGCAAGCCCGGCAGTCCCATTCTGAGCGTTTATCTCGACGTGGACCCGACGCGGGAGGTGAACCGCCAGCGCGGATTCGAGCCGGCGCTGAAGAACCTGTTGCGCTCGATCAAACGGCAGCTCACCGGCGAGCGCGAGCGGAAGGAGTTTGAGGCCAACGCCGGGCGTGTGATGCGGTTCGTCTCCGGCTACAAGCCGGCGGCCCGAAGCCTCGTTGTGTTCGGCCGCGAGTCGGATGGTTTTTTCTGGCAGCGTGAACTACAGGCGCCGTTGCACAACGACGCGCGCTGGGACGACTCGCCGTATCTGCGGCCGTTGATGGAAGTGATGAATGACTCCGAACGCTGTGGCATCATCCTGGCCGACAAGGCGCGGCAGCACCTGGAAAGAAGGGCGGGCTTGGAAGCCCGTCCCACTGACCAAAAAACAGCTTTGACCGAAAGCCGCCGAGAAACTAGCTTGCACGCGTGGAACAGGTCTCACCGAGCACTTCGCAACTTCATGAAGCCGGACCGAAGCCGGCCGCGCCGCTCGCCCGCGCCACTCTGGATTTTGTCGGCCGGCGCGTCATCCGCTGGATGGATCGCGTGCATGAGTTGATCGCGTTCCTGCTCATCGCGCTGGGCGTCACGGTCACCCGCTTCCACTTTGCCCCGCGCGTCATCCGCCCGCTCGTGCGCGCGCAGATCTACCGGGCCGGCGTGTGCCTGCTGCCAATGATCGGCTTTTTGGGTTGCGCGCTCGGCCTGATCATCATCGGCCAGACGGTCTCGCTGTTGGAGCGGGTGGGCGCGGAAGACTTCATCGGCAAGCTGATGGTCACGGTGGTCGTGCGTGAATTGGGGCCGCTGCTCACGGCCGTGGTCGTGCTGGCGCGCGTGGGCGCCGCGACCGTCGTCGAACTGGGTACCAGCCGCGCGCAGGGCGACGTGGAGGCGCTGGAGGCGCTCGGCATTGACCCGATCCATTACCTGGTGGTGCCGCGGATGTGGGGATTGGCGGTGTCCGTTTTCGCGCTGACCATTTATCTCGTGCTCACCGCGTTGTTGAGCGGCTACCTGTTCGCGTTTCTGCAAAATGTGCCAATGCGGCCGTCGGAATATTTCCAGCAGTTGGCCGGCGCGCTGCGGTGGGAAGACTTCGTGATGCTGACGCTGAAGGCCACCGCCTTCGGCATCATCATCGCCGTCGTCACCTGCTACCAAGGCTTGGCCAAACCCCTGCGCATCGAGGAAGTCCCGGCCGCCACCACGCGCGCGGTGGTGAGCAGCGTCGTGGCGTGCATCCTTGTGGATGCCGTGTTCGTCGTCGCCTATCTGCTGATCTGAGCCATGAGCGCCACCGTTGAAAAAATCGCGCGACCGCCGGTGATCGAAATGTTCGATGTCGCCGTCAGCTCGGCGCGCGCGCCGGACATCGCCGTGGTTGCGGACGTCAACTGGCGCGTCCTGCTCGACGACTTCTGGGTGCTCGGAGCTCCGCCCGGTTCCGGCAAGAGCGACCTGCTGGCAACGGCGGCGGGCCTGCAACTACCGTTGCGGGGCGTGCACCGCCTCTTCGGCCAGGAACTGCTGTCGCTCGGCGAAGCGGAACGGCTCCATGAACGGCTGCGCGTCGGCGTGGTGTTCGAGGGCGGCGCGCGGCCGTTCACGCACTTGACCGTCGCGGACAACGTCGCGCTGCCGCTCCGTTATCACCGCGAAGGGAGCGAGGCGGACATCCGGCAGCGCGTGGAGGAAATCCTGGAGGCGACCGGCCTGGCGGCGGTGGCGGACCGCGCGCCCGCTCACCTCGTCCGCTCCATGCACCCGCGCGTCGGCCTGGCTCGCGCGCTCGCGCTCGCGCCGGAAGTGTTATTGCTGGACGACCCGCTGGCCGGGCTGGACCCGCGCCAGACGCGCTGGTGGCTGGATTTCATCGGCAGCCTGGCGGCGGGGCATCCGATCCTGAAAAGCCGCAAGATGACGCTCGTCGTCGCGTGCGGTCACATGCGGCCCTGGATGAACCGGGGCCGGCAGTTCGCGCTGTTGAAGGACAAACAACTGCTGCCGCTGGGCGGCCGCGCCGAACTGGAACACTGCAACGAGCCTTTACTCCGCGAACTGGTCGCGGCAGAATTCACCTCGGACTGACATGCCACTCCAAGACCTGACACCGGAACTTCGCACGCGTCTCAGCCACGTGGAACGCGCGGTCGGCGTTTTCGTCGTGCTGGCGACGCTGTTGCTGCTGACAGGGTTCTTTTATTACCTGTATCACACGGCGGAAGCGAAAGGCTGGTTCATTCCCAAGGTCACCTACTACACCTACCTGCGCACGGGCCACGGGTTGAAAACCGGCGATCCGGTGAAACTGATGGGCTTCGACGTCGGCACAATCAAGCGGGTCGAAGCGATGGGGCCGGCCGATCCCTACAACGTCTTTGTCGAGTTTCGCATCAAGCGGCCTTACTACGGCTACCTTTGGTCCGACTCGAAAGTGCAGGTCGCCGCCGCGGATTTTCTCGGCGGCCGTTATCTCGAAGTCACCAAGGGCGTCAACGGCCGGTCCACCGTCAAGGAGGAGGACGGCCGCATGCTCCTGCTTGCCGATGCCGCCAAGGGTCTCTACGAACCGATCACCAAAGACTCGCGTTACGAACTGGAGGCCGTGGAGTCGCCGGCCGTGACGGACCAGCTTCAGGCGATGGTCGCGAAGGTCGAGGCAGCCATCCCCGGCATTCTCGGCATCACCAACCGCATCAACGACGTCCTGGCAAGTGCCAACGTCACCATCACCAACCTCAATGTCACCGCTCTCGGCGCGCGGCCGGTGCTCACCAACCTCGCCGTGATCACGTCGCAGTTGCGCGACCCGCACGGCTCGCTCGGCGAATGGCTCATCCCGACGAATATCAACCGCCAGGTCCAGACGACGCTGGCCTCCGCCAATACAACCCTGACCTCCGCCAACACCACCGTCGTCACCGCCAACACCAATCTGGTCGAGGTTGCCGCCGCCTTGAAACGCTCGCTGGAAAACGTCTCGCAGATCACCAGCAATCTCAACGCGCAAGTCCAGGCCAACAGCCTGATCCTGGGCGAGATTTCCGACGCCGTCATCCACACCGACGAGTTGATACAGGGTCTCAAGCGCAACTGGTTGCTGAAGTCCTCGTTCACCGGCGTCACCAACGAGCCGGTCAAGAGCATCGTCGTGCCAGGCATCGGAGGAAGCCGATGAGCACAGAAGAGAGAAGGCAGAAGGCAGAAGGCAGAAGGCAGGAAAGGACAACAGTGTTTTCTTCGCCTTCCGTCTTCTGCTTTCTGCTTTCTGCCTTCTGCCTTCTGTACACCGCCTGCTCCTCCGCGCCGCCGCCGCCCGTCCTGCCCGTGGCGGTGGCGCAAGCAAACCGTGCCGCTGAAACGGGACGAAAACTTTCGGCGACCGAAAACTGGTCCGCCGCCGTCCGCGAATGGCAGAATGCCGTGGACCGTTACCGCCTCCTCAACGACCGCGCCAACGAAGCCATCGCGCTGCACAACCTCGCGCAAGCCGACCGCGCGCTCGGCGAACTCGACCGCGCCTGCCCGCTGCTCGAACAAGCCGCCGATTTGAACCAGCAACTCGGCCGCAACGAGGAATGGTGGCGCAATCAGATCGCCTTGCTCCAGGTCGAATCCCTGGCGAAGCAAACCGCCGCGGTGGAAGCGCGTTTCGCCAAACTCACCGCATCGCCGACGCCCGACGCCCAACCGCAATTGCAGGGCCTTTTCTACAACGAACTCGGCCAGTGGCAGCAACGCCAGGGCGACTTTGTGAAAGCCGATGAAACATTCCGCCGCGCCGAACAAGCGATGACGAAAACGGGCGACCGTTCCGGCGCCGCCGTCGTGCTCGCCAATCGTGCGCGCCTCGACGAAGCGCAACACAAACTCCCCGACGCGCTGGAGAAGTGGGGCCAGGCGCTGACGCGCTTCGAGTCGCTCGCCGATCCGCCCGGCATCGCCGCCTCGCTGGCCGGCGAAGGCCGCGTCCTGCTCGCGGCCGGCCAGAATCTGCCCGCCGCGGAAACATGCCTGCGCCGCGCCGCCGAAAACTTCCGCCTGTTGAAAAAGAACGACGACCGCGCCGCCGCGCTTCGTTCGTTGGTGGAATGTTTGGTCGCGCAGAAAAAAACTTCCGAGGCGAACGAGGCGCAGAGGATGCTGGAGGAATTGTGCACGACCGGTAAGGCGAAAGGGAATTAAACCGTCGTGTTAGGCGTTTGCCGCCGCCCATCGCAACGGATGGTGGAATTCCGACAAAGAAACATCGCGGGGTTGCATCCGGTTGAGATCGTCCGTCATTTTGGACGTTGCGCGGATTGAAGGCTCCTGCCAATATCCGGCCCGATGAGGGCTCTTGCGGCCAGCCAAGGAGTGGGACGGTATATTGTTCGTAGCGAAGGAGATTCAACTGCAACGCCGGCAGCGGCTTCGCGGAGAACAGTCGGCGCGCGACCCTGCGCCACGATGGCCGATACACGCGTGCGCCACACGCTGATGGCGCACGCAAACAGATGGCCTGTGGTCCAAATCATCCTGGCGGTGTTGCTGCTTCCGTGGACAGCTTTGGGCCAGCCGGTGGTTTCCATGCCCAAAACGGGACCGCCTCCTGCCTGGGTGGAATGGGTTGCGCCGGTGTCGAAGACCAGCGTCAAGACCGAACACGAATCCGGCGGACAAATTCTCACGCTTTTCGATACCCAGATCAACACCGCCCAGGCGGAAAATTTTGTCCACGTTGTTAAAGACATCACCACCCAGGCGGGCGTCCAGAGCGGAGCCAACCTGGAGTTTTCCTGGGATCCCTCGTTTCAGGAATTGACGTTCCATCAAATCACAGTCTGGCGGGGCGCGAAAAAACTGGATCGGCTGGATCTGGCCAAATTCCGGGTGATCCAGCAGGAAACCGACCTCTACCGCCAGATTTACAACGGCACCCTGTCCGCGCTGCTGTTTGTCGAAGACGTAAGGCCGGGCGACCGGATTGAATACGCCTACACGTTGCGGGGAGAGAACCCGACGCTGAAGAACCATTTCTCAAATACATTGATCGCGGGAGGGGCGGCCATGGGGCGGCGGCACATCCGCTTGCTCTGGCCGGAGGAGCGCGTGCTGCATGTCCGTTCTCACAACACGACCGTCCAACCGCAGGTGCGCACTCATGACGGCATCAAGGACTACACCTGGGATTTCCATGATCTTCCCTCGATTGATGGCGAGGATCAGGTGCCGTCCTGGTTCGTGCCCTATCCATGGATCCAACTGAGTGAATTCTCAAGCTGGTCGGAAGTGGCGAGCTGGGCCGAGGGACTTTACGTGTCCACGCACTTCGACGCGGCGGAATTGAAGGAGGAGATTGCGAAACTGAAGCGCGCGGGCGCAGGCACGGAAGAGATCCTGCAAAGCGCGTTGGAGCTTACGCAAAACAACATTCGTTATCTTGGCATTGAGTTCGGCCCTAATTCGTATCGCCCCACAGACCCGGTGACGGTATTGCGGCGGCGATTTGGCGACTGCAAGGACAAGGCTTTCCTGCTTTGCACCTTGTTGCGTGGACTGGGATATGATGCGACGCCCGTCCTGGTCGCCACGGGGTTCCGCCACACGCTGCCGGATTTGCTCCCAACGCCCCACGACTTCGATCATGTTATTGTGCGGGTCGTTGTTCGTGGGACGGACTATTGGCTGGACCCAACCCGGCTATATCAGCACGGCCCGATAAGCCAGAGGCATCAACCCGCGTACGGATACGGATTGCTGGTCCGATCCGGAGAGAAGGGATTGATCTCCATTCCCGCTTCCAACGCGGGCGCGCCAGAAACACTCACGACCGAGGCGTTTCAAGTCGGCGGCCAGAAGACGCCCACCCGGTTGAGTGTCACCAGCACCTTCAAGGGCCACGATGCGGAATGGATGCGGGCCATCCTGAGCTCCGAGGGACGGGAGACGCTGGCGAAAGATTACTTGAACGACTACGCCCAACGATATCCCGGCGTGGCCCTCTCCGGATTGCTGACCGTTGACGACTCCCCGAACAGCGATACGCTGACGATTCGCCACGCCTACTCGATCACGAATTTCTGGGTTCTTTCCACCGACAAGCTGCGATACACCTGCCAATTCTATCCCTTGGGGATTCATGCCTGCATCACCCGGCCGGCCACGGCCATCCGCTCCATGCCGATGGAGATCTCTTTCCCGCGCCGGCGCACGGTCCAGACCGGCATTGACCTGCCGATCAACTTCCAGCTTTCCAATTTTACCAACACGATCACGGGTCCGGGGGCCGAGTTACGCACCAAAGGCGATTACAGAGGGCGGACAATGTGGCTGGACTATGAATACAAATCCCTGACCAATTTCATTCCCACCTCCCTGACAACCGAGCATCTCAGCAGCCTGGACCGAATGGAAAACGCGCTGGGTTATGTGTTGACCTGGCCAAACAAGGACAGCCCCGGCACCCGCGAATTCAACTGGCCGTTGTTCAAACTCGCCGCCATTTATGCCGCGCTATTGGCCATGGGCACGGGCCTTTTTTGCTGGCGGCAATGCCGGCGGGCCTCGGCGACGATGAAACCGCCGGTCCTGAATCACGAGTTAAACGGCATCAACGGGTGGTTGATTCTGGTTGCCATTGGCCTGGTCCTCCGGCCGTTTGTATTGCTGACCCGTGTGGGCCGTTTTTTTGGCACCTATTGGCTCTGGCACTGGCACGCGCTGACAGTCCCCGGTGGAACGGCTTATCACCCTGCGTATAGCCCCCTGCTGACGTTCGAGCTTCTGGGCAACGTCACCCTTTTGATCCTGAGCCTCTTCGTGATCGTGCTCTTTTTTCAAAAACGCCCCAGTTTTCCACGCTGGTTCATCGTTTATCTTCTGCTTAATACGATCTTTGTCGGATTGGACTATGCCGCGGTGCAGATTATCAAGCCAACCTCTCCTTCTCTCCCTCCTGAGCTTCTGGGAATGATTTTGGGCAGTTGCATTTGGATCCCCTACATGTGCAAATCCCGTCGCGTGCAGATAACCTTTGAGCGAACCGCCCTGCTGAGGACCGCGCCGGTGGCCCTGCCGCCCCTGCCCAGGGTGGAACCTGTCGTGAAACCCGTCGCCCGCCCGAAACCGCCGCTGCGCCATTGTCACGGCGGCGCCCACATGATCTTCTTGTGGCTTTGCGTGCTGGCGCTGCCCCTGGACCTCCTGGACACGAATTTGAGGAGCGTCTGGACCAAGAGCGCGTCTTTCGCCGCCTTTGTCCTGAGCGTCGTGTTCGCCATCGTGGCCGGGGTGAAACAATCCAACAGCGACATGCCACGGAAGATCAAATGTCTGCCCTGCATTTTCGGCGCCATGGCCGCCGTTTTCCTGTGTTCGGCGGTATGGGGCGGCTTGGCCACCGCCGTCATTGAAATTCATAGCGGCAAGAAGATTCCACCCAAGACCTTCAACGCAGTGTCGGACATGGTGAGCGTGGTTTTTTTCTCGCTGTTTTCTTGTCTCGGCTTTGCGGGGCTGGCTTTATTGATCCGATATCAAAGCGGTTTTAAGAATTCCCCAGCCGCGGCCTCCGGCCAAAACAACTTGGCCGTTTCTGAAGAAAGCGAAACTGGATGAAGAAATGCTAGAAAAAGGAAAAAGGGGTCAAGTCCAGGGAAAAGGGGTCAGTCCTATAATCTTTGCATTTTTTCAAGCAACCTCCGTGTTCGTTCATCTTGTGATTTGGAAATCTTGCCACTTGCGGTTGGCGCAAAAGGTCTTAAGCACTCCGCGTTAGGACGTCTTGCCCAAATGAAAACAGGCAGCCAACTAAAGATGCAAAGATTATAGGACTGACCCCTTTCCCTTTTAATTATTCCGATTGACTCCCCGGCGGGACAGACAAGAATGCGGTCATGTTTGTTCGGGGCCAAGGAGCGGTGGCAAAACCGCGCACCGGCGGCGGGTGCGCCAAAGCAGTTTCTTATCGTGAAGGAGGGGCAGCCATTATGTTTTTCCTGAGAGTCTGTTTGACGTTGGCCTTCGGTTTGCGGCTGTGCACGGCGGCGTTCGCCGCCGAGCCGACATGGACCATCTTGGTCTACGGCAACGGCGACAACAACCTGAGTCCGCAGCTGGTCACGGACCTCATGAAGATGGAGGAGGTTGGCAGCTCCCCGACGTTCCGGATCGTGGCGGAGGCGGATTTCGACGCGTCCAACGCGGATGAGAACGAAGAGGCCGGACTTCCGGCCGGGCTTAATGCCGGGACAAGCCGGTTCCTGATCGCCAAGTCCGCCGATGACGAGCGACTGACAAGCAAGCCCGTGATGCGCCTCCGGGAGTTGAACCATGACGATCCGAAGGTCCTGAAGAACTTCCTGGTCTGGGCCATGCGGAAATACCCGGCTGACCGATATGGCCTCATCTTTTGGGATCACGGGGGGCAGTGGGAAGGCTATGGCGGCGACGAGCAGGATGGGGAGCTGGACGAGCCGGAATGCATGGGGACGGCTCAAATCAGGGAGGCGCTCTCCGCAACCTTGCGCGAGACCGGCACCGCCAAGTTTGACTTCGTCGCCTTCGACACCTGTCTGATGGGCGGCATGGAGGTCCTCGAGGATTTCGCCGGGCTGACGGAGGTCTTCATCGCCTGTCCGGAGATCGATTATGGCGACGGCTGGAACTATGCGGACTCCTTTGCCTGGCTGAAGAACCACCCCGCGGCGACGATGAGGGAGTTCGCGGTCGCGGAGGTGGACCAATGGAAGGCGATCCACATGACCGAGGAGAATGAATGCGACCGCGTCCTCGCCGCTCACTGCGCCTATGACATGGCGCGATACCCCGAAACGCGCAAGGCCTTTGGCGAGTTTACGACTGTCCTGGCCCGAACCATCTCGCCGCACAACCTGTCCGTTCCCAGCCACCGCCGGGAGGCCGTGGAATACAGCCTTTCCCTGGAGGACGATGTGAATGCCTCGGACTTTATTGACTTGGGCCAGTTTGCCCGGAGCTTTGCCGAGGACCCGGCGTCTTCGGCGGCGCTGAGGCGGACGGCCGCCCGGCTTGCGGAGGCAATCGATGCCATGGTGCTCTCCAAGACCCTTGGCGAGGAGAAGGCTGGCGCCTCGGGGCTTTCCGTATGGTATCCCGTGAAGCGGGAAGGTGACGACGAGGAAGACGATGACGATGACGCCGACGCCGACGACAACGATAGTCCCCCGCCCAAGGACAAGTTTCTGGAATACAAGAGCCTGAACATTTTCAAGAACTCGGCTTGGGCCGACTACATCAAGAATGTCTGGCTTTGTCGCGAGGAGTTGGAGGACGAGCCAGTCCTCGCGGACAACAAACCGGCGCCCTTGACGGCGACCGCCTCAGGCGGCTTGTCCTTGAACGTGGATGTGGCGTCCGGGAAGGGGGCGTTTCTGCTCCATGGCGCGTTGATCGACCCCGCCAAGAAAAAGGGCAAGTACGATGTCGTGTTTCTGGGGCAGGTCGTCCGGAAGCGGATCAGCGGACCCGGCTCCTATCAGGTGCCTTGGGACCTGAAGGCCCTGTCGCTCGTCAACGCGGACGGCTCCAAGGCGCTCCTCGGAGCTTTCCCCAAGGATTCGGCTGGGCGCCTCTGGTTCAGCTACGCCCAATACAAGAGGTCGCAGAAGGCGAAACCGTTCAAAGTGATCCTCCTTATCCAAGTCAAGGATGGCGCGGCGAAGCTCTTGAAGATGCTCGACGCTGAAAACGGGGATTTGGCCCCGGCCCCGATTCAGCCGCACCCCGGCGCCTCGCTCTCTCCCCTCTACATCATGGAGACCCGAAAGGGGAAGAATCCTGCCAAATGGCGCGAGGGACACTTCCCCAGCGGCTTCAAGGCCATCGTCCCCAAGGAGGGTCTGGCGGGGATGAAAGCGGAATTGGCCCACGTCGGCGCTGGCGACTATACGCTGGAGTTGCAGGCGGAGGACATCAACGGCAACCTCAGCGACATCGTCACCTACCACGTGAATGTCGCTCCCTGAAAAAGGTCCCTACTAACTAAAAAATGGGGCGGTCTTATAATCTCTGCATTTCGCCAAAAAGGGAAAAAGGGGTCAGTCCTATAATCTTTGCATTTCGCCAAGCAACCTCCGTGTTCGTTCATCTTGGGATTTGGAAACCTTGCCAATCGCGGTTGGCGCAAAACGTCTTAAGCCCTCCGCGTAATGGCGTCTTGCCCAAGTGAAGGCAGGCAGCCGGCTAACGATGCAAAGATTGTAGGACTGACACTTTTCCCCTCGTAGCCGTGTTTCATTTGGCTGATGTTATCAACGTACGTCGCTCCGGTTTTTCACGCGCACCAGCTTATAATCCATGTCATCGTTCATATCAATCCTCGCATCAATCCAATCGCAGGGCACCAGCCAAGCACCGGAATTGAGGCCGAACACTTCTGGGACGGTTTTCAAATGGTCTGGGTTGCGGAATTCAGTAAACTCAAAACAATTTTTCCAAATGATCTTGTTACCTTTATATGACCAAGTGCCGCTGTTAACATAAAGCGGTTGACCGCGTTGTTGATATGCCGCCAAAGTGCGGTAGAATTCCTGTTGATAGGTCATGTCCTCGTGCATCACAACCACTTCCACTTCCCCCGTTTTGAAATGGAACGCATATTCACCAGCGACTTTGCTGGGACTTTCAATATCATACGAGCCACAACCAATCATCAGCACGGATGTGAAGAACAAATAGCCGAGTATTCTCTTTCTCATGACGAATTCTCTATTGGGTATTAACTGACGTTTCCCATTTGACGAATGCCTGCGATCTTCGCGGGACGTTGCAATTCGACAATTGTCATTTTATCGCCGCTGACTGTGTCAGCAAGCTCGATTCTTTCATCCCGAGACCCGATTGCTGACCCGAGTGACAGCGTTCAGCGTCTCGCCGGTTGGTGTCCCGGCTTCAGCCGGTTTTGTGCTCAAACGAAAACCGCCTGAAGGCGGGACACCAACCGGGGTCGCGCAAGAGGTTTCGAAAAGAGGTCTGGCTTTCCAATGATGTGAGTTGATTCACTCGCTAAATTCCCGGAATATCCGGGAACCAGATGAAAACATACTGTTCAGTATTGTTGAGCCTGTGCGCGGCCGTCGTGCTCGCGCAGGAAGCCAAACTCGGCGATGAGTTGCTCCGAAACGGCAATTTCGAGTCACCCGATGGATGGCAATTCAATCGCGGCGCGCGCCGCGTGAGCGAAGCCGGCAATCATTGGCTGCTGCTGAATGCGGGCGACAAAACAGCCAGCCTCAGCGCCGACCAGCGCGTGCCGATGGGGCCGCGCTACTGGAAACTGCATCTGAGTTTCCGCGTCCGCGCCACCAACGTCGCCCGCGGCGTCGAGGGGTGGAATGACGCGCGCATCGCCATGTCGTTTCACGGCCCCGATGGCAAAAGGATCGGCACCTGGCCGAACGTGCCGTATTTCACCGGTTCCACCGACGGATGGGAACACCACGAGCGCGACTTCATCGTGCCGCAGGGCGCGGCCTGGTTGGAGCTGAGCTGCGCGTTGCTCGCCGCCACCGGCAAAGTCGAGTGGGACGACCTCTCGCTGAAGCTGCTGAAGTTCACGCCCCAGGTCGAGGACGCCACGCTGCCGCCCGGCGTCGAGGCGCGATGGGATTTGGCGGGCGCGTTCCGCGAAGAGATGCCGACGCGCGGACGGGTGTGCATCAACGGCCTCTGGCGATTCCATCCCGCCGATCTCAAGTCGCGCGAGCTGCCCGCCGCCGGCAGCGGCTGGGGTTACTTCAAAGTGCCCGGCTCGTGGCATCCGCCGACGGCGCGGATGCGTCCCATCGGCCCGGATAATTGGGAAACCACCGCACTCGACCTCAACCGCACCGACGCTGCGTGGTATCAGCGCCCCATCACCGTCCCCGCCGAATGGACCGGCCGGCGCGTGTTCGTCGAGTTGGACAACCCGAAACAGGCGGCGCGCGTTCTCGTGGACGGCCGCGATGCCGGCAACGTGGCATGGCCCGGCGGCCGCGTGGAGATCACGCCGCTCATCAAGCCCGGCGCGACGCACACGCTGTCGGTATTCGTCAACGCCCTCGGCGGCGACCAGGAAAAGCTGGTTGTCATGGGGCCGACGCAGATGGAAAAGGCGCGCGAGGAAATCCGCTACAAGGGCCTGGCCGGCGATTGCTTTCTCGTCAGCGAACCGAGCGGCGCGCGCATCAGCGACGTGTTTGTGAAGCCGAGCGTCCGCCACAAGGAACTGGCCGTGCAGTGCGAACTGGCCAACGCGCCTGAAAACTTCAGGCTCGAAGCCGTGGTCCGCGACGGCGACAAGGTCGTGAAGCGGTTCACCGGCTCGACGACGGCGTTTGCCGGACGCTGGACCGACCCGAAACTTTGGGAGCTCGACCAGCCGAATCTCTACCGGCTCCGCGTTCGCCTGCTCGACGCGCGCGGCAATCTGCTCGACGAAACGACGCCCGTCATCTTCGGCTTCCGCGAGTTCTGGATCGAAGGGCGAGATCTCATCCTTAACGGCAAGCGCTTCCACCTGCGCTGCCTCGACAGCTCCAACGCGGGCGATTTCGCCACCGCCTCGCTCGCCGCCTGCAAGGCCACGTTCGCCCGCGCCCGCGCGCTCGGGTTCAACTACGTCATCCATGCGCACTACGACTACGAGCCGCAGTCGTTCGCCTATATCGAGGACCTGGTGCGCGCCGGCGACGAGGCCGGCTTCCCGATGAGCTACACCATCCGGCACGTGAAGCAGATCTACCGCGACATGGACGACCCGGCCAAACGCGCCGGCTGGGAGGCCGTGGTGGATTACGAGATGCGGCGTGTGCGGAATCATCCGTGCGTTTTCATGTGGGCGATGAACCACAATTTCACCGGCTGGGCCGACGACCAGAACCCGTCGCAACTCGACGGGATCTACGAGCCGAAGGCGTCCGACGACGAGCGGCTCGCCGCTCGCCGCCACGCCGCGCGCGTCGGCGAGTCGCTGGTGATGGCGCGCGACGGCACGCGGCCGGCCTACAATCACGAGAGCGGCAACCTCGGCCAGATGATCACGCTCAATAATTATTTGAACTGGACGCCGCTGCAGGAGCGCATCGAGTGGCCCTCGCATTGGGCGAGCGCCGGCGTGAAGCCGCTGTTTCTGGTCGAATTCGGCCTGCCGCACCAGGCGAGTTGGGGCGGCCATCGCACCGGGCCGTTCATCTGGCGCAACAAGGTCAACTCCGAGCCGCTGGCGGCGGAGTTCTCGGCGATGACCACCGGCGACCACGCTTACGATATCACCGACGACGAGGACGCGAACACGCGCGTCATCGAGCGGATTTACGCGCGCCACGAGCCGTTCCACATCACCGAGGGGCTGGGCGCGTATTGGCGGCAGCGTTGGGAACACAATTTTCTTGAGATCAAAACGCTCTTCACCTCGCAGACCTGGCCGGCGTTTCGCACGTGGGACCTCAGCGGCGTCTTGCCGTGGGACCAGGAGGATTTCTTCAAGCCGCGCGCCGGGGCGAAAAGCGAGCCGGTCGAACTGACCACCGACTGGGCGCGGCTGCAACGGCCCGGCATCGCGCCGGATTTTCAGCCGCTGAGCGAGGACTGGCTGCGCGCGCCGAAGTTTGAGGGATGCTTCGAGGAAACCTCGCTCTCCAAAATGTTCCGCCGCGTCAATCGCGACACTCTCGCGTGGATTGCCGGCCCGCCGAGCCGTTTCACGGCGAAGGATCATATTTTTGCCGCTGGGGAAACGGTGACGAAACAGGCGGCGGTGCTGAACGATCTGCGCGAGCCGGCAACCGCGAAATGGGAATGGACTGCGGCGCTGGACGGCAAAATCATCGCGCGCGGCAGCAGCAGCGCGAGGATTCCCGCCGGCGAACGGCGGCTCGCGCCGATCCGTTTCGAACTGCCGAAAATTTCGGCGGACGCGCACGGCGTGATCGAGTTGCGCGCCACCGTCAACGGCCGGCAGGACGAGACGCTGGAGGATCGTTTCGAGTTCGACGCGCTGGCGCCGACACCCGTCGTGCCGCCGGCGGCCATCGCCTGCTACGATCCCAAGGGCGCGACGTTGGCACTGCTGCGCGCTCATGGCGTCGGCGCCCGCGCGGTGGAGCAACCCGTTTGTCCCGCAGATTGCAAACTGTTCATCGTCGGCCGCGAAGCCGTCACGGTGGACGGTCCCGCGCTGGATGTCGCCGCCGCGACGCGCGCCGGCGCGAATGTGCTGATCTTCGAGCAAACCGAAGACGTGCTGCAAAAACGGTGGGGTTTCCGTACCGCGAGTCCCGGCACGCGCCGCGTGTTCGCGCGGCAACCGGCGCATCCGGTCTGCCGCGGCCTCAGCGACGAGCTGTTGCGCGACTGGCGCGGCAGCGCGACGCTCGTGGAGGCGTATCCGGCGCAGGGCGGGTTCCACAAAAAATATCCGGCCACCGATTGGTGCGGGTTCGCCAACACCCGCACGTGGCAGTGGGGCAATTATGGTTGCGTGGCCAGCGTGGTCATCGAAAAACCGCAGCGCGGCAACTGGAGCTTCCCGCTCGACTGCGAGTTCGACCTTCAATACACGCCGCTGCTGGAGTGGCTCGCGCCCGGCGGCGGCCGCGTGATCTTTTCGCAACTCGACCTCATGGGCCGCGACGCGAGCGATCCCGCGGCGGAGCGGTTGCTCGCGAACCTGCTGGCCTATGCGCAGTCCGCGCCCGCCGCGACACTGTCGGACGCCGAAGTTTTTGGCGCCGACACAGGGTGGATCGCGTCCTCCGGGCGCGATTCCGCCGCCGCACAACCGTCTTCGCGCCCGGAAACCGCGAACCGCCCTCTGGTGATAACGCCCGGCGCCGATCCCGCGACCGCCAAGGCCGCCGCCGCCAAAGCCCAGACGGTGATTTGCATCGGCCTCGACGGCGATGCGCTCACCAGATGCCTCTCGTTTACCTTAATTACCCATCCGCGGACCGTGACCCATACCCATATTGGCCGTCCCACCGAAGGCGCGCTCGTTGGACTCGGCGACGGCGAGTTTCACTGGCGCGGGCGGATGACCGTGCCGGCGATCGCAAGCGCACCGCCGGAACTCAAGGTCGCGGGCACCGGCGTTTTCGCCGAGGGCAACGTCGCCGGCAAACACGTGGTGCTCGCGCAGTTCACGCCGGAGCAGTTCGACTGGAAGGAGAAACCCTACCTGAAGCTCTCCAAACGCCGCGCCGTCATCAGCCTCGCGCGCATCCTGACCAACTGCGGCGTGCACCTGCCCGCGCCCGTTGCCGAGCGACTCGCTGCGCCGCCCGCGCAGGCCGGCGAGCGGCGATGGCTGGACTCGTTCTACCTCGACGAGCCAACGTCACTCGATGATCCGTATCGTTACGAAAGGTGGTAGTCATGAAAATCCTGCCGTTGCCTGCGTTCGCCGTTTCTGTGCGCTCCACCGGCATGCCGCAGTCCGAGATTCCGACTAAAGGAGAAAACCCATGAAGAAACATCGGTTGGTATTGTTGGGCCTGTGCGTTGCCGCCGCAGTCGCGTTCGCTGCCGATGCGACGCGCACGCCGGCCCGAAGCTACAAGTTCCGCGAGAACGTGGTCGAAGGCATTCCGAAGGAATGGGGCCGGCTCGTCAACGCCGGCTCCTTTACAGACAGCTCGACGGTGATGTTCTTCGAGGCGCCGGACGGCACGATCCGCCGCGTTGCAGCGAAGTTCTTCAGCACGGACGTCCAATGGGGAATACACGTCGTCGTCGTCCCGCGCCCGTGAACGGCCCGACCGGTGGATAACGCCGGGCGACATCGCTCCACTCGGGCGGCGTCCGCTCACCACCGCACGTTCCAGAACGCGCTGTCGTTCTGCGACATCGCATCGGCTTCCTCGACGGTAACCCAGCGCTCCTCGGCGAATTTGCCCCAGGAGTCGGAAATGGCCACTTCCCTGGTGCGCGCGTTGTAGCCGATGATCATGCGCATGTGGGCGTTGTTGACCTCCGCGTCCCCGTTTTCCGACGAGGACTTGATATGTTTGGGTCCAATCTTCCTGACGCCGCGCGCGGATTTCAATTGTTCGACCCACGCGTTCCAGTCGGTCATCTTGGCCCGCTCTTTGGCGCGCACGGTGATTTTCTTTTCCAAGTCCATGTCCACGAAGATGCACCACATCAGCGGGAAACCTTTGTCTATGTATTTGGCAAGGTTCGACGGCGTCATCGGCATGGTGAGCTGGTCGAACCGCCGGCCGTTGCGCCGCGCCAACGCCTCGACGTTTTCGAGCATCAGATTCGCCGACGTGCCGCCGCCGATCTTCGTCCCGCCCGCCAGCGCCAGCACATACATGTCCGCCTGAATGCCGAGGTAGCGCAGATACCGCTCCCATGTCGCCGGCACGCAGTAGCCTTTCGGCCCCTGGTCCACCATCGGGATTTCACCGACCACCACGTCGCCGTTGGGGCGGTGCTGGACGCGCTGGCCGAGCGTGTCGCGCAACTGATGATAGCTGATGATGCCTTCCGCACGCCCCTCGTGGTCGGCCATCTCCAAAGGCATGATGCGCACGCCGATGTAAGTTTCCGGCGGCATCTCCAGCAGGATCGCGTGGTTTTTCCAGTTCCAACGCTTCACCTTGTAGCGGAGTTTTTTGGTCTGGCCGAAATACGCCTGCGCCGGCTCGCCGAGCACCGGCTTGAGCGCCGCCTCGATGGCCTTCGCGTCGTTTTCCATCTCGCTCTTCGACGCGCGGTCGCCGCGGTTGGCGAACACCATCGAGACCTGCATGACCTTTCCCTTCTCCGCATAGAACGCCAGCGAATGTGGATGCGCGCCGAGGACGGTCATCTCTTTCTTCGGATACAACCGGTAACTGGCCAGCGTGGCCGTGCGCGATTCCTCCGGCCAGGCAAGCCGTTTGCCCACGTCGCGCTCGTTTTCCGTCCAGAGCGACTCGCTTTGCCAGAGCGAGAGGCCGAGAGCGGTGTTGATGTTTTGGAATTGGATCAAACCTGTGATGGCCGACGACGACACGGCGGCGAACGCGCAAAGCAGAATGACCAATGGCCAATGGCCGATACCCAAAGTCCAAGTAAAAAGTCTTCGTGAATTCATTTGCGTAAGATGGAACTGAAGTTGGGCGGCTCGTTCGTCATCGCCTGTGTTCTCTGGAACAATGACCAATACCCTAGAAATTATGAATGCCAAGCTCAAAACGTTGCCCTGCAACCGACCACCCTGTAACCGGGATTTTGAGGTTTCCCTGGTCCTTGGTTATTGGACATTGAGCATTCCGTCGGCAGGCTTGGCTTTCGGGCAACCATTCCTTATATTCCGGCGCATGCCAACCAAGAATCACGCCACATGGGGCGGACGCTTCTCCGCCGGGCCTGCCGAAGTTGTCCAGCGTTTCACCGAATCGGTTTCGTTTGACCACCGGCTCGCGTCTTACGACATCCGCGGCAGCATCGCCCACGCGAAGATGCTCGCCAGGATCGGCGTGCTCTCCCGCGCCGAATGTACCGCCATCGTCAAGGGCCTCGAACGGATCGGCTCGGAGATCGCCGCCGGCAAGTTCAAATGGCGCGCGGACCTCGAAGATGTTCACATGAACATCGAGGCCGAACTGACCCGGCGCGTTCCCGCCGGCGCGAAGCTTCATACCGCCCGCAGCCGCAACGATCAGGTCGCGCTCGACACGCGGCTCTACGTCCGCGACCAGATTCGGCTCGTCCAGGGCGATCTGCGCGATCTCCAGTGGTCGCTGCTGATGCTGGCATCGGCCAACGACGATGTGATTATCCCCGGCTACACGCACCTCCAGCGCGCGCAACCGGTGTTGTTTGCGCATCACCTGCTCGCCTACGTTGAGATGTTCGACCGCGATCACGCCCGGCTGGCCGACGCGTTCAAGCGCGCCAACGTCTGCCCGCTCGGCTCCGGCGCGATCGCCGGCTCGACGCTGCCGCTCGACCGCGAGTTTGTCGCGAAGGAGCTCGGCTTCAACGGCGTCACGCAAAATTCGATGGACGCCGTCAGCGATCGCGACTTCATCGTCGAGTTTCTCGCCGACGGCGCGCTCATTGCGTTGCACGTCTCGCGGCTGGCGGAGGACCTCATCCTCTGGGCGACGGCGGAGTTTGGGTTCATCCGCATCGGCGACGCCTACACCACCGGCTCGTCGTTGATGCCGCAAAAGAAAAATCCCGACATCGCCGAATTGGCGCGCGGCAAGACCGCCCGTGTTTATGGCAACCTCGTCGCGCTGCTGACGCTTCTCAAGGGCCTGCCGATGACCTACAACCGCGACTTGCAGGAGGACAAGGAGCGCCTCTTCGACACCGCCGACACGCTGCACTCCACGCTCGACGTGCTGGCCGACATGCTGCTGAACACGCGCGTCGTCCGCGGGCGTTGCGAAGCCACCGCGAGCGACCCCGCGTTGCTGGCCACCGACCTCGCCGATTATCTGGTGAAGAAAGGCGTTCCGTTCCGCGAGGCCCATCACATCGTCGGCGCGCTCGTGGCCGAAGCCGAGAAGCTCGTCAAGCCGCTGAACGCGCTGCCGCTGGAAACCTTCCGCGCACACTCGCCGAAGTTCAGCGCCGACGTGCGGCAGGTCTTCGACGTGCGCAAGGCGCTCGCCGCCCGCACCGTCACCGGCGCGCCGTCCCCCGCGAACGTCCAGCGGCAGTTGAAGCGGTGGGAGAAGATGCTGAGCAAGTAGTTTGGCCTTTCGATGCGCACTTCTCTGACTGTTTTAGAGTGGCACGTCATGGACGCGACGGCTGATGATTGGGAGTCGCTGGACCAAATCCAACCAGACGTTGAAACCCGGTTCGGGCCTTCGTCACGAAGCAGGACCGCAGAGTTAATTATAGAGTTGGTCAACGACGGTTTAATGGAAGAAAGAAAACACACGCCGGTAACTACAGCAAAAGTTTTAGTGGAGTCGGCCAAGTTTTGGTTTTCAATGACTCCTGCCGGTAAGAAGTTGTGGGGTTCAGAAAGTGTTAAGTATCAGGGTGAGACCCGCAATGAGGCGTCGGCGCACGAGTAAAGCACGCCGTCGCTGGCGGATTTGAAACAACAGTTGAAACCGATGAAACCACGCAACCGTAAATCCTGGGAAGAAACCGCGCTCATTTTGGCGGAGACCATCGCGGATTGCCGGTCGCAGGACCCGTATATCCAGGTCGGCGCCTGCGCCGTCTTGCAGGATAACTCGGTGAGCCTCGGCTACAACGGCCCGCCGCCGAAGATCGAGATTGACTGGTCGGACCGCGACAACCGGCTGAGCCGCATCATTCACGCCGAGGTGAACGCACTGCGCTCGGTCGGCCCCGGTCAATGCAAGTTTCTGGCGGTCACGCTGCTACCGTGCCGCAGTTGCATGACGTTCATCGCCTCCAAAGGCATCAAGCGGATCGTCTTCCGCGACATTTACGAGCGCGACCAGTTGGCCTTCGTGCTGGCGAAAGAGTTCGGCATTGAACTGGTCCAGATTCCCCGGAAGCGGCCGGCGGCGCGAAAGCGAAGTTGAAGATCCGCATCAACTGGTTCGCATTTTTTGTGGCTTTTGTGCCTTGTTGTGGCCCATAAATTCCCCGTCATGCACGATTTTCAATTCAAGAACGGCCGGCTGTATTGCGAGGGTGTCGCGCTGGAGCGGCTCGCACGCGAGTGCGGGACGCCGCTCTACGTCTATAGCCAGCACACCATCACCGACCATGTCCAGAAGCTCGACCGCGCGCTGGCGGGGTTGCCGGACCATCTCATCTGCTACGCGATGAAGGCCAATTCCAATGCCGCGATCCTGCGGCTGCTGGCCAATCTCGGCGGCGGTTTCGACATCGTCAGCGCGGGCGAACTGTACCGCGTCGTGCAGGCCGGCGGCGATCCGCGCCAATGCGTCTTCGCCGGCGTCGGCAAGACGGACGAGGAAATCCGCTATGCGCTGGCGCAGGGCATCTATTGCTTCAACGTCGAGAGCGCGCCGGAGATCGAGCGCATCAACCGGCTCGCGCGGGAGATCAACGAGCAGGCGCCCATCGCCATCCGCGTCAACCCGAACGTCGAGGCGCACACGCACGCGAAGATCACCACCGGCACCTACGAGAACAAGTTCGGCATCGCCCTCGAGGACGTGGAGGCGGTCTATGCCCGCGCGGCGAAACTGCCGGGCATCCGCATCCGCGGCGTGCAAATGCACATCGGCTCGCAGATCACCTCCGTCGGCCCGTTCGTGAAGGCGGTGACGAAGGTGCTGCCGCTCGTGAAAAAACTCCAGGAACTTTACGCCATCGAGTTCTTCAGCCTCGGCGGCGGCATCGGCATCGTGTATGACCCGGCGTTGGAGAGCGCGACGCCGGAATGGTGGAGCCGCGTTCCCAAGGCGCACCGTTGGCTGACGCCGCAGCGTTACGCCGCGAGCATTGTGCCGCTGCTGGCGCCGCTCGGCTTGCGCATCCTGATCGAGCCGGGCCGGTTCATCGTCGGCAACGCCGGCGCGCTGGTCGCGCGGGTGCAATACGTCAAGTCCACGCCGGAGAAAACCTTCGTCATCGTGGACGCCGGCATGAACGACCTCATCCGCCCGGCGTTCTACGACTCGTATCACCAGATTGTCCCGCTGCGGCAGACGCGCGGCACGCTCGTGGCCGACGTGGTCGGGCCGATCTGCGAGAGCGGCGACTACTTCGCCAAAAACCGCCGGCTCGCCGCCGTGCGCGAAGGCGACGGCATTGCCCTGTTGAGCGCCGGCGCTTACGGATTCTCGATGGCCTCCAACTACAACTCCCGTCCCCTCGCCGCCGAAGTGCTGGTCAACGGCCGCCGCTACGCCGTCGTGCGCGAGCGGCAGACGCCGAAGGACCTGGTGCGCGGCGAGAGCGTGGCGAAGTGGTTAAAGTAGTCGGTGCTCAAATTCGAAAACCGAAGTTGGCCATAACGCCGGCATCCTTGCCCGCGTAACTTCGGTTTCGGGTTTTTAATTTGTCTTCTGCTTTATGCAGCGCTGCCGGCGTTTGGTTTCACGAGCGCATTGTTCATGCGCTGACTACTGTTTGACCGGTCCCGGAGAGGCGTTGCCCAACGGCGGAAGGGAGGGAATTGAAACCGAGAAGGCGTATTCCCGGTGCGTTTGCAGTTTCCGGAAAGCCTCCGCCACTTGGGCAGCCTCCGAGGCCGCCAATCGTGCATCGAGCGTCCGCACGGTTTCAGTCAGCGTGATTTTGTTCCCCTGAAAAACGACTTTGCGACTGGCGTCCAAAAACGAGTTCCTCAGGATCAAATTCTCCGGTTTGGACTTCAATCCCGCCCCGGCAGGAAGTTCAACCTCGTAGATGGCCACCGTGGGGTCGGCGGGATGAAAGCGGAAAGGCCGGGTTCGAGGCAGGTCCAACGCGGCGGTCCAATCCTGCCCATCCTTGTGGCTGGCTCCCAACCGGAACATCAACCCTTCGCCGAAAGGCGAGGCGAACCGGGGCACGGTGTGTCCCATCCGGCTCTTAAAGCAGTCGCCTTTCTCGTCGGGATCGGTCATGGCAAGCTCCAGTAATTTCTGTCCGTTCCTCCTGTAGGCCGCCTCCAATTGGCTGCGGTATTTTTTCAGATCATATCCTTTCATGCGTGTCTTCACCTCATGGGCCGCCGGGCCGAACACCTCATAGATCTCGGTGATCGTGGCGCTGCCGTTGGGGTTGAGCTTGATCTCGGTGCGTTGGAAGCTTTTTTCCTGGGGCGACGCATAGGGTGGCAGCACGATCACATCGCCGCTCTTCTCACCAATCCGCAGTGCCTGCACGGCCGAATCATGCAACGGCAGCCAGCCCACCTTCGCATGGCCGGCAGCCGGATCCAGATAACGGGTCTTTCCGTTGACCTGAACTTCGAGGATGCAATGGTCAAAAGTGCCGATATTCGGGTTGGCCGTGTCAAAGTGCCGGCCATAACCCACTCCCAGCAACACCAGCGAGGCCGGGAATCCCGCCTCCCGGCAGAGCGCCTGTAATAACAAGGACTGGTCCTTGCAATCGCCATAGCGATTCTGAAGCGTGTCGGCCACCATGTGCGGCTGATGAGACGATTGGCCGAACGCGATCGAGACATACCGAATATCCTCCGTGACCCAGTCGAAGAGCGCCTGTAGAAGCGCCTCGGGATCGGCATGCTGCTTTTTCAGTTCCGCCACGCGGGTTTTGGCCTCCGCCGGCAATTGATCCCTGCCCGCGCAAAGCCCGCGATACCAGGCCGCCACGGCATTCCACGTCGTGGGAGTGCAGAACACATAACCCGACCACGTTTCAAAACTGTCCGGAGAAAACAGTTCCGATTCCGGCTCGTTGAGATGGCTGGTCACCAGACGGCATTGCGTCAGGCCGGCCGCGGATTTGCCTTCGGCCAACGGAGTGGCGCAGCGAACGGGTTGTCGCAGCAGGTTCAGCGAGGAGGGAAAGGCAATGGTCATGTCTCCAAGCACCGTCACCAAGTGGTTCACGTTCCAGTGCCAGTCCATCTGACCGGGCATCACCGGCTTGGTCTCCCGCTCCTCGATGACATCCAAAATCTGCCCTTCCTTCAGGGGCGGCACGTCGAGGGTGATCTTGCGGACATCCCAATAGACATTCTGGTTGCTATAGGCATGCTCGTCCTCGGCCAGCGCGACATCCAAGGGACGGCCTTCCCCTTTCAGGTTCCAGATCCGCACCGACTTGATCTTCACTTTTTCGCGGGAGGAATTATAACTCACATACACTCCCGGTTGAGGGGTCTTGTCCGGATCGGTCACATAGCTGGCGATGCGGATCTGCGCCGTGGTCACGCCGGCGGCGGCGACTTTCACATCCGCCCAGTCCAGCAGCGCAATGGACCCCAGATGAGCCGGCAAGGCCTCCGGTTTGGGCATTTGGGCGATCGCTTTTCGGAGTGTGTCGTCGGCCGGCAACTGGACTGCCTGATAACCCAGCGGCCCGTTCTTGAAAGCAGGCAGATGCTTCTTCAGGAACTTGTCAAAATCTTCCGTCTTCTGGTAGCCGTCTTGCTGGGCCAGCACTTCCCCCTTGTAATTCAGGATCAGCAGGAAGGGATAACCTTCCACATTGTATTTTTTGGCCACCTCTTCGTTCACCTTGGAACTTTCCGGATTGATCCGGCACAGCACGCAATCGGTGAGTTGTTCCTGGATGACCGGAGCGGCAAACGTCTCCCGCTCCATCTTCTTGGACCAGCCGCACCAATCGGTGGTCACATCCAAGACCACGGGCATTTTCTTCACCTCCGCCGTCTTGAGCGCAGCCGCGTAATCGTCCAACCAGTTCAGCTTTAGTTTTCCTTCGCTTCCCGGGGTGGGAATCCTGGCAGCGGATGGCGCGGGTTGTTGCGCCGGGGAAGACAACGCTGCCGGTTTGGATGCCGTCGGCGTGTTCGTGCATTTCTTATAAATGCCGTATCCGCTGCCGATCAGGAGCAGCAGGGCAATCACTACCTGCAGCTTCGAGACGCTGGACTTGGTTGCCGGTGGCGTTGAATCCTCGCTGAAAACATGGGGCATCGGAGGCGGTTTGGGCGCCGATGTTTTGAACCTGGCCTCCACCGGGCCAAAAGCGATCCTGTCACCGTCTTTAAGCGTCGCCACGACGACTTTCTCACTTCCAACAAAAACCCCCTTGGCGGAGCCGGCGTCCTGCAGAATACAGTCCTGCCCGTGGCGCGTGATGGTGGCGTGATGATCGGAAATGGACTCGTGGTTGATGCAGATCGTGTTGTCGGGAGACCTGCCAATCGTAACCTCTTGCGCTGTCAAATCAACGACGGTCCCTTGAGGTGGGCCTGAAAGAAAATGCAGTTTCCCCATCTATCGCCTCCTTTTCTTTACCAAGCGATCATGTCTCTGAAATCCCGCATATCAGCTCCTTGAACCAGGGCCGATCATACGCTTTCGGGAAGTGGACGCCAGATCAAACCGGTTTTCCCGCGGTGCCCAGTTTGTTCACCCGAAGAGCGACTTGAGAGAGCAGTTTTGAGGGATTCTCACTTTATGAAAAGAATCCGGTCTCACGAGTGGGGAAAGCCGTCTGGAGAAATGAACTTGGAAGTCAACCAAAGAGAAAGTGGCGGATGTTTTGAAACCAAGAGCAGAGGATGCCTATGAAGCCTCCTTCGTAAAACAGGTAGGCCAGCACGGAAAAGAATACGACGTTGAAAATCCATTGAAAAAACCGGTGAACCAGCGACGGGCCCGGCTTGGCCTCAACCGGTGGCAGCGCGGAGACCCTCACCATTTTCCCGCACTTGGGGCAGGGCACGACTTTGCCTGCTTTGGCTTCGTTCACCTTGAAGACATTCGCACAGCTGAGGCAGAACACTGAAATACTCATGATCGGCCTTTGGTAAATAAGGTATATCTGACTGACAAAACGGCAACTGAAAACATGGCGATCTCTGACCGTCGGCTCGTAACGCGGACATCCTCGTCCGCGTCAAGCATGGACAACCGTAACGGACAGGAATGTCCGCTCTGCATTGGACTTCGTTTTCGGATTTGAACAGCCGGCGCTGACTTGGGTGCGTTACAGGGTCCAGCCTTCGCGATACGTGTAGTGCAGAAACTCGTTGGGTTTTGGCGCGTTCGTGATCTTCATGGCCGCGCTGTCCCAACAAAGTTTCCCGCCTCCGTTGCGAACGCACACGCTGCCGAGCAGCACGGCTTCGGTCAGCGGGCCGGCGAAGTCGAAGTTCGAGCGCGTGGCGGAGCCGGTTTTGCAGGCGTCCACCCACTCGCGGTAATGTCCCACCGAACGTGGCAGCGTCTTCGGAGGCCGTCGGTATTCCTGCATCCGTTTTTCGGGAATCAGCCGCGGGCTTTCGCCGCCCCAACCTTCGACGAGCAGTTTGCCTTTGTCGCCGATGAACAACACGCCGTCCTCCGGGTTGAGCGCGACGCCATCGGCGAGTTCGTCGGGGCGCTCCGGCAACAGTCCGCCGTCATACCAGTGAAGTTTCACCGGCGGCATTTCGCCGCGCGCGGGAAACTCATATTGGATGAGGCAAGCCAGGGGAACGGTATCGGGAAATATCGCCGTGGAGGAGGCGCAAGCGCTCACCGGCGCGCCCAGTTTCAGCGCGGAGAAAACGGGCGCGATGTTGTGGATGCCCATGTCGCCGAGACCGCCGGAGCCGAAATCCCACCAGCCGCGCCATTTGAATGGCACGTAGGCGGGATGGTAAGGCCGCTGCGGCGCGGGACCGAGCCACAGGTCCCAATCCAGAGATTCCGGCACCGGCGGCGTGTCCGCGGGCCGCTCAATGCCCTGCGCCCAGTACAGCGGCAGTTTGCCCCGGTGCGTGGGCCGGTCGGACCAGACATGTACCTCGCGCACGGAACCGATGGCGCCGTCCCAGAGCCATTCATTGATGAGGCGGTTGCCTTCGAACGCCATGCCCTGGTTGCCCATCTGCGTGGCGACCCGCGCCTCGCGCGCGGCGGCGGCGAGCGCCCGCGCCTCGTGGATCGTGCGCGTGAGCGGCTTCTCGCAATACACGTGTTTGCCGTGCCGGATGGCCGCCATCGCGGCGACCGCGTGGATGTGGTCGGGCGTGGAAACGACGACGGCGTCCACGTCCTTTTCCTGGTCCAGCATCACGCGAAAATCGCGGTAGGTCTTCGCGTCGGGAAACCGCTTGGCGCACGCGGCGAGACGGTTGGCATCCACGTCGCAGAGCGCGGCTACGCGGACGTCGCTGAGCTTGGTCAGTTCGCCGAGATTGGCGTTGGCGCGCCCGCCGGCTCCGATGAAGGCAAGGTTGAGAGTGTCCTTCGCGCCCAAGTTGCGCGGCGCGCTGAACGCGCGATGCGACGCCGCAGCCAGTCCGGCGGCCATGCCCGCGCCGGTCTGGATGAAGCGGCGGCGTGAGAGGCGATCCGAGGCGGAGGATTCGGATGACTGGTTTTTCATTGTTCGCTCTTCCCTTGGTTCTTCGTTGTTCGATTTCCCAGCCCGGTTTTGTTTATTTGCTTTGGAAAGTAGAGGACATTGAGTTTGTCGTCCTTTCCCACGAGAACGATGACATCCACCGTTGCGGACTGATTGGTGTAATCGTATTGCGTCTTGGAAGATTGTGACCCCTCCCATACGCGAGTTGGTTTGCCGGCTCTCGTAAAAACCTCAGAAACAGTTTTCGCACCATCGAATATTCCCTTGAGCCTCTCAATTTCGGATTTTGCGGGCTGGACAAACAGCGAGGCGCGTCCCGATGAGAGTGGCTGGCCGGAAAACGGGTTGTAGTTAAGGGGGATGCGGTGCTCAGCGTTTCCATCTTTCAATTTCTCGCTAAAGACAATCTGAAACTCGGCGACTTCCTTGTCGTATTGAATAGGGCTGTCTGGATTTTGAACGAGGTCCAGCAACCTCTGCGTCCCAGACAAAACCTCCAGTTCGGCCGCCCGAGTGCGCGCAGCATGTCCTTGGATGATTCCCAGGTGATCGCGTTGCTGGAAAACAATGAAACCGACGCCGAGCACGACAACGAGAGCGGTAAATAATCCGGCCAAATAGGGAACAATCGACCGGCATGACGATGGCCCACGCTTGGCAAGCAAGAAGGCGAACCACATGGCAGGTGTCAGAACCATCAAACCGATAAGCCCACTAAGGAGAATTGCTATTGCCAATATTAGAGGATGGTCTTGGACATTGAACAGCTCGGCGCTCGCATCTTTGGCGAATGTCACGATGTAGAAGATTGCAGCGCCTATCAGAATGCTCCACCACAATGTGCGCGGCGATGTGTGTTCCCGCTTAAAATGGTAAACGAACACAGCGGCTAACAGCCCGACGCTGACGATCACCCCAGCCAAAGCAAACCAATGCCTTGATTTTTGTATCTCTTCGGCGATTCCGAATCCGTTAAACAGCAGCACCAAGAGCGCGTAGGCAACAATGCCGATTCGTTTCATTTTCATATTGTCCGTCCGTGTTTCATCCGTGGCTGAATCGAGTCTTTCCGGCTGAGGTTTCATAGGGCGCTCCTGTTGGAGGTTTTTATGATCCACGGATTTCACGGATTTCACGGACGGACTTTGGAGCCACGGATGGACACGGATGAATCACCGTTTGGCGGGGCTGAATCATTTGGGTTCGTTTCGTAAAAACACCTTTTGAATTCCCCCTCCCTTGGACATCGAAACAGACGTTTTCCACAGAAAAACGATGTTTTTCAGTTTTGACCGGGGCCATCATTTGGGTTCGTTTTGAAAAACACACCCCTAGGATTGATGGGGGGAATGATCGCCGCGCCACCGGCAGCCGCCATCCATATGGAGGGCGATTTTGCCGCTTTCGACGGCTCGGATGCGGCGTGCCCGCCAGACCGGACACGATCGGCTCCGCCGGTGACTGGCGGCTGGACGCCGTTTTGCGCGTTTCCGCGCAATCCGTGGATTGATTCCGGTTGCCCTTGGGGGCCTTCGGTAGGACGGCCTCGGCTGGCATGACGGCGGTCTTCATTGCAGGGCGGAAGATATAGCTAATTTCTCTATTATGTCAAGAGAAAATTGTTGTTGTCGCGGGGCCGGTCTGGCGGAGGGCTGCTTCACGCTCTATGCCCCCTCCCGTCCCTGCGCGGCCTTGGCCAGCGCGTTCGCGCGAAGGGTCTTCATGTATTCCAACGCCAGCCGCGTCTGGTTGTGCACATATTCGATGCCGGCGACCTTCCCGTTCTCCATCGCCGGATGACAAAACTCCCAGTCCAGGTATCCCTCGTAGCCCGCCGCCGCCAGCGCGTCGAAATACGCCGGATACGCCACCTTCCGTCCCCAAAACTTCTGGTCGAAGTAGCCCGCACCCGCCAGCACCACCCGGCCTTGCGCGTCCCGGACAAATTCGCCGTTCACGTGCGAGTGCACCTGCAACTTCCCTGCCGCCCGCGCCATCTCCCGCGCGCGTGCCTCCGACTCCGGCTCGTCCTCGATGTTGATGTCCATGCACGCCTTGAAATGCGGCGAGCCGACCTCCTCGATCAACGCCAGCGTGTCGCGGTAATTGTTCACGATGTCCGGCCCGTGATTCTGGATCGCCAGCACGATGCCAAGGTCGCCCGCCACCTGCGCCAGTTCGCGGATAGCCGGCACCACGAACCGCCGCCGGCCTTCCTTCCAGAACGGATACGGATCGTGGGCGTAGGTCAGGTCGTAAGACCCGATGCCGTCGTGCAGCGTGATGCCGCGCCACGCCGCGAAGATCTTGCAGATCGGCGCGCCCAGATCGTGCGCCAGCTTGATGCACTCGCGCACGTAGCAGATCACCGCCTCCTGCCGCGACGGCACCGGACTGGACAGGTCGCAGTTGGGCGACACGGCGGACAGGGGCAGGCCCAGTTCGCCGGCCAGGTCGCACAATCGTTTGCGGTCGTCCGCGCGCAGGTCCATCGGCGCCGCGTGCGGCCGTTCCGTGTCCAACTCCAGTCCTTCCCAACCCTGGCTTTTGGCCAGCCGCGCCATTTGGAAAACGTCCAGCGCCTCGCCCTTATACCAGACGCCCCGATACGTGATGCTGTAGATGCCGATTTTCATGAGCGACTCCTTTTCGCATGGCGTGCTAACGTGAAAGTTCGCCGTTTCAAGAGCAATTACATTGCCACGATCCGGGCTACATGAAAAGCCTGCTCTGATGCCAGCGCGGCCATCGTTAAAGAGAGAGGACAAAGGCACCGACGACCTGACGACCTGAAATTGACTTTGCGAAACCCAATCTGATTTGAGACAATGGCGGGGTCAAGAAGGAGGAAGACGTATGGAACACACTCTGATCGTTAATGCGAATGAGTTGGAGTCCTATGCTGAGACGAGAGATAGCGAGGCCGTCATTCCGGAACTGGTGTGGATGCTGATAGACCAATCGGTTCCAGATCTAACGTTTTGTCGAATTCCATATGGTGACTTGATCAACCAACCTGGTTACGACGGCCGAGTGGAGACGGAAAATGGTTACCGTCAATTCGTCCCAAAGAAAAAGAGTGTGTGGGAAATCAACACCGGTGGTGATCCCCAAGACACAGCAACAAAGTACTTCAAAAAGCGCACAACGGAGATAAGCTCTGAAGAACGCAGAGAAACGTGGTTCGTCTTCGTAACGCCCCGGTCAAGCGGTTCCCGTGGTTGGAATGAGCCACAACAAAGGAAATGGCTGGATGAGCGCCGTGGTTGCGGTTGGAGCGGGATAAAAATCTTGGATGGCGTTCAGTTGGCTGACTGGCTTCGTGAGTATCCAGGGATTGCGAAATGGTTCCTAAAGAAGAGAGGGTCAGTCAAAGTCGCGTGTGGCTTCAGCACGCCCGCTGAGCATTGGGAAGAACTACAATTACTTCCGGGTCCAAGCGATCCACCATTGCCGCCCAAAATGTTCCTAGTTGGTAGGGATCTGGCTTGTGTGGAGTTGGATCGTGTTTTCCGCGGGAAAGCGAATCAGTTGATCCTTGCAGAGGAGAGCAATCTCGACGCTGCTGACTTTGTTGCTGCGTTTCTGGCATCGCTAGATTCGGATACGAAGCGTGCGTTTAGTGCCAGATGCCTCTTCATTAACGAACCAGATACGTGGCTTTCGATGGTGAGTTTAAGGAGCGCGCACGTTTTGGTTGCGCATTCTAATCTCGACTTGGATGTTGAGGGCGAACACCTACACCTCGCAGCGCGAAAGAAAGGTCACGGCGTTGTTTTCCCAGTGTCTGGCGCTTCGGCAAGCGGGGGCGACAGTGTCATCCCGTTGCGCAGCCCATCAGCTTCCGTTCTGGAGGCTACGTTGATGGAGGGTGGTTATTCGGTCGAGCGCGCACGCGAACTGGCAGCCGCTGGTGCGTTGTCGCTCGCCGCGTTAAAGCGCAAACTGCGCGGACTTGGCAGCCACCCACCCTATGCAGAATGGGGAAGTGCTTACTCTTTGGCGCAGGCTAACATTCTTGGCCGTTGGTCAGGCGAGAATCCCGGTGACAAAAATGCTGTGGAGAAAGTCGTGGGAAAAGCCTATGGGGAGTGGATCGAAACTGTGCGCCCTGAGACGTTGCGCTCGGACACTCCCCTGATTCAGCGCAATGAAAACTGGAAGATCCTCTCGCGAGGAGAAGCGTGGTCAGCTCTAGGGCCGCGTCTCAGCAACGAGGACCTTGACCGGTTTCAAAAGGCCGCCGTCCTGGTGCTTGGGGAACGAGATCCGAGATTTGATCTGCCGAAGGAAGAACGTTACCTAGCTAACATCAAAGGCAAAGTCCTGAAGTATTCCTCATCTCTGCGCAAAGGCATGGCTGAGACACTCGCATTGTTGGGCAGCAGGCCTAATGCCCTGTCCTCTTGCTCACAAGGCAAAGCAGAACTTGTCGCCAAACTGACCGTACACGAGTTGTTGAAGGATGCCGATTGGGTGATGTGGGCCAGCTTGGACAGTCATTTGCCTTTGCTGGCAGAGGCAGCGCCCACTGAATTCCAAGATGCGGTTGAAGCAGCACTGTCCCACCCAACTGCAAGTCCGTTTAGCGAGGTTTTTGCTCAAGAAGGGTCCGGCATTGTCGGCTGGAATCACATGACTGGGCTGCTTTGGGCATTGGAAACACTCGCATGGCACCCAGACCATCTCATGCGTGTGACCATGCTGCTGGGTGAATTGGCGGCAATCGATCCCGGCGGCAATTGGGCCAACCGACCCGCCAATTCCCTAACCGACATCTTTCTTCCATGGCATCCCCAAACGTGCGCCACGATTTCCAAGCGCAAAGCGGCAGTTGAGACGTTGCTCAGTGAACAGCCGGTTGTAGGTTGGAAGCTGCTGCTGGCACTATTGCCGCATATGCATGGTGTCACATCGGGCTGTCGCAAGCCGATGTGGCGGGATTTCATTCCTGTCGATTGGTCCGACTCCATTCCTATCGCCGCGTATTGGGAGCAGGTAGCCGCCTACGCGGAGTTAGCCGTCAGCGTCGCGGCGACGGACACAACAAAAACGGCCGATCTCATAGAACGTCTGCCAGATCTGCCCAACCAAGCACATTCCCGCATCCTTGATCATCTAGGCTCAGACGCGGTGGTGGGACTATCCGAGTCCGTCCGGCTACCACTGTGGCAAGCTCTCGTCGATCTGGCGGCGCAACATCGTAAGTTCGCAGATGCTCAATGGGCAATGCCCCCGCAGCTCGTTGCAAGAATCGAAGAAGTCGCCGCAAAGCTCGCGCCGAGGTCCGTCGGGCTGCTTCACCGGCGCCTTTTCAGTGACCGTGAATTTAATCTTATCGAGGAGAAGGGTGATTTCGAGGCTCAGCGGCAAAAGCTGGATGGCAAACGACAGGCTGCCATCATCGAAATCTTCGACGCGAGCCAGATTTCGGGTGTGCTGGACTTCACACGGCAAGTGGCATCACCATGGAAGGTGGGTTGCGCTTTGGGATGCGCAGCGCCAGAGGCCATAGATGCGGCCTTGCTTCCGCATTACCTAGATACGGCGGAGAAATCGCTTGCGCTCATGATCGCTGGTTTTGTCTGGGGCAGGTTCTTCACGAAACGCTGGCCTTGGGTGGATAGCGTCTTAACCGCTGCCTGGACCACACAGCAAAGGGCGGCATTCCTTGCATTGCTTCCATTCGTGCGGGACACATGGCAAAGAGCCGCACAGCTTCTGGGCGACAATGAGGCTGAATACTGGCGCAAAGCCAACGTGGACCCTTTTGGGGAACGAGAACACTTGGTGGAAGCTGTAGAGAAGCTGCTTCAGCATCGGCGTCCGCAGGGAGCAGTTTGCTGTTTACAACGGCTTGTTCAAGAGAAGATAGGTTTTCCTCCAGAGCTAGCAACCCGTGCGCTCATGGCCATGACAACGACAGATGAGCCTTCAAAAGGTTCTGATCCTTACGCAGCTCGCGATGTTATCGAATGGCTTGATGATAACCCCGCAGCCGATCAAAACGTGCTTTGCCAAGTCGAATGGAATTACTTGCCGCTTTTGGACAGGCTCTACGATAGCAGGCCCAAAACCCTTGAAAAGAGAATGGCGGCCGAGCCGAGGTTCTTCTGTCAGCTGATTCAAGCTGTCTACAGGTCCGACAAAAAACAACGAAGCTGGTGGAAATGGATAAAACGGTTTTGCCATTTCACTCAAAATGTTTTCCGGT
Source organism: uncultured bacterium (assembly GCA_903870275.1). Classification (GTDB taxonomy): domain Bacteria; phylum Verrucomicrobiota; class Verrucomicrobiia; order CAIQCK01; family CAIQCK01; genus CAIQCK01. The sequence continues at coordinate 19,357 of CAIQCK010000069.1, read as the reverse complement.
TTAAAAAAGCGTGGTGCACAGAAGACCAGTCGGCGGAGAAAGAAAGGAATATTGCCCTAAATGCTCATCGCCTGCTTCATGGCTGGGAGATTGTCCCTGGAACCTCTCCCGATGGTGGGTTCGATGGTGCCGCATTCATAAAATGGTTGGAAGAAGTCAAACGGCTGTGTACGGAATCGGGTCATTTGTCAATTGCCATGAGCCAGGTTGGGCAAGTGCTTCCACATACTCCCCCAGATGCGGATGGTCTGTGGATTCACAAGTCCGTTGCAAATGCGATGAATGCCAAAGACGCCACAGAAATGCGCTCTGGCTTCACTTGTAAACTCTTCAACATGCGTGGTGTTCACAGCCCAACGGGCGGCAGGGAGGAACGAGAAATTGCCGCGCGTCATCGCAAGGAGGCTGAAGCACTGGAGCAACGCGGCTATCACCGCTTCGCTACTGCTATGCGTGAGTTCGCCGAGCAATACGAGCGAGATGCCGAGCGGGAGGCAACGAGAGACCCCTACGAGGATTGAATATGCGCCCGGCGGTCGCGCCCTACCACAACACCGGCGGTCGGAGACCGCCGCTACAGGGCTTTTACAGAGATTCCCTTTGAAACATTGTCTTCACTCAAACGATGTTCGTCACAACGCTTTGGTGACACCCGGCGTGGCGCAGGGGTAGATGCCGTCGGGGCCGGGCTTGGATTTCGGTTCGGCGTCCAATGCAAAGCGATCGGGCATCAGGTTGAGTTGCGAGGCGATGGCGTCGTCCCACTTCACCAGCTTGCCGGAATAGGCTGCCATGCGGCCGAGGATGGCGGTCATGGTGCTGTCGGCGGACACGTCGGCCTCGTTGTAAGGTTTGCCGGCGAGCAGCGCCGCGAACAAATCATCCATCTCGGCCTGGTGCGCTTCGGCGCCGGTGTGTTTCACGCGCTTTTCCTCCTGGCCTTCCAGGCAGATGGTGGCGTTGTCGGCGAAATCGAAGTTCACGAAGCCTTTCGTGCCGTGCGCGTGATGGGCGCAATTCGCCCAGCAGGCCGGCATGTGGCGGCACTCGCTGAAGCTGCGCAGGCCCTTGGCGTAGGTAAACTGGAGGGCGAAGTGGTCGAAAAGCTCGCCGATGCCCTTGGCGATGCGAACCTGGCGGCCGCCCATGCCCACAGCCTCGACCGGAGGATGGTCCTTGGCCAGCCAGTTGCAGACGTCCACGCCGTGGACGTGTTGTTCGACCAGATGGTCGCCGCTGAGCCAGACGAAGTGATACCAATTGAGGACCTGGTATTCCATTTCGGTCATGCCGGGTTTGCGTTCGCGGTTCCAGATGCCGCTGGTGTTGAAGTAGGCGCGCGTGTAGGTCAGATCCCCGATCAGCCCGTCGTGAATCTGTTTGACGACCTCGCGATGGGTCGCGCCGTGGCGCAGGTGATGGCCGACGGCGACCATGAGGTTCTTCTTTTTCGCCTCTTCGTTGACGGCTTTGACCCTGCGATAGCCGGGCGCGTCCACCGCCACCGGTTTCTCCATGAACACGTGTTTGCCCGCCTTCACCGCAGCCTCGAACTGCATCGGCCGGAATCCCGGCGGCGTGCACAGCAGCACCATGTCCACGCCGCAATCAATCGCCTTCTGGCAGGCGTCGAAGCCGACGAAACGCCGCTCCGGCGGCACGTCAATCTGCGCCGCGCAACGTTTGTTCAGAATATCCAGCTTGGCTTCGATGTGGTCCGCAAACATATCGGCCATCGCCACGAGCTTCACGTTCGCGTGGGCGGCGTTTTGCAACGCCATGGACGCCGCGTTCGTGCCGCGCCCGCCGCATCCGACGAGCGCGATCTTGATGACGTCGTTGCCGGCCGCGTGGGCGAACCGGGCGACGTCGAGGCTGGCGAGCAGAACGCCGCCCCCGGCGACCGTTGAAGTCTTGAGGAAATCGCGTCGTGTGGTGGCCTGCGTGATCCGCGGTTGGGTTGGATTGTTCATAATAATTTCCTTCATTCAAGCGATGTTCGTTTTATCGTGGGTCAGGATCGAGATGGGAGATGGGATATTGGGGTGAGGACGGTTACTGGTCCATGACGGAACCGTCAGTGTTCAGGCGGGTCTTCACCTCGCGCGGCCGGTAAGGGTGGCGCTTGGCAGCGTCTTCGGCCAGTTCCACGCCGATGCCCGGCGCGTCGGAGACGCGGAGGAAGCCGTTTTCCAATTCAAACGCGCCCTTCACGATCTCGCTCTTCGTCCCGCTGTGCTCGTTTCCCGGATATTCCAGCAGGGCGAAATTCGGAATGCACGCCGCCAATTGCATGCACGCGGCGGTGCTCACGGGGCTGAGCGGATTGTGGGGAACCACTTGCGCGCAGAACGCCTCGGCCAGGCCCGCGATCTTCTTGCTCTGGGTCAGGCCGCCGGCCAGGCACACGTCCGGCCGGATATACTGCACCGCGCCACGGGCCAACAAGGAGGCGAACTGCGGCATGGTCGTGAATCGTTCCCCCGTGGCAATGGGAATCCTGATCTTGCGGGAGATCAACTCCATGGCGTCGAGGCTGTCGGGCAGAATGGGGTCTTCGTAAAACATCGGCCGATAAGGCTCGATGCCCTCGGCCAGCGCGACGGCCTCCGCCGGCGTCAGGCGCCGGTGGATCTCAATGCACAGATCCACCTCGTTGCCCACCGCTTCGCGGTAGCGGCGAACGGTGTCAATGGCATCCTGAATCTTGTCGGCATGCGTTTTGAAGTAGGGCACGTCGCGCGACTCGTCCAGAAACGGCGTGAGATGGCCGATCGCCGTAAAGCCCTGCTTCTTGGCGTTGACGCAGCCCTGGACCAGCTTTTCCTTCGTGTCGCCGAAGACGTGGCAGTAGACCCGGGCCTTGTCGCGGCACTTGCCGCCCATGAGTTGGTAGCACGGCACACCGAAATACTTGCCGGCGATATCCCACAACGCGATGTCCACGGCGCTGAGCGCGCCCATGATCGCCGCGCCGCTAAAGTGAGACCAGCGATAGAGGTATTGCCAGTGATGCTCGATGCGAAGCGGGTCCTGCCCGACCAGATAGCGTTTGAACGTCTCGACGACCTTTTCGGAAGCTTCGAGAAACCCCCATGTCCCCGACTCGCCCAAGCCGACGATGCCTGCGTCGGTGTGGACCTGGACGAAAAGGTATCGGTCCACGGGCACGGTGCGGACGTCGGTGATCTTGAGCGGAGACTTTCCCCGGCCAGTGGCGGCGAAGGCGTTCGAACCGGTCATCATCGGCAAACTGCCCGCGGCCAGCCCTTTGAAAAAGTCGCGTCGCTTCATGGTAAAATCACTCTGACCGGACTCATTTTTTCGGACCATTTGGAAGTCAGTCTGTGGCCAGGGTGGATGTTGACGGATCGTTTGGGTTTGTCAATCCCTGGCGCAGAGAGGAAGGAGAACAACCAGTGGACAGTGGAAAGTGGGCAGTGGGCTGAGGTCTGTGGGAGGCGGAAAGTGAAGACTGAAAGTTCAACACGGTTCATTGCAGGAATTTCTTTTTCAGGTATCATCGCGCAAGATGCTCTCGACCATGAAATTCAGGCGGAGGAATGTTATGCGTTGCCTGCTGGCTCCGATGTTGTTGGTCGCGGCTGTCGTTGTCCCGGCTTGGGCCGCGGATGACCTTCGCGAAGAACTCAAGAAGGTTCCCTACCAGATTGTTTACGAGACTTATCGCGACAGCAACTGGGAGCTCTGCCAGATCAACGCCGATGGTTCGCAACCGGTCAACCTCACGCAGACGCCGAACATTCACGAGTGCTTTCCGCAGGTCTCGCCCGATGGCAGCAAGATCGCCTTCATCGTGGACGAGGGTGAAGGCGAGACGAAGGTGCGCAGTGTCTGGCTGATGAACCGGGACGGCAGGGGACGGACGCTGGTCGCCCAACACGCCCGCTGGCCGTTCTGGAATCGAACGGGCGCCGGCCTCTGCTATATCCCGGACCAGAAGGAGCAGTTCAATATCCGCGACTCTGCGGGGAAGGGGTTGTGCGTTTATGACCTGGCCACGCGTCGCGCGACGCCTCACCCGAACCCCGACCTGGAACATCTCTACAATCTCTGTTGGACACCGGACGAAAAGTGGATTCTCGCCACCGTCTCCGGGGCGATGGGCCACAATCATGCCATCCTGGCGATTGCCGCGCAGGGGAAAGAGGTTCTCAGGCTCGACTATGCCGACGGCAACCGTATCGGCGGCTGCCGGCCGGACATCAGTCCCGATGGCAAGCGCGTGGTGTGGAACTCGAGCGACTTTACGATCAGCGTCGGGGACCTGGAGCTTAGCGGAGGGGAGGCGAAGGTCATGAATCCCCGCGTTGTCGTGAGCAGCAAGGATCCGGTGCTGGTTTATCAGGCCGATTGGTCGCCGGATGGACGCTACATTGCGTTCACCAGCGGGCCGAAGGCGGAGAAGAAGCTGGCCCTGTCGCCGGCGATCATCGGCGTGAAGGCGCCCGGTTGGAATATTTGCGTGGCCGACGCCAATGGAACGAACCGATTCGTGCAAGTCACCACCGACGGCAACTCGAACAAAGAACCGGACTGGGCACCGATTCCCTCCCGCAAATGATGGACGATTTCACCGGCGCAATTGGAGATTTGAAATTGGGGATTGGAGATTTGAGATTGGAAATTTGAGATTTGAGATTCCAGATTGAAAATGGAACGCGGGAAATTATAGGATCCGGAGTTGCGATGACTTACCAGCGATTTGAAGAATTGCCGGTGTGGCAGGAGGCGATGCGGCTGGCGGAGGGGGTGTATGACCTGACGGAGCAGAACACAAAGAGGATGTCACACAGCTTGCGCGACCAGTTGGAACGGGCGGCGTTGTCGGTGTCGAATAACATCGCGGAGGGATTTGAACGCGGGACGACGAATGAGTTGCTGGCGTTCATCTATATCGCGAGAGGGTCGGCGGGAGAGGTTCGATCCATGCTTGTTTTTCTGGGGCGGCGGGCAGGCTTTGGGGATTTGAAATCTGAAATTTCAAATTTGAAATTGGTGGCGGAAAGTTGCTCGCGGCAGTTGCGGGCATGGGCGGAGTCGCTCCAGAACTCCGAGATCAAAGGGCAGCGGCATTTGAACGACCGGACGAAATCCAGCGCCGAGCAAAAGCGCCGGGCGGAAGCCTTCCAGAAGGAGCTGTTGAATCGCCTGCCGGCTGATCATCCTCTAAGGCGCTTGCCAGAAGAATCGGCGTAGAGATGCTCTCAACGATGAACTTCATGCGGAGAAATCTTATGGGTTGCGTGTCGGCTGCAGTTTTGTCGGTGGCGGCGGGAGGGGCGCAGGCGGCCAGCGTGAGGGCCTACGCCTTCCATGCGGGCACCCTGAAAACCCAGACCCAATACCTGCTGAAGGACACACGCGTTGGAACCCCGATGGATATTCCGATTCCGTTCCTCGTGATCCAACATGGAACGGAATGGATGGCGTTTGACACGGGATGCAACGCCCAGGCGGCCAAGGATCCCGCCGCGTATTGGGGCGAGGCGATTGCGAAAGCCTATGTGCCCGAGATCAAACCCGAGCAGGAATTCCGGGAAGCGATCAAAGTTCTGGGGCTTGCACCCAGGGACTTCAAGGCCGTGGTCCTCAGTCACGGCCACGTGGATCATGCCGGGGCGATTGACAATTTTGCGGGCACGGGCGTTCCCCTTCATTTCCAGAAAGCGGAAATGCGTGAGATAAGAAAGGCCATCGCTGCCGCCATAGCGGGCGCGGCTTATTGCCTAGGCGATTTCAAGCATCTGAATGAACTCAACATCCGGGAGGTCGAGGGAGTTCTCGATGTCTTCGGGGATCAAACGGTGATGGTCTTCCCCACCCCGGGTCATACCCCCGGTCATCAGTCGCTTTATGTGAAGCCCTCCACAGGCAAGCCGTTTATTTATTGCGCCGACGCCTTGTACACGCTGGAGATTATGGAGCGACTCGTGGTGCCGGGGCTTGCGACCGACATCCCAGCCACGATGCAGAATGTCCACTGGTTCAAGCTGGAGGAACGGCAAGGCGTCACGATCGTCCCTTCCCATGATCCCGGATACTGGGCGAAACGCACCTGGGCGCCCAAGGAACTCGTGCCTTAAGAAAGAAGTCAGAAGACAGGAGTCTATGGGATGGGGCGGATGAGGATTTGAGTTGGCTCGGCGGCTGTGGCATCAAAGCTCAGCGTCGCGTTGTGGCCAGCGGAGACCTCGCGCGTAGCGCTCCCAATCGTGACGGTGAAACGCTGGCGCGGTGCCAGCTTCATGGCGCCGGTGCTGACGCGCACTGTCGCGCCGGCGGGCGCTTTCAGCATCAAGGCGAGCTGGTCCGCGGTGCAGCGCACGGCGCTGACTTCCGCCGCGCCCGGTTTCGGCCGCATGAGGACCGGCGGGCCGGCGGAGGATTTCTGCGTCCAGGCGAGCGGGTCCGGGCCGTCGCTCACGACGGCCATTTCCGCCGCACCCGATTTCGGCCGCACGAGGACCGGCAGCCGCTCCAGCACGACGGCTTCGCCTTCGGCCAGTTCGACGGCTGTGCGCGCCTCCTTGCCGATGGTGGTCGCGAAATCCCTGCCGGTGAGCCTGCCGTCCTTGTTGAAGTGCCGGGCCTGCACGAGGCACGGCTTGCCGGGCCAGCCGTAGTTGCCGGCGTGCGTCGCGATGATCCGCTCCCGGCCAAGCAGATAGCCGGCGTGCAGTTCGACCGGCGTGAACGGAAAAACGTAGGGCGAGATTTCGTGCTCGTAGTTGTAACGGGTGCCGACGACCAGCGTGGCCATCTTCAGCGCGCGGACCCAGTTGCCGAAATCCATCCGGCTGCTGCCGTAACCGAGCGGCGAATCGAGGTTGCCCTCGTAGGCCCACGTGTCGTTGTGCTGGATCTCGACCATGCGCTGGGGCTTCTTGGCCAGCAACTTTCGCGTGGCGCACGGACCGTTGCCCATCAGCGTGCCGCCCCTGACACGAACGCGGTCAATCACCGCCATCCGGTGGCCTTCGCCGAGCAGCGTCGTCACGCCGATTTCGTGATCCAGTGTGTAGGTCTTTTTGTCCAGGATGCACGAATGGCCGTCCGGGATGCTGTGCGTGATGAGCGGCGCGCCGTAGCCAGTGGCCTCCATCTCGTCCCAATAGACGCCGTCGGCTTTGATCTCGTCGAGGTAACGGTCGGCGACATCGAGCATCGCGCGGCCGTAGCTGTTGGTGAGCGTGGCGACGACGCTCCACGTGAGACTGTAAACGCCGCTCCAGTCCGTCGAGAGCTGCCGGCCCCGGGCGTCGGCCAGCCAACTGTCGCGGAACCGCTCGTGGCTGCCGTCGGAGGTGTCGCGCTGCGTGTCATAATAGACGAGCACCTTGCAGCCGGGCGACGCCTCGCGGATTTTCGCGGCGGCCTCGCGCAGCCGGCGGCGGAAGTCGGCCCAATAAGGCTCCATCACGCCCGTGCCGAAACCGATTTTCTTGCGGTCGTGTTTGCCATCCACCCAGCCGCCGCAGTAGCACGCGTAGCGGATGCCGAGCCGCTGGAATTGCCGGCGAATCTCCTCCACGGGTGTCGTCAGGATCGTGTCCGGACTGAAAAACGTCCACGGCCCCTCGACCGTATAGTTCGCATCCCAGTCGGCGCGCACCAGATTGATGAAATCGAAATAATCCGCCGACGCGACGGGATAGACCGACCAGCGCAGTGTGTACGAACCGCCTGCGGGCAGGCAGAGCATCTCGGTCCGCAGCCCGGCGACGGCGGCTTCGTTGTCGCAGAACAACGTCACCTGGTTGCGGAACACGTCGTCCTCGACAATCAAGCCAAGGCCGAGGTTCGCCTTCGGCAACGCGACATAGACGCTGGGGTTGCCGTTGGAGTGATACTCGTTGATGGCCGGATCGGGGTTGCCCGCGAGGCGGACGCCGGCGGATTTGTCCTTGAGCGAAACCTCGTGCCGGACAAGGAGGCCGAGCTTCTGGTCGGGGTGAAGGTTGGCGATCTCGTCGGCCACCTCGACGCGGCGGGGCGTGAACCGCATCGTGCGGCGCAGCCGGTAATCCGGGCCGGCGGCCACGGCGCGAGTGCCGCCCGCGCGCACCGTCCACTCCTTCTGCCCCGACGTGTCGGGCTTCGCCGCCGGCACGAGGCGGTTCAGCCCGGCGTTCGGATACGAAACGGCGGTCGCAAACTCATACTCCTGCCCGCCGGCGCTGATGACGAAGCCGCCGCCGGGCAAAAGCCGGCCTTTGTAGGCCGCCGGCCCGGCGCCCGGCGTGCCGCGATTGATCGCGTCCTGGTCGGCCGCGTCCGCCGTCATCGTCGGGCTGGCGACGGGCTTGGTGCGGATGACGAGGCGTTGGATGACCAGTTCGCCCTTCGTATGCAAGGAGGCCGCGGTGGAAGCGTTGGCCATGTTCGTGATCTCGAGGCGGTTCTCCGACATCGGATTGGTCAGGTCGGTCACGTCCAACACAAGCTGATAGGGATTGCCGGCGTAGAATTTAAACTTCAGCGCGCTCTCGAAATCCGCCGCGTAGAGGACGCGCCAGGAGTTGTTCCCAAACCAACTGTAGGGGACGTTTGCCGCGACGGGCGAGACGACGGGCTTGTTCACGAGCCGGACGACGGCGCGCGTCTTGGCGGCGTTCACTACACGGCCGTTCAGCGTGAGCTTCATGAAATACATCGAGCCGCCGAGACCCTTGGAGTCCAACCGCGACGACACGTCGAGCAGCACGGTCGTGTCCTTCTGCGGCAGCGTGCCGAAATCGAAACCGCGCGTCTCGCCGGGCGCGATGCGCGTCTCCTCGTGGATGACGGCGATCTCGCCGGCAAAAACCCGCGCCGCCAGCAATGGCAGCAGAAGAAAGCGGACGATGTGTTTCATGGCGGTGTATTACTGTGGCGATCCAGCGGCGGCCAACTCCAGAATCTCCTGTCCCCACGGCGATAGTTGGATCGTCACGCCGCGGTCGCGCAGCTTTCTTCCGCTGATCACTCCCAGGTCGGCGGACGCGAAGTGCGCCGTGACGCGATACCGCCGCTGCGGGTCAACCCACGGCACGTTGATCGCGCGGCGCTCCGCCCCGCCGCTTCCGCGCACGATCACGACCGCGCCGCAACCCTCGGCGTTGAGTTTTCCCCACCAGTGCCAGTCCTCGTCGGTCGGCGCGGGCACGCCGCTGAACTGGAAATGGCGATAGATGTCGTATTGCTGCTGGAGCCGCTTGAGCAGATCGAACCGGCTGCGGTAATGCGCGAGGTTCGCCTCGCTGAGCGTGCGCAAGTCGCCCGAAAAGTTGATCGGCGCTCCCATCAGCCAGCTCACGACCTGCCGGTCCTGCACGTCCGGCGTGAGGCTGCCGCCGACGCTGTGAGTCGCGGCCGCATAAAATTCCAGGCAGTGCAGCGGGAGAGCGCGTTGGGCGTAGAAACGTTTCCGCGCCTCGAAGCACGCCCGCCGCAACACGTCGCGATGCGTCTCGGGATCAATCGGGGCCGTGCGATTTTTTTCCAGCCGGAGGCGGTCCGGCCAGAGCGGATCGGCGCCCCAGCAGAAGTTGAAGGGGAAATGAAATTGGCACGCATGCTTCAGCACCGCGAGGTCGGCCGGAACGCCGGGCGTGTCCCAGTAAATTTCATGGGTCAGCTCGGTCACGACTTGCGGCGCGGCCGCGCGGATGCGGTCCTGGGTCTCCAGAAGATTGCGGCACCCGCGCAGCAGCGAATCCCGCATCGTCCGCCCCTCATGGCCTTCGGCGATGTCGCCGTAGCGGATGTTGGAGAAATCCTGTTTGAAATACGTCACGCCGTAATCCCCCGCCACGCGGGCGAGGTCTTTCGCGTAATACTCCCGCCACGGGCTGGAAAAACTCATCGCCGAGCCTTTCATCCGTTTGACCGGCGGCAGCGACCGGCCGTCCGGCACCGCGCGCAGGTCCGGGGAATCGTCGGAGCGAATGCACGACAACCACAAGCCCAGCGAAAGCCCGCGCGAGCGGATGTATTGCGACGTGGCGGCGAAGTCGGGGAACTTGGACGTGTCCACCTCGGTTCCCAAGCGGTCCTTTTGCCAGCCGTCGTCGAAGAGCAACTGCGCAAAGCCGGCTTTGGCGGCGAGGTCGGCCATTTGCCGCATGAGGGCGTCGTCAATCTTGAACTTGAACTCGGCCCAGGTCAGCCACTGCGGCGCGTAGAGCGGGGCGTGGTCGGCGGCGATGCCCACGTGCTCGTGCAGGAACCGCATGTAGGGTCCCTCGATCGTGCGATCCAGCGGCGTCGAGCGCGCCGAGAGCGTCTGCTCGACCGGGCCGGCGCAGGCATAGAGAAACACCGGTTCCGAGACGAACGTCTCCTTGGGCCCCAGCACCCACTCGAACCACTCTTCGCTGTAGCCCATCGCCCCGTCGTCGCCCAGACTCCGCAGCGCGGAGGGGACTTCGCTGGCGGCAATCACACCGCGCGATTGCGCGGCATCCACAAATCCCATCACGCTGGATTGCACACCCAGCTCTCCCGGCGTCAACGGCGTCGTGTGGCGATAGGCCTCGGCCAGCCGCACGGCATCAATCGTCAAATGATCGAGCATCAGCCAGCGATCACCCGTGTTCTCGATCTCGATCCACTTTCGCACCGCCGGATGACCTTCGTAGGTTTCGTAACAAGCCGTGACCGTTAACCGCCCGAACGCGCTCCCGGCCGTCAGCGGCGTGCGGAGGATCAGCCGCCGCACTCCCGGTTTGGGGTCGGTGATTTGCCGTTGCGATTGGCCCGCCAACGCCTTCCAGCGATCCGAACTCACCGTCACCGCGTTGGTCCAGCGCGTCGCCTCGGGCCGGCGATCTTCCCATCGCGCGGGATCCAGCGGTTTGCCGCCGTAATAAGTGAACGTCCGTTCGGACTGCAACACCGTTCCTTCGCCGGGCTTCAATCCGACCGGGCGCCGGTTGGGCTCCGCGCAGCGGACCGTGAAGCGGATTTCCGGAATCGCCCCGGCCAGCAGTTCCCGGCCCTCGACGCGAAGGCTGGTGGTTTCCAATTGCCCGCTGGCGCTGATGTGAATCGTACGCGACAGCAAGCCCGCACGCAGTGTCATCGACTCCCCGGCAACCGTCTTGTCGAGTGTCGCGCAAGCGCCCAGCAGCAACGCGCTGGCAAGCGCCAAAATCCTCGTTCTTGGCATGGTTCGCATGGCCCAACTCCTTTCCTTGGATGTGCAACTCCTGAAACATCACGACGGTCACTTTTGCGGCCCCGACCTTTGCGCGTTGGCGATTTCCGCCGACAACGCGGGCATGAAGTCCGGCGCGGCTTGAAACTCCGGCGCGCCGGGTATCGCTTCCGGTTGGACCGCGTAACGGCCGCCGGGCACGACAAAGAACGCGGTGTTCCTGCCGGCTTCAACCTTGGCGTTGAACTGCGCCTTGCCGTGCTGGCCGCGGATGCTCCAGACGCCGGGCGCCAGTCCGGCAAGCAACAGTTGATGATCGCGGCCGGACGGCACAGTCACCTGAAATGGCTGCTCGAGAAGCTGGCCGGTCTTGCTCAACACGACCACCCGGTCGGCGAGGGTCAATGCAAACACCGCAGGGGTTTCCGCAACGGCGACGGGCAGTTCCGGCGCGGCATCATCGCTCATGGGCATGACGGTCAGGAAGAGATCGTTGGCCCGCGCCGTCCTGGGCGAGAACATCACGCGATGGCCGTTGGCCTCCGGCTTGGCTGCAAAAGGTGGTGTGAACGCATGGCCAAACACACTGTTGGCCGCCGCGCCGCTCAGCACCTCCACCTCGCGCTCGTCCGCCTTCGGACGCAACATGCGAACGCTGACCCTGCCGCCCAGCCCCAGGTCGCTGTTCCTCAGGATCACGCCCTCGGCGGTTTTCTCCGGCGGGTTCAAGGTGTTGACCTGCCAGTATTTCTTAAACTCCGGTTTGGCGGTGGTCATGTTGTCGAGCACGATGAGCGCCGCGGGAGTCTGCGGGTTGTTGAGATTGAGAAAACAGAAGGTTCTTGTGTAGTCCTGAATCTTGCCGCTGTAGGCCGACTTCAGGTCCACGGAGAAATAGCTGAAGAACGGCCGTTGTTTCACCGGGCCGAAGCTGGCCGACACCACCTTGCCGTTGGCGAACAGCGGGTCCGTGACCGCCAGCTCCGGGGATGAGGGGCAGGACCGGACGTTGCGCGTGCCGCCGTCGTTGGTGGGAAGGTTGAAGTTCTCATCCGGATCAACGGCCAGCATCATGCTGTGGGCAATCGAGCGCTTGTTGAAATTGGAATCGTAGGGCGTGCCGTAGAAATGATACTGGCCGAGGTCTGCCGCCTGCAAACCGCGGTAATAGATTTGGAAACTGCCCGCGTCGGAGTGCTGGTGGTTGCCGAAGTGGTAACCGCCTCCCTTCATCTCGACCACCACGTCAGCGGTGTTCGGGCCGAGGTTCCAACCCGTCCGGGCGATCATCGAGCTGAGAACCGGGCCGAAGTCCATGGTCAGCGGCAACGAAGCGAGGCTCTTCTCGGCTTTCAGATCGGGATCGTTCATGAGCAGAAACAGGATCGGATCGCCGGACAAACCACCCTGGCGCTCGAAGTCGCCCTTGATCATCGGATCGTTGTTGTAGGCGTAGTTGAGCAGCGGCGCGGGGCCGAGGTTCGCATACCGGCCATCGGAGAACCCGTCGCCATCGCGGAGCAATTGCCCGTTCGGCAGGCGCATATACAACCAGAACTTGTAAACGCTGGCGATGTTGTCGTCGAAGACGGGCTTGCCGGTCATGCGGCGGAAAAGCCAGGCGGCGTGCAAGTCCCACGCGAAACGATAAGGGCCGTAACTGACTCCCTGGTTGTGGCGCGGCGACTGATACTCGAATTTACGCATCGGCACGAGCTCTTCCAGAATCCGGTAAGCGCAGTAGCGGTAGGGCGCCGGGTCCTCGTCATAAATGGCGATGGCCATGCTGAGCAGGTCGCGGTTGACTTGCGCCTCGTTGCCGTGGCCGTTGACGATCCCCTGAATGAACGGCGGCCAGCCGGTTTCCATGTCATCGGCCAGCCGCATCAGGTTCTTGCGCATCTCCTCCCTGTCTTCGGGGGTCATGACGTCGTAGCACCAGTCATACACCAACGCGCCCGAGTAGATGGCCCGGCCAATCTCGCGGGTGATGTCGAGGAGATTGTCGAACACGACCGCCGAAAGGTATGGGCGCATCAGTGCCACCGCTTCGAGCCCGCGCGTCTTGTCTCCGCTCATCAGGTGAACGAAGGCCTTGGTCATGGCGGCCTGTTCCAAGGCGGAGTTGTAGGCGATTTCGGTGTCGGGTTTGACCGTAAACTCGAAAGGTTTGGCCGCCTGTTTCCTGACCTTCGCCCACAGTGGGGCGTTCTCGCCCTTGTCGAGACGGGCGCGAACGATTGGCAAGGACTCCTCATTGACCCAGAGGCGCGGCCGCGTTTTCGGCGGCACCACCGATGGCCGGTAATCCACAGCGGCGGTCGGAACTTTTGGCGGAGAGTAGGGCGCCACTTGCAGGTAATCGAGGCGCACTCCCTCCGGAAGCCACACTCGAACCTCCTGTTCCTCTCCGTTGAAACTGAACTTGCCGAGGGCCTGCGTGCAACTTCCGGGCTGGCTCCACGGGACAAAGACCACGCGCTTGGTCGGGCGGCTGCCTGCGACGGAGACCATCAGGCGCAGCGAAGCCGTTTTGCTCGCGGCTTTTCGCATGGCCTCGGCTGCTTGGGCGTCCGCGGCGGCATGGGTGCGGAGCCAATAGCGCCCCGCGCGGGGAGTCCGGACCTTGAAGACCAGATCGGGTTCCTTGTCCGGAAAGCCCACGTTGGCGGTGAGGTTTGGCTTCAGCGCCACACCGCGCTTGCTGGGAAACGTATCCTGTTCAACGACCTCCACCCGGTCGCGATTCAGTTGTGCCGCCTCGGCTTCCAGCAGCGACGGACCGCCGGACGCGGGAGTCGTTTGTGTTTTCGGAGTTGTGGCGGCGGCCAGCGGCCAGGCCGTCATAAAAGACAGAACCATCGCCGCGGCTCCCGCCGTGCAGATTTGTGTGAACGGTGGTTTCAACAGAAGAGCCTCTCGTTCTGCTTTCATGGACCGCATTCTGGCAGAACGGATTTTAAAAGGTCAAAGCAAACCGCAAGCGTGTTGCAAGTGCGCCGGGACCGCGCCAGCTTTCGGCGTGTCGAAGGCCGGGTAATTGCGGTAACCACTACTCCGAAAAGGGAAAGGGATCAGTCCGATAGAGGCTGTTGAAAAAGGCTGTGCAATACAGATTCCGCTGTAGGCCGACTCTGCGAGTCGGCGGTTTTCATCATGATTTCGCCGGCTCGCAGAGCCGGCCTACACAATCGCGTCTGCCGATTCGGTTTTTTCAACAGCCTCTATAGAGGCTGTTGAAAATCCCCAATCCTGCGAATCCTGTTCATCCTGTCTTTTCAGACACGGGGAGTGAATCTGCGTCCCGACGATGTGAGGAAAGCCATTGAGGAAATAGAGCGCGCAGGTATCGCCGTGATGCAAAGCGCGCAATTGTTGAGGACCGAATGAATCCCGCGCTCGAGATCGCACTGCACACCGGCAAAACGAAAAGGGGTCACAAGATGAACGAACACGGAGGGTGCTTGACGAAATGCAAAGATTATACGACTGACCCCTTTTTCGGACCTTTTCGCGTCTGGGTGGAAGTTCTTGCTGTGCTCGCGGATGGAATTTGATACAAGTTCCTGTTGGTTGACTGGTTCGTGTCTTGCAGACGATCAAAGACAACGAGGCAATTGTGCCACCAAGAGCAACACAACGAAAAAGCTGGAGACAAGGATTGATGAGACAACGGTTGACGCTTGTCGCGGCACAGCATTGCTGCCGTTCACGTCGGACACGAATGCGCGTATGGCGATGAAAATTGTGGATATGGCCTGAGCAAGAGAGGAATTGCCATGATTGTAACAAGATTGATTCTGAAAAACTGGCGGAATTTCAACTCCGTTGATGTCCGTCTGGGCAAACGAGTGTTTCTCGTCGGCCCGAACGCGGCTGGAAAGTCTAACTTCCTCGAGGTTTTCCGGTTTCTGCGCGACATCGCAAAAAGCGAAGGAGGTGGGCTTCAGGACGCAATTCGTGAGGCAGGAGGGGTGAAAAAAATACGGTGTCTGGCCGCACGGAGGAAACCTGACATTGAAATTGAGGTTCATCTGGGCGAACTCAATGCAGAGCCTCCGACTTGGCGGTATGCGATTGGGCTCACGGAGGAGGGCGGGACGAACAAGAAGCCACGTCTTTCATACGAGCGAATCTATCATAAAGGGGTGCTTATTAAGGACCGGCCCGACCCGGATGACACCAACGACCCCGAACGTCTTACGCAAACGTTCTTGGAACAAACATTTGTCAATGCGGATTTCAGAGATGTGGCAAAATTTTTTGAGAACGTTGCATATCTTCATTTGGTACCGCAACTGGTTCGCCACGCCGAGAAATTTGTTGGACCCCGGTTCACTAGTGACCCGTTTGGCCTGAATTTCATGGAAAGGCTCGCCAAGACACCAAGAGGGGAACGCACTGCCTTTCTTCAAAAGGTGGACAAAGCCTTGCGAGTGGCAGTGCCCCAATTCAAGAAACTCTCCTACGTAGAGGATAAAAAGAAAAGACCGCATGTGCAGGTCATTTATGAGCACTGGCGACCCACGGGGGCAAAACAACAGGAAGACCAGTTTTCGGACGGAACGATTCGGATGTTGGGGTTGTTCTGGGCATTGTTAGAGAGCAAAGGGTTGCTTTTGTTAGAAGAGCCAGAATTGTCGCTGAACAACGAAATTGTGCGTCAAATCCCATCGCTCATGCATAAAGTTGCAGGTGTAAATCAAAGGCAAATTCTCGTTAGCACACACAGTTATGCCCTCTTGATGGATAAGGGGATTGGTTTGGAGGAAGTTCTTCTGTTGACGCCTAATCCCGAAGGAACCCAGGTCGCACAAGCAAACAGCATGAAAGAAGCGAAGGCGTTAGTTGAAGGCGGAATGAGTGTTGGTGAAGCTATTCTACCATTCACCAATCCTCCCGAAGCCTATCAGATGTCTCTTTTGTGAGTTATGCCCATTTCAGTAGCCATCGGGGTAGAAGATGACTTGAGCGAGTGCATTTGGCGGCGCGTTATAAACCACAAGCGTCGTGATATGACCGTGCGCGTCCGCTTCCCGCTCAAAACTCTGCCGGGTGGTCGAGACAATGACAGAAACATAAAGGAGAAACGTGGATTGTCTGGCTACGGGCAACTGAAGGTGAATCTTCCTGCCTTTAATAATGCGGCGTCCAAAGGACTTGTCTATGCAGTGCTCACGGATTTGGATGTTCACGTTCGATGTCCCGGCCAATTGCTGCCAAAATGGCTTCGAGGAATTCCGGCAAGTCCCAACCTCATGTGTCGCGTTGCTGTGAAAGAGGTTGAATCATGGTTGCTTGCCGACACTGCGAATTTCGCTGCATACCTTCATGTTCCTACCGCAAGTGTGCCTGGGGCAGTCGAAACACTTCTTGACCCGAAAGTTGAAATTGTCCGTTTAGCACGTCTTTCAACCTCGCCTGAAATCCGTCAAGACATGATTCCAGAAGTTGGTTCGACTGCGGAGGTCGGGCCAAACTTTGAGCGAATGCTTATCAACTTCACGCGTAATCTGTGGAGCATTGATGAAGCTGCGAAGAACTCACGTAGCCTTCGCAGAGCGCTCGACGCCTTGGAGAGGTTTAGGCCGACAGTAATTACATGAGTAGCGAGGTCTGGGCTTTAAAAAAAGGATTTGATCCACTGAATCAGGTAAATGAGTGAGTCACTCCATCCTCAGGCCAAAGAGGTTTTCAAAACGGGTCTGTATTCCGGCCTGAGCAGCTTAGAGGAGTTGGAGAATAGCATCGCCGCCTAATCCATAATGAATACCTTGAACGAGACCGGTCGGCTGGCGAAGCTTGATTAAGTCCGGCGGCCGGCGGTCATAGGGCGGGGTTTGCAACGGACGCAGAAACGAGGAACGGCGCCCGCCGCCAGCAGGACGAAGACCAGCAGAAACGCAAGACCGGCGCGCGCTCCCGATGAGTCATCCCGTCGGTCAGAGACCGACGCTACAAGTGTTTCTTCCCCGCAAGACTTTTGTCATTCCGCTTTCCCGGTTCCAAGAAACCCCATGCTCTTCATCCACTCGGCGCAGCGGGCGGGCTCTGACCCCGAACGCTTTCGGGGCTGACCGTCGAATGATTGCATTAGCTGGGAGCGGCGACATCCTGTCGCCGAATCATCATCAGGCGACAAGGATGTCGCCCCTCCCAGTTATCCGGCGGTCAGCCCCGAAAGCGTTCGGGGTGCAGACCACCGCCACAGTGTGGCTGATGGCTTTTTGCAGCGGCTGCTTTTTCAAAGTGGATTATCCTCCTGTAGGGTGAACTATGCCCCTCTAGTTTCCCATGCGTTTCCCCAGCCTGCCCAGACCCCCGTTTCGCCAACGCACAAACTGTACGTTCGCTGAATAGTTGCCCGGTTCCAACGTGTCCAATGCCAAAACTTTTGCGCAAGGGGGACATCCGTCGGTAACGATCAGAATCCGCTGGCAGGTGCATGTCGAATTTGGATGTCGGCGTCCAGACCAATCTCCCCCAGTTGCTGGAACATTCACTCAACCGTCTTGTTGCGCATCCAAAGAAGTGAATGCAAGAATCGGGGACGGCAGCCGCGGGGGATTGGCGGCGGGTTTTGGTTTTACAACCGCGCTGGATTTGCCTATGATGAGCAACGGTTCTTGTTCTGATGGGAGAATACAAGGAGCGAAGAAGTGGCCGTGATCCACCGAGAGACAACGCACTTCGCAAAAGGCAAACGAGTGCAGGACGGATAGGAGATCCGTGATACGCTCAGGATATTCTTGCGCGCCGCTGGCCTCCCGCAGATTCCCAGGAATTTCCCCACCCGCCCTTTTCTTCAAGCGATGTCTTCAGGTGGTGCCGATGGATGCAGCTACCCGCCGCACCCGACCCCTCACCAAAACCATCGGGCTGTGTCTCGCCGCGTTGCTCACCATCGTCGCACCATTGGCCAGGGCGGAATCCGGCATCACAAACGTTGTCAACGGCATCACTACCAATGCCGCCAGCTTTTATGTGGGCAACTCCGGCCCTTACAATGCTCTCATCGTAACTAACGCCGGCGTATTGAATGTGAGTGGTAACAGCATCATCGGCAATGCATCAACTGCCAGCAACAACTGCGCCACAGTGACGGGCATCGGATCGCTTTGGACCAACAGCGGGGATCTATACGTGGGCAATAACGGCGGGCTCAATCAGCTGACCATCGCTAACGGCGGCACGGTATATGACGCCAATGGCTACATGGGTAACGGTTATGGCGGCAACACGGGACTGGTTACCGGGGCAGGCAGTGTATGGAAGAACAGTTCGGCGCTTAATGTGGGCTACATGGACGCGGGCGATTGCTTGATCATTGCCAGTGGAGGTGCGGTGTTTGACACCGTCGGCTACATCGGCCACATGGGTTACGCCGCCGCAAACAACGCGGTCCTAGTCACCGGCGCGGGCAGCTTTTGGAGCAACAGTTCAACGCTCTACATCGGTAATGGCAACGCAGGCAACCAACTGACGATCACTAACGGGGGTACGGTGTATAGTGCCGGCGGAAATATTGGCTCATTGAATGGAGGGAACAGTGTCCTGGTGGTTGGGACGGGCAGTGTTTGGAATGCTGGCGGCGGCGTTCTCACCGTGGGCAACGCCGCTGCCGCCAGCCAATTGACCATCGTCAACGGGGGTAAGGTATCCAGCGCGGGCGGCAATATTGGTTACGATACGGTCGGCAACTACAACTCGGTTCTGGTCATGGGCGCCGGGTCGACCTGGAGCAACAGTGGCAGCCTGTATCTGGGCTACAACGGCGCCACCAACAGTCTGGTGGTGGCGAATGGCGGCCAACTTGTTGTTACCGGGTTGGTGGTGGTCGGCTGGTTCTCCTCCGGTAAAGGCAACAGCCTCACGGCATCAAATGCCGCTTCCCTTGCCAGCGTGGGACTCTCCATCGGTGGCAGCGGCGGTCGAAGCAACAGTGTGACTCTCCTGTCCAACACTTTGTGGAATCTCGGCGGCGGCAGCCTGACTTGGGGCAGCGGAAACGGTGCGAGCAACAACAGCTTGAATATGGACACAAGTTCCGCGATCACCAACATCTTTGGGCTGACGTTGGGCGATAACAACACCACCTTCTACATGACCAACTCCGCCGCCGGATTGGTGCTCAACGGATTGACTTCCAGCCAACTGCAGTTTTCCAATGGCTTCGGCACTATCACCGTCGGCTCC
>CAIQCK010000068.1 GCA_903870275.1 uncultured bacterium | reverse complement strand
GTCGAGCCTCCGCATTTTGAAAGCTCGACACGCCCAAGAAGGAGGCTCGACGGAGTCTCGCCCCACCGTCTTGGGTTGCGGCTCCGCCGCGCCATGCCATCCGTGGATGGCTTCCGGCTGCCCTTGGGGGCATCCGGCGGGGCTGCCTCTGCCCGCATGACGGCGGTCTTCATTGCAGGATGGAAGATACAGCGAATTTCTCTATCATGTCAAGAGAAAATTGTTGTTGTCGCGAGGCCAGTCTGGCGGAGGGGCCGCTTCACGAGCTTGGGCGGAAGGCGGCGCGACGAAGGCCGGAGGGGAAGCCACGGATGAACACCGATGGACACGGATGCGGAGGGAAAGAACCCAACCACGGAAGACAGGAAGGGAAGCCACTTGCCACGGCCTCCTGGCGGGACATGACCGAAACTGGAAGGATTGGCTGGCCACGTCCCCGCGCTTGAGGCGGGTGAAGCGAGTCGTAATTGAAGTGCGGGCGGGTTGAGGCGTTGGGGGCGACTGTCTGATTGAAGCAGTTTGGATCGGGTGATCCAGATGTCTTACTCTCTTCCAAGGTAACACTCTTTCTGGTTCCTTTTAGGAGCCTTTCTTTCAGAGTGTCACCCCTTTCCCCTAAATCAGAGTCTCATCATCTGGTCGTTACGACATGTCTTGACTTCACTTTTCATGTGTGACCCCTTTTTTTCTGCGTTCGTGCACTTCATGTTCTAATCCGCATACCACCCAAAACAACCACCAGGATCAGACATAAAGAGCAGCGCCATTCGGTATGGGCAGGTGCCATTTCCATACCACAATAGCACCAATCCAAATATGCAAAGCACAAAATACAGTGGAAAAGAATATAGGCTAATAGAAATAATTGTCTGAAGAACAGGCAGTCCAACAGCACTCGGATCGGGGAGACCGGACCAAGGCCACGCCATGAACTTCGAGTGAGCCCAGCAGACAAAAACAATGAAGCTGGCAATCCAAAATACTGGAAGCAACAAGCCAATTTGAATAAGCCATCGCCCTGCTATTGTCATTCGAGTTTTCATCTTAAATTCTGTTCGTTTGAAATCATGGGGAAACATCTCCCGGCCAGCTCCGTGGTTTAGGCTCACCGCGTTTCCATTCCGAACAAGGGGTCAGTCCTATAATCTTTGCATTTCGGCAAGCAGTCCTGGGCGTTCCGTATATCCACGCCTTGAACGACGGATGATCATACGCTGTTGAGCGCCGCTTGCCAGATCGAACGAAATGAAAACAGGCATCCGGCTAACGGTGCAAGACTGACCACTCTTCTCACGACGGCAGCTACGGCTGCGGGCATTCGAACCGGCTGCGTCGTTTCCGCTCAGTGGAACTTCAACTGGCGGGCGAAGGCGGGCGGGATGTTGAAGAGGACGAAACGGCTGCGGATGTGATGTTGGCGCAGGAACCCGGCCATGACGGCGGCGACTTGGCGGAGACGCTCGCGCTCGGCGGCGCTGGCGAACGGCGTCTTGAGGTGGCGGATGGCGGCGTATTCGAAGTAGCTGGCGGTGGCGCCGGGCTTGGCGACGCCGCGGAGCGTTTCGAGAATGTCGCTGACCAGTTCCGGCGGGAAATTATTCAGCGGCAGGCCGGCGACAATAAAGTCGAACGTCGGCTTGCGCTCAATGGCCTGGATCGGCGCGCAGACGATCTCCACCTGCGCGTTGCCGCCGAAGCGTTGGCGCAGCAGGTTCGCAAACTCCGGGTTGATCTCGTAAACGACGAGCTTGTCGCCGGGCCGCAGCAGCTTCACCAATCGCTGCGTGAATGCGCCGGTGCCGCCGCCGACTTCGAGAATCTTCACCGGCGCGTGTCCCGGCCGGACATGGTCGGTGATGGCCCGCGCCAGGAACCGCGAACTGGCGGTGACAGCGCCGGTGTGCGCAAAGTTGCGGACGAACTGCTTGAGAAAGACGAGCCGTTCGTTAAGAGGCATCGCTGGTTTCTGTGACCGGCGGCACCGCTGGCAGGGTGGGAAGGCCGGTGCGTTTGAACATCATCGCGCCGAGCGGCGGGAGCGTCACCTTGATCGAATACGGCCGCCCGGCTTGCGGGACCGGCTCGGCCACGACGCCGCCCGCGTTGCCCGCGTCGCTGCCGCCGTAGAAGGCCGCGTCGGTGTTGAACAATTCCCGGTAGAAGCCGCCGTCGGGCACGCCGACGCGGTAATCCTTGCGCACCACCGGTGTGAAGTTGAAGACGCAGATGACCGGCTCGTCGGATGTTTTGCCGCGGCGCAGGAACGTCACCACGCTGCTGTCGGCGTCGTGGAAATCAATCCACTCGAAACCGAGATGCGTGTGGTCCTGCTCCCACAACGCCGGCTCGGCGCGGTAGAAGTGGTTCAGGTCCTTGACGACGCGCTGAAGGGCCTTGTGGCGGTCGTAGTCGAGCAGGTGCCAGTCGAGGCTGTGGGCGGCGTCCCATTCCTTCCACTGGCCCAGTTCGCCGCCCATGAAGAGCATTTTCTTGCCGGGATGCGCCGTCATGAACGCCAGCAGCAGCCGCACATTGGCAAACTTCTGCCAGTCGTCGCCGTGCATCTTGCCGAGCAGGCTTTGCTTGCCGTGGACGACCTCGTCGTGCGAGAGCACGAGCACGAAGTTTTCGAAGAACGCATAGACCAGGCCGAACGTCAGGTTGTTCTGGTGATACTTCCGATACACCGGCTCCTTGGCGAAGTAGTCGAGCACGTCATGCATCCAGCCCATGTTCCACTTGAAGCCGAAGCCGAGGCCGCCGAGATAGACCGGCTTCGAGACGCCGCTGAACGCCGTGGATTCCTCCGCGATCATCATCACGCCGGGGAACTGGCCGTAGACGACCTCGTTCGTGCGCTTCATGAACGCGATGGCTTCGAGGTTTTCGTTGCCGCCGTATTGGTTGGGAATCCACTCGCCGGCCTTGCGCGAGTAGTCGAGATAGAGCATCGAGGCCACCGCGTCCACGCGCAGGCCGTCAATGTGATAGCGGTCGAACCAGAACAGCGCGTTGGCGACGAGGAAGTTACGCACCTCGTGGCGGCCGTAGTTGAAAATCATCGTGCCCCAGTCCTGGTGCTCGCCTTTGCGCGGGTCGGCGTGCTCGTAGAGCGCCGTGCCGTCGAACCACCGCAGCGCGAAGTCGTCCTTCGGGAAATGCGCCGGCACCCAGTCCACGATGACGCCGATGCCGCGCTGGTGGCAGCGGTCCACGAAATACATGAAATCCTCCGGCTCGCCGAAGCGGCTCGTCGGCGCGTAGTAGCCGGTGACCTGATAGCCCCACGAGCCGTCGAACGGATGCTCCGCCACCGGCAGCAGTTCGATGTGCGTGTAGCCCATCTCCACCACGTAATCAATCAACTGCTCCGCCAGTTCGCGGTAACTCAGAAACTCGTCGTGCGCGCCGCGCCGCCACGAGCCGAGATGCACTTCGTAGGTGCTCACCGGCGACGCCAGCCAGTCGCGCTTCGGCCGCGCCTCCATCCACTCGCGGTCCTGCCACTCGTAACGGTTGATGTCCCAGACGATGGACGAGGTCGCGGGCCGCACCTCGTGGTAAAACGCCAGCGGGTCCGTCTTGAGCCGCAGGTGGCCTTCCTGCGTCTTGATCTCGAACTTGTATTTGTCGCCCGCCTTCAATCCCGGCACGAACAGCTCCCACACGCCCGACGCGCCGAGCGCGCGCATGGGATGCCAGCGTCCGTCCCAGGCGTTGAAATCGCCGACGAGGCTGACGCGCCGCGCGTTCGGCGCCCAGACCGCAAAATGCACGCCCTCGACGCCGTCCACCGTCATCAAGTGCGCGCCGAGTTTCTCCCAGAGCCGCAGGTGATTGCCCTCGTTGAACAAATGCAGGTCCAGTTCGCCGAGCACCGGCCAGAAGGAATACGGGTCGCGCATCACGCGCTGCCCGCCGCTGAAATCCGTGACCCGCAGCTCATACCGGAACAACTGCTGGCGGTCCGGCAGGAGCAGTTCGAACAGGCCGTGTTCATGAACGCGCGTCATCGGCCACTCGTGCCGCCCGCCGTCCAACTCGGCCGCCACAACTTCTTTCGCGTCGCGCAGGAACGCCCGCACCGCCACCTGTTTCTGTCCGCGCAGCGTGATCACGTGCGCGCCCAGCACCCCGAACGCATCGTGCAGGTCGCTGTGGAGGATGGCGTCCATCTGCTTCTTGTTCAGTGTTTGACTCATGCCTGTTCCCTGTTGCCGCGCACCCTACCCCAACTCCCCCGCCATTGCACGCAGGGAAAAAAAGACCTCCGAACAACGTGACGTGCGAAGCCCGTTGGCTGCTCGCATGGCAGGCATCATTGGACGATCTTGACTCCATTTTTTTCGAGCATGCTGCGAAATTCGGGATGAATCTTCTGTCCATACTTGATGGCCTTGTTGATGGATTGCTCCGCGTTCTTCCAATCCTGCTTGGAAGCATAATAATTGGCGTAGCTTAGGTGTGCTTCTCCACACTTCGGATCGATCTCGATCGCCTTGTCGAGCATCTGCAAGGCTTCCGCGAACTGCTCCTTCTGCAAGAGCGCATATCCCAGATTTGCGTAGGTGTAAACGTGGGTCTTATCACGCTTGAGAGTTTCCCGGTAATACTGGATCGCGTCGTCGAGCTTGCCTTGCGTGCTGTAAACGTAGGCCACGCCGTAGTAACCGGGGGCGAAATCCTTGTCGTGCCGAATGGCCATCTTGAATCGCCGAAGCGCCGTGTCGTAATCTCCCTGGTTGAAATACTTCCAACCGAGTTTAACGGCATCAGGGGCGTACTTCTTCATTTCGGGGCCGGACAACACGTCCTCTTCGGCGCGAATGAGGAGTGTTAGAGAGAGGAGAATGAGAATGGTAATTGCGGAGCGCATGTGTCGAGACCCGACATTATCATTGAGCTTCCCCTCCGCCGCAAAACAAATCCGCGGCGGCGCGCCTATGGAACTTGCACTTGCCCGCGGGGCGGCGGCGGCCTAGGTTGCGTCATAATTGGCTGCGGAAGCAGCCACCATAGGAAAGTCGGATGACGAAAAGATAAGGAGAGGGCATCATGAAAAAGATGCAAGTTTGGACGGCGGTATTGATTCTCGCTCTGGCCGGCTCGGGCCGCGCGCTGGCGGAGGATGGACCCCAGGAGTCGCGGGATGCCATCGCGTTGTTCTTGCAGGCCGATCCCGGCCTGCAGGAGTTTCTGAAGAGCTCGGTGGGCTACGCGGTGTTTCCCGCCGTGACCAAGGGCGCCATTGGCATCGGCGCGGCGCACGGCGGCGGCTGCGTGTATGAGAGGGGCGCGCTGGTCGGCACGACGTCGTTGACGCAGGTGACGATCGGTCTGGCTCTGGGTGGCCAGTCGTTTGCGGAGGTGATCTTCTTCCAGACGCCGGAGGCGCTGGACTCGTTCAAGAAGAGCGAACTGACGTTGAGCGCGCAAGTCAGCGCGGTGGCGTCGTCGTCGGGCGCGTCGGATAACGCCAAATACCAGCTCGGCGTGGCGGTGTTCACGCTGGCCAGGAGCGGGCTGATGTTTGAGGCCAGCGTCGGCGGACAGAAGTTCAAGTTCGAGCCGGTGGCGGTTGTTCCTGCCGCTGGCCAGACAGTCCGGCCGATGGCTAAATAGTTTTTGCGGATGGTGGCGGCGGCGGCCTGGGTTCCGCTATAGTTGGCTGCGGAGCGGCGGCCACAGGAAAAACGAATGACAGCAGTATACAGGGAGAAGACATCATGAAGAAGATTTGGGTTTGGGCGGCGGTGTTGATCCTCACTCTGGCCGGCGCGGACCGCGCGCTGGCGGAGGATGGACCCAAGGAGTCGCAAGACGCCATCGCGTTGTTCCTGAAGGCCGACCCCGGCATGAAGAAGTTTTTTGAGAGTGCCGTCGGTTACGCGGTATTTCCCGACGTGACCAAGGGGGCGTTCGGCATCGGTGCGGCGCACGGCGGCGGCTGCGTGTATGAGAAGGGCGCATTGGTCGGCACGGCATCGTTGACGCAGGTGACGATCGGTCTGGCACTGGGCGGCCAGTCGTATGCCGAACTGATTTTCTTCGAGACGCCGGAGGCGCTGGACTCGTTCAAGAAGAGTGAACTGGCATTCAGCGCGCAGGTGAGCGCGGTGGCAGCGGCGTCGGGCGCGTCGGATAACGCCAAATACCAGCTCGGCGTGGCGGTCTTCACGCTGGCCAAGGGCGGCTTGATGTATGAGGCCAGCCTCGGCGGACAGAAGTTCAAGTTCAAGCCGGTGAAGGTCGTTCCCGCCGCTGGCAAGACAACTTCGCCGCCAGCGAAATAGTGCTGACGGGCGTGGGCGGTGTTCTTCTGTTGCAAACGAGCCGCGGTTGAGGTCTAAACTTCGCCGATGTCTTCGATCCCTGTGTCCAAACCAAGGCGGTGGTTTGAAAGCCCTCGCGCGCAAATGCGCCTGGCTCTGGCGATCTGGATTGTGCCGCTGCTGGTCATCATGGGACTGGTTATTGCCAGTCCGCCCATCCATCGGACGGTGGTCAACGTCTATCATACCGCCGTGGACAACTGGTGGGCGCAGCGGAGCCTTTACAAGCCTGCTTTTTCATACCACTACCTGCCGCAATTCACTGTTTTGTTCATGCCGTTCCATATCCTGCCGTGGCCGTTGGGCGATTGGCTTTGGCGCCTGGTCTCGGCTGGCCTGCTGGTGAGCGGACTGTGGCGGCTGGCGCGGCAACAATTTGGTGGCGAGGCGACCCGCGCGTTTCTGTGGAGCACGCTGTTGGTGATGCCCTTGAGCCTGGGAGCGCTGCGCAACGGCCAGGCGAACGTCATCTTCGCCGCGTTCACTCTGCAAGCGGTGGCGTGCCTGTCTCCGCGGCAATGGTGGGCCGCGGCGGTCTTCATGGTGCTGGCGCTGGCGGTGAAACAGCTTGGGCTGGTGTTGATCGTCTTTGCGGCGGTGATTTACCCGCCGCTGCGCTGGCGCGTGGCGCTGGGAATCGTTGCGCTGGCCGGGTTGCCTTTTCTTTTCGGCAGGCCGGACTACGTGGTCAGCCAGTATCGCGATTTTCTGGAGCATTTGCCGGTGTGCGCCGCAGTGATCGAGCACCGGTTTGCGGACCTCAATGGCATCATCCGCACCTTTGGCGGGGAACTGCACGCGGGCGTCTCGAAAGTGATGCGCATGCTGGCGGGCGGAGCGATTCTGGGCGCCTGGTGGATAGGCGCGCGCCGCTGGGCCGATCCGCTTCGCGCCATGTGGTTATACGCGCTGGTGGCCTCCTATCTCATGCTGTTCAATCCGATGACCGAGGCCAACAGCTACGTGATCGTGGCGCCGGCGTTTGGACTGTGGGCGGCATGGGCTTCAGGCCGGAAGGAGACGCGACGCGTTGGATGGGACCTGGCTTGCATGGGACTTTCGATGGGGTTGCTGCCCAGCTTGTTCCGGCCGTGGTTTGGGAACTACTTCGCGCTGATCTGGCATCCGACGATGACGATCTTCTTCGTCGGGATGCTGATCTACTTCCGCTGGCGGATTGTTGATCTGACGGAAGAACCGCGCGTCCAATCGGCCTGACCGTCGCGCGGCGCGAACGACGCCGGCATCTTACGCCCGCCAGGGCCGGGCGCGGTTCTGGGCTTGCGGCACCGCCGCGCGGGCGATGTCACAATCCTCGGCCACGTCGAAATCGAACATGCCGGCCAGGACGAAATCGCCGCCGCTGTTGAACGCGTAAGGGAACGCGTCCTTTGGCCGGATCGCCCCGGCCGCCATCACCTTGAACGCGATCCACGGCTTCTCAACCGTTTTCATGAAGGCGACGGTCTCTTCGGGATTGCGGCACCAGTAACCGGGCACCTCGGACGTGGTGCGGGTTGCTTCGCCGGAGCGCGGCGCGCTCGGATACCGATGGTGATGCAGCGTCTTGATGTAAAAATCCGCCGGCAGCTTGTCTTTCTCGACCTGCTGCACGACGGCCAGGTCGTGCGCGCCGATGCCGCACGGCACGTTGTGCTGCTTGATCCGCTCCAGCGTCTTGGTAATCACGCTGAACTTTCCCTCGCCCAGGTATTTGTCGCAGTGGACGCCCCAGATGTAAATCGCCTCGGTGCCGTCATCCACCATCTTCTTGATCTCGTCGTCGTAACCCGTCTTGTCCTCAATGTTGTGGGTGGAATAGAGGATCCATTGGATCTTGCCGCCGTTCTTGCGGTGATCGTTGAGCGTCTTGCAGACGGCCGGCTTGACGTCCACCGAAACCGTGTTGATGCCGCAGGCCTCGGCCAGCTCGATGGTTTCGCGCACCTTGGCGTCGGTGTTATACGAGCGAACCAGTTTGCCGATATAGCCGAGGTCGCGGCTGTGCTGGACGCGCGTCAGCAGGTTGCCGCCAAGAATGAGCCGGGTGAACCGCAGGTCGCCGATCTTCCCCGTCGGCAGCAACTCCTTCGGCGCCGGCGCGGCCGGTTTGTTCTCCGCCGCGTCGGAGCGGGCGGGCATCGCCGCGCCGGCGGCCAGTCCCGAGGTGGCGAGAACGGAGTTTTGAATGAATCCCCTGCGGCTCAATTTGTCGTTCATGGCGTATTCCTGTTGCGAACAACCCTAGCCAACCCGCCGGGCGCGTGAAAAGTCAAATGTGGGCGCGCGCTGGGCGGGCGCGCGGCCAATTCACCGGCGACCTCAAATCTTTCAAACGTCGGCAGAAAGAAGAATCGTGGCTTGAAAATGTCGCCAGCCCGGGCGGGCATCCTGCCCGCCTTCGATGGCTCATCGAGTGATCTGCAACACGAAGAAAGTTCCTCCGAGGTTCACACGGCCAGGCGGGCAGGATGCCCGCGCTCCCGGGCCGCAGACTGGCGCGATACGCGCCTGATCTGGCAACGATTTATATTCCTTCACGAAAAAGCCATCGGCCGGTCGTTTGACTCGCTGCGTTCATGGCTTCTCGCAAAATTTCGCGAAGCCGGGTGACTCGCAGGTTTGCACTTTGTCGCCGGGTTTGCGGGCAATAAAAACTTCGACGCCCGGCGTGGACCGGATCAACTCAAGCCCCGCCTTCGGTCCGAGCACGCCGACACAGGTAGACAGGCCGTCGGCGGTAATCCCGTCGGGCGCGATCACCACGACCTGGCAATGATCGGTGAGGCCGATGCCGGTGTGCGGGTTCACGACATGCGAGTAACGTATGCCGCCGATCTCCAGATTCTGAAAGAGGTCGCCGGACGTGGAGAGCGAGGCGCGCGAAAGCACGACGTAGCGGGTCGGCTCCTTCGTGGTGTCGGAAGAGTCGGGCGGCGGCACGGCGATGCGCCAGCCGGGTTTGCCGGGCGGTGGATCGCTCACGGTCATGTTGCCGCCGCCAACCACCAGCGCGCTGGCGATGCCGCGTTCGCGCAACACCGCGACCGCCTCGCCGACCGCGTAGCCTTTCGCGATCGCGCCGAGATCGAGCCGCATGGCCGGCACGAGCAGCGTGGCGGTGTGGGTCGCGGGATCGAGCCGGATGTTTTTGTAACCGACGGCCTTCATCGCTTCGGCGAGCGCCGCCGGGTCGGGCAGCCGGTGCTCGCGCCGCGCCTTGCGCCACAGCCACACAACCGGGCCGACCGTCGCGTCGAACGCGCCGCCGCTGCGCCCGGAAAATTCCTGCGCCTTCGAAAGCACAAACCACAGCCGCTCGCTCACCGGCACCGCCTGCCCGCTGCCCGACGTGCGCGAGAGCCGGCTCAGTTCGCTGTCCGGCTCGTAGTCGCTCATGATGGCGTTGATTTCCTTGATCCGGCGGAACGCGGCGTTGGCCGCCTCCCCGGCCGTCTTTTCATCTGTCGCATACAGCATGATCCGAAACGTCATGCCCATCTCCGGCCGGGAGAACTCGTAGCGTTCCAGCGCCACTGCCGCCGGCGCGAGGCCGGGCAGCAGGAGCAACAGACAAAAGACGATTTGTTTCATGAACGGCCTTAGTTTCAGCTTCTGCCGTCGCGCTGCAAGGGAGAAATGGCCGCCGCCAGCGCGATGCCGCCAGTCTTTCTTCGTTCTTCACTCGCCGCCGTTCTCCGGTTAGGCTGTCGTCGTGCGTTTAACGGATCGCTATGTCCTTCGGGAGTTTTTGCTGGCGTTGGGATACTGCCTGCTGGCCTTTGTGCTGATGCAGGTGGTGTTCGACATGTTCCAGTCGCTGCGTGTGTTTTTGGATTGCGGTTCTTCCACGGCGACGATCGTGTCGTATTACCTGCTGATCCTTCCGGGCGCGGTGGCCGAGGCGCTGCCGCCGGCGATTTTCTTCGGGCTGATGTTCGCACTGGTCACGATGTCCAAGAACAACGAGCTCAACGCGATGCGCGCCGCGGGGCAAAGCCTGCTGCGAAGCTGCCTGACCGTGATGGTCGCCTCGCTGCTGATTGGCGCGGGTTTGTTCGTGGTCAAGGAATTGTTGGTGCCGACCTCCACCGAGCGGGCGGCGGAATTGATCGGCCGGCAACAGCCCGCCTTGCAGACCGATAGCGGCATGGTCAACGAGGCGGACTCGTTCACGATGAGCAATCTCACCTACGTCAACCACCGCGATGGGCGCAAGTGGTTGTTCCGGGTGTTCAACACCAAGACCTTCTCGGGCGAGAACGTGGATATTCAGTGCCAGACGCGCGGCCAGCCCGATCAGGCCATCAACGCCGGTTTTGCCTACTGGGCGGATGATGGCCATTGGAAGTTTCAGGACGTGAAGGTCATCATCTACCCGGCGGACAACACGCCAGGCGGGAACATCGTCCAGAAGCTTTATCCGAAGTGGGAAGATCCGGCGATCAACGACTCTCCGGAGGACATGATCCTGTTCTCCAAAAAAGAGCCGGAGTATATGACCGTCCGGCAGGTGCGCCGGTACCTGGAGTTGCACCCCAAGGAGGAACTGTCCAAGTTTCGCGTCAGTCTCCAGCAACGCTACGCCGCTCCCTGGTCCTGCGTCGTCGCGTGCTTGATGGCCATGCCGCTCGGGGCGGGCACCAGCCGGCGCAGCGCGTTGGCGGGCGTCGCGTCGGCCATGGGGCGTCTGGTCCTTTATTTTATCGTCTATTACCTCGGTGTGAAGTTCGGCAAAACGGGGCGGCTCGATCCCGTGATGGCCGTCTGGCTGGCCAATGGAATCTTCACGCTCGCCGGTATGATCATGATGTGGCGCATGCGGTAGCCGGAGGGAAACACCGTATCCGTTGGCTGTAGCGGCGGTCTCCGACCGCCGGTTATTGATGATGACTTCGGCGGTCGGAGACCGCCGCTTCAGCAAAACAGACACACCATCCGGGCGCGAGACGGTGAAGCGCCTGTCCTACTGTGTCGGCGGCGGAGAGGCTGGTTCGGCCGGCGCAGAAGGCTCGTCAGACACGGCAACTGGCTCAGCGACCGGCGCGGGAGGTTCATCTGTCGCGGTTGCCGGCGCAGGAGGTTCGTCAGTTGCAACGGCTGGCGCGGAGACGGGCTCGACGGCGACCGGCATGGCGGCGGGCGGCTGCTGCGCTTCGGGCATGATGGGCGCGGTGACGGGCGCGGGCGCGGGTGTCACGTCGCCATCGGCGGTTTCCATCGTGCTGTCGGACTCGTAATGGTCGAGCGGCTGCGCGTCGCCGTGATCGTCGGCGCGGCGGGTGAACTTCACCGAGACGATCTTGGAGACGCCGCTCTCCTGCATCGTCACGCCGTAAAGCACGTCGGCGATGGCGATGGTGCGCTTGTTGTGCGTGATGAGCACGAACTGGCTCTGCTTGAGGAAACGGCGGAGGATGTTGAGGAAGCGGTTGATGTTGGACTCGTCGAGCGGCGCATCCATTTCGTCGAGCACGCAGAACGGGCTGGGCTTGACCATGTAGATGGCGAAGAGCAACGCCACGGCGGTCATCGTCTTTTCGCCGCCGCTGAGAAGCGTGATGCTTGTGAGCTGCTTGCCCGGCGGACGGGCGACGATCTCGATGCCGCTTTCGAGCGGGTCGTTTTCGTCGAGCAGGATGAGGTTGGCCTTGCCGCCGCCGAACAGCTCGCCATACATCTCCTGGAAGTTCACCCGGATTTTTTCGAATGTATCGCTGAAGAGCTTGCGCGTGGTGGTGTTGATGTGCGCGATGGCCTTGAGCAAGTCGTCCTTGCTCTTGACAAGGTCCTCGTGCTGCTCGCTGAGGAACTTTTGCCGCTGCTCCAGCTCGTCGTATTCGGCAATGGCTTCAAGGTTCACCGGCCCCATCGCGTCGAGGCGCTGCTGCAACTCGGTCACCTGCATTTCCATCGCGGCCCAGTCCGGCGAGAGGCCGGCGGCGGCGGTTTCCTCCGGCGTGAGCGTGGTGGTCTGCGGCTGGCCGACATCGGCGATGGTGATTTTGAGGACTTCCGGCGGCAACTCGTCCAGATTGAGCTGATACTGGCGCGCGATGCGCTCCTTGAGGTTCTGCATCCCCATGCGCTTCTCGGCCAGGTGCAGCTCGACGGTGTTGCGCTCGGTCTTCGACTCGTCCACCTGCTTGCGCTGGGCGCGCACCGTTTCTTCCAGCGCCCCGATGCGCGCGGTGAAGGCCTGGCGCTGCTCCTGCTGCTCGGCGAGCAGCCGCTGCAACTCGTCGCGACGGACCGAGCAGGTACCGATGGCCTGTTCGGCTTCGGCGATCTCCTGGCGCAGGCGCGCAATGCGCTCGGCGTAGCCGGCGCGGTCGCGCTGGCGGGTCACGATCAACTCGCTGACTTCGGCGAGACGCGCTTCGAGCGGCGCTTTGCCGTCGGCGGCGTTGTTGTATTTCTGCTGCTCGGTGGCCTGCGCGATCTTCGCCTCGGTCAGCAAATCCAGCCGGTGCTGGCGGTCGGCTTGCAACTGGGCGGCGCGCTGCCGCTCGGCGCCCAGCTGCCGGCGCAGGTCGTTCTCGCGCTGCTCGATGCCGGAAAGCTCCTGTTGAATCTGCGACTTCCGCTCGGCGTCGCCGGTGCCCTGATGCGAGAGTTGTTCCAACTCCCACGTCACGGTTTCGACCTTGTGGCCGAGTTCGATCAGTTCTTTTTCCACGGACGCCAGCTCGCCCTCCTGCGTGGCGATCTGGAGTTCGGCGGAGTGGACCAGGCCGCGCGTGGCGGCGAGCTTCTCTTCCAGGCGCACGGCTTCGTTGACGCTGGCTTGCTGGCGCGCCTCGGTTTGCGTGGCCTGGCTCTGCAACCGGGCGAGCGTTTCCGTCAACTCGGCGATCTGGCTCTTGCGCGTGAGGATGCCGGCCGCGACGCCGGCGCCGCCGCTAAGGATGCCGTGGCGGCTGACGAACTCGCCGCGCGGCGTGACCGCTTCGATGCCGTTGCTGCGGCTGACGATTTGCAGCGCGGTCTGGAGGTCCGGCGCGATGACGACGGAGGCGAGCAACGAGCGGACGAGCGGTTTCAACGTCTCGTCGCATCGCACGTGGTCCATGGCGAAGCCGACCGCGCCTTCGAGCATCATGTCGAGCGACGGCGCGATCACGCGGGGCAAATCCAACGGCGCCAGCGCGGCGCGGCCCAGGTGGCGCTCGTGCAGCGCGGCGAGGATTTTCTCCGCGCTCGCGGTGTCGCGCACGACGACGGCCTGAAGATGGCTGCCGAGCGCGGCTTCAACGGCGGGCGCGAACGCCGGGTCCACTTCGATGCACTGGGCGAGCGCGTTGAGCAGCGATTCAGCCGGCACCTCGGCGCCGTGCGTGTTGCGGAGCACCGCCAGCGCGCCGGCGGAATAACCTTCGTAATCGCGCTCCAGTTGGTTGAGCAGTTCAAGCTTCGACTTCACCTCGGCAATGGAGCGCAGTTCGGCGCTCGCCGCGGCGGAAAGCTGTTTCATTTCGCTGTTGGCCTGCGCCAGCGCCTGCTCGAACTGCGCGATTTCCTCCTGAAACTTGGCGATGGTGGCGCGCCGTTCGGTCAGTTCCAGCCCGCCCGCGTCGCGCGTCGCCTGGATGCGCGACTGGCGTTGCTGCAGCTCGGCTTTTTCGGTGCCGAGCCGTTCGAGGCGCAGGCTGCTGTTGCGCTGCTGGATATCAATCGAGGCCAGCTCGCTGCGGAGTCGCGACGCGTTGCTCGCCTGCTCGATGATCGCGGCGTCGGTTTGCGCGACGGCCTTCTCCGTGTCGGCCAACTGCACGTCCAGCGCCGTAACGGCGTCCTGCTCAACCTTGAGCGCGGCGTTCTTGTCGGCAACGACGACGGCCATCGCCTTCAATTGCTCTTCGAGCGCGACGAGCGCCGCCTGCTGCTCGGCCGCGCGTTGTTCGGCGACGCCGATGTCCACGCTGTGCCGCTGGATCAGCGACTCGAATTCCGCGATCCGTTCGTTGTTGAACTGGACGCGGCTCTGGTTGCGCTCGATCTCGCTGCGGTTCTCCTGCTGCTGCAACGCGGTCTGCGCGGCCTCGTGGTCGATCTTTTCCAGTGCCTGGCGCTGCCCAGCGACGGCGGTCTCACTTTGTTCGACGGCGCTCGTGGCGGCGGCGATGGCGTCGTCGAGCGCGGTCATCTTCGTCAGATGCCCGGCGACGGCGGTCTCCAACTCGTCGAGCCGGTGGCGGCTCAGACGGCAGTCGAGCGACCGGAGCTGGTCGTGGAGTTCCTTGTAGCGGCGCGCCTTGCCGGCCTGGCGCTGGAGCGAGCCGATCTGGCGTTTGACCTCGCGGATGATGTCAGTGACGCGGACGAGGTTGGTCTCGGTGTATTCGAGTTTGCGCAGCGCCTCCTTCTTCTGCGTCTTGAACTTCGTGATGCCGGCAGCTTCCTCGAAAATGGCGCGGCGGTCCTCGGGATGCGAACTGAGAATCTGGTCAATGCGGCCCTGCTCCATCATGGAGTAGGCGGCGCGGCCAATGCCGGTGTCCATGAAAAGCTGCTGCACGTCGCGGAGGCGGACCGGCGTCTGGTTGATGAAGTAGTTGCCCTCGCCGTTGCGGAAAACACGGCGCGTGATCTTCACCTCGCCGTAGTCGAGCTGCACGCCGGCCACCGGCGACAACTCGCCGGGCTTGATTTCGGCAATGGTGATGCTGACCTCGGCCATGCCGATGGGCCGTCGGCCGTCGGTGCCGTTGAAAATCACGTCGGCCATTTCGCCGCCGCGCAACGCCTTGGCGCTTTGTTCGCCGAGCGCCCAGCGGAGCGAATCGGAAACATTGGATTTGCCACAGCCGTTGGGGCCGACAATGGCAGTAACACCGGGAAGAAAATCGAGACGCGTTTTTTCCGCAAACGACTTAAAACCCACTATTTCGAGACTCTTAAGATACATGTACGAAGAACTTGTGAATAACTTGAGGATAAGATGCCAAACCTCAAAAACCGTGTAAAGCAAAAACACTATTACCGGTGGTTGGGCCGGCAAGAACCACAAAATATGGGGGTTTTAGCCGCCCTTCAAACGCCTGTGAAATCGCGGTCAATAAAGTGTGCTATCTTGCTTCTATTGCGGCGGTTTGCTAGCCTGAAACCCATGAATTTCCTGGTCACCGGAGGCGCGGGATTTATCGGCTCCCATCTGTCGGAGCGGTTGCTGCGGGACGGGCATCGCGTGGTGATTGTGGATGATTTCAACGATTTCTACGATCCGGCAATCAAGCAGCGCAATGTCGCGCGGATTCAAGCGGCCGGCCGCGTCCAATTGCATCAGGCCGACATCGTGGACAAGCCGGCGATGGACCGCGTTTTTGCCACGGAAAAACTCGACGCCGTCATTCACCTCGCGGCGCGCGCCGGCGTGCGGCCGAGCATCGAGCAGCCGTTGCTCTACGCGCAAACCAACGTCACCGGTACGATGAACCTGCTGGAGTGCGCGCGGGCCGCCGGCATCCAAAAATTCGTTTTCGCGTCGTCGTCGTCGGTTTATGGGATCAACTCCAAGATTCCTTTCAGCGAGAGCGACCCGATCTTCAAGCCGATCTCGCCCTACGCCGCCACCAAACTCGCCGGCGAGGCGTTGTGCCACACCTACCATCACCTCTACGGCATGGACATGACCTGCCTGCGGTTCTTCACGGTCTATGGCCCGGCGCAGCGGCCGGACCTGGCGATTCACAAGTTTGCGCGGCTCATCGCCGCCGGCAAACCGATCGAGATGTTCGGTGACGGCTCCACGCGGCGCGATTACACTTTCATTGACGACATCGTGAACGGCATCATGGCATGCGTGCACGGCGGGTTCGGCTATGAGATATTCAATCTCGGCAACAGCCAGACCGTCGAGTTGCGCCGGCTGATCGAGTTGATCGAGCGCGCACTCGGCAGGAAAGCGGTCGTCGAGCGCCGGCCGGAGCAGCCGGGCGACGTGCCGGTGACGTTCGCGGACGTGTCCAAAGCGCGCCGGATGCTCGGCTACGATCCGAAAACAAAAATCGAGCAGGGCATCGGCAAGTTTGTCGAATGGTTTCAACGGCTGGCGTGAAAAACCACGCATCGGCAATCACGAAATACACGAAATGACGCGGAAACTGAACAGGGAGAACAGGAAGACGGGAAGCAGAACCTGCTTCTTACACCTTGCCCCTTGCCATCCTCCGCCTTCGCGCCCTCGCGCCTTCCCTGTTTTCTCATCCGCCTTTTCCTTGTCATTCTGCGCGTTTCGCGGTTTGAATCTTCGCATCCGCACATGAAACATTCCGGCGTCATCCAACTGTTGCGCGACCTCGTCGCCATTCCAAGCGTCAACCCGCAAGGCGACCCCGGCACCGACCGGACCGGCGAGGAGGAGATCGCGAAGTTCATCGCCGGTTTCCTGCGGCGGATCGGCGCGGACGTGGAATTGCATTACGTCGAGCCGGGCCGGCCCAACGTGATCGGCAGGCTGGCTGCGCGAGGCCGGGCGCGGCGGGCGATTGCGTTGGGGCCGCATACGGACACGGTGAGTGTGCGCGGCATGACCATCGAGCCGTTCACGCCGGTGGTCCGCGGCGGACGCCTTTATGGCCGCGGCGCGTCGGACACGAAAGGGAACCTGGCGGCGTTTCTCTGGGCGATGAAACGGCTGGCGGAATCGCGCACGGCCCGGCGCGACAACGACATTTACTTCACCGGCCTGATGGGCGAGGAGAGCGGCAACGACGGCGTGAAACACCTGATGCGCCGCAGCAAATCGAAGCTGGCCGGCAGACTCGATTTCGCCATCGTGGGCGAGCCGACGGAACTGGACATCGTCAACGCGCACAAGGGCGCGTTGTGGCTCCGCATCGCCACGCGCGGCCGGTCCTGCCACGGCGCGACGCCGGAGCGCGGCGAGAACGCCATTTATAAAATGGGCCGCATCGTGGACTGGCTTGAACACGATTACGCGGCGCGGCTGACGCGGCGGCACCCGGTGCTCGGCCGGGCAACGCTCAACGTCGGCACGATCCGCGGCGGCTCGAAAGTCAACATCGTGCCGGCCCGCTGCGAGATCGAGGTGGACCACCGCACGCTGCCGGGCGAGGATCACCTGAAGCTCTTGCGGGAATTAAGGGTTAAATTTGGCAGGATCGAAACGGAAACGCTCAACGACAACGCCGGGTTGGACACGCTGGCGAGTCATCCGATGGTCGTCCAACTGGCGGCGGCCAGCGGCGGCCGTTGCGTGGGCGCGCCATGGTTTTCGGACGGGGCGATCTTCGCCCAGCACGGTGTGCCGGCGGTGGCGTTTGGAGCGGGCAGCATCGCGCAGGCGCACACGCGCGACGAGTTCACGCCGGTGGCGCAAGTGGAGCGGTGCGCGGCGGCCATGGAAACCTTTTTGGCGAACCTTTCGTGAAAACGCTGGTCATCGTCCCAACCTACAACGAGGCGGAAAACCTCCCGCGGCTGGCGGAGGCGGTGCTCGCCGCCGCGCCGGAGCTGGACTTGCTGGTGGTGGACGACAACTCGCCGGACGGCACCGGCAAACTGGCGGACGACATCGCCGCGAAGCAGCCGCGCGCGCACGCGCTGCACCGCCCGGGCAAGCTCGGCCTCGGCACGGCTTACATCGCCGGTTTCCGCTGGGCGCTGGAGCACGGCTACGAGGCGGTGATGGAGATGGACTGCGACTTCAGCCACGACCCGCAAGCGCTGCCGGCGTTTCTGGCGGCGGCGAAGGACGCGGACGTGGTGATCGGCTCGCGCTACAAGGGCGGTATCCGCGTGGTGGACTGGCCGATGCGACGATTGCTGCTCAGCTACGGCGCGTCGCTGTATGTGCGGCTGATCACGGGCATGCCGGTGTGCGATCCGACCGGCGGGTTCAAGCTGTTCCGGCGCGAAGTGCTGGCCGAGCTCGACCTGGGTGGCATTCATTCAGGAGGTTACAGTTTTCAGATCGAAATGAACTACCGGTGCTGGATGGCCGGTTTTCGAGTCGTTGAGATCCCCATCACGTTTGCCGACCGGCGCGTGGGCGTGTCGAAGATTTCGCGCCGCATCGTCTGGGAGGCGCTCTGGATGGTGTGGAGGCTGGCGTTCGCAAACTTCTTCCGCCGGCATCCGCACCGGCGGCCCGTGGCATGAGCGCGCCGCAACGTCCCACCCTCAGCGTCGTCATCCCCCACAAGCCGGGATTGGAAAGAATCCGCGCGCTGGAATCGCTGGCGGCGGTGGAGTATCCGCGCGACCGTTACGAGGTGATCGTGGCGGAGGGTTATCATCCGAGCAAGCAGCGCAACCAGGCGGTGGCGCAGGCCCGCGGCGAGATCGTGGTGTTTTTTGACGACGACGTGACGCCCGACCCGAAGCTATTCGAACGGTTCGTGGCGGACTTCGCCGACTTTCCGAACGCGGCGGTCGTGGGCGGGCCGAGCGTGATTCCGCCGACGGATCATTTCTGGCAGCAGTGTTTCGCGCGCGTGATGCGGTCGCGGGTGACGATGGGCCGCAGCATCGCGCGCTACGAGTCCAACGGCCGGCGCCGCGTGACCAACGAGAGCGAGCTGATTCTCTGCAATGTGGCGATGCGGCGCGAAGCGTTTGCGAAGACCGGCGGTTTCGACGAGCGGTTGTGGCCAAACGAGGAAAACGAAATGTTCGAGCGCCTGCAGCGCCTCGGTCACCAGCTTGTTTACGATCCGCAGGCGATGGTGTATCGGAGCCATCGTCCGACGCTGGGCAACTTTGTGCGGCAGTTGCTCAGCTACGGCCGCGGGCGGATGGGGCAAACGCTGATCCGGCCGAGTCTCACGTGCATGATTCGCATGGTGCCGGCAGTGTTTGTGCTTTATCTGGCGAGCCTGCTGGCGTGGCATCCGTGGTGGTATGCGCTTCCGTTGGCGGTTTACGCGCTGCTGATCGGCTCGGCGGCGGCGTATCATGCGGTCCACAACCGGACGGTGGCGGGCGGGTTGATGTCGCTGTGGCTGCTGCCGCTGGCGCACCTGGCGTATGGTTGCGGTTTGCTTTCGGCGCTGTTCAATCGGATGGGCCGGCATGAGGAGCCGCCGGGCGCCAGCGTGAAGCTGCGCGTGGCCAAGTCCTTCGGCGCATGAGTTACCTCCGCCAATTCTGGAGCGCGGGGGCATTGCTACTGACGGCGTCGGTGGGCGTGAACGCGGCGGCTTACGTGTTCCAGGCGGTGCTGGCCCGCTGGCTGACGGACGACGATTTCGGCGCGTTGAAGTGGGCCAATGACTGGCTCGGCTACGTGATGACGCCGGTGGCCGCGTTGCAGGTGGCGATGACGCGCTACGTGGCGGTGTTCGACGCGCAGTCCGATCCTGCGGCGGTCGCGTCGCTGGCGTGGCGGGCGACGCGGCGGCTGGCATGGTATGCGGTGGCGTTTTTGATCTTCATGGCGGCGGCGCAGTCGTGGCTGATGATGGGATTCCGGCTGACATCGCCGGCGCTGTTGTGGGTCGTGGCGGGCTTGGTGGTGGCGCAATTGACGGTGCCCATCACGACGGCGATGTTGCAGGGATTGCAGCGGTTCAACTGGCTTGCGGCCATCGGGCTGGCGCAAAGTTGGGGGCGCGTCGCGTTCGGTCTGGGGTTGGTCGCACTGGGATGCGGCGCGGTCGGCGCGTTGGGCGGACAATTGCTGGCGGCGCTCGTGGCGGCGGCGCTGGCGCTGTGGGCGCTGCGGTCGCTGTGGCAGCATCGCGGTGCCGACCATGGCGCGCTGGACACGCGGCCGATCTACCGGTATTTCTGGCCGGCGTTGGTGGTCAGTCTCAGCGTCAGCACGATGGGGTTGGTGGATACCAGCTTCGTGCGGCATTATTTTGATCCCGGACTTTCGGGCCAATACGGCAAAGCCAAGATGATCGCTCAAGCACTCGGTTGCGTGATCGCGCCGCTGGCGGTGGTCTTGTTTCCCAAGGCCGCCGGCGATGCCGCGCGCGGCGACAACAGCGCGGTCCGCGCCCTGTGGCAATCGCTCGGCGTGGCGGCGGCGCTGGGCGCGGCGGCGGGCGTGGCGTGTTCGTTGTGGCCGTGGCTGCCGGTGCGCTTGCTGGCCGGCGCCAACAATCCGGTGGCGGAAGCGATCGTCGCACCGTTTGTGTGGGCGATGCTGCCGCTGGCGCTGGTGGTGCTGCCGGTGCAGTTTTTCATGGCGCGCGCGGAGTTTGGGCGGCTGCTGGTGCCGCTGGCGGTGCTGGTGGTGGCATATCCGGCGGCATTGTGGTTGTGGCACGGCAGCCTGCTGCAAATTCTGGCCGTGGCCGGCGCGACCGGCGCGTGCGCGCTATTGACGCTGATCTGGAGCTTGTGGCATGTCGGCAAATAACCCGCGTCTCAGCATCATCCTGCCGGCCTTCAACGAAGGCGCACACATCTTTGCGAACATCGGCAAGGTGCGGGACGCGTTTTTGGGGAAATTGTCCTTCGAGATCATCGTGGTGGACGACGGCAGCCCGGACAACACGTTCGCCGAGGCCTCGCGTGCCGCGCAGCAGTGGCCGGAGGCGCGCGCGTTCCGCCAGAAGCACAACGCCGGCAAAGGCGAAGCGCTCAAACGCGGCTTCCGCGAGTCCCGCGGCGAGCTGGTGGCGTTTCTCGACGCGGACCTCGACATCCCGCCGTCGCAGGTCGAGGTGTTGATGGCGACGATGGACCGCGCGGGCGCCGACGCGGTCATCGGCTCCAAACGGCATCCCGACTCGGAGCTGGATTATCCGTGGCACCGGAAGTTTTTCAGTTACCAATACTACCTGCTCATCAAGCTGCTGTTCGGCCTGCCGCTGCTCGACACGCAGACCGGCGTGAAGCTGTTCAAGCGGGCGGCGCTGGCGGATTGTTTCCCGCGCATTTTGGTGAAGGCGTTCGCGTTCGACATCGAGTTGCTGGCGGTGCTGCACTCGCGCGGCTACCGGATCGTGGACGCGCCGGTGGTGATCGAGTTTCACGGGCGGTTTGGCATGTTCAGACCGGGGGCGATCTGGGACATTTTTAAGAACACCCTGGCGGTGTTCTACCGGCTGCGGCTGCTGCGCTACTACGACAGTTACCAGCACAAGACGTTGCCGGTCCCGCCGCCGCGCGTGAGCATCATCATCCCCGTCAAACGCGACAACCCGATGCTCCAGCAATCGCTCCAGTATTGCCTGGACCTGGACTATTCCGATTTTGAAATCCTCGTGCTGCCCGACGAGCCGTTTACTCATCCCGATCCGCGCGTGCGCATCTTCCCTACCGGCCCGATGCGGCCCGCCGAGAAACGCAACCGCGGCTGGCGCGCGGCCACGGGAAGCATCATCGCGTTCCTCGACGACGACGCATATCCGCTGCCCCACTGGCTGGAGGAGGCCGCCGGCAATTTCGGCCGGCCCGAAGTCGGCGCAGTGGGCGGACCGGGCCTGACGCCGCCGGACGATCCGTTGCTGGCGCGGGTGAGCGGCCGCATCTACGAGTCGCGGATGGTCAGCGGCACCTACCGTTATCGTTACGTCGTGGATCGGATGCGCGAGGTGGATGATTTTCCGAGCTGCAACCTGATCGTCCGCAAACAGACGCTGGAAACGCTCGGCGGCTTCGGCACCAATTACTGGCCCGGCGAGGACA
Source organism: uncultured bacterium (assembly GCA_903870275.1). Classification (GTDB taxonomy): domain Bacteria; phylum Verrucomicrobiota; class Verrucomicrobiia; order CAIQCK01; family CAIQCK01; genus CAIQCK01. The sequence goes on along the minus strand of CAIQCK010000068.1, from coordinate 139,869 downwards.
CCGAGCTTTGCCTCCAGATCACCAAGAAGCTCGGCCAGAAAATCATCTACGATCCGCGCGCCGAGGTGTTTCACCACCGCCGGCCGTCGCTCCTTCGGCATTTCAAACAACTAGCCAGCTACGGCCTCCATCGCGGCTCGTTCGTCAGGGTGTTCCCGCAGACCTCGCGCCGCCTAGTGTATTTCCTGCCGAGCATGCTCAGCCTGTGGCTATTGTTGGGCTGGCCCACGATGTGGCTGCCGGTCGTCGGCTGGCTCTATCCGGTCACGGTGGGGGCGTATCTGCTCCTGGCGGCGGCGTCCGGTTTTTCAACCCACCTCCCCTTGTTTTTGCTCACGTTCGCCGGTATTGTGTGTTCGCATCTGGCCTATGGGCTGAACTTCATCCGAGGGCTGGTGGCGCCAGTGGTGGATGCGAAACATACATGAAAATTTGGATTGGTTATCCGCCGCTGCCCGACCCGAAGGGCGTGCCGCTGATTTCTCAAAATCGGCAATTCCAGTGGTTTAACGATCCGACTTTCATCTACCCCGTCATCCCGGCGTATGCGGCCACGGTGCTCAAACGCGCCGGCCATGACGTGTTCTGGCAGGACGGCGTCGCCCAGCGCGACACGGTCGAGGATTACGAGAAGCGGTTCGTGGACGCCGCGCCGGATATCGTCGCGTTCGAGGTCAAAACGCCGGTCATCAAGCGCGTCTGGAGGATCATTGACCGCATGAAGTCGCTGCGCCCGCAGACGAAGTTCGTGCTGATGGGCGACCACATCACCGCCATGCCGGAGGAGTCGCTCCTCGAATGCGACGTGGACTACTGCCTCGCCGGCGGCGATTTCGACTTTTCGCTGTTGAACCTCGCCGGCCACCTCGCCGGCGGCGACAAACTCGAACAGGGTGTCTATTTCTGGCGCGACGACGCGGCGCGCAACGAGGCGCGCCGGCAGTTGCGCGGCCGTTCGATGCAGAGGGAGATTTGGGAGAAGACCCAGGCCGCGCGCGAACAGGGCGTGCCCGCGGTGGACGGCGTGGTCTGCACCGGCGCGTTCGGCCCGCTCAAGCACGACCTCACCGGCCTGCCGATGATTGACCGCGAGTTGAGCAAGTGGAAGCTCTACGCCTACGACAACGGCAATTTCAAATACCTCCCCGGCACCTACACGATGGTGGGCCGCGACTGCTGGTGGGGCCGCTGCTCGTTCTGCTCGTGGACCACGACGTTCACCAATTTCCGCACGCAGACCCCGCGGCAGCTTCTCGCCGAAGTCGAACACCTCGTCGGCCTCGGCGTGCGCGAGATCTTCGACGACAGCGGCACGTTCCCCGCCGGCAAATGGCTCCGCGAGTTTTGCACGGGCATGGTGGAGCACGGCTTGCACAAGAAAGTCGTCATGGGATGCAACATGATCCCCGGCGTGCTCGACCAGGAACACTACGACCTGATGGGCAAGGCCAACTTCCGCTTCGTCCTCTACGGCCTGGAGTCCGCCACGCAATCCACGCTCGACCGCATCCAGAAGCTCGGCCGTGCCGACCGGTTGGAGGAATCCATGCGCCGCGCCAAGAAAGCCGGCCTCGAACCGCACGTCACCTGCATGGTCGGCTACCCGTGGGAAAGCGAAGAGGAGGCGCTGCGCACCATCAACCTGACCAAGTCGCTGTTCCAGAAAGGCTGCATCGACACGCTGCAAGCCACCGTCGTCATGCCGTATCCCGGCACGCCGCTGTTCGCCGAGTGCAAGCGCAACGGCTTGCTCCGCACGGAGGACTGGGACGAATACGACATGCGTGTGCCGATCATGAAATGCCCGATGACCGACCAGCGCCTGCTGGAAATCACGCAAGGCATCTACACCAGCTTCCTGACGCCGAAATATGTCGTCCGTAAACTCGCCACCATCCGCTCGTGGGACGACGTGAAATTCTGGTCGCGCGCCGGCATGAAAGTCCTCGGCCATCTCAAAGACTTCAACTTCCTCGGCATCGGCAACAAGCAGCGCGAAAAAGCGAAACAACATGCCGGCTGCGGCTGCGGTTGTAAATAGGGCGATCCGCAGGGCTGACTGGCCGCAGCTACCTACTGGCTGGCGCCAATGCGCGTGACGCCGTTCTGCTGGCCGTCCGCGTTCTTGCGAACCAGCGTGACTCCGGCTCCTGACGGCGACACTTCCAGCGAGCGGCCGTCGGCGAACACAATGCGTGCGGCGAGACCGTCACTGCCGGCGATTTTCTCAACGCAGCGGACGGACGCCGGCGCGCCTTTGGCGGCCGGAGCGAGGACGAAAAAGAATCGGACGACGCCTTTGCCGGATTTTTCGTAGATCGCCGTCGGGATCGCGCGCCACGGGCCGCCGGACCAGCCTTGCACCGGCTCGTCTTCCTTGCCTTTGACGATCCGCACGGCGAGGCCGTCGCCGGCCAGCGGCACGATGGCGACATTGGCGTCGGCGTTGTCGGTGCGCACAGTCCTAGTGGGTTCATCCACGGCGGCGTTGGCGGCGTCGAGATGGAACAACGCCTCGTAATGGTGCTCGCGGTCGTCGCGCGGCGTGAGTGTGTCCATCACGACGAAAATCCTGTCCGATTTCACGAAGACGATGCGCCGCTGATGCGTGACGGCGATGGCGTTCCTCGGACCGTAGCCGTCCGCGTAGCTGCCAACGGCGCAATCGGCTTCCAGCGTCGAGAACCAACGCGCGTCGTTGGTAGGCGGCCCCGGGTTTTCCCCGGTGTTTCCTGCCGTTGTCCACGGCCGCGGCCAGAAGTAGGTCTCCTTTTTGCCGAGGCGATGCTGATTCTCGCCGTCCACCATGACCGTGTTGTGGCCGGCGGTGCTGAGGACGTAGCGGCGCCAGCGGGAGTGGTCATAGGCGAAGTTGCCGGGATCGAGCACGAGCTGCCTTCCGTGCGACCAGAGGACGAAGTGCAGTTTGTCCTCGTGCTGGTGGCCGAAGCCGAACGGCCCGGCGTCGAACAGCAAAAACGTCGCGTTCTTGTCCCAGCCGGAGCGCATGACGTAGTGGCCGGTGTAGGGAAACGCGTGCGACGTTTCCGCCGGCGCGCGGCCGCTCTTGCCGCCGGTGGCGACGAACTGGAAGTCCTGCCGCTGCGGGAACAATTTGAAACCGATGGCCAGTTCCTTGCGGATGTCGGCGTTGCCGGAATCATTGAGGCCGGGGATGGCGCCGTTGGGCATCGAGGCGAAGAGGAGGTAGTTGAACATCTTCTCCATCTTCGTCAAGTAGTCCGCCGGCACTTCGCCGCGCAGGCCGTTGAGATCGGCCAACTCCAGGATGTCGGCGAACTCGCGGACGACCCAGCAGTTGTAGCCGGCAGCAAGTTCGTATTCCATGCCGTCGGGATAAACCTCGTCGTCGAGCTGCTTGTAGAGCCGCTCCAGCGCGGTGCGCCGCCACTCGCGCGCCTGCCGGAACTCCGGAAACAGCGCGCCGGCGGTGAAGAGGCCGCTGGACTCGGCGGTAAGCCAGTTGCCGCGGGACGGCCAGCGCACCAGATGGCGCGCCTGCTCGTAAATGGCTTTGAACATCGCGAAGATCGCGTCGTCGCTGAACGCCGGCGAGCCAAGGCAGCGGTAAAGTGCGTGCGGCCAGGTGTCGGCGAGCCGGATGCCGGTGGTCAGCGTCTGCCACGCCTCACAGCCGTTGGGCATCCCGTTGCCGGAGACGAACAGCGGGGCGGGATTGGACGCGGCCCAATCGAGGATTTCGTCGGCGATCTCTTTCGCGTATTTGTCCTGGCCCGTTTCCCAATAGGCGTCCGCGAGAGTCCTGAAATGAAAATGCCGGTTGATGGATTCGTTCCAGAGATGCGTGCGCGCTTCGCCCTCGGTCGGGTTGGCGGTCCAGTCAATCTTCGCGCCGAAATTCAGCGTTCCCTTCTGCCCCGGCCCTTTCGGGTAGTCGAACTTGTGCTGGAGGATCTTCTCCGCCGCGGCGAAACTGCGCGCGCGGTTCTTCGAATCGCGGAATGCGGGTTGTCGCCAGTCGAAAAGCCAATGCGGTGCGGTGCGGTCGCGCAGATATCTGGCGAGCGCGGCCTTGGCGGCGGCGATGTTGCCAGTTTTGAAACTCTCTTTCACCGCGGCCAGCGCCGGCAGGTCGAGGTCCAAGCTCTCCAACAATTCCGCGTCCGTCATCCACTGGCCGCCGGGGGCAGTCGTGAGCAACTCCACGCCATCAAGCCGCACGACGGCCGCCGGGTCCGGCGTGTTGTCGTAGCCCGACGCGGTGAACCGGATGCCCTCGATGTGGTTCCAGCCGATCGGCTCGCGCGCCACGCCGAGTTCCTTGAACGGCAGCACGAACCGCTTCCAGCCGGTCCAGTCGAGCGTGAGCTGGCAACTGTAGTAATCCGATCCTTCGGTTTTCGGATTTTCGGAGGGGAATAGAATAACGAATCTCGATCCGGTGGCTTTCTCCGAGTGCAACCAGAACGCGATGGCGGCAAACTTCGACCAGTCCTGCGGCGTGGCGAACCGGCAACTCAGGCCGCTGTTCTGGCCGTGCCGCCAGCAAACCGATTGCGGCCAGACCTTGCGGACCGTTTCGTCCAGCGTGCCGCCCTTCCAGGCGGTCGGGCCGAACGGCTGCGGCTCGGCGGCGAGCGTCACCGCCGCGAAAGCGAACACGGCAAACAGTGTGGGTCTCATGATTGTGTCCAAAAAAATTTCCGCGAGCACCGGGCCATCGGTTGCGCGCCGGCGAAGCGTGTCGCCGCCGCGAGTGTCCTGTAACTAATACTTCTTTGCAGTCGGAACGGACTTGGAAGTCCGTTCTACATTTGTTGCGCTCCGGAGCTGAATCGTAGAACGGACTTCCAAGTCCGTTGCTTGCCGGCTGTAAAAAGATTCCGGCGACACTACATCAGAGCCGGAAAGACGGGTCCACCTTGCGGATGTTCTCCGCGATGGCTTCGAGATACGGGTTCTTGCCCGAGCCGAGCGGCCGTTCCAAAAACCGATAGACGCCGCCCCATTGCACCGTGAGCATCCGCATGACGTGGCCGCGGAAGAACTGCGGCGTCTTGGCGCGCATGTCTTCGGCACTGCGATAAGTCGCCAGTACGCCGGCCGCCGGCCCCTGCCGTTGCACGCACTCCTGGAACTCCTCAAATAGGTTGTCCAGTTCGTTCAGGTAGTTCGGCGCGGCCATCTGGCCCATCAAGTCCGCCGTGCCCAGCGCGTAGGCCAGCATCCGTTCCGGCTCGGAGTGAAATGGAATCTTGCCCGTGTCCACAAAGAAACCGGTCGAGTGGATCATGTGCTCCACGGCCGCCCGGTCTCGCGCCGGGCAGCCCCGGCTGCGCAGGTAGCGGTTGGCGAACTCCGCGCTGCGGTTCACATGCGTCATCGTGTATTTGGCGCCGGTGCCTTCGATGTCGCCGCGCAGCTTGAGGTAGCCCGCGTCGTGCATCAGCACCGCGTGCATACCGAGCGTGAAACCGGGCGGCGTCAGCGGCATCCCGTCCGGCGCCTGTTCCATGCCGTCCAGCAACCGCACCATCGCCACCGTCGCCTGCAACGTGTGTTCCGAGTCGTGATAGCGCATGTCGCACGACTGGTAGCCGGGGTAGTGTCCCGCGAAAAGCTGCTCGATGTCCGCAAACGTCTGGTGAACCGGGGCGAAGTCCCCGTCCGTGAAGAGACGCCGGAAGATTCCTTCCACCTCGCGTTCCACCGCCTTCCAATCTTGTGTGTTGACGTCGGGAAACATGCCGCTGCCTGATTGGGTTAAGAAGATAATAGGGACAACCAAAGAAACACAATTCATTTTCGCCGGGACAAAACCAAATGCCGGGATTGCCGCGCCACCGATGACAGCCGCCAATAGGGTAATGGAGCGTCAAACGAAATGTCGGAAGTCGGTACCATTTGAACTTGGCATCTGCCAGCAGTTCTCAACCTCGGTTTCCGGCCAAGTCTTGAACTGCCGGCCAAACATCTCCAAGTAGCACGTCAGAAAAGACGCCGCATGTCTGAAGACGTTGCCAATATCGAATTCATCCGCTCGCTGAGACCAAACAGGCCCGTCGAGTCGATGTTGAAGGAAGCGATCCGCAAGATGCACGTCAACATGAGCGAACGATGAAAGTTCGGCGTAGAAGATGTCGTATGCTTCGACATGGTTAACTTCGATAGCCATATCCCGCAACTTCTTTCCGGACCAGTTCTGGAAAACAGCCTGTTTCCCATTTTTGGTTGTGCGTGTGAATTGAGAAGCAACGACATCAAACTTCTTGGAGATTTCAAGTTGTCGAGGTTCCCAATGGTTTTGCCAAAGCATAGACATGGCTTCACGCCATGACGGCTCCTTACTATTCCGATGCTTCAAACACGCGTCCATTTGACGCTTGTTCAAAACTGCAGAAAAATCGATGTATTGACGAGCACGTTCTGCCGCGGCGTTGCTGATGTAATGCGCGGTCACATCTGTTTCAAACATTGTCCGCGTGATCGCATAACCGACAGTGACGGGGAACCACTCCTTTCCGAATGAATCAGAAAGCCGAAGAAGGGTTTCTGCGACCGAAAGGTTGTGCAGTAGAAAACACACCATGAGCGAGTGGTATTCCATTCCCTCCGGATGAAACGGGATTTTATTTGCACGATTCCTAGCTAGAGCCAGTAACCGACGAACGACCTCTTGGTGTTGCTCAACTGTCAGATAAACCATGGACAGGTTTTCCCTCTACATTCCGTCATAGGGATCAGTTCATGATTCTGGACATCTCGTCATCTAGCCTTCTTCGCCAGCGCGATGCTGTGGGCGTGGTGTCCACGTGGAACATGGTGAACCTCTATGACTCCGCCGGCAGTGTAGCGCGCAACGCGCGCCACACAACGGCAAAGTGCGCCTCCACCGGGCAGCGTTGAGGAGAGAGACCCGCCAAACATGCTAAGGGCGAGGAGAGCTATCAGCCGTCAGCCGGAAAGCCGAAAGCCGGGAGCTAAAGGCTGAGAGCTATTTTCCCCCGGAATAGAGCTTTCCGAGGACTGCTCTAGCGCTGCGCTAGCGCAGTCCATTGGAAAACGCATATTTTGCCTCCTGAAAAACATGCACTTTTGGCTGGTTTTTCACTGCGCTAGCGCAGTGATTTTTCTTGCTCAAAAATCCCCATGTGCCATCTCTACGCCAGTTCTTTTGGGCGCGGTGTGCCCGCCGTTGGTGTCCCGCCTTCAGGCGGGCCGACTTCGGAACCCGACCGGCTAAAGCCGGGACACCAACGGCGGCGAAGCCATGGTTTTCAAATGAAGACACCAACTCGGACATGTCACACGTTTCACAGCCGACGCAAGGAGGCGAAAAGATTGCGGTCGGGGACGTGTCCACTCATCCATGAGTTTCCGGATGCAGTCGAGCCGCGAGGTGGATCGCGACCTCGGGGCGCGATAGCCGCAGGCGGGAAAAAGGAACCTCGTTTGAAAAATGAGATGCCCGTCTTAAGGACCATGCTTTCGCTTCTCAGCGGCAATCGCGCCCGGAGGTCGCGATCCACCTTTGGCCATGAGCCTCCAACCGCGTCTCCAGTCAAACCCCGGTCAAAGTCAGTCAAAGTGGGTCAAAGTGGGTCAAAGTGATTTCGACTATAATTTTTTTACAACCGCATAACCCCAATCCGGCCCGATCCGACCAGATCCGGGTGAATCCGACCATCCTAACTTTGCAAATGCACGATTCCAACCCGGCTGAAACCCGAAACCGGAGTTCAGCGGACAGGCATCCGGTCTGTTCGGAAATCGAAACGCACCGGTCGCGAACGTTCGTTTTGCAGCGGACTCGAAATCAGCCTCCACCTTCGCGCGGGGCGCGTGTATGCTGGCGGCGCGTGAATTGGAGAACCCGCCGTGCATGACGCGACAAGATTCGGAACGCTGGACTGGATCGTGCTGGTTGGCTATTTCGCCGGCATCACGGCGTTCGGGCTTTGGCTGTCGCGCAAGACGCGCACGAGCGGCGGCTATTTTCTCGGCGACCGCAAGCTGCCGTGGTGGGTGATGATCGGGCAGGCGTTCGGCTCGGGCACGCACGCGGAGCAGCCGGTGGCGCAGGCGGGGGCGACGTTCGGGATGGGGTTCGCCACGATCTGGTTCCAGTGGAAGAACATGCTCATCACGCCGCTCTACTGGCTGATGGCCCCGTGGTATCGGCGCAGCGAACGCACCACCATCGCGGAGATCATCGAGGACCGCTACGGCCGCAAGCTCGCGTTTGCCTACACGCTCTTCGCCATCGCCTTCTTCATCTGCGACCAGGGCGTCATGCTCAAGGGCGCCGGCAAGGTCATCTCGGTGGCGACCGGCGGCGAGATGATCTCGCCCAACGGCGTCGTGATGGCGATGGTCGTGGCGTTCGTCCTCTACAGTTTCTTCGGCGGACTGATCGCGTCCGCTTACACGGACTTCGTGCAAAGTTTCCTGATCATCACGCTGTCGTTCCTGCTGATCCCGCTCGGCCTGCGCGAAGTGGGCGGGTTTGCCGGGATGCGCAAGGTGCTGCCGGAAAATTTCTTCGACCTCTACAGCAGCGCCAGCGGAATGGACCTCTTCACCATCGTCATGCTCGCCCTCAACGGGCTCGTCGGCATCACCGCCCAACCACACGTGCTCTCGCTCTGTGCGACCGGCTCGACTGAGCGCGCCGGCCGTATCGGATACACCTACGGCGCGATGACGAAACGGTTCTGCACCATCGGCTGGGCGCTCACCGGCCTCATCGCCGCCGCGCTCGTGCTCCAACGCGGCGCGACGCTGCCCGACGCGGAACATGCGTTCGGCTACGCGAGCCGCGAATTGCTCGGCCCCGGCCTCGTCGGCCTCATGGTCGCGTGCGTGCTGGCGGCGAACATGTCCGCCTGCTCCAACCTCATGGTCAACAGTGGCGCGCTGTTCACGCGCAACGTGTGGCTCGCCTACGCCAACCCCGCCGCCAACGACCGGGAGTTGCTCTGGGCCGGCCGCATCAGCGGTCTGGCGCTGACCTCGCTGGCCATCCTGTTCGCGCTGACGGTCGGCAACGTTCTCAACACGTTTCTGTTCACCGAAACCGCCGCCGCGCTCTTCGGCGTGATGTTTCTCGGCGGCATCCTCTGGCGGCGTGCCAACCGCTGGGGCGCGGCGGCAGCGACCTTCGTTGCGTTTCTGAGCTACTACGCGGCGCTTTACCTGACGACGTGCGCGCCCGGCACGGCGGCGAAGCCGTGCGATCTCTCAACGGCGTTCGCGAGCCTTTGCGCGAGCGACGCCGTGTGGGCGCATCTCCAGACCGGCCGGTTGATGCTGGTTTATAAATGGCTGCCGGGGCCGTTTGGGTTCGCGATGCTGGTGAGTTTCTCGACGCTGATCGTCGTCAGCCTATTGACGAAACCGGAGGAGACCGCGCGAATGGATGCGTTCTTCGACCGGATGCGGCGCTCCACCGACCAGGAAAATCTGCCGTCGGGCCAGCCGAAACCGCTGGCTGCCGACCGCGGCGAGGAATTGATTTTGCTCGATGCCGGCACGTGGTTCACCGCCGTGCGCTGGCGCGGATTTCTGCGCCGCTACCGCGAAGACCTCGTGGGTTTCGCGCTCGCGTGGGTCACGGTCGGGCTGATGGTGCTGCTGGCGTGGCTGCTGATGCGGATCGGCAGGTGAAAGAGAAAATGAACTAGACAAGCAAAGGCATGAGCGTAGCCTGCTGCTAATCGTAAGAAGTGGACGTTGTTTATGAATACGAAGCTGATACCGAGAATCAGCGCGTGGCCGGCCGCAGCCTTTCCACAAACGCCGGCGCTTCAAGCTGACTGGACCTTTGCCGTGCCGGGTAACACCCGTGGCGATCGCGAGACTACCATCACGGGAGTCACCCCCCACCTGAATATCCTCGTGCAGATATTCGCCACGCGGAATCCCAATTTGGCGCTGATGGACAACCATGGGGTCAATGGCCGTCCTGTATCCGGAACTTTTCCCCTCAGGAACCATTCGCTTCCGTTTGACAATCGGAAGGCGGCCACAGCAACACAGTCCCTGAGCGTCACGAAGAGAACCTGAAGCACAACTGACCGAGACCACAGCCATGAAAGCCATGCCGTCTATGGTGATTGGAACCCTTCTCGCGGGTATCTTGAGCAGCGAGGGCGCTGACTACGCGGGATGGACCGTGGGCTTCAGCGCGGACGGCTACGGCACCATCCTGCGGACATCCGACAGCGGCGCGACATGGACCCGGCAGGGATACGGACAATTGGCGGACGCATCATTCAACGGAGTGGTGGCGGTGGATCCCCTGACCGCCTGGGTGGTGGGCAATGCGAGTGACGGCTATGGGACGATCTACCATACAACCGACGGCGGCCTGACATGGGCCCGGGAGGGCTCCGCGGCCCAACTGCCCAGCGCCTCGTTGCTGAAGGTGGCTACCTACGGGTTCAATGACATCTGGGCCGTCGGTGACAGCGCGATCCTGCATTCCAGCGACAGTGGCGCCACGTGGACCAACCAGATTCCAGCCGCCTACACCGGTGTGAACATGCAAGGCATCTATACACTCGACGGTGTCACCGTGTGGGCGACCGGGACGGCATCGGGCGGTTACGCAACGATCCTCAAGAGCACGGATGGCGGTTTGAGTTGGACCCGACAGAGCGGAGGCGATGTGTCACAGGCGACCCACCTCCTGGGTATCGCAGCGTTCAACACAAACACGGCCTGGACCCTGGGAGGAAATGACTTCGGCGGCTACGTCGTGTTGAATACCAAGGACGGCGGCACAACCTGGCTCCGTCAATCCGCTATCACCGGCAACCAGGATGGCAACGAGATTTCCATCGTGGGCAATTCCACCATCTGGCTCGCCTGTGACGGCGCCGTCTATTGGTCATTCGACGGAGGCACGAACTGGAGCAACAAGTCCATCGGTCCCTTCACGTTGGGCGTCAGCGCAGTAAGCACCGGGGATGTGTGGGCGGTGGTGGGCGGCGTCCACGGCGAAATCTGGCACACGTCCGACAGTGGAGCGTCGTGGCAGGAACAGGGCATTGCGGGCACGACGCTGCCCAGTCTTTCGACGGTTTCGTTTGCGATCACCCCGGTTCCGGAACCTTCAAGCGTGGCGTTGCTGACTCTCGGTCTGGCAACACTGGCGGGTGGGTGCCGCCGGCGCTTGTCATGCCGGCAGCGGACTTCACCGCAGCTGGAGAAAATATCGGACGGGCAGGAACATCGGTGCAGGCCCAAGTTTACTGGAGGATGGATGTCATGAACGTGAAACGGGTCCCGAGATGGACCGTGTGGTTGGCCGGATCTCTTCTGGGCGCGTCGGCCCTTGGAACGGACTGGTCCTTCGTCATGCTGGGCGACACGAAGGGCGACCGCGACAAAACCAAGACGGGCGTGAGCGAGGAGTTGCCCATCATCGCCCAGAAAATCGCCTCGCTGAATCCCAGTCTGGTGTTGGTGTGCGGCGATTTGATCAACGGCGACGACGTGCCAGATACGAATCTCACCTACGCGGTTCAGTATGCGGATTGGAAAACGGCCATGGCGCCGGTCTTCAACTACACCGGTAATACAGGCATCCCGATCTACCCCGTGCGCGGCAACCACGACAACAACTCCAGCGAGGGACCACCCATTGATGGCATCAAGCAGGCCTATTACGACGCGTTCAGCGCCTACGTGCCGGCCAACGGACCGAACAACGGGACGAACGACAACCAGGTGGGGTTCAGTTACTCCTTCACGCACAACAACGTCACCTTCGTCGCCGCAGACCTGTACTTTTACTACCACACGAATGGATACCATGAGCTGGATCAGTCATGGGTCACCCGCAAGCTTCAGGAGTCCAGTTCACCCTACAAAGTCTTCATGGCCCACGAGCCGTTCTTCCAGACGGAGGGAACCGGCGAGGGCGAACATTTCTTCGGCGACAGCGCCTCCGCCTTCTCGACGCGGTCGAATTTCTGGAACGCGCTGGGCACCAACGGCGTCCAGCTTTACCTGACCGGCCATGTCCACAATGAAACCGTTGCCAGCATCACCAATGATTACGGGAACAACATCATCCAATTGATTCAGGGCAACGGCGGCGCGCCCATGGATGGAGTCGGTAACAACCCGGAGCCGGGAGTGGACATGCTCTACACCAACGGATTCTTCGGATTCTCGCTGGCGACAGTGACCGACAACAACATGACGATCCAATACTATTCGCTCAACACGAACGACAACAGTTGGACCATGGCCGACTATGTCACCGTGATTTCACCGAACCAACTCGTTCCCGAAGCTTCCACGACCCTCCTGCTGGCGCCAGCTCTGTCGGTCTGGATGGCCGGCCGTTTCCTGAAACGGCGAAGACACTGACTTTTGAACTGAGTCCGTCTAATCGGCCAGTCCGTCCTCCGTTTTCTTTTCACAAGGCGTGCCGCGTTTTTCAGCGCGGCGAAATCGGACAGGCACTGTTGGCGCGTTGCTCCAACAACTTGGCCAACACTTGCGCGGCTTCGGCGCGCGTGATGGGTTGCGCCGGGTCTTTGAGCGTCGCCTTCAACTCAAACGGACGGCCCGATGCCGCAATCGCGCGGGTGAGAGCCTGCAAGAAGCGCCCGCCGGTGATCGGCGCATCGCCGGCAGCGGGCTGCGCAGGCGCTGACGGAAACAGTTTGGCGACGATCCTCGTGAGGTCGGCGGCGGCAAGCACGGCGCGCGGGTTGAACTTTCCCTTCTCCTCCGTCAGCAAGCCGTAGGTGAGCACGAGTTGCACGGGTTTCCAGTTGGGGCCGTCGCGCCGGATGTCGTTGATCGGCGTCAGGAAAAGAATGTCGTCGGCGTCGAGCAGCGCCTGTTGCACGAGCACGGGATCGAGGTCGCGCGGGCGGACGTTGCGTTGCACGGCAAGCGCGGCGATGGCGCCCGCCGCCTGGCCCATCAGCAGCGTGTGCGGCTGGAGGCGCGTCGCGCCGTTGGCCATGCGGGATTGGGAGATGTTCTTCTCCGCGGGCAGGAAGCCGTCCACTGTCTCCGGGATGAAACACTCGAACGGAATCGGGAACGGGCCGAGGCCGCGCGAGCCGAACTGCTCCGTCGGAATGTCTTCGGGGCGGTCGAGGCCCGCCTCCAGATACTTCGGAGTCATCGAGCCGTGCATGTCCACCGCGTAGTCACCCAACGCGACGGCGTGCGGGAAGCGCGTGGGCTTGCCCGGATACCGCTCGACCTCGTGCGCGACGAGCGTGTGCAGGCCGATGATGCGGCGGCTCTCGCGCGTGTAGGGCATGACGGGGAATTGGTAGAGGATGGCGCGATACGGCGCGAGATCGGGCCGATCCTTGAGCCACGCGTCAATTTCCGCCCGGTTGTAGGGCGTGTCATAACCTTCGTCGTTGGCGACGGCCCAGTCTTTTTTGCCGAGCGCTGTCTGGATGTAATAGAGCAGATGCAGCGTCTTGAGCCGCATGTCGCGGTTGATGGCCTGACGGCGCGCGGGGTCTTCGATTTCGGCGACCGTCGCCGGAAAATCGTTGTTGTAGTTCAGGTGCGTGCGCGTGACGGGCGGCGAATCGCCGGGCCGCGAGCTGTCCGGCATGGCGCGGTAGCCGATGAACGTGGCCCACGTCCACGGCTTGTTCTTCATGCCTATCCCGGCGCCGTCAATGAGCGAGCGGATGAAAGCCGCGTGAACCTTGTCCGTGTAACCCGGCGGCGGCTGGGTCATGAGCAACCCGGCGGGCACGCCCTGCGGATATTGTTTCACCACGGCGGTCCACGTGTTGTCCTGCACCCGCTGCGTGGGGATGATCGAGTCGTTGGTGCAGTTGCCCACACGATATCGCGCGCCGGTGAGCGGAATGACATCGCCCCACTCGGTGGCATCCACAAGAATCCGGCTTCGGATGCTGCGCGTCTGCCTGTCTTCCGCCGTGACGATCTCCACCTCCGCGCCTGTGACGGCGTTGCCGTCCTTCAGCACCTTCGTCACGCGCGAACGAAGCGACAGGTCGAGCACGCCCGCGCCGCGCGCATCGCCGAGCAGCGTGTGCAGGAGTTGCCGGCCCACGCGCGGCTCCACGCAGACGTGACGGAACCAGTAAGCCGTCTCGCAGTTGATACCCAGCGGCTGGTAATGCGCCATGATGAGCGCGCACAGCTCGCGATAAAGGCCGCGCTCGCGGCAAAGCGTCCGGCCCTCGTCCATGGATGTGACCGCCGCAGCGTTCATCTGTCCGCCAATCCAGTCCGTCTCCTCCAGCAGCAACACCGAGCATCCCATGCGCGCCGCCTGGACCGCCGCGCCGCAACCGCCCGTGCCCGCGCCGGCGATGACGATGTCGTATTGGCTCTTCAACTGCGCGACCGGCGTTGGCTCCAACGGTGCGGCTTTGGCGGATTTCGGCGGCGGCACCGGCAGCCGCCCAACAATGTGGTTCAACACAACGGCGACGCTGGTGGCCGCGCACACTTCGCCCGCCACCGCATGCCTGGTCCAATAATCCGGCTGGCTGATGATGCCGCGCTGGGCGATCAGCGCGATGGCTTCCTCCGTTGTTGTCACCGGCTTGAAGACCTTGGCCACCTCGACCAGCAGCGTCGCCGTCTTTGCGCCGTCGCACTTCCCACCCGTGACGACGTGCTCCAGCCAATAGTCCGGGACGCTGATGACGTGGCGTTCCGCCAACACGGCAACGTCGTGCTGCACCTGCTCATCCGCAACCTCGACAGCGGGTTTGGAAGCAGCGTGCAGCGCCGCCAGCGGCGCGAACAGGAAAACGATGAGAATCAGAAGATGTTGTTTCATGGACGGCGCGGCGGCGCGATTCCGAGCGGCATTCAACGAGGCGGCGGGCAAAACTTGCGGCAGATTTCCAGGCCGGTCATCCATTCGATGCGGTTGCCGTAGTGCCGGTTCAACCGCTCGACGGCCATCTGGAAGACGCGGAAGCCGCTCTTGGCGCCGTTGCCGTAGAGCGACTGGGCGTGCGTGTAGAAGATGAGGCACTTGCCCTTCTTGATCTGCTCGACGAAGAGGCCGCGCTGGCCGTCGGCGGTGATGTAGCGGTCGGCGTCCTGGAGGATGTCCTGCTCGGTCTTCTTGCCGAACGTGTGATCGTAAACATCGGTGACCGCCGGATGGAGCGAAACAGCCGTCGCGCCGTCGTCGCCGCGGTAAATGACTTCCGGTTGCTCGCCGGGGTCGTTGAACACCATCACATATTTCAGGCCGAGCACTTTTTCCGCGGCGCGGACTGTAGCCTCGCCCAGTGTAGCGTTTTTCTCCTTGGGATACGACCAGCACATCGTCAGGCCGCCGGCTTCGATGCCCGCGTTCTTGAGCATCCGCATCGCTTCGGCGATGTACTCCGTCTGGACCGCCAGCGGTTGTGCGGCGAGCCAGTTGTTTTCCGTCTGCGGACCGGCGTTGAGCCGCTTCGCCGCGATGTCCCAGACATACCAGTGCGTGATCACTTCCGGCGTGATGGTGAACCGCGGCGCAATCCACTCCTTGATCATCGCGATCCAGGCCAGGCGTTCCTCGCGCGTGTGGCCGGGGTATTCACCGAGCGAACCGTCAATCGGGTTGATGCCGCCCAGACACGGCACGACGCTGAACTTGCCCTTGACGCCGTTCTGCGCGGCCCACTGTCCAAACTCGGCGTAGAACGATGTGGGAATCTCGTGACAGACGTTGGTGTCCTTCAGCGAGCGCATGTTGAAGAACGGCGACGGATCGTCCACGATCATGCAGGTCGGGATTTTCGCGGCCTCGTCGGCGAGACCTGTCTGACACAGGCCGAGCAACCCAGCCAGAATCCAGCCGGAGAAAATCAGCGAACGGTTCATAAGACCGGCGTTCCTCTTCGCAACGGGTGTGCGTCAGGCCAGCAACTCATGGGCGGCTTTGAGCTTTCGGACAATCGCAAGCCGGGCGGGGCAGACCTGTTCGCACTGGCCGCACTCCGTGCAGGCCGGCGCTTGTTGATGGGCCGGCAGCGCGGCGTAGAGTTCGCGCGCGTCGCGGCGATGACCGTAGTTTTGGTGATACATGCGGTAGCGGAGGATGTCCGGGATGCGCACGCCCGCCGGACAGGTTGGAACGCACGTCTCGCACATCCGGCAATAGTCGCCCGTGGCGAGGGCGGCGTATTGCTCCAGCAGGCGCTCATGGAGCGCGCCGAACTTCTGCGTCAGCGCCGCGCAGTTCTCCGTCACGTCTTGCGTCGCGCCCATGCCGACGATGGCGCAGCAGACGTTGGGGTTCTTCAACACCCACAACAGAAACGCCTGGTAGAGGTTCTGTTTACCGACCGTCTTCAGTTCCGTGAGCAGCCCGGCCACCTTCGGATCGTCGGTCTGCTTCGCCCAGTTGGGAATGAAGTGTCCGGTCATCGGCTTGATCACCATCACGCCCACGTCCTTCTTCTTGCACAGCTCGAACAGTTCCTCCGTGCCAACGCGGTCGGTCTTCTCCGTCCACTTGGCGAGGTTCATGTAGTTGTAGGGCTGGAAAATGAAGTCCACCAAACCCGCCTCGACGCGCTCGCGGTGTTTCTCAGGGATGTGGCAGCTCATGCCGATGAAGCGGATTTTGCCCTGCTGCTTGAGCGTCTGCGCCGCCTCGCCAAATCCGTCGCTCCAGCCGCCGTGCCCGAAGTAGCCGTCAATCACGTCCGTCTGGAACCGCGTCAGGCTCCGCTCGCAGTCGGCGATGACGGCCTTGGCGTCCTTCTTGCCGGACGCCGTGAAGATGAAGACGTCCTTGCGGCGGCCTTTCAACGCGCGGCCGAGAATCTCCTCGGTGTCGTGGTAGCTGGCAGAGGTGGCGACGAAGTTGCCGCCGTGGTCCAGCAACCGCTGCGCGATCATCGGAAGCGCCTCGCGATACTTATTGAACTGCTCCGGCCCAAGCTGTTGCGAACGCAGCCCGCTGGCGCAGCCCAGACCGATCTCGGAAATCTTGAGGTTGGTGCGGCCGAGCCGGCGATACTTCATGCCTGCCGCCGGTTCGCCGGCCGCTGGCGCCGGGTGGTTTGCCGCCAGCACCCCCAACGTTGCCGCGGTGGTTGTCTCCAAAAAATGGCGACGTGTCACAGACCCGCTCTCTTCAGCTTTCATGGCGAACTCCTTTCGTTGCCGCGATCAACACAAGTTACCGCTGACGCCGCGCAGCCTACGCCGTCGCCATGGGCCGGACAAGACCGAAACTTCGAGATGCCGCGCCAACGACTCACGCGCAGCCGCGGTCGTGATTCCGCCTGGCGCGGTGAAGGCTGCGGCCTTTTTTCGCCAAAAAATTTGCGCGACCGGACTCGGCCACCTATATTCCGCGCACTTGGAGCCATTACATGAACAAAACACCCATTCGCGTTGCTGTCACCGGCGCTGCCGGCCAAATCGGTTATTCGCTTCTTTTCCGCATCGCCTCCGGCGCGATGTTCGGGCCGGAGCAGCCGGTGATCCTTCACCTCATTGAGATCGAGCCGGCGTTGAAAGCGCTCAACGGCGTCGTGATGGAACTCGAGGACTGCGCGTTCCCGCTGCTCAAAGGCGTCGTGCCCACCGCCGACCTCAACGAAGGCTTCAAGGGCGTGAACTGGTGTCTCCTGGTCGGCAGCGTCCCGCGCAAGGCCGGCATGGAGCGCAAGGACCTGCTCGGCATCAACGGCAAGATTTTCATCGGCCAGGGCCACGCCATCCAGAAGAACGCCGCCAGCGACGTGCGCATCCTCGTCGTCGGCAATCCGTGCAACACCAACTGTTTCATCGCCATGAACAACGCGCCCGGCGTCCCCCGCGACCGCTGGCATGCGATGACCAAGCTCGACGAGAACCGCGCCCGGACCCAGATCGCGAAGAAAGCCGGCGCGGATGTCGCCGCCGTCACCAACCTCGCCATTTGGGGCAACCACAGTTCCACGATGTATCCGGATTTCTTCAACGCGAAGATCGGCGGCCGGCCCCTCACCGACGTCATCGGCCACCGCGAGTGGCTGGAGAAGGACTTCATCGCCACCGTCCAGAAACGCGGCGCGGCCATCATCGAGGCGCGCGGCCTCAGCAGCGCCGCCAGCGCCGCCAACGCCGTCGTGGACACGGTGCGCGCGCTGACGACGCCGACGCCGAAGGACGATTGGTTCAGCGTCGCGGTCTGCTCCGACGGCAGCTACGGCATTGAAAAGGGCCTCATCTTCAGCTATCCAATGCGCAGCGACGGCAAAAACCGGGAAATCGTGCAGGGCGTGCCGCTCAACGATTTCAGTCGCGCGAAGATCACGGCGACGGAGAACGAGTTGAAGGAAGAGAAGTCGCTCGTCGCCGAGTTGCTGCCGAAGTAGGCGGCGTGTGAGACGAATGGCGGATGGCCGGATTGTGATCCAGTTCATTCGGAGATTTACTTGACCTCGAATCACTGCCAAACTGGCAAGTGGAGGCTCGTATTAAAACTCGATTTGCATTTTTTCTGCTAGCTGTGCTTTTCTGGCCGCTCACTTCGTTCGGATTCGACTACGTCGGTTCTTGGAGCAATAAAGAGCAAGAGGCCTTCGGCCAAGCCTTCCTGGGACTCCGAAAAGATGGCCGAGGCACGTTTGCCATGTCGGTCGGAGGAGACATCATTCGTTGGTCGGTTACAGACAAGGGAATTGTCCTGCGTGGGCGTGACATTGACTTGCGAGGTCGCGGCAAAAACCTGCCAAGAGAATTGCAACTCGAATTCGATCCCACGGATCAAACGCTTCATTTTGAATTGGACAAGCAAAAGAAAATGAAGCTCTGGAAGATTTCATCTGAAGAGCCTCCCGACCTCGAAGCAAAGATGGAAAAGGAACGACTCGAAAAAGCAAAAGAGGCGGATGCGGTGATGAATTCAAGAACTGTCAGTCATGACGAGAAACTCGCGGACAAACAAAAGTTGCTGGATGCGCTGGCCAAAACTGTAAATCAAAAGCCGGCTCAAACATCCGATTCACAGGACATCCGGGCAAACATGTCCCCTTCGGATGGGGTTTGGAATTGCATTGTAACTATATGCAGTGACTCCTATTTTGTTGGGATCTCTGTCCTCGAAAAGGAAAAGAAAAACAGGTCTCCAGGCTTGGATTATGAGCCTTATAAAGGCGCTCTTCCCGACGCACTTCCGACGGTTTTCGCCCTGCCGGAAGAAACCGTCAAGAAGCTGATCGAGTGGCTTACCCAGCAAGGCATCAAATTCGAGGACCATCGTTCCGTAGCCAGAGGATTTTGGGAAATTGAAGGATTTAGTCGTGACATTGGCTTCAGTTTTGAGAAAGGACAGAAAGAAAAACTTCTGAAGACGGTCGAGTATTTGATCAACGACCTTTTCCCAAAAGGTAAGACACCCTACATTTTTCGGACCGAGATTTATCAACGCTGACAGATCGGCGTAGAACGCGTATTGTTACTTTGGCTGGTCTGGCCCTGCCTTGCGGCGGTCTGAGACTGCCGCTACAGTTGGGCGCGCTTGCGAGAACCTCGCAAGCAACGGCATTTCGGATTGTGGGATGCGGAATCCGTCAAATCCGCAATCCACAATCCGAAATCCGAAATGGACAAAGGCCCGGTAGAAATTGCGCTGGATTGCGCTGAGACCCCCCGGGCCGCTGCGGCAATCGCCGGAGGGCCTTTTTTGTCTCTGGCGCCGGTGGCGGAACCGGCGCGTCCATTCCTCACGGCGTTGCTGGCGCGAAAACTTTCCCGGCCGCTGCTGATTGTCACCGACGGTTTGAAATCGCAGGAAGCCTGGGAACTAAGCCTCATCGCGTTCGGCACGGAACCTCAGTTCTATCCCGCGTGGGAATCGTTGCCGCACGCCGGCCTGCCCAGCGCCGATGTCATCGCCGACCGGCTGCGCGTGTTGAAGCGTTTGTCGGAAAAAATGTGGGAGCCGCCTCAGCGCGGCGATTCTGCTGGTCGGAACGCCAAGGTCCCTCCCACATTCCAGACGGGCCAAGACCCATCACTCCATCTTCCCATCATCGTCGCGTCCGTCCAGTCATTGCTGCAACGCACGTTCTCGCCGCGGGCATTTCGGTCGCTGCTGCTGGAGCTTCGCACCGAGCAGGAGATGGAAATGGATTCGCTGGCGGGCAAGCTGGTGCGGCTCGGCTACGCGCGCGAGGCGCAGGTGCAGGAACGGGGGCAGTTCGCGGTGCGCGGCGGCATCCTCGATTTGTTCCCGCTCGACGAGCCAACACCACTGCGGTTGGAGTTTTTTGGCGACTCGATTGACTCCATGCGGCGGTTCGACGTGGCGACGCAAGTCAGCGCCGGGCGCGTCGAGTCGTGCGTGATCGGACCGGCGGGCGAGATTGGTTTGTTGCAGCAACGCTGGCAGGAACGCGAGAAAAACGGCAAGGCAAGCGAGCCGGCGGTGTTGCCGCCAGAATCGCCCCCGCTCGCCGGGACGGCACGCCCTGCCAGCGAACAACCTGCCGACCCGGCCGATTCGTGGCTCGGCGATCTTCTCGATTTTCTACCGGCAGACACGCTGCTGGTGCTCGACGAACCGGACCGGCTGGCGGAAGCGGCGCGGCGCTACGCGGCGGAGTTGCCGAAAGACGACCCATTTCATTTGCCGTTCGAGCGGCTGACTGAACCATTGACGGCGGCGCCGCATGAGGGCACGCAGCCTGCAGCAGCGGATGGGGAAACGGCGATCAGAGACCGCCACTACAGCGTCGTCGCGCTGAGCGACGTGGTGACGGCGGGCAGCGTGGAATTGACGATCAATTCACTGGAGGCTTACCGGCCGATTTCCGGCGGGCTGCCGGAGGCGGGCGTGGCGGAGCAGGAACGGAAAAGGTTTTTCTCCCAGCTCCGCCTGTGGACGGAGCAGGACTGCGAGGTTTTCGTCTTCTGCAACAACGAGGGCGAGCGGCAGCGGTTGAAGGAAATTCTGCCGCTGCACAGCCTCGACGGCGTGCCGTTGCGGCTGGAGATCGGCACGCTGGCGCAAGGGTTCATCTGGCCGGACGCGCGGCTGGTAGTGGTAAGCGACGCGGAGATTTTCGGGCGTTATCGCATTCTGCGGCCGCGCAAGCTGGCGAAGCGGCTGCCGCACGAGACGCGGCGCATCAGTGACATCGCGGAGTTGGAAGAAGGCGACTTTGTGGTGCATATCGAGCACGGCATCGGACGCTACTGTGGTTTGCAGGAGGTGGACATCGGCGGCGCGCGGCAGGAGGTGATGACCGTCGAGTATGCCGGGAGCGCGCGGCTTTACGTGCCGGTGGCGCAGGCGCACCTGGTGACGCGCTACGTCGGCGCGGGCAAGGCGGCGCCGCCGTTGTCGCGGCTCGGCTCGCTGGCGTGGCGCAAGAGCCGCGACGCAGCCGAGCTGGCGACGCGCGACCTCGCGGCAGAACTGCTGGAGTTGCAGGCGGCGCGCGCGGCGCTGCCGGGGCACGCGTTCAAGCCGGACACGGCGTGGCAGCGCGAGTTCGAGGCGGCGTTCATCTACGAGGAGACGCCGGACCAGCTCACGAGCGCGGAGGAAATCAAGCGCGACATGGAGGCGTCGAAGCCGATGGACCGGCTGCTCTGCGGCGATGTCGGCTACGGCAAGACGGAGGTGGCGATGCGCGCGGCGTTCAAGACGGTGATGGACGGCCGGCAGGTCGCCGTGCTGGTGCCAACGACGGTGCTGGCGCAACAACACTTCAACACCTTCTGCGAGCGGATGGCGGATTACCCGGTGCGGATCGAGATGCTCAGCCGGTTCCGCACAACGCGCCAGCAGAACCGCATCCTGCGGGCGCTGCGCGAAGGCTCGCTCGACATCGTCATCGGCACGCACCGGCTGCTGTCAGGCGACGTGCAGTTCCGCGACCTCGGACTGGTGATTGTGGACGAGGAGCAGCGCTTCGGCGTGGCGCACAAGGAGACGTTCAAGCGGCTGCGCAAGATGGTGGACGTGCTGACGCTGACGGCGACGCCAATCCCGCGGACGCTGTATCTGTCGTTGATGGGCCTGCGCGACCTGTCGAGCCTCGACACTCCGCCGGCGGACCGGCTGCCAGTGCAAACGACGGTCTGCGCCTACGACGAGCGCGTCATCCGCGACGCGATCCGGCGCGAGCTGGCGCGCGACGGGCAGATTTATTACCTCCACAACCGCGTCTACGACATCGAGAAGGTGGCGCTGCGCATCTGCCAACTCGTGCCGGAGGCGCGCGTCGGCATCGGGCACGGCCAGATGCACGAGGACGAGCTGGAGTCGGTGATGCAGCGGTTCGTCAACGGCGAGATTGACGTGCTGCTTTGCACGACGATCATCGAGAGCGGCCTCGACATCCCGAACGCCAACACGATCATCATTGACCGCGCTGACCGGTTCGGGCTGGCGGACCTCTACCAGCTCCGCGGGCGCGTCGGCCGCTACAAGCATCAGGCCTACGCCTGCCTGATGCTGCCGCGGCACGGTCATCTCTTCGACTCCGCCCGGCGGCGCATCTCGGCCATCCGCCAGTATTCCTCGCTCGGCAGCGGCTACAAGATCGCCATGCGCGACCTGGAGATCCGCGGCGCGGGCAACATCCTCGGCCGGCAGCAGAGCGGACACATCACCGCCGTCGGTTTCGAGTTGTATTGCCAGTTGTTGAAGGAAAGCATCGGCCAGCTCAAAGGCCGGAAGGTGAAACCCCGCGTGGAGGTCCGCACACGGCTGGATTTTCTCGCGTTGACGCCGGGCGAGGCGGAGGGGGAGGGTGGAGCGTGGAGCGTGGAGCGTAGAGCGTCGCTAAAAGAGGATATTTCACGTCCAACGCTCGACGCTCCGCGCCCCACGGCAGCCCGCGCACCGTGTTTCCTGCCGCATGATTATGTCTCGGACACGCGGCAGCGGATCGAGATGTATCGGAAGCTGGCGCAGGCGGCGTCCGTCGAAGAGATCGGCTCGCTGCGGCAGGAAATGCGCGACCGGTTCGGCAAGCCACCAGCCGCGGCGGAACTGCTGCTGCAATTGGCAACGCTGAAACTCTTCGCCGGCAACGTCGGCGTGACAAACGTGGAAACCCGCGGTGACAGAATCATGCTGACCCGGGGCGACGATTATGTGCAAATCAACGACAAGTTTCCCCGCCTCAGCGGCCAGACAGCGACGGCGAAACTGAAGGACATCCACCAAGTTCTGGCAGAACTGAAAAAGAGCATTTGCCAGCAAAAACCAGTCAGTTAGCGGGCCAATTCAAGATATAAGATCCGTTATTTCAGTTGGTTATGTTTGCAGGAATTTCAAGCTTGAAGATGGCCCAAAGTCCTGCCATGATGAGATATAACGAAATGCGGAAGTTGTTTTATTGTGCCCCGTTTGCGGCGCTGCTGGTTGGTATCAGCACTCAAGCGGTTGCGGAGACGGCTGTTGACGGAATTGCGGCCATCGTCAACGACCGGCTGATTACCGTTTCCGATGTGAGGGAGGTGGGAATCCCCGCCATTGAGAACGCCTATCGCCTCAATTATACCGGCGAGGAACTCGACCGGAAAAAGCAACAGATCTGGGTGGACGCGATCAACACGCTGGTCGAGCGCGCGCTGATCCTCCAAGAGTTCACCGACAAGGGCTACAAGCTGCCGGAGTATGTCTTCGACACCCGCATGCACGAGATCATTGAGGAACAATTCGGTGGCGACAAGAATGCGTTGATCCGCACCGTCCAGGCCCGCGGCATGACGCTGGAACAGTGGAAGCAGAAGAACGTGCGCGAGCCGGTGATCGTGCAGGCGTTGCGGCACAAGGAAGTCTCCTCCGACATTGTGATCTCGCCCTCGGCGGTCGAGCAATATTACAATCAGAACAAGGGGAAGTTCACGCTCCCTTATCAGGTCCGGCTCCGCATGATCGTCGTCCGAAAAGATCTTCTCTCCAACAACGCCGAGGCTCGCGATCTGGCCAACAATCTCTGGCAGAAGCTTGAAACCGGCGCGGATTTCGCCGCCTTGGCGAACATTTACTCCAGCGGCAACCAGAAAAATCCGGGCGGCGACTGGGGCTGGGTGGACAAGGAATCGGGCTTGCGCAAGGAACTGGCCGACGTGGCGTTTACGCTGACGGCCGGCCAGCACAGCAAAGCCATCGAAACCGAGAACGGTTTTTACATCATCCAAGTGGATGAAGTGCGGCCGCAACGCACCCGCACCATGACGGAAGTGCGCGGCGAAGTGGAAAAAAATCTGGCGCAGGAGATGCGCAGAGAGCGCGAGCAAAAATGGATCGAACGATTGAAGCAGAAAGCATATATCCGATACTTCTGAGGTCACCATGACTACAACCAGCGACGTCATCGGCATCACCATCGGCGACGCAGCAGGGATTGGGCCCGAGATCGTGGTCAAGGCCCTGTCCAGCGGCCGGATGCCGCCGAATTACCAATACCTCATCATTGGCAACGCGGGCGTTCTCGACCGCGCGTGCCGCAGCCTCGGCGTGCGGCCCACGTTCGAACTCGTCGAAGTCGGCAAACACGACTTGGCCAGCGTCGAGCCGGGCAAACCCGACAAGCGCGCCGCCAAAGCCGCCGCTGAATGGCTCGAGTACGGCGTCAAACTGGCGCGGGCCAAGAAAATCGCCGCGCTGGTCACGGCGCCGCTCAACAAGGCTGCGCTTCACGCCGCCGGCATCAACACACCCGGCCAGACAGAGCTGCTCGGCAAACTCTCCCACGCCAAGCGCACCGCCATGATGCTCGTCGGCCATTTCCAAAAACCACCGCCGGTTCCGGGCGCGCTCGCGCCGACGGCGTGGTTGCGGGTCTCGCTCGCCACGACTCATCTGGCGCTGAAGGAAGTCCCCCGCGCGCTGACCAAGCAAAAGCTGCTCGACGTCATCGAGTTGACCCACGCGGCCCTGGAGAAATTTGGCTTGTCGCGGCGCCGCATCGGCGTCGCCGGTCTGAACCCGCACGCCAGCGATAACGGCATTTTCGGCAACGAGGAAGAGAAGATCATCGCGCCCGCCGTGCAGGCGGCGGTGAAGAAAGGCATCACCGCCATCGGCCCGCGTCCGGCCGACACGCTGTTTAACGAAGCCTACAAGGGCGAGTTCGACGCCGTCGTGGCGATGTATCACGACCAGGGTTTGGTGCCGCTGAAGATGCTCGCGTTCGACAACGGCGTGAACATCACCCTCGGCCTGCCGTTCATCCGCACCTCGCCGGACCACGGCACCGCCTACGACATCGCCGGTCGCAACGTCGCCAATCCCGCCAGCTTCCTTGCCGCCGTTCAGTTCGCCGTCAAACTCGGTTGCTCGCCGGAAGCAAGACTGGCGGCGACGGCGTAGGAAACTCCAAACTCCAAATTCCAAACTCCAAGGAAGCGCCCGGATTCAAATCCAAAAACAACGGCGCTGCCGTGCGGCTTATGTTTGGAATTTGAAATTTAAGATTTGAAATTCCTTGGGGTTGGAATTCGGAGTTTCGTTCCCCTGTCTCAGCCCGCCGCCGGCAATCCAAACAACCTCTCCGCGTTTTCCGTCGTCTGCCGCGCCACCGTTTCCACTGGTACGCCGCGCGCCGCCGCCAGCGCCCCCGCCGTGTGGACGACCCACGCCGGCTCGCAACGTTCGCGGCGATGCGGCTCCGGCGACATGTACGGGCAATCCGTCTCCACCATCACGCGTTCCGGCGGCAACCCCGCCGCTGTCTCGCGCAAGACCATGTTTTTCTTGAACGTCAGCATGCCGCTGAATGAAATGTGGAAGCCCAAGTCCACGACGCGGCGCGCCACACCGCCTTCCTCACTGAAACAATGAAACACGCCGCGCAACCGGCCGCGATACGGTGCCACCATCTCCAGCAAATCGCCGGCGCACTCGCGCAAATGGATGACAATGGGTTTGTCGAGCCGCGCTGCCAGTTCGAGTTGCTGCGCGAAGACGCGACGCTGGCTGGCTTTCGCCGGCGCGTCGAGGTCGGGCCGGCCCTGCGTCCGGCCCGGCAGGTAATGGTAATCCATCCCCGCCTCGCCGATGGCGACGACCTTGGGATGTTTCGCGAACTCCGCCAACGCACCCGTCACGTCGGCTGGCGACGCATCCGCGGCGTGAGGATGCACGCCCACCGCCGCGAACACAGCCGGAAACCGCTCCGTCAGTTTCAGCACTGCCTCGCAGTCCTCCAGCGTCGTCGCCAGGGTGATGATCCTGCCCACGCCGGCCTCGGCGGCCCGGCGCACCACGGCGTCGAGGTCATCGTGAAAACGCCCGTCGGTCAGGTGCGCGTGTGTATCCACCAGCTTCATGACGTTATGATAGCGGCCGGCGCGGCGGCGTTCAAATCATTGTCCAAGCCCCGGTCATTCGCATCCTTGCAACCGGCATCGGGTTTCCCACGGCCGGATTGAGCCGGGTTGAGCCGGATCAGGTCGGATTGAGTCGGATTCATTTGGACTGAACAGGCGGTTTGGAGGCTCTGTGTCGTTCCCCGCGCTACAGTCAAGGGCCGGCGCCCAACTGTATCCTTCCGCGACGCGGCTAAATCATTTGGGTTCGTTTCGTAAAAATAGCCTTTTGATTTCATGGTCTCCGGGCATCGAAATGCGCGTTTTCCACAGAAAAACGATGTTTTCCAGTTTTGGTGGAGGTCGTCATATGGGTTCGTTTTGAAAACAAGTCCAAATGATTGCCGGGAGGAAAACCGGCCTTACGCCCGCTCCCCGCTGTCCACGCCGGGGGCGATTTTGCCGCTTGGGCGGTCCAGCGCCATCTGGGCAATCCGAGCGGTCCGAACAATCCGTGCAATCCGTGGATGGCTTCCGGGTGCGCCAGATTGGCTCTCCGGCCGCGTTCGGGCTGCTTTCCGGAGCGCCGTTTGGGGCTTCTTGCGCCCCGTTGACGACCTCTTTCATCAGGGGAAGAATATAGAATAATTCTCTTGCATGTCAAGAGAAATTTGCTACTATTTTTCCGGGTGCGGGCGCATCCCGGTTTTTGGAGAGGGCGAAGCCACGGACTTGGCAGTCCGTTTTCTCAATCCGACCCAAAACTGGGATGCGTCCGTCCATGTGCCTCCTCACGCCGCCGGTGGACAACGCGCGGGCTGGCTGTTACGGTAAAACGCGATGGCGAAACGGACTTTATTTTCAAGCAGGACGCCTCCGCGCGCCGACGCCGCCGGCCCGGCGACCGCGCCGGGCGTCATTGAGACGGTCACGGAACAAACGAAAACCGACCTCGCTCCGCCGTGGCACGTCATCGTGCGGAACGATCCGATCAACCTGATGAGCTACGTCACGATGGTTTTCCAGAAGGTGTTCGGCTACCCGCGGCAGAAGGCGAAGGCGCACATGATGGAAGTGCACACGCGCGGCCAGTCCATCGTCTGGACCGGCGGGCGGGAGCCGGCGGAACATTACGTGCACGTGTTGCAGCAATATCATCTCATGGCCATCATGGAAAAGGCGCAGCCGTGATGTCGCTGCATCTTCAAAGACTGGCCGACGGGAACCTGTGCCTCGCGGGCGTGGACGAATCCTGGCGGCACATCCTGTCCAGCGTGCCGGTGTTGCTTGCGGAGCCGCAGCCGCCCGCCGTGCGCGAGCGGTTGTTGCCCAAACCATCCTCGCAGGAGAACATCAACCGCGACTGGCGCGAACTGGTCGTGCCGGGACTGGAGGCATTGTGGCGCACGAACTATGAGTTGATGGCGGCGGACCTCGGGCGATTGGAGAAAGACCCGGCGCACGGCGAGAGCTGGCGCGTTGTTTTCCCTGCAAACCACGCCGCCGCGTGGCTCAGCGCGCTCAATCAGGCGCGACTGGTCATGGGGAGCCGCTGGAACGTGACCGAAGCCGACATGAACCGGCCGGCCAGGCACCTCAAACCCACCGAACGCGATCACGATATTTTTCTCATCCACCTGCTCGCGTATGTGGAGCAGATGTTCATCGACGCGGAAGAGGGGAACATTCAGTAACCAGTAACCAGTGATCAGTGATCAGTAGGTCAGTATCCAATCATTCTGGGAATCCAATGGGGCGCACTTGAGGTCTTGGACTACTCCCCTCCGACCGCACCGAAGGTGCCGAGTAAATCAGCCCGGGGCAAGCGAGTCCGCGAGCGCCGCCCTGGGATAGCCGCAGGTAATGAGGTGCGCCCTGAAAGGGCGCAGGCAAAACGCGGACGTGTCGTTACCGCCGCCCTTTCAGGGCGGCCAGATGGCGACGTTCCCACCCAGGGCGGCGCTCGCGCTTGCCCTGGGCTGGATTACCGCTGCGCCTTCGGCGCGCTCGGAAAGCTCCGAAACACGCATCAACAAAAAGCGTGGTTCAGACCCATTCACACACACGTTTCAAAACCTGAGATGCACCCAATCCAATGACCGACCCACTGATTACTGAATACTGATCACTTTCTCCACCGCCCCCACAACTTCCTCTGTCGTGATCGCGGTCATGCAGCGGAAATCAATCGGGCACTCGCGCAGAAAACACGGCGAGCAGGGCGGCGCGCGGCGCAGCAGCACATGGCGTGCGCCGCCGGCAAGGTCGGGGCCAGTCAACGCCGGCTCGGTGGAACCGAAAATGGCCACGACGGGTTTGCCCAGCGCGGCGGCGAGGTGCATCGGGCCGCTATCGTTGGTCAGCAGAAGGCGGCACTGCGCCAGCGCGTGGCACAGGCCCAAAAGCGTCGTCCGGCCGGCGAGGTTGATGGCGTGCTGCCCGCCGAGCGCGGCAACGATCTGGCCGCCAAGATCGGTTTCCTTCGGCCCGCCAATGATCACCCAGCGAACGTGATGCCGTTCGACCATCGCCTTCGCCGCCGCGATGAAGCGGTCGAGCGGCCAGCGTTTGGCGGGGCCGTATTCCGCGCCGGCGTTGAGCGCCAGCAGCGGTTTGTCCTGCGGCAGAAGCGCGTCGGCCGGCGGCGCGCCGGGCTGCAATCGCGGCGCGCACGGTGTGGCGTCGGCGCCAAGGCAGGCGGCGAGTTGGAGATGGCGATGAACCTGGTGTTTGAAGACAGGCCGCTCCGCCGCCGCGGGCCCGCCGTTTCCAAAACTCCGGATGGCCTCCGGTGTCATCACCGGTTTTGTCCGGTAGTCGGCGGATTCCTCCAGCCGGTCCGTCAGCATCCACGCGCGCGCGTGGCCGCCGTAACCGATGCGCCGCGGGATGCCGGCGAGCCGGATCGGCAGCACACTGCGCCAGGAGCTCGGAAAGATGACCGCGGCATCGAACCGGCCCTGCCGCAGTTCGCGCGCCTGCCGGAGCAGGGCGAACGGGCAGTTGTCCGGCTCGTGGACGATCACTTCGCTCACATCGGGATGCAGCCGCCAGAGGTCGGCGAGCTTCGGGCCGGTGAGAACGGCCAACTGCGCGTCCGGCCGGGCCTGTTTCAGCCGCTGAATGGCGGGCATCGTCATGACCGCGTCGCCGAGCCAGTTCACGGAACGGATGAGAACGCGGCGTGGGTTCATGTCAACTGAAACAGATGCGGCCCACGGCGTCGTCAAAGTCGGTCGCGCCGTGGAGGATTTCGATTTCGACGCGCATGAAGTAGATGGACACGTCACGCCGCTCGACCAGCGGGAAGCGCACCGCGTCCTTCTCGGTGGTGATGACCGCTTTGGCGCCGCTCTTGTGGCTGCGGTTGATGACGTTGATGATTTCCTGCTGGCTGTAACGGTGGTGATCGGCGAAGCGGTGGGAACAGACGAGGTGAGCGCCGAGTTTCTCCAACGATTCCTCAAAGCCCTCCGGCGCGGCGATGCCGCTGAGGGAGGCGATGTCGAGATTGCGCAGGAACTCCAGCGGCTTGCGCACGCCGGTGAAAACGTCCTGAAGGTAAAGCGGGCGGTGGGCGCACTCGATGATGTCGGCGGTGGGATTGAGCGCGCGAATCTGGTCGCGGAGCGGGCTGATGTCGCTGCCGTCGCATTTGGTGATAAAGACGTAGGAGGCGCGGCTGAGATTGCGGATTGGTTCGCGCAGCGTGCCGCGCGGCAACATGCGGCCGGTGCCCCACGGGTTGGTGCGGTCAATCAGCACCAGATTCAGCCGGCTCTTGAGGTGGAGATACTGAAAGCCGTCATCGAGCAGCAGCGTGTCGGCCTGAAGTTTCTCGATCGCATACTTGCCGGCTTTGACGCGATCCTTGTCCACCAGCACGATGACGTTCTTGAGATTGGACGCGAGCATGTAAGGCTCGTCGCCGGCCTGGTGCGAATCGAGCAGCAGCGATTCGCCGTCGCTGACGATGCGCGGCGGCGAGAGCCGCTCCATGCCGGTGAATTTGACGAGCAGGCGTTCCAGCAACGGGCGCTTGGCGCTCTTGTAGCCGCGCGAGAGGATGGCGACGCGCCGGCCGCGCTGGGCCAGGGCACGGGCGAATTTTTCCACGACGGGCGTCTTGCCGGTGCCGCCGACGGTGAGGTTGCCGACGCTCACCACCAGGCAGCCGAGCGTCCGGTCGCGCAGCAATCGCATCCGGTAGCTCCAGAGCCGCAACTGGACCGCGAGGGCAAAGAGCTGCGAGAGCGCCGTCAGGAACGCGCGCAGAAGGTTGGCGCGTTTGCCGCGGCGGCGCTCGAAGATGACGTCGAGGACAAAGGTTTCCAAGTCCTCGGCCCAATTCTGAAAAAACTTCGGAAGAGCCATGGGACCGGCCGCGATTCTGCGGCCCGCTCAACGCGCGGTCAAGGGCGGAGTGAGGGGAATGGAGGAATGGAGTGTTGGAGCAGTGGAGCAGTGGAGTAATGGGGGGATGGAGTCGTGGGAGAACGACGGAGATAAGTGTCTTCCCTTATTCCATTACTCCAACACTCCAATACTCCATTTCCCCCATTACTCCGCCCTACTCCTCAGTAGTCCTTCTCGCCCGGCTCCGGCACTTCCTCGAGCAGGCGCTGGACGATCTTGTCGGTGTCCATGCCCTCGGCGTCGGCGGCGAAATTGGTGAACATGCGGTGGCGCAGGATCGGCCGCGCGATGGCGCGCACGTCGTCGGTGGTCACCAGCAGGCGGCCTTCGGCAACAGCGTGGCCTTTGGCGGCGAGCACGAGGTATTGCGAGGCGCGCGGGCCGGCGCCGCAGTGAATCCATTTCTTGATGAACTCCGGCGCGTGTTCGCCGACGGGCCGCGTGGAGCGCGCCAGGCGCGTGGCGTATTTGACGACGTGGTTGGAAACAGGCATGTCGCGGACAACCTCCTGCAGTTCGAGGATTTCCTTGCTGTTGAGAACCTTTTGCAACTCGACCTTGCTCTTCCGGGTGGTGACGCGGGCGATTTCCTCCTCTTCCTCCGCGGTCGGGTAATCGATGTAGATGCTGAACATGAAGCGGTCGAGCTGCGCTTCGGGCAGCGGGTAGGTGCCTTCTTGTTCGAGCGGGTTTTGCGTGGCCAGGACGAAAAACGGCAGCGTGAGCTGGTAGGTGTGGCCGGCGGCGGTGACGCGGTGCTCCTGCATCGCCTCCAGCAGCGCGGCCTGTGTCTTTGGCGGCGTGCGGTTGATTTCGTCGGCGAGGAGGATATTGCAGAAGATCGGGCCTTTGATGAAGCGATACTCCTTGTGGCCGGTGGCGTCGTTGATTTCGAGCACCTCGGTGCCGGTGATGTCGGAAGGCATCAAGTCGGGCGTGAACTGGATGCGGTTGAATTTCAGGTCCATGACCTCGGAGAGCGTGCGGATCATCGTCGTCTTGGCGAGGCCGGGCATGCCAATCATGAGGACGTGGCCGTTGGAGATGATCGCCGTGAGCAACTGGTTGACGATCTCATGCTGGCCGATGATGACCTTGGCCATCTCGCGGCCAATGGATTTGGTGCGCTGGCTCATCTGCTGGACGAGCGCCTGGATGGCGGCGTCCTGCACGGGCGCGGCGGTTTCCGGTTGCGGCTTGGAAGGCGCGAGGGGTTTGGCCACGGGCGTTCCATCGCTGAACACCATGATGACATTGCCGATGGCGATTTTATCGCCGGAGGCAACAATGGCGTCCCGAACCTTCGAGCCGTTGTGCAGGGTGCCGTTAACGCTGCCGAGGTCCTGGATGCGCCAGCCGTCGTCGGCTTTGTAGAAGCAGGCGTGATGGCGCGACGCCAGCGGGATGTCGAGGACCAGTTCGCAGTCGCGCTCGCGTCCCATGACGAAGCGTTCGCCGACAATGTTGATTTGCTGGTCCTTGAGCGGGCCGGTGAGGATTTGGAGTGTGGGCATGACAATGTCTCAGGGTTTGGGCAACGGGACGAGGCCGAGCGATTTAACGGTATGCACGACGCGGATGTTGCCCAGCGCGGCAACGTAAACGTTTTTGAAATGGGGCAGCGCGCCGACACTGGACTCGGTCTCGCGGTAAATGTGCCGCGTGTCGGTGACCTGCCAGTCGTCGGAGGCCTGGTTCAGCTCGATCACCTCGAAGCGCCGCACGAAGGCCATCGCCTCCTTGCCGTTGCGCGCGGCTTTGACCACGTCGCCGCCTTGCGTCAGGAACACCTTGTCGCGAAGCCGCTCCACAAGCGCGGAAATCCGCTGGGTCTTGTCGCCGTCCTTCTCGATCGTTTGAACCCCGGCGCGCATCATGAACGCGTGATTGAAAAACGCATCCTGCTTGCCGATGATTTTTTCCAGGTTCTGCCTCGACACGGGCGGGAGTTTTGAAATCTCCCCGCCGAGATTCAAGCCTTCGTAGAGCGCGCTCCGGTCCTGGTTGATCAACACGAGGTCGTACTTGCCGACGGGCAGATGCTCGAACTTGAACGCCTTGTTGCCCTCGCTCAACGCGCCCCGGAAGCATCGCTCGTAAGAGTAGGTGTTTTCCTTGTCCACAAACTCCCGGCTCATGGCGAGCGCATGGGTGAGCGGCGCGTCCACCTTGCCTTCGAGGCCGCCGTTATCGGTGACGTCCACCTCGGTGTAAATCCGCTGGATGATTTTTTGTTGCGCGTCGGCGGCGGTCAGGCCGGCCAGCGCCAGGCCCGCCACTGCCGCCGCGAGAAATGTTGTCTTCATGGCGTCTCAGCCCATTTGGAACTCTGCGCCGCGAGATCGTGTCGCGGATATTTTTTGGCAATCTCCGTCCAAATCCGGCGCGCCTCGGGCTTTTGGCCCAGTTCATACAACGCCCGCGCGCGGTAGAAGTTTATATCGATCTGGTAGGCGCTGTCAGGCTGCAATTGCAGCATCGAGTCCAGTTCCGCGAGCGCCTCGCGCCAGCGTCCGCCGGCCATCAGCGTCCGCGCGCGCAGGAGCAGGAAATCGCTGTCGAGCTTGACCATCGGATGCGCCGCCTCCCACTCCAGCAGCTTGTCCTCGGCCTCAAGGCGCTGGCCGTCGAGCAACATCTCGATGACGGCGATGGAGAAGGCGCGGTCCTGCGCGGGCAGTTTCTTGCCGCCGGTCTCGTCGGTGGCTCGCTGCTGGACGCTCTGGTATTGGGCGACGGCTTCCTTCATGCGGCCCTGCAGGCGATAAAGGTCGCCGATGCGGACCATCGCGATGCGGGCGATCCGCGAGTCGGGATGCTGCGTGGCGATCTGGCGCGCGCGATTCACCGCCGTGTCGCTGCGCAGGTAGAACACCAGCAGTTCCAGTTCGAGCAGGTCGAACTTCTCGTAGTTCCGCTGGCGCGCGCTGTTGTCAAGCCGCGACAATTCATTGAGCGCCAGTTTCGGATCCAACTGCATCAAGCCCCGCAGGCGCAGCATCTGGGCCGCGGGCCAGAGCGGGTCGGCCGGGTCGGGGTTTTTCTGGAGAAACACACCGGCGCACTTGGCCGCCGCCAATCCGCCGGGGCTGAGTTGCAGCAGCGTCGTGTAAGCGCGCAACGTCCTGACCGAAAGCGGCGCCGGGTCCTGGTTGCCCATCAACTCCACATACCGGTCCAGGTCCTTCGCGTCGTTGATGGAGGCCATGCGCGGCAGCGTGCCGAAATCCATCCGCCGGATGCCGCGCAACTCCTCCTTCTCGCGCTGCAACGTCACGCGGAATCTCAGCGGCGACATCCCGACCGTGACGCGCTCCACGGTCGGCCCGGCGGAGACGCAGCCGTCGTCGAACTGCCAGTTCACCGTCCAGCCTCTCGAGTCGCCATACGGCAGCGCGCAGCGCGTCTCGAACAGAAACTCGTTGTCAAAGCCGACATAGGAACTCATCTCGATCCGCGCCAGCGGCACCGGCCGTCCGTGCGCGTCCTCCATGCCCGCGAACGTGGCGTGTTCGGGATGCACCCACGCGTCCTCCGGAATCGGCTCGTACCGGTCGCCCTTGCGCCAGCCGAGCACCATGCCGGGCGGAAAGTCGGCGTTCGCCTTGACGTGATAGTAATCAATTTTTGCCACATCGCCGGTGACTCTGACCGATTGGCCGTGCACGGTCTTCTGATTGGCGCGGCCGTCGTGGACGCCGGGCCAATCCAACTCATACCGGTCGTTTACCAGAACGAACGAAGCGTCGGAGGATTGTGTGTAAAGAAACACTTCCTTCATGCCGCGCGTCCGGAGCCAGCCGGTGTAGTGCGTCGCGAAACGCACCGTGTCGCCGAACGGGTTGGCCGCGTGATACAGTTTCGACACGAACCCCGCGCCGTCCACCTCCGTCGCGCGCCGCCAGGTGTTTTCCATCTCCCCCCAGTTGTCGAACCGCGTCGCCGCGGGCAGCCGCCGCGTTTCCATCAACAGACTGACCAGCGGCCGCCACGTTTCGCCGCGGCGGGACCGGCCGCCGCCAAAGTAAAGATAGTAGTCCGCGTGGCGCTTCATGTCCCGGGCGAGAAAAATCGCGCGCTGACCCTCGCCGCGCCAGACCGGATAGAGCGGAACGAGTTTGCCGTCGGCGTCGGTGAGGACGCAGTCGTTGAGATTCGGCAGCGTATGGCCGAACTCCGGGATTTCGATGTCGTAGCCGGATTCAGGGCTGGAGGTTGGGTAGTCGGCGCGGACAACGGCGCGGTAAGGCGCGTCCTGCACCGCCCACGGCGCGGACGACGCGGCTGGCGCCACCTCGCGATCACGACGCGCTGCAAACGCCGGCATGGCCAGAAACGTTGAGAGTAGGATGAAGGAAAGCTGCGCGGCAACGGTCATCACTTTCCTTCGGTGAGCGAGCGGTAATACTCCGCCATCATGTCCTTGTATTGCGCCGGCACGGAACCTTCGCTGCTGCCGAGCAGTTGCTTTTCCTCGGAGCGCACCGCGTCGTCGCCCGCCAACTGCACCACGTTGCCGGAGCCGAGGCCGGCCTTGACCTCCTGGAGCTTGCGCATGATCTGCGCCTTCAGCCGGCCATAGTCGCCGAGCTTGCCGTATTTCAGCGCCCATGCCGCCTGCTCCTGCAAACGCGCCACGTCGGACAACCCGTCCGCGCGCAGGTTCAGCATCTGCGCCTGCGTGACGGCCTTGGCCGTCTTGTTTTTCAACAACTCCTGCTGGACGGCGAGCGCGTCGGCGGCCAGTTTCCTCGGCGCCTGCGAGCCGCGCAACGGCGCGTTGCCTTCCATGCCCATGCGGTCGCCGAACGCGCCGGCTTTGCCGCCCGCGTCGGTCGCCTTCGTGGTCGTCGGTCCGTCCGGGTCTTCGATCATGCCGCGCGCCATCTTGGAATTGGATCGGCGCGCGTCGAGGTCGCTGCCTTCGAGGTTCTGAGTCTTGCCGCCCACCATCTCGCCGTCGCTCATGCCCTGCCGGCCGCCGCTGGAACGGCCGTTCTGGATGTTCTTGTTGGGCGGCGTGTTGCCGGACTTGCCTTGCGCGCTGAAACCGGGCATCGGCCCGTCGGCGATTTCCCAGCCTTGCGCGGCCTGCGCGAGCGCCTGGTTGGAAGCGGCGTCCTGAGCGTCGTCTTTGATGTCCTGCTGCTCCTTCAACAAGTTGCCGACGATGTCGTCCATTGCGTCGGGCAGCGGCAGGTTCGGCATGTCGGGCATTTCGCGCTTGTCGAAATTCTCGTCGAGCCACTTCGTCGTGTCGCTCTTCTGCGGCAGCCACGCCTCCATGTCCTCTTCAATCTTTTTTGCCTTCTCGATCGCCGCCATCAGGCCGTCCTCTTTCTGCACGGCCACCTCGGTCGGCTTGAGATTGTTTTTATTGACGTCCTCCTTGTCGGCCTGGATGACGTCCTCGAAGATTTCGTTCACCGACATGCGCAGCTCTTCATACGACTGGATGTCGGGCCAGACGTGGGCGTCCACCAGCATCTGCTCGAGGACGCTCTCCATCATTTGCTTGGTCTTCTTGATCTCCTCGGCCAGCGCCATGTCCTCCGGGTCCATCTTGCCCTTGTGCAGCCAGTCCTTGCTTTTCTCCACGACGTCCTTCTGGAGCGCCAGCAGCGTGTCGAGCTTGGCCTTGAGCGCCGCCAGTTGCGCGCGCAGCTTGTCCATATTCGCCGCGCCCTGGAGCTTCTGGCCGTCCTCGATGAAGCGGACGATCCGCTTGAGGTTGTCCACCACCCGTTGTTGCGTATCGGCGGCAGGCTGGAGTTTCTTCGTGTCGAGCTGTTCGGCGGCGCCCAGCATGTCCTCGTAAATCTTCATCGCGCCGAACTTCGCCGCCGCCTGCTTGAGCACGTCCGCCAGCTTCGCCTGCTCCTGCGGCGGGTTGCCAAGCTCCTTGCGCACCTGCTGCGATTGTTCGGCCAGCGCCTCCTGCCGGTCCGAGAGCGGTTTGACGGCGTCCTGGCTGACCTTCTTCGTTTCAATCTGGAGCTTCTGCTGTTTTTCGAGCAAACCGTGGATACCGCCGAGCAGGTCGGCGAGCTTCGCCTTCAAGGCGGCGTCGGCGACGGCTTCGGGTGTGCCGGCCAGTTGCGCCAGAATGGCCACCTCCACGTCCACCGCGCGCGAGACAAACTTTTGGCGCGCGGCGGGATCGGCTGCGGTACCGGCGTTGCGGAGCGTCATAACCGCTTCGTTCATCTCCTGGTTCACCAGCGAGCGCAGCTTCTCGCGGACCTTCGAGGCGATCACGTCCGCCGAGGCGGCGAGCGTGCGGCCCATCTCCAGCACCTTCGTCTGGCGCGCGAGCAGCGGCGGCGTTGCGTCCGCCGGCACCGGCTTCATCCGGTAGGCACCGCGTGTTTCGTCGAGATTGGTTTTCTGGAGCTTGATCATCTCTTCGAGGCTCTTCTGGAGCTTGTTGACCTGCGCCTCTTTCTGCTCCTTGAGTTTCTCGACCTGCCTCAGCACGACCGGAATCGGCCGCGAGATCGTCACGCCGGGGCCGGTGACATCGTTCTGGTCCTTCGCAACGAGGACAAACCGGAGCCGCTCTTCGACCGACTTCGCGAACGGAGCGAGCGCCACCTGCGCCGTGCCGCTAAACGCCGGCTTTCCGGCGGCGTCTTTCCAGGACTGCACGAGCTGGCCCGTCTCCGATTCCTGCGTGCTGCGGTAAAGCGCAAGCGAACCGAGGCCGTAGTTGTCGCTGGCGGCAAACTTGATCTCGATGACCGAGTCGCGCGAGCCGGCCAGCTCCTTGCCTTCGTCCGGCGTGGTGATTTCGATCTTCGGCGGTTCGTCGCCGCGGATGGCGATCTGGAGCGTGTCGCGGTCGGCGATGTTGTCGGTGTCGCGGTAGTTCAGCGTGACGGTGCGGTTGGCGAGAATCCTGTCGCTGACGCGCCATTGTTTGTCGGTGACTTTGGTAACGGCCAGCGCCTGCGCTTTCTCATCGGTCGCGCGCAGTTCGACGAGCGGGTAGTTGAAATCGAACGTCACTGTGACGACGGAGCCGGGCAGGACGTTCTGGAGGATGTTGAAGTCCTTGACCGTCACCGGCGCCGCGTGGGTGTAGTCCGGCAGTTTCACCTCGGCGACTTTCGCGCCGATGGCGGTCGCGGGCCGCACCGTGACGCGATACTGCGCCGACTGCGCGTCGTTGGCGACGATGTAGAAGTCCATCGT
Organism: uncultured bacterium; assembly: GCA_903870275.1. Lineage (GTDB taxonomy): Bacteria > Verrucomicrobiota > Verrucomicrobiia > CAIQCK01 > CAIQCK01 > CAIQCK01. The sequence goes on along the minus strand of CAIQCK010000068.1, from coordinate 102,030 downwards.
CTGGAGCACTTCCTTCCACCGGTAGCTGAACAGCGGCAGGCCGACCTCGCGGCTCATTGGCTGTTTTTGCCAGGTCGAGCCGAGTTCCCGGAAGTAAATCCACGCCGCGCGCGGGATTTCGCCGCCGAGTTTCACGGAGGTGGCAAACTCGCGGCCGTGGATGATCTGTATCTGGCCGGGCGACACCTCCACGATTTGCGTGCGCGTCAGCGGCGCGATGCTGCTGCCGGGCAGAATAATGCGGGCGGCGGAATTGGTGAAATGGTCCGGGCTGATGACCGCCCAGATGATCATCGCGACCACGACGCCGCCGAGCACCAAGCCAAGCCGCTTCAGCAGTTCGACATCGAACACGTTGGCCCACTGCACGGCCGGGAACGGATTGTGCATTTCCGCGAACACCGCCTGCCGCAACGGCGAATCCGGCGGCAGTTCGCGGTCGAACTGCACCGCGCTGATGAGCACGTTGCCGCGCAGCGAGGACTTCGACTCGATCCGGCGCGCAAGGCTCTCCTCGGAGACCGCCGGCCGCCATGCCCACGCCGTCATCAGCCCGCCGGCAACCAGCGGCGCGATCATCAACAGGAAACCAATCCACCGGCCGAGGTAGTCGAAGTGAAAACGCGCGTCGAGCAGGAGGCTGGCCAGCAGCAGCAGCGCCGCGGCGGAGACGCCGATGAGCGTGTAGCGGACGCTGCGCGACACCCGCAGCTTGCGCGTCGCCGCGATCAACTGCTCATGAACAAGATTTGCGGTCAGTGCCATACGTCGGTTTTCGACCGTTGTATTATACCACCTAAATCATTAACGGGAACTACTGCCTTTGAGAGGCGTCTCCCGATAATAAACGACCCAAACTCATTGCTTCTCTTTTCAAATCTTGGCGCTACTCGCCGGACTTCACCTTGAAGATCCGGAAGTTGCAAAAATAACTCGTGATGTTCAACTTCTCGCTCAGCGCCGTGCCGAACGCCTCCGGCTGGAACGTCATGTATTCCGGCCGTTGCGTCATGTCCGGGCGCCGCTTGAGCTTCTCGATTTCAGGATACGTGTCTTCCAACAGCAAACGGTTGGTCCGGACGAAATCACCGGCGGGCGGCGCGGCTGCGGCGGCCTTCGTGAGTTCCGCCGGATACGCCTCCTCCAACAGCGCGCGGTTGAGCTTGATGAGTTCCGGCCCGCGCAGGTTTTGCTTGAGCGCAGCCTGCGTGGCCTCGCTGAGCCGGACCTGAGCGAACAGCTCCGGCGTGTAGAGGCAGTCGCCCTGGATGAGTTCGTTGAACTCCTTGACCAGTGCCTTTTGCAACGCCTCCGACGGCGACAGCGTGCTGGACCGCTTCACGTTCGAACCGAAGTTGTGCACCTGCCGCCGCGTGTCGGTGGAGAACCGCTCCATAAGAAACTTCGACAGCGGGTCCTCGCCTTTCTGCAACCGCGCCGCCATGCCATTCACGTTCCCGATGTCGCCCTCGTGGAACGACGCGAAACGCTCCTGCGCCGCCGTCATGTCGCCCTGGAGCCGCACCTGGCCGAAGCGTTCCGGCGTGTAGATGTTGCCGCTTTTCAGAATCTTGTTGAGGTCGGCCATCAACAACGCCGCCAGCGTCTCGGGAATCGGCTCGGCGCTCATCTGTTTCTTCGTGTCGGCGGAGAGCTGTTCCACGAGGAATTTCGACACCGGGTTGCCGGCGTCCTTCAGCTTGGTCACGAAACCATCGAGGTCCAGGATGTCGCCCTCGACCAGCAGCGCCGTCGCGCGTTTCACCGATACCTTCTCCGGGATCGTGAACTCGCGCGAGGAGGTCACCCATGCTTTTCCTTTTGCCGGGTCGGGAAACTGCACGCGGTAACACTGCTTGAGCGCCGGAAAGCCGTTCATCGCCGGGATCTGCGTCGTGGTGAACATGCGCAGTTCCGGCTCCGGGTTGGTCGTATAGACCATGACGAATATTTTCGCGAACGCGACCGGGTGCCACGTCATCACGTCCACCGACGCGCGATAGGTCGCGCCGGGTTCGCATTTGAAGAACGGGCTTTGAAGCTTGGTGCCCTGGTTGCTGGCGATCATCGGCGGCTGGTTGATCTCGATAACTCTCACGCCGGGCCGCGGCGCGTGATCGGTGGTGACGCGAACGTATTCCTTGTTGTGGACATACTGGCCTTCGGTGCCGAAATCCGTGCGCCAGCCGAGCAGCGGCGGATTCGCGAGCATGTCGGCGTTCGGGATCAGATTTTGGTTGGCGTTCTTGGCGGCGGGAGCCTGCGGAGCCGCCGGGCGAAGCGGCTGGATTTGCCGCACCTGACCGGATGCCGCGGTCATTCCCAACAACAAGGTTCCGCCCAAAACCAGCGCCTGAGAAAAGTCTTTCATCATCCGCTCCGTGGTTCGATTTCGCCGCGAGTTTATGGTCAATCCCATCCTCCGTCCAGTCGCTTCAAGTTCGCATGAATATGCTCTCGATGCTTCAGCGGGTTTCGATCCTGTCTTTCCGTCCAGCATCCACTACCCTCGACTATCCTCTACCGAACGAGTCTAAATAAGCACAGTTGCCTGTCAGGCAAATACCACACATGAGCATATTTGCCTGCATAATATTCCGCATTCGGTGGCCATTCCTTTGCGACAGCATCCCACCACGGCGGCTGACCTTTAACATCAGGCGGGAAACTCTTCCAATTGTCATATCGCACAAGCCGGAACCCCGAAACAATCCGGGCTATTGCGTTCGACTGAATCTTGAATGAACAGAACTTGTCCCCCTCGAACATGCCATAGGTTTCACGCAACCGGTATTCAGTCAGAGATGAAACTACATCGGCGGGCAGTAGTCCGTGTTGAAAGAGGCGCATCGCTTCGGTTCCTTCCGAATCAACATAACCTGGAATGATATCAATCATCCTTTGAAACACGTTGCGCTTGGCATAATCCGGATGCTTCGCACATTGCGGCACCAAGAGCATCCAAACCATGTAACAAATGGTTAGCACGGTTCCTATCAGCGCAGCCAGACACCCCGTGCTCAAACGACCTTTCTCACTCCTCCTCATGGCAGACTCCAGAACTTCCTCGCGATCCAGTCGGCGGCCAGCAGACCCATCAGCAGACTCAGCAGCGCGGGGTGGTTCCACAAATCCAAAATCTGGATGCGCGAAATTCTTTGCTCTTCGTAGTGGAGGTCTTTCCGCCACTTGCCCCAATTTTCGATAGTATAGTAGATGCCTTTAGTTTCCCCTGCGATTTTCGCCAGCAGGTCGCGATCAATCGGCTTGCCGGTCAACTCGGTGGCGGGCTTGGTGACCACGAAACGCGTCTCGCCTTCGATCTTCGCATTCCCAACCATCGCCGTGCATTTGGCAACGTAAATGCCTGCCATGTGCGGCTCTACGTCCACGCGATAACCGGGCACCTGCTTGCCGTCGCTGGTCTGGAGCGTGGCGGGGCGCAGCGTGTATTCGAGCGTCTTGTCGTCGGGCGAACGCACCTGCAACGGCAGCGTCGCCGGAGGCTTGGCGTCGGGCGATTGCAGGCTCAGGATCGCGCGCACCTCCGGCTTGTCGCTCAGGTCGTAGTTCGTGCGCTCGGTGAACAACTCAATGCGGTCGGCGCTCTGCTGTTTCTTCTCCTTCGGGATCAGCCAGTCCATCAACTGCGTCCAAAACGTGTCATAGGGCGACTTGTCGCCGGTCCAGCCGCGCGACGCGAGCCGCCAGCGCCAGATCGTGTCGGTGAGCACCGCCACGCAGCGCCCCTGCCCGAACCGCGCCGCCGCCACCACCGGCCGCATCCTGCCGTCCACCTGCGCCTGGAGCAGCACCTCCGCCAGCGGCGTCGGGCCCTCCGCGGCGTTGACCGTCAGCAGCGTCGGAAAATCCTTCACCTTCGCGAACAGCGGCCCGAACACCGGGTGGCGCAGGCCCGTGTCGGTGATCTCCACGGGAAAACCGCCGCCGCCGTTGTCGCGCTCGTCGCGGTATTCCGCGCCGTTGCCGATGCGCACCGGCAGCACGTCCTTGAGCGGCGACCGCGCCAGCGTCGGCGACGCCAGCCCGTTCGGCCCGCCGAGCAGCACCAGCGCGCCGCCGCGGTCCACAAAGTTGCGGATCGTCCCGAGCTGCTCCGCCGTGAACGACTCCGGCGGCACGTCGCCGAGAATCAGCACCGCGTAACGCGCGAGCATCTGCTGCGTCAGGTCCAGCGCCTGCTGCGAGGCCGCCATGCCGCGCTCGCCGAACTGCACCATCCGGTCGCCCATCCGCACGTAGGCGTTCAGTTGCAGGTTGCGGTCGCTGGTGATCGCGCGCCGGAGGAACTTGAAGTCGAAGCCGAGCGTGTTCTGGATGTAGAGCAGCCGGTTGCCCGGCTCCAGCACCTCGATCAGGAACGGAAACGACTTCGCCTGCTTGTCGGCGGCGGGATCGTTCACGCGCAGTTCGTATTGCACCAATCCCGGCTTGTCGTGCGAAATCGCAAACGCCGTCTCGCGCGTCTGCTCCTCCTCGTTGAACGCCACCGTCGTGTCGCGCTGCTTGCGGCCGTCGCGCCACAACTCCACCGGCGCCGTCCGCCCGCTCATCCCGGAGCCGCCGATGACCGCGCGAATCTCCGTGTCCCAGCCCACCACCACCCGCTGCGGATAATCCATGTTCACAATCGTCACCCGGCGCTCGCGCGGCTTCGGCTTGAACGGCTTCTCCAACTCGAACGTATAGACCGGCACGCCCGACGGGACATTCGCCGCCGCCTTGTCGCCCAGAATCGTGTCGAGGCCGTCGCTGAGCATCAGCACGCCGGCCACCGGCTGGCCGCGGAGATGCTCCTGCACCTTCGTCACCGCGCCGACCACGTCGCTGCGGCCGCCCGCGAACTTCAACTCCGGCGCCTCCTGCGGCTGCTCCTTCGTGTCCGTGTCGAACACGAACGTCCGCACGTCGAAATCGCTCCGCGCCTGCTGCATCGCCGGCGATTTCAGGAATTCCCGCACCCGTTCCGCGCGCGTGGGCTGCTTGTCGTCGGGCCGGTCGGTCATGCTCTCCGAGGTGTCAATCAACACCGCGAGCTGCGTCCGCAGCGCCGTCACCTCGTCCTGCCGTTGCTGCGGCTGGAGCATGATCAGCAGCAGCGTCAGCAGCGCGCCCGTCCGCAGCGACCAGAGCAGCGCGATTTTCGGCTTTGACCGCAGCCCGTAGAAAAAGCTCCACCCGATCACCACCACCAGCGCGGCGGCGATGCCCACCAGCCACGGCCAGCTCAAAATCGGCGTGAGGAAGAAATCTTTCATCCCAAACTCAGCGTCTCATCCAGCCGCGAGTCTAGTTTCAATCCCCGTCCCCGTCCAGCGCGCGGTGGAAGGAACCACGAAGTGGGGACGAAACGTGGAGCGTGAAGCGGGGAGGATTAGCCGCGAAGACCGCGAATAGACGCAAATAGGGACTTACAGACAGTTGGACAGGACGCGGAGCATTGAACAGGGAAGACGGGAAGAAGCGAAGTCAGCCGGACCGAGTTCAGGTTTTCTTCGCGTCTTCGCGCCTTCGCTGTTTTCCCCTCCGTGTGATCCGCAGATGTCCGCATTCGCGCCCCTTCGCGTCATTCGCGGCCAACCCAGTTGGGAAGTTCTCAGTTCTCAGCTCTCAGCTTTTTGGCTTTCCGGCTGACGGCTGACGGCTGACCGCTGACAGCTTCCCCAACAGCCGCTCCTCATTCTTCCGCGCCAGCTCATGTTCCCAAATCCGCACCACCCGCCAGCCCATCCGCCGCAGCGTCCGCGTCACCCGCCGGTCCCGCGCCTTGTTCGCCGCCACTTTCGCATCCCAATAGCTGCAGCGCGATGAAGGTCGGCGATAGCATTTCGGGCAGCCATGCCAGAAGCAGCCGTCCACAAACACAACGACGCGCTTGCGTGCAAACACGAAGTCCGGCTTTCCCACCATGTTTGCGACCTGACAACGCCAACCACGAATGCCGGCGGCAACCAGTTTCGCTCGCAGTCTTCGCTCCGTAGAGCGCGTGTCCTTTCCACGCACCGCCGCCATCGTTCGGGACCGCTCGCGCTTGTTGAGAGTGTCCATCGGTGGAAGTCCGGCAGCGAGTGCCGCGCCGTCACTGGAGTTCGATTTTTAGTGACATGTCGGTTTCGGCTTCCTCCAGCCGCCGATTGTATTTTGCGATGATCGCCTTCAGGTTCGCGGTGAACTGCTCCTGCTGACCAACCGACATTTCGACAATATTCAGAGCGATAAAATCTTCGATGGCGATGATCATGATCCGCTCTGCGATGCCCTGATCTTCAGCGAGATGCCGTGCCTTATCAACTTGGTCGCCCGGCACCAAAAGAATCGGGTGCAGACCGCTACTCAAATTGGAGGCCGCCTTCTTAATCACGCCGTGCGACGGCGTGGCGGTCACGTGATAGCAGGTATTGCCAACTGCAAAATCGCCGACTCTGCCCGTAGCGGCGTCAGAGGCATGGCCGGGAAAGTTGGAAATCTCCACTTCCGGATGTCGCTGTTCGAGTTTGGCACCCACAAGGTGTTGCTCGACTTTTCCGCCAGAACGATCTTTTGCTTCTAGTAGAATTGAATGCACCCACGCCGACGGCGAATGTTGCCGGTCGCAGGCAACTCGGAGGTGCTGTCTGCCCAACCACTCAAATGCATTCTGTCGAAGGCGTTCTATGGCGGCAAGGATGGCTTCTTCACGATCCTTCGCGTCAAGTATCGCGAGGCTCTGGCCATACGCAAGCGCCTCCAATAGCCGTTGTCCGTCTTGGTGAGCTTGGCGAGTTGTGACCTCTTTGAGATACCTTTCAGAGATGCCGTATTTGCCAAGTATTCTGGGCAGGCTCGCTCGCGATCCAGTGATCTCGCCGCCTGAACTCAGAATATCATCCCGGCTCACTGGACACTTCTCGCGCAAGTGATCCAGAATCACGATGCCGACAGCTACTGTGTTTCTCGAAACTTTCCCTTGGCGGGTGCAAGTCAACAGCCAAGCGTCAAGAGCCTCGTTGATAATAGATGTGTTAGGCATAAGCTGGAATGAGTTGGCGGGGTTGTCTTAGTTTCAATTCATGAAACACCGGGTTCAGGTAGTTCTTCGCAATCCACTCGATCACGGGCACACAAACCGCATCACCGAAACCGAACAGTGATTGATTAAGAGAAGCCGTCATCCGAAAACTATGTGCTCCCATTAGCCGTGCACATTCGCGTGGGGTCAGAAGCCTCACGAAGTATTGACCTTTGCCAGCCTTGAAAAGTATCTGCCGCCCGCTTCCACCACGCGGCGTTCGCAAACATCCCGCAATTCCATCAGTTCGAAGCTCAGCCATTGATTTCTCATTGCGGATACGACGAAAGACAGTTCCGTAAGACCATTCCCCGCCAGCAATCATGCGGTTTGCGATTTCACGATGTTTCGGACTCATCTGGTTCAGGAGATAACTTGCCCTTTCCTTGCTCCACCATTCCGGCGCTGATGTTGGCAAATCCTCAAGAATATCAATCAGAATCTTCGTTCGTTGCGGCTGTGATGGAAGATTACGGATTTTCCACCGAACCTCCGGATGGTTCACTATGAATTCGGCGAGCGCCTTTGGCCGGGTGTCACTCTCAAAAAACTGCATCGTTTCAGTCGCTTGGTCTCCACTATTGAGCACGCCAACAACAAATAATCGTTGTCTGCTTTGAGGCACGAATCGCGCCGCGTCCAAGATAAACGCGTCAACGTCATAGCCGAGTCGGTTCAGAGCGACCAAAGCGTTTGCGAAGTCGGTGCCGCCATGCGATGTCAAGAACCCAACAACGTTTTCAATCAAGAGCAACGGAGGTTTTCGGTCGTCCATGTCCCGGAGAATTCGAGTGAACCCCCAGAACGCCGACGATTGCTTGCCACTCAATCCCACCCGTGCTCCAGCTAATGACAAATCATTGCAGGGAAATGATGCTGTCGCCAATGAGACGGTTGGAATGGTGGCGGCATCGAGTTTATGAATGTCTTCAAGAACTAAATGGTCGTCAGTGTCGCGGAAATGCTCTCGATACATTGCGCATTTCTCTACATCAATGTCGTTCGCAAACCTCACTTGCCAACCTTGGCGTTCAAGGCCGATTCTCATGAGACCGATTCCGGCAAAGAATTCCGCAACGGTTTTCTCAGAGCCGTTCGTCAAATAGACGTCTTCCGTGCTTTCGCGCACCACAGCCGGAGCGGTTCTGGCTCTTCTCCTTGAGATAAACGCCTTGGTGCTCGCTTTGCGTGACTGACTCATAGATCGATCCCTCGACAAAGTTCGGATAAGCTCAGGCCAAGCGCCTTTGCGAGTCGTGCCACGTTCTTGATGCCGGGATTGCGCAGGCCGCGCTCGATGCCGCTGATGTAGGTCGCGTCGAGGCTGGCACGTTCGGCGAGTTTTTCCTGGGTCAGGTTGCGGGCTTCGCGCTGGCGACGGACATTCCGACCGAGGGCGGAGAGAACGGGATCGAGTTTCGACATGACTGATAGTCCATGCCAAAACCCGCGAAAGGTCTATGGACTATGAGTCAAGATGCGCAGAAAGCGTGACGGACGCGGTTGCTCAGCGGTCTTCCTTCGCCCGGTCCGCCGCCCGATCCTCCAGCAATTCCTGCACAGCGGATTTCCCGCCTAGCTCCAGCTTGAAGATGCCGCGGAACGAGTGGATGTATTTGCGGTTGACCGGTTGCAGAATCAATCGGCCATTCTCCTCCACGAAGACGATGCGGGTGGAGGCTCATGGCCCGCTAAACACGCGAAAGGACGCTAAAAAATCCTGACAGGATTTACAGGATTAACAGGATGGCGCGCCTCGATGCTCTACGCCCCACGTTTCTTCATCCTGCTCATCCTGTTCATCCCTGTTTTCTTTTCGTGTGTTTCGTGTGTTTCGCGGGCAGCCTCACGCCGCTTCCGACTCCGTGCCTCCGGCGCGGAAGGGTTGGAAGAGACGGCGCTTGTTGAGGCGGCCGGTGCGGATGTGGGTCTCCTCGGCTTGGGAACGGCTCGCGGCCAGCAGGTTCGCCAGGAGCGATTCGACCGCGAAGACCAGCAGCGCAAACAACAAGATCGCCGGCCAGAGGCGGGTGAGGCCGCGGTTCTGCACCAGCCACAGCCTCAGGTTGTCGAGGCCGGTGACGAAATCGCGGCTGGTGTCGCCCGGAATCAGCCGCTCCAGTTGGTCGGTCGCGATCGGCCGCAGCTTCGATTCGTCGGGCGGGACGTTGACGACGAATTGCTGGACGACGCCGTCGGTCGCGGCGGTGACGGTGTAGAAACCGGTGTGGTCGGCGCGGTCCAGCAGCGTCGCGCGCCCGCCGGGCGGCAGGTTCATGGTGGTGTTGTCCGGCAGGGTGATCGTCAGCGCCTGGTCGCGCGGGATGCCCGGCGTGCTCGGCACGGGGTCGCCGACGTGGAACGAGGATTGCCGCGCGACCTGTTCCGCCGACCAGCGCGCGATCTGCTGCACCAGCGGCAGGAACGCCGGCGAGAGCGGCAGGTCGCCCCACGTCCGGTCGGCCGAGGCGTTGATGACGAGCACCCGGCCCTGGCCGCGCTCGCCCGCGATGAGGAACGGATACTGGCCGGCCATGGTGATCAGCACCTTCGCGTCCTTGTCGAGGTCCCAGTCGAACATCTTCTGCTGCGGGATGGGCGGGAACGGCATTTCGGAACCCCACGCGTTGGCGAAGAGCGGATGATTCGGGTCGGTCACGCGCGTGGCGATGCGGTTGGCGGGCAGGTCGTAGCGTTTGGTCGGCTTGGCCGGCAGGAAATCCAGCCGCTTGAGCTGGTCAATGCCCGACTGGTCGCCGACGAACAGCGCCACGGTGCGGCCGTTGTCGAGGTAGCGGTTCAGCCGCACGACGGCGCGGTCGCTGAAGCGCGGCAGGTCCACAAGGAACACGGCCGAGTAGGGTTCGAGCGGCTTGTCGTCGAGGTCGGCCGAGGAGATGACGTTCACGGAGCTGGCGGCGGTGGCGGCGTCGAGGCCGGCGGCGAGCGCCTTTTTCAGGAAGAACGCCGACTGCATCCGCTCCTCGCCGCCCTGTTGCGCCTGCACCACGAGCACGCGCGGCGGCTTATAGACGGGCAGCGCAAAATAAAACTTGTCGTCGCCGGGCAGGTTGTCGCCTTGCAGCTTGCCGTAGCCTTGCAGCGCGCGGCTCAGCACCGCCGGCGCGGTGAACTCGAACTGCACCTCCACCGCCGAGTTCGGGTCCACGTCCACCGGCCGTTGCGCGACGCGCTCCTCGCCGAGCCGGATTTCCAGCAGGTCGTGCAACGGCGCGGCGGCGCTGTTCTCGACCGTGGCCACGCCGCGCACCAGCGAGCCGCCGGTGGCGAACTGTGAGCGGAAGGCGATGTTCTTCACCGAGCCGTTCACCGCGGCGAGGTCGTCGGTGCGCACGACGATCAGCTTCGGGCTTTTCGCGTTCCAGTCCGCGTTGAACACCGTGTTCGCGTCGAACCGCCAGCCGGTTTCCTGGTTGTCGGTGAGCAGGAAGACGAGCCGGATGCCCTTCTCCGATTTCAACACGATGCGGCGCGCCTCGCGGAAGCCGGCGGAGAAATCCGTCCGCGCCTCGGTCGGTTGGAGGGACTCGATGACCTGCCGCGCCATCTCGTGTTTCACCGTCGGCTCGGCAATGAGAAGGTCGGCGTGGTCGCTGACGGCGCTGACGGCGACCTCGTCGTCGGGCTTGAGGTCGTCGAGGATGGCCTTGGCCTGTTTCTTGGCCAGCTCCAGCCGCGTCTGTTCGCCGGCGCGGTAGGTCATGCTGAGGGAGTTGTCCAACAGCAGCACCACCGTGCGCGGGACGTTGCCGCCGAGGAAGCGCGAGGCCTTCGCGGAGATCACCGGCCGCGCCGCGGCGAGAATCAGCAGCGCGAATATCAGGCAGCGCAGCAGGAGCAGGAGGAGGTTTTCGATGCGCGAGCGGCGGGTGGTTTTCGCCGAGATCGCCTTCAGGAACCGCAGCGTGCTGAACGGAATCTGCACGACGCGCCGGCGCTGAAGAAGATGGATAATGACGGGTGCGGCCACCGCGAACAGTCCCCAGAGCATCCACGGCGACTGGAAGCTCCCGAGAATGGCCTGGAAGATCGCGCTCATCAGAGGGACATCTGCCGGCGTTCGATGAGGTATTGGTGCACGAAATCCTCGAAGGTCTGGTTGGTCGCGCAGAGGCGGTAGTCCACGTTGAGCACCTGGCAACGCTCGCGCGTGTGGTTGATGAACTCCTGCATCGCCTCCTTGTAGGCGAGCTGCGCCGTGCGCGGGTCGAGTTCGAGGCGCTCGTCGGTCTCGAGGTCAATGAACTCCGCCACGCGGTCCACGTCCAGCTCCAGCTCCATCGGGTCGAGAATCTGCATCACGATCACGTCGTGCATTTTCTTTTTGAAGTGGGCGATGGCGTTGAACACTTCCTCCGGCTCGTCGAACAAATCGCTCAGGATCACGATGAGCGCGCGGCGGCGGATCATCTCGGCGAGGCTGTGCAGCGCGTAGCCGGTTTTCGTGCGGCCGCGCGGGCGGTTTTCGGCGAGCCGCTCGGCGATGGTCCGCAGGTGCCGCGTGCCGGTGCGCGTCGGGACGTGCTGGCGGATTTCGCTGTCGTAGATCGTCAACCCCAGCCCGTCCTGCTGGCGCGTGGTGACGTAGGCCAGCGCGGCGGCGACGCGGCAGGCGTAATCGTATTTCGTCGGCCGCTTGCCCGACTGGAACGCCATCGAGCCGGAGCTGTCCAGGATGACCTGCACGCGGAGGCTGGTCTCCTCCTCGAACTGCTTGATGTAGTAGCGGTCCGTGCGGCCGAGCACCTTCCAGTCAATGTAACGGAGGTTGTCGCCCTTGACGTATTGGCGGTAGTCGGCGAACTCGACGCTGGAGCCTTTCAGCGGGCTTTTGTGCATGCCGCTGCGCGAGCTTTCCACCACCGAGCGCGCGCGCAGCACGAACGTGTCGAGCTTGCTCATCTCCTGCGGCGTCAGAAAATCCGTGATGGCGCTGCCGTGTTCCATGGCTAGAAATTCACCGTGAAAAACTGGTCCAGCCCGGCCATCAAGGCCCAGCGGTCGCCGATAAACACCAGCATGTTGCCGCCGACGGAGCCGCCGGGTTCCAGCGTCGCCACCGATTGCTCCCCGCCGGAGCCGGTGGATCGAAATTCCAGCGCCGTGCCGGCGCCAATGCTGCGCGGCGTAATCTTCCACGCGGCCGCCGGCGGCGTGCGCTTGCGAATCGCGTCCTTGAACGACGCGAGCTGCGGAAACCGCGTCGGGCCGAGCTGGTAACGCTGGTTGATGTGCCGCTTCAGGCCGGCGGGCGTCGTCGCTTTGTAAACCCACGGCTGGCCCCACGGGTCTTTTTGTGCTGCCGCCGGGATGTCCTTCATCACCGCGTCGAGCGACGACGGGAAGACCACGCTGTTGCGGTAGTAGGCGAACAACGCCGCGTCAATCTCCTGCATCTGCGCCCGCGCGAGCCAGACCCGCGACAGTTCGCGAACGGCGGTCGCCACCGGATCGTCGCCGGCCAGTTGTGCGCCGCGCTCCAACTCCCCGTGCCACACCGACGGCGGCGCGCCGGAGATCATTTGCCAGTAGAGCTTCTCGAACCGGAGCGCGAGCAGAAGTTTTGGCGGCAGGCTTTTGACGGCGGTGTCGAGCGCTTCGAGTTGCAGCTTCAACGTCGTCTCGTTCAGCGGCTGCGTCTGCGCCGGCCAGACCTCCGCCGCCGTCACCGGCCACGCGCAAGCAAACCAAACCGCCGCCAGCGTTTTGAGTAATCGTTTCCGAACGACGTTCATCTCTGAGTTGCCTTGTTCCGGTTGTTGATTCGACAAGTCCTCTCCTGCGCGATCATCATGCCCGCGTCCGCCGCATCTGACAACCACATGAACATGCTACCGCGTCCGCCTGCCCGCCGCCAGAGGAGAAGACAAGCCCCGCCAGTCCCGCGGCGCAGGCTGAACGCGCGTGGGGTAGTCGGTTGTTTTCAAAAACTGTAGCGGCGGTCTCTGACCGCCGAAATGATTTCTATAACACCGGCCGGCGGTCAGAGACCGCCGCTACAGCAGACGGCCGCATGAAAAACAAACCGCTTGCAACCAGTCGCCATGGGCGTAAAAAGGCGCAGGAGGATGAACAAGGACGAATCATAAGGCGGCCATGACTCTTGAGAAATACCGCCACTCGCTCCTCTTTTACGGAATCGTGACGCCGGCCACTTGGGCGTTCTGGTTCGCGGCGGCGTATTTGAGCCATGTCACACCCACAAGCCAGTTTCTTGCAACAGCCGTCGGCGTTCTGGTTCCGGTTGGGTTGATGTGCCCGGCGGCCGTGGCGCTTTGCATGATCGGGTTGGACCGCGACCTGCGGGACGATCTTAAACGCCGCCTCATCGGTCTCAAGGGAGTGAAGCCGGTTTATCTCTTCCTCACGTGTTTCCTCATGCTGGCGAGCATTCTTCTGGCGCAGGCCATCTCCCTGCTGTTCGGATACAGCGCGGACCAGTTTCATTTCTCCGGCCATGCGTCATTCTCCACCGGGGCCATCTCCGGATGGTTCGCGCTCCTGCTCGCGCCCTTCGTGGAGGAACTGGCATGGCACACCTACGGCACCGACTGTCTGCGGCGGCGCATGAATCTTCTCAAAGTGTGCCTGCTGTTTGCCTGCTACTGGGCGATCTGGCACATGCCGCTGGGTCTGATCAATGGCTCCTACCAGAGCAATCTGGCGGAAACGAGTTGGCTGCACAGCCTCAACTACGTGATGAGTTTCATCGGCTATGTGATTCTGGTGAACTGGTTGTATTACAAGACGAACCGCAGCGTGCTGGTGGCGATCGTCTTTCACCTGACGGCGAATTGTTCCGCGGAAGCCTTTTGCACGCATCCGGACAGCAAGATCATCCAGACCGTCCTCCTGTTGCTGCTGGCTGTCGTCCTGGTCATCAAGGACCGGGACTTCTTTCTGCAGCGGGAATACAAGGAGCCGGCATGAGAAGACTGAGCATTGTTGTCGCCATTTTGGTTCTGTCAGCCACTGTGGCGTGGGCGGTGAAGATCACGCTGTTCGCCGACATGGATTTCTACATCAATCGTGGCAAGCAAATCGTCATTGCGGAATTCATCGCGGCGCACGACACACACCATTACGAAGACCGCTTGTATACCGCCGAGGTGGACGTAGTGCGCGTTCTTGCCGGGCAGACGAGGGTTGGCAAGTTGCGAGTTCTCACGATCTATCCGATGACACGAGGAACCAGGTATCTGCTTTACAGTTTGGCTGAACCGCCGGATTTTCAGGCCATTCCAGAGCTTTCGGTCGTCGCGCTGCCGGACGGTTTTGATTTGAGCAGGTTGGACGGCAAGAGTTTGAGGGAGCAGTTGTTGCTGATTTTCGAGACCAGACGATTCCAAGTGGGCCGTGAGTTGAAGGAGAGACAAGAGGAGCAGAAGTTGCTGGACAAAGCACTGGGCAAGGCAGGAAAGCCCTAACGATCCGATGCAGCTAACCGAGTCCCGCGCCAGCGTCGCCGCCCGCGATCTTCCGTTAGCCTTTGTCGGTTCCAATATGAAGAACAAACCGCTTGCAACGAGTGGCCATCGGCGTAAAAAGGCGCGAGAGGATGAACGGAGGTCAAACATGATAGGCCGCAAAATCGCGGCCTGATACATTGGGAACTGAAGAATGGCACGGCACAGATTATTGAAGCGAATCGGATGGGGGCTGGCTGTGCTTCTTGCATCTATCGGGGTATTTATTGGCATCGCGCTCCTGCCCGGATCCCTTGACGGCGTGTATCGGGGGATGGCTCCTGAATGCGGGTGCGACAGTGTGAACTTCATTTATTGCACCAACGGAAGGTTGGTTCTTTATAAGAGCGAACATCCACCTGCGGACTTCGTTGGGAAATACGAGATGGGGAGGGATGGCGTGTGTTCGCTTTACCTGTTTTCCACGTGGGCAGGAAAGAATGACGAGCTTTGGTACCGGGCGTATCCGCACTTCCTGGTAACGCGATTTGCGGAGACCAAAAGCGGCGAGTGGAGTCAATGGTGTTGGAAGTGGCCGAAGATAGGAGTGATTGGGAAGACCATGAAAGAGCACGAGATCGTTCGCCAAGTCATCGTTGGCAAAGGCCGCGTCGCCACGACCCGCTTTGATCGAAATTTTCAGAAAATCGGGGAAGAGACCATCACGAAACAAGATCCGAAAAGCGCCGGACCGCCTGCGGGAAACAACGTCAATTCATCCGACACGCCATCCATGAATCAGGAGTTTCATCTTTCAACAACAACACGCTATTCAATTGCCTCTGAGCTTGCATGGCTTCAACAGTCGGGACATACCGTCATTATGGAGGAGCCGGCGTCCAAGAAATTTGTCCAATTTGGCTGGAAGACATTAATGGTTGATTTGCCAAGCCAGACGCTTTCAAAAGATGAGATGGATCGGGCTGGCCGAATAATGGCGCGGTTTGACATCCCGAAAAGAGTCTATCCGATTGGTACCCCGGAAGACAGAGTTCTCCAAACGAGCTTTCAGAAGCATTTGGGTGGTGATATCAAATTCGCCGTCCGGGTAGTCGAAGCAGTTTTTCGTGAGGTTTACCTGTTTCCAGAAGACATCCACTTGGAATTCAAACGGGTCGAATAGACCTGACAAATCGGCGAAATCCCGGGGGCATGACGTTACGATTCCACAAATTGTCTGTTTGGTGTTCGGCTTGACTCGATACAGCCTCCACCCGCCACCTTCGGCGCCTTACTCCAGCGCCGCTTCGATCAACTCCAGCCATAAATGCAGGATCAGCGTGTGGGCTTCCTGGACGCGGGCGCCGTCGGGGCTGGCGATGATGATCTCGTGGTCGGCGCAGCCCTTGGCTTTGCCGCCGGTCTTGCCAAGCATGGCGACGGTGACCATGCCGCACTTCTGCGCGGCGGCGAGGGCGTTGAGGATGTTCGGGGAGTTGCCGCTGGTGGAGAAGACCACGAGCACGTCGCCCTTGCGGCCGAGCGCCTCGATCTGGCGGGAGTAAATCTCGTCGAAGGAGAAATCGTTGGCGATGCAGGTCAGGGCGGTGGCGTCGCTGTTGAGGGCGACGGCGGCAAGGGCGCGGCGGTTGCCCTTGTAGCGGCCAACGAGTTCCTCGGCGAGGTGCATGGCGTCGGCGGCGGACCCGCCGTTGCCGGCGGTGAGAATCTTCCCGCCCGCCGCCAGCGCGCGGCTCATGGCGTCGCCGCTGGCGCGGATGGCGGTTTCATGGTCGAGCACGCTGCCGATGACGCGGCTCGCGTTGGCGATGAGATCGGCGAGGTTGACTTGCATGGCGCGGATTGTTGTCGGTCGGCGGCGCAACCGTCCAGCAAAAGTTTTTTCGAAAAGGAGAAAGACAGGATTAACAGGATGGACAGGATGAACAGAATTGCAGGGCCGGACGTTCCCATCCTGCAAATCATGCAAATCCTATCCAAATAAATTCTTTTTCAGGTGTTTCGCGGGCCGCTTTCGCTTCGTAGCCGACGACGTAAGGAGGCGGAGAGACTGGATGGCGATGGAAATGAGCGGGGGTGGGCCGGCAGGCTTTTCATGCCCGGTTCATTCGCCACACAGTCGCTCCCGCCTCCTTACGTCGGCGGCTACGAGGATGGACAGGATTGCCAGCCCGGACTTTCCCATCCTGCAAATCCTGTAAATCCTGTCAAAAAATTCCCTCTAGCATCCTTTCGCGTGTTTAGCGGGCTGATGCCGTTCCCACCACTCCATTACTCCATTTCCCCACTCCCCATCCCTCCGCCGCTCCGCTCACGCCCTGGGATGCGTCTTGTCGTAAACCTGCTTGAGCCGCGCGGAGGTGACGTGGGTGTAAACCTGCGTGGTGGAGAGGCTGGAGTGGCCAAGGAGTTCCTGCACGCTGCGCAGGTCGGCGCCGGCGTCGAGCATGTGCGTGGCGAAACTGTGGCGCAGCTTGTGCGGCGTCAGGTCCGCGCCGATGCCGGCCATCTTGCAGTATTTTTTCATGGCGCGCTGCACCTCGCGGACGTTGAGGCGGCCGCCATGCGCGTTGTGAAACGCCGGCGAGCCGGGGCCGTGCGGAAACGCCGGCGGCAGTTTGGACCAGTAGGTCTCCACCGCGTCGAGCGCCGGCCGGCCGACGGGACACATCCGCTGCTTGCCGCCCTTGCCGCGGACGTTGACGATTTCGGCGATGAAATCCATGTGCTCGCGATTCAGGCGCGCGATTTCGTGGACGCGCAGGCCGCCGCTGTAGAGGATTTCGAGGATGGCCTTGTCGCGCCACGGCACGTGCGGCAATAGCGGCCGGCCACGGCCGCGTTTCTCGCCGGCGGCCGGCGCTTCGGCGGCTGCCAGCGGCGCGTTGAGCAAGTCGTTGACCTGGTGGATCGTGAGAAATCGCGGCAGGCGCTTCTCGCGCTTCGGCATGATGAGGCCGCTGAGGGGGTTGTCCTTCACGACGCCGCGCCGCGCGAGGAAGCGGTAGAACGAGCGCAGGGCGGCGATGCGCAACGCGACGGTGGCGCGTTTCAGTCCCGCCTGCATCAGCGCCATCAGGTAGCGCCGGCATTGGAACGGCTCGATGGCGCGCCAGTTGAGAGGGCGTGGAGCGGGTGCGGGCGTGCGCGGCGTCGAAGATTTCTGTTCGGCTTGCTTCGAACTTCCCCCGCTTAACGCTTCACGCTTCACGCTCGGCGCAGTGCTCTCCGCCATCCAGTCGCGGAATTCGCGCAGACATTGCTCGTAATTGCGAAGGGTGAGCGCCGAGGCGTTGCGCTCGGCCTGCAGGTATTGCAGGAAGTCGCGAGCCAGTTCGTCGGGCCAGGCGGCTACGACGCCGGCGGCGGAATTTTTTTCGTGGTCTTGCACTTCGGGTAGGCCGAGCAGGCCATGAACGGCCCGAACCGGCCGCTGCGGATGATCATCGGCTCGCCGCACTTCTCGCACTTCTCGTCCGTCGTCTGGGGCGGTGGCGGAGCGGCCGCCGCCTTTTTCTCCTTCAACTGTTCCGCCGTCGCCTCCACCGGACCATGAGCGGCGGGCGCTTCGGGCACAAGTTCGAGATCGGGCGGCAGCGGCTTGGCGTTCTTGCACTTCGGATAACCGGAGCAACCGAGGAAAGATCCGCGCGGGCCTTGCCGGACGGCCATCGGTTTGCCGCACTTCTCGCATTCGATCTTCGTCAACATCGGTTTGGGCTTCGCAACCGGCGCGGCTCCCGCCACGGCTTCGGTCTGGGGCAGACTGGCGGCGATTTTGGCGCGGGCGGCAGCGAGCTCTTCCTTCAGCTTGTCCGGCAGCGGCTTGGTGTTCTTGCACTTCGGATACGCGGTGCAGGCGAGGAACGATCCGCGGCGGCTGCCTTTGATGGCCATCGGCGCGCCGCACTTGTCGCACTTCTCGTCCACCGTGATCTGCGATTCGGCGCGGGGCTTGGGAACGATCTTGCCGCTCTCGTCGCGGACAAAGCTCATCGCGTTGCGGCACTTCGGGTAGCCGGAGCACGCCAGGAACGGCCCGCGCCGGCTGGACTTGATGATCATGTCCGAACCGCACTTCTCGCACTTGATGTCAGTCGCTTCCTTTTTCTCCGGCACGATGGCGCCGGCGGCGTCACGCGCGAAGTTCCGCGTCGTCTTGCACTCCGGATACGCCGAACAGGCGAGGAACTCGCCGTTCTTGCCGCTCTTGACGATCATCGGCTGGCCGCATTTCTCGCACTGGACGCCGGTCTCCTCCCGTTTCTCAGGCACGATGGCTCCGCCCTCGGCGCGGGTGAAGTTCATCGTGGTCTTGCACTCCGGGTAGGCGGAGCAGGCAAGGAACTCGCCGTTGGGCGCTTTGCGCACCGTCATGGGCTTGCCGCACTTCTCGCACAGAAAGTCCGTCTTCTCCGGCTCCTGGATGTGGATGGCGCCGGCCTCGTCGCGGATGAAATTGGCGGCGTTCTTGCACTTCGGATACTTCGAGCAGGTCAGGAACTCGCCATTGCGGCCGTGTTTGATGACCATCGGCGCGCCGCAGTCCTGGCATTTGAGGTCGGTCTTCTCCGGCTTCTTGACTTCGTTTGCCTTGTCGAGCGCCGGCTTGAAATCCTTGTAGAACCGCTTGAGCAGTTCGTGCCACTCGACCTTGCCCGACTCCACCTCGTCGAGCTGCTCCTCCATCTGCGCGGTGAACTGCACGTCGAGCAGAACGGGGAACCACTTCACGAGCAGGTCCGTCGTCGTCTCGCCGAGCGGCGTCGGCTTGAGGCGGCCCTTGTCCTTCTCGACGTATTCGCGTTTCTGGATCGTCGAGATGGTCGGCGCATACGTGCTGGGGCGGCCGATGCCGAGTTCTTCCAATATCTTGATCAGCGTCGCCTCGGAATAGCGCGGCGGCGGCTCGGTGAAATGCTGCTCCGGTTTCAAGCCGAGCAGTTCCAGCGCCTCGGCGGCGGTCAGCGGCGGAATCGCCTCGGCGCCTTCGTCGGCCAGCTTGTCCTCGTCGCCTTCCTCGACGCCGTGGACTTTCAGGAAACCGGGGAATGTCACCTGCGTGGTGCTGGCGCGGAACCCAAAGTCACGCGGCGTGGCGACGCGCTCGTTGCGCGCGAGGATGTCCACACTCTTGACGAGTAACTGCGCCGGCGACATCTGGCTGGCGACGAATCGTTTCCAGATCAGCGTGTAGAGCGCGAGCTGCTGCCGGTCCAGATACGGCGCCACGCTCTCCGGCGTCCGCCCCACCGACGTGGGCCGGATCGCCTCGTGCGCGCCCTGCGCCGTCTCGCGCGAGCGGTAGAAGTTCGGCGACTCGGGCGCATACTCCGCCCCGAACGTCTCGCGAATGTAGGCCAGCGCCTCGGCCTGCGCGTCGCGCGAGACCGTCAGCGAGTCGGTACGCATGTAGGTGATGAGACCGACCGAGCCTTCGGCGCCGGCCTCGACGCCTTCGTAAAGCTGCTGCGCGATGCGCATCGTCAGGTCGGTGCCCATGCGGAGATTGGTGGAGGCGGCGCGCTGGAGCGTGCTGGTCATGAACGGCGGAAACGGATTCCGCTTCCGCGGCTGTTCATCCACCTTCTCGACACGCCATGCCGCGCCTTCGAGTTCCGCCTTTGCGGCGTCGGCGGCGCCCTGGTCGCCAATCAGGAACAAGCCCTTGTCGACATCGACCAACTTCTCATCGTTGATGCGGACCAGCCGCGCGTGGAACGGCGTGCGCGGGTCCACGAGCTTGCGAATCTCCGCTTCGACCGACCAGTACTCCTTCGACACGAACGCGCGGATTTCCCGTTCGCGGTCCACGATGAGCCGCACCGCCACGCTCTGCACGCGGCCGGCGCTGCGCGCGCCCCGCACGCGACGCCACAACAGCGGGCTGATCTGGTAGCCGACGATGCGGTCGAGCACGCGACGCGCCTGCTGGCTGTCCACGCGCGACATCTCGATGTCACCCGGTTGCAGGAACGCCTGCTGGACGGCGTTCTTGGTGATTTCGTTGAACGCGACGCGGCGGAAACGCTTGTGATCCTTTTTGCCCTTCGCCAGCAGTTCGCGCAGGTGCCAGGCAATGGCCTCGCCTTCGCGGTCGGGGTCGGGCGCAAGGAAGACGCTCTCAGCAAGCTCCGCGGCCTTTTTGAGTTCGGCGACGATATGTTTCTTTTTCGGCGAGACTTCGTAGGTCGGCTCGAAGTCGTTTTTGATGTCCACGGACAGGCCGGTGCTCGGCAGGTCGCGGACGTGGCCCATCGAGGCCTTCACGACATAGTCGTGGCCCAGATATTTGTTGATAGTCTTCGCCTTGGCGGGCGACTCGACGATGACCAGATGTTTTCCGCTCATAATTGCATGCGAACGAAACGCTTGCCCGGCAATTGCCGGACCCGCCGTTTCATTTCAAGTCGCAGCAACGTGGCGAAAACATCCGCGCTTGTCAACCCGCTTTGCCGGATGATCTGATCGAGATCGGTCTCGTCGGTGCCCACGGCATCAAAAACTTTTTGTTCCGCTTCCGGCAATTCCAGCGCCGGCGCATCCGCCACCGGCGCGTCCGGGCGCGAGGATTTTGGGAACAAATCCTCGAATTCGGAGAGCACGTCCTCGGCGTCCTCGACGAGTTTCGCGCCGCCTTTGATGAGGCGGTGGCAGCCTTTCGACTGCGGCGAATCAATCTTGCCCGGCACGGCGAACACCTGCCGGCCCTGGTCCAGAGCCATGTTCGCCGTGATAAGCGCGCCGCTGCCGATGCCCGCCTCGACGACGATGGCGCCGAGCGAGAGGCCGCTGACGATCCGGTTGCGCAGCGGGAAATGTTGTGTGTCGGGCCGCACGCCGAACGGAAACTGCGTCATCACCGCGCCGGCGGCGGCGATTTTTTCGTAGAGAGCGCCGTTCTCCGGCGGATACACGATGTCGAGGCCGGTGCCGAGCACGGCGAGCGTGCGGCCGCTGGCCGCGAGCGCGCCCTGGTGCGCGGCGGTGTCAATGCCGCGGGCCAGGCCGCTGACGACCGTCATGCCGGCATAGGCGAGCTGGTAGCCGAGCTTGCGCGCACATTCCAGACCGTAATAGGTCGTCTGCCGCGAGCCGACGATGGCGATGGCGTGCTTGTCTCGCGGCTCCAAGGTGCCTTTCACGTAAAGCGCCAGCGGCGGATCGTAAATCTGCCGGAGGTTGGCGGGATATTCGGGATCGTCCAGTGTCAGTACGCGCGCACCGAAATCGGCGATGCGTTTCAGCTCGCCGTCGAGGTCCGCCTGCGACTGCCAGGCGGTGATGGCCTTCGCCACCTCCGGCCCGACGCCCTCGACCTGCATCAACTCCCTCGCGCCGGCGGCGAGGATGGCCTGCGGCTGGCCGAAACGTTCCAGCAGCCGCTTCACGCGCACCGGCCCCACATGGTCAATCATGTTGAGCGCGATATAGGCGTCGCGCGAATTCATGGCAATGAAAGATGACTACGAACTACTGGCTTCTGTCTTCTGACTTCTTTTCCGACTGAACAATTCGAGCTGCGGATCTTTTAACAGATGATAGAGCTTCAGCAACCGGATGATCTGCAACAGGTCGCTCTTGGCGTAGTTGCGGTTGACCTCCACCGAGCCGATGAGTTGCAGCAGCATCGTGCGGAAAATAATCACGGCGTCCACGCCGGCGGCACGGAGCAGCTCGATGGTCTTCGACTTGAGCGATTCGCTGGCGGGCAGGTCCGGCAGCACCAGCAGTTTCAGCAGCGGTCCGTCGTGGCCGAGCCGGCGGTCGGCGGCGTCCAACGACCGCTTCTCGACGAACTTCAGCAATTGTTTTTTCGAGACCACCGACGGCCCGAACCGCTCGGTGTGCCACGGCTTCACCACCACGATGGCGCGCGCCACGCGCTTCAAGTCATCGAGGCCAAGGATGAAGCTCGGCGGGCCGGCGGCGGGATCGGCGTGCGGGTTGTGGACGAGGAAATCAATCTCCTCGTCGGCGGTTTTCGCACGCGCCATGACGGCGTATTTGCGGTGCTGGCACACCAAGAAACCGTTCAACTCAAAAAACTCGCGGACGATGGACTCACCGACTGCGGACATGCAGCACCTCCTTGATATCTGATTCGCTCACGGCCTCGCTGGCGAAAACCCCGCCCATGCGGCGCGCGAGCACGAAACGCAGCCCGCCGTCGCGCGCTTTCTTGTCCGAGCGCATCGCGGAGAGCAGTTGCTCAAACGGCACGGCGGGTGGCTGGAGATCAAAACCGGCGCGGCGCAGCAACGTCTCGATGCGGTCCGCATCCGCCTCGGCGAGGCCGCCGTGCTTTTGCGACAGCCGCGCCGCCGCCACCATGCCGATGGCAAGGGCCTCGCCGTGCAGGTAGCGGCCGTATTCGGTCACGGCCTCAATGCCGTGGCCGATGGTATGGCCGAAATTGAGAATCTCGCGCAGCCCGCTCTCGCGCTCGTCCTGGGAAACCACCTCGGCCTTGATCTCGCAGCAGCGGGCGATGACGCGCGACAGCACGCCGGCGTCCTTCGCCATGAGCGCGGGCAGTTCCCGCTCCAGATCGGCGAAGAGGGCGGCGTCGTAGATGACGCCGTACTTGATGACCTCGGCGACGCCGGCGCGGAATTCGCGCTCCGGCAACGACGCCAGCGTGGCGGTGTCGGCCACGACGATGCGCGGCTGGTAAAATGCGCCGACGAGGTTCTTGCCCTGCGGCAGATCAATCGCCACCTTGCCGCCGACGGAACTGTCCACCATGGCCAGCAGCGTCGTCGGCACCTGCACGAAATCCACGCCGCGCAGGAATGTGGCCGCAATGAAGCCGGCCAGATCGCCCACGACGCCGCCGCCGAGCGCCAGCACGAACGAGCGCCGGTTCAGCCGCGCCCCGGCGAGTTCCTCGTAAAGTTTCCCAGCGACAGCGAGCGACTTGGAGCGTTCGCCCGCCGGCACGGTGTGGACGCTGACGCACCAGTCCGCCGCGGCAAGCGCATCGCGGGCAGCGGCGGCGAAAAGCGGCGCGACGGTGGTGTCGGTGATGATGGCGCAGCGGCCGCCGAGCTTGAGCGGCCGCAGCAACTCCGGCAGCCGGCCGAGCAGGCCGTCGCGGATCAGGATGTCATAACTGCGCTCTCCAAGCGCGACATGAACGGTGGAACTCATGAATGGCGGCAGCTTAAAGGAGAGACCGGACAAGTCAAGGGGCCAAAAACAGTTCAGGCGACCCTCGAGTCGCCTGAACCTTTGCCGCGGCCGTCTGTCTTTTGGTTTTGGACGGCTGCGAAATCCGTGTGAGCCTTTGCTCACAGCAAGACATTGACACAACTTCGTCCGCGGGTCAACGACGTTTTTCAGTTTGAAGAAAAAAATTCCAATCGCCGCAGCGGCGCAGGTCAGAACTCGAAGCTTTCGCCAATGCGGAGCGGTCGAACCCGCGCGCCGGTGACGGCGGCCTTGCGCGCGAACTCCGCGGGATCGGCGTGGATCACGTCGAACGTGTCGTAGTGCATCGGGACCACGGTTTGCGGCTTGAGCATGGCGACGGCTTCGACGCCGTCGTCCACGCCCATTGTGAAGTTGTCGCCGATGGGCAGCAGCGCCACGTCAATGCGGTTCAGCCGGCCGATGAGCTGCATGTCGAGGAACAAGCCGGTGTCGCCGGCGTGATAGACGGTCTTCCCTTCGGCGGTGATGAGAATCCCGGCGGGGTTGCCCATGTAAAGGAATCCCTCGTCGGTTTGGTAGGCCGAACCGTGGTGGGCGATGGTCAGCTTGACCCGGCCGAAGGGAAACAGGTGGCTGCCTCCGATGTGCATTGCGTGAACCGTCGCGCCCTGCTGGCCGCAGAAGGTGGCGATCTCGTAGTTGGCGATGATCGTGGCGTGGTTGCGTCGGGCGATGGCGACGGCGTCGCCGAGGTGGTCGTTGTGGCCGTGCGAGATGAGCACGAAGTCGCACTTCACCGCGTTGGCCGCGAGCGGCGCCTTCGGATTGCCAGTCAGAAACGGGTCTACCACCAACCGGTGCGCGCCGGTTTCCAACAGAAAGCACGAGTGGCTCCAGTAAGTCAGTTTCATGGTTTTACACTCCTTTCACGGTTTCGGCAAAAGATAGCACACGTACGAACGATGGGGGATGTGGAATTGCCAGTGAGAGGAGCAGCGCGTTCCGTCTTGAAGTCGCCGGAATCTTCGGGTATTTGAAACGGCCAGAGTTTTTAAAATGGGCATGAGATACCGGTGGCTATGGGTGTTGGCGGGCGCGTGGGCCGTTGGCGCGGCAGCGGGGCCGGCGCAGTCCATCGTGCTCACCACGCACCATGTTTATGGCCGCGACTATGTGGCGCTGAGCGAAGTGATGAAGGCGTTCGAGTTGAGGGGGCAGGTGGGCCGCGACCGGTCGGTGACGTTGACCTCGCCGCAAGTGCGCGTGCGCCTGACTATGGACAGCCGCGAGGCGGAGGTGCAAGGGGTGAAATACTGGTTTAGCGCGCCGCTGGCGCTGCAAAACCAGCAGGTGTGGCTGCCGGCGATTGACGTGGTCAAAACCCTGGATCCGTTGCTGCGGCGCACGGGCCTGGCGGCGGCGTGGCCGCTGCGCACGATTGTGCTCGATCCGGGTCACGGCGGCATGGACCAGGGCACGCACGCGCGCAGCGGGTTATCGGAGAAAACGCTGACGCTCGATCTGGTGAAGCGGGTGCGGACGATTCTGTCGGGAGCGGGCTACAACGTGTTGCTGACGCGCAACGACGACCGCGAGGTGCCGCTGGACGCGCGTCCGGCGCTCGCACGAACCAACCGCGCAGACCTTTTTGTCAGCGTGCATTTCAATTCGGCCCTTCCGTCCACCGAGCCGCGCGGCGCGGAAACGTTTTGCCTGACGCCGTCGGGCGCGCCGTCCACGTCGACAAAGAGCACGACGCTGAGCGCCGAGGATTTTGTGACGTTCAACGGCAATCGCTTCGACAACGACAACGTGGTGCTGGCGCATTGCATCCAGCAGAATCTCGTGGCGCGAACGGGCGCGGCCGAGCGCGGCGTGAAGCGGGCGCGGTTTGAGGTGCTGAAAGACCTGGCGTGCCCCGGTGTGCTGGTCGAGTGCGGATTCCTCTCCAACGCCTCCGATGTCAAGCTGCTCAGCCAGTCGGCCCATCGCGACAAACTGGCCGCGGCCATCGCGGCGGGAATTGAAAGTTACCGGCAGGCCGCGCGCCGCTAGCGCCATCCACCTCCGCCTCCCGCAGCCGGCGCCCGGCCTCAGCGCGTCGTTTCGAAAATGGTCTGCTTCTCTTTTTCGAAACGGTCCTGCGTGTAAAAACCCGCGTGGCCATCGCCAAAAGCGAGCAGGCCGCCGCCGTTGTGCCGGTCGGTGAGGCGCGGCGCGCCGGTCGGTTGAAAACTCGTCTCCATGGCGCCGCCGGTGGCTACGAACGGCTCCATGAAAAACACCGCCCGGGACAATTCCACCGAGGTGTTGTGCGTCTTCCGGTCGAACCAACTGTTGTAGGAGTAGCTCGTCCGCCGCACGGTGATGCCTCGTTTCAACGCCGTCTTCAAATCGGCGTCGCCCGGACACATGTAGATTTTCGGATCCTTGCAGTATCGGGCCAGCGGACTGTCCTCAATGCTGGCGGTGCCCGTCCACTTGGCGCCGTCGGGATACACGTTGTTGTCGGTGGCATACTGGGTGATGAACATGCAAAGTTGGCGCAGATTATTCGTGCATTGCAACTGAAGGGCCTTTCGATGGCTGTTCATCACACCCGGCAACAGCAACCCCGCCAAAATCGCGATGATGGTTATCACGACCAACATTTCCACCAGCGTAAAACCACCGCGCAGCCACTGTCGCCTGGTTTTCATGGGTATGCCTGGGCATATTATCTGCGCTTCCGGCGGCTGACACAAAGATATTTCCTTGCAGACGCCAGCGAGGGCGGCCTGCAGAAGTGGGTCCGCGTTGCGGGGAACTTGCCGTGCCCGGCCTCAGCGCGTCGTTTCGAAAATGGTTTGCTTGTCTTTTTGGAAACGGTCCTGCGTGTAAAAATCCACGTGAGCGTCGCCAAACGCGAGCAGACCGCCGCCGTTGTGCCGTTCGGTGAGGCGCGGCGCGCCGGTCGGTTGAAAACTCGTCTCCATGGCGCCGCCGGTGGCTACGAACGGCTCCATGAAAAACACCGCCCGTGACAAATCCACCGAGGTGCTGTAAGTCTTCCGGTCGAACCAACTGTTGAAGGAGTAGCTCGTCCGCCGCACGGTGATGCCCCGCTTCAACGCCGTCTTCAGATCGGCGTCGCCCGGACACATGTAGATTTTCGGATCCTTGACGTATCGGCCCAGCGGACCGTCCTCAACGCTGGTGGTCCCTGCCCACTTGGTGCTGTCGGGATACGCGTTGTTGTCGGTGGTATACTGGGTGATGAACATGCAGAGTTGTCGCATGTTGCTCTCGCAATTCGTTCGGATGGCTTGCTCACGGGCACCGTTCATCGCCGGGAACAGGAGCGCCGCCAAAACCGCGATGATGGTTATCACGACGAGCATTTCTATCAGCGTAAAACCACCGCGCAGACACCGTCGCTTTGTTTTCATATTGTCACCTGCGTGCATTATCCGCGATTCCGGTCGCAGACGCAAAAACATTCCTGCGGAAAGGCCGGCACTCGAAGTTCCGCGTTCGCTCCCGGAAGGATTCCCGTGGCAGCCCGCACGGCCAATGGAGCCGTTTTTATGGTTTTCCAAGGCTTGAAAAAAACTGTCCGCCGCTTCCTTGGGTTTGGGAAGCAGCGCGTTCCGCCGTGCGTTCGCCGCCCACCAGATCGAACAACGCGGTGCTGAAGTATCGCTCGGCGCGGTCGCACAACAGCGTGACAACCGTGCCATCCGGGCCCAACTCGCCCGCGAGGCGCAACGCGGCGACGATGTTCGCGCCCGACGACGTTCCCACGAGCAAACCGAATTCATGGTGCAGGCGGCGCGTCATCGCCAGCGCGTCGGCGCTGGTCACCTCGATATGGCCGTCAATCGGCGCGTCGCGGAGCAGCGGCGGGATGAAACCATCGGCCACGCCTTCGATGAAGTGGCAGCACGGGCATTCGCCCGCGAGCAACGCCTGCTCGGCGGGTTCCATCGCGTGGATGCGCGCCTGCGGCCATCGCTTCTTGATGGCCTTGCCGCAACCCGCGAGCGTGCCGCCGGTGCCGAAGCCGTGCACGAACGCGGTAATGGGACCGCCGGCCTGCGCGAGGATTTCCTGGCCTGTGGTCTGTTCGTGGTCCTCGACGTTGAGCGGGTTCTCGAACTGCCGCGGGAGGAAGTAGCGCGAATCTTTCGCCGCCATCTCGCGCGAGATTTCGATGCCGGTCTGGTAGCGGCCCGCGCTGTCGAACAGGATCAAGTCCGCGCCAAGCTGCCGGATCAGTTTGCGCCGCTCCACGCTCGCGCTCGACGACATGAGAATCGTCACCCGGTAACCCATCGCGGCGCCCACCATGGCCATCGCGATGCCCGTGTTGCCGCTGCTGCATTCGAGGATGATCGAGTCGGGCCGCAGCAGGCCGCGCCGCTCGGCGTCCAGGAGCACGCCCTTGGCCAGGCGGTCTTTCACACTGCCGCTGGGATTGAGGAACTCGCACTTGGCGAGGATCATGACGCCTTCCGGCGCAAACCGAAGCGGCGTCAGCGGCGTGTGGCCGATGAGCGACAACACCGCTTGCGCCCGTGGATTCGCGGGCTGTTGAGTTTTCATGCGGGACACCTTTCCTTGCGCGCCGCTCAGGCCTTCCAACTCAGGACGACTTTGCCCGACTGGCCGCTGTTCATGACCTCGAAACCTTTTTCAAACTCCGTGTAATGAAACCGGTGCGTGATCACCGGCCGGATGTCGAGGCCGCTTTCCAACATCACGGTCATCTTATACCACGTTTCATACATCTCGCGGCCGTAAATGCCCTTGATCGTGAGCATGTTGAAAATGACCTTGTTCCAGTCTATCGCCATCGCCTCCGACGGAATGCCGAGCATGGCGATCTTCGCCCCGTGGCTCATGTTCGCCAGCATGTCCCGGAACGCCGCCGCGTTGCCGGACATCTCCAAGCCGACATCGAAGCCCTCCTTCATGCCAAGCTGCTTCTGCACGTCCTTCAGGTTCTGCTCGCGCGGGTCCACCGCCAGCGTCACGCCCAACTTCCGCGCCAGTTCCAGCCGCCACGGATTCACGTCGGTGATCACGACGTGCCGCGCGCCGGCGTGCCGCGCCACCGCCGCGGCCATGATGCCGATCGGCCCCGCGCCGGTGACGAGCACGTCCTCGCCGAGCACCGGAAACGACAACGCCGTGTGCACCGCGTTGCCGAACGGATCGAAGATCGAAGCCACGTCGCGGTCCATGCTGTCGCTGTGGACCCACACGTTGGTCATCGGCAGCGACAGATACTCCGCAAACGCGCCGGGCCGGTTGACACCGACGCCCCGGGTGTCCGCGCAGAGATGCCGCCGGCCGGCCAGACAGTTGCGGCAGCGGCCGCAAACGACGTGCCCCTCGCCGCTGACGACCTGGCCGGGAAAGAAATCCTTCACGTTGGAGCCGACCTCGACGATCTCGCCGACAAACTCGTGGCCGACCACCAGCGGCACGGGAATGGTCTTCTGCGCCCAGGCGTCCCAATTGTAGATATGGAGATCGGTGCCGCAGATACCGGTGCGGTCCACGCGGATCAGCACGTCGTTCAACCCGATGGCCGGCTCCGGCGCGTCCTCCAGCCAGAGTCCCGTCGCCGCCTGTCGTTTCACCAATGCCTTCATCATCTCGCCTCCGTTGGGGCCGGCGGAAAACAGTTGCCAAGCCGGCCGTGGTTCTGCACACTATCCACCATCGTGGAATTGCGTGCATCATAGTGAACACAGAATCGTCCACGATGCAAGAATTATTTCCAGTATATTGACGCCATGACCAAGCCCGCCTCCGCCAAGCCCTCATCCGCCGCCGACCCGGCCGGCGGCCATCTCTGCCGCCACCTGAAGCAGCTCCGCGCCGGGCGCGGCTGGTCGCTCGACGCGCTGGCCAAGGCCTCCGGCGTCAGCCGCTCCATGCTCAGCCAGATCGAGCGCGGCCGCGCCAACCCCACGCTCGCCGTCGCCTTCCGCATCGCCCGCGCCTTCGGCATGACGCTCGGCGCGCTGGTAGAGTCGCCCGGAGCGACCTCGGCCGTCGAGGTCATCCGCGCCGGCGACCATGCTTATCACTACCGCTCGGACAAGAACTGCCGCATCCGGACGCTCTCGCCGTTGAATCTGGAAAAGGACGTGGAGTTTTACGAAGTGCGCCTCGCCGAAGGCGGCGCGTTGCGCAGCAGCCCGCACTTCGAAGGCACGCGCGAGTTCCTCACCGTCCAGAAAGGCCGCGTCCGGGTCGAATCCGCCAGCGACGCGGAGGAACTGGCGCCCGGCGATTCCGCCACCTACCGCGCCGACGTGCCGCACGCCATCGTCAACGCTGCCAAAGGCGAAGCCGTCGTCTTCCTCGTGGATATCTACCGCTGAAACGCCTCCCGATGCGGTTTGTCGGAACGCGGGTTCTTCCGCCGGATCGCGGCCGTTGCTAGCGCCGTGCCAGAAGACGGCAGAGATGGCCGAGCAGGCCCGGATTGGCGATCCTTTTCACGGACGCGTCAAACCCGGCCAGCTTCGCCGCGATTTCATCCGACAAGGCCCAGAGTCCGCGGTGTGGATTCGATTTGACGTGCGCGGAAAAAAGTTTCAAGAGAGGCAAGCTTGGTGATAACCTGCGAAGTGGCTGGGCAGTGTGTTATGAAGCCGAGTCCAATCAGCGAAACCGCTCCCGACAGCGGGATGATGCCGCTACGCGCCACCTTCCTCGCGCAAGGTGTTTCCGGTGGGACAAATTTTGAATACAAAGAGGTGCCGACCCTATTCAATCCCGCTGCGTGCCTGACCGTTGTGCTTCTTTTGGTCTGCGCTGCGGCGCGGGCAGATCCGCCGGTTGTTACCGTCACGCAGAACGCCGCCAGCATCGGACGCTACGACATCTACGAGCTGACGATGACCAACACGGCCAGCAGCTACACGAACCCGTGGGAGGATCCGCTGATTACCGCCGTGTTTACCGCGCCGTCGGGAACCAACTACACGGTCGGTGGATTCTATTTCAACCCGAGCACCTGGAAACTGCGCTTCGCCCCAAAGGAAATCGGGAATTGGACCTGGACGCTCGCCTTCGCCGACGCGGGCGGGACCTACAATACCTCGGGCGGTTTTGCCGCGACGAATTCCACCAACACCGGTTTTTTGCGCCGTAATCCGACCTGCACTTACGGCCTGGTGACCGAAAATGGCGGCACCCCGTTCTATGCCCGCGGTTTCGAAATCCCAGTGCCGAACAATCCCGCGCAGAACTTTACGAATCTCTCGCAACACGACTTTTCGACGGACGCCTATGGCGTGCCCGTGACGATTGCGCAATTTCTGGCAGTTTCGGGCAGAGCCGGATTCAATATGATGCGGGACATGAACGAGCAGGATGCTTTCAAGAACATCACCGGTTTCAACGTCAACAACACCGGCAAGAACACCTATGACCTGAATCAGGGGATGTTGGGCGATCAACTCATGGCGGCGCTCCATCAAGCGGGTTGGAAATGCCTCATGACCATCTGGGCCACCGCGAAAGGCGGGTATGCCGTGACGAATCCGCCCGGGTCGGACACAAACAGCCAGGCCACCTTGCGTTTGCACCAGTACATCATCAACCGCTTTGGCGCTTACGTGGATGTCTGGGAACTGCTCAATGAGAAATCGAGCGTCCCCCAGGCTTACACGGATGCGGTGACGACCTATGTCCGCGCGAACGATCCCTACCAGCATCTCATCACCATCAATTACTCGCAGTCCTACTCCAGCGAGTTCGACATGGAGACCTTTCATGCTTACTACAGCAACAACGACGACTCGATTGCGGCTGCAGTGGTTTCCAGCATCAATGGCTTGAAGAGCGACTTGCAGCCGATTATCAGCACCGAGCTTGGCAGCAGCGCTCCTTATGGCGCTTACGATCCGATGCGGTTTCGCATCATCAATTGGGCTGCGTTTTTCAACCAGGGGATGCTTCTGTGGACGGACATGGGCGCCAAGTCGGCCTACACGTCTTCGGGGCTTGCCAACCAATACATCGGGTCGGAAGAGCGGGCGAGCATGAAGATCCTCACGGACTACCTGGCGGGTTTTGACCCGGCCGCGACAACCTTTGTGCCGGCTCTGCTGCCCGCCAAGTTGCGAGGCTACGGCCTGGCCAGTTCGCAGGATCTCGGCCTGTATGTTT
The DNA here is from genome assembly GCA_903870275.1 of uncultured bacterium. Taxonomy (GTDB): domain Bacteria; phylum Verrucomicrobiota; class Verrucomicrobiia; order CAIQCK01; family CAIQCK01; genus CAIQCK01. The sequence goes on along the minus strand of CAIQCK010000068.1, from coordinate 70,185 downwards.
TCAACACCAACAGTGTGAATGAAGTGGTGACCAATGGCATGGTAACTTTGAACGTGCCGACCAACAACATGCAGGGTCTGTGGATCAACCCGGCATCCGGCGCGCTTATCCAAGCCGTCGCCGTCAATGCCGGTTCGCACACGCTGGCCATTCCCTCGTTTGAGACCGATATCGCGCTGCGGTTGCGGCCGGCCGTGACGCAGCCGGTCTTGCAGTTCAGTTCCTCGAGCTACAGCACGAATGCCGATCAAGGGAGCGTGACTTTGACGGTCTATCGGATGGGCGGCCTCGGCAATGCGGTGACCGTGAATTACGCCACCAGTGATGGGTTGGCACAAGCCGGCGTTAATTACACCGCCGTGACGGGAAACTTGAGTTGGGGCGCCAGCGACGACAGCCCGCGCACAATCACGGTGCCGCTGCTGTTCAACGGCACGCTGAACGCCGACTTGGATTTTCTGGTCAGCCTGAGCAATCCGACCGGCGGCGCGATCCTGGGCACCGCCAACCCCGCGCTGGTCACGCTGGTGAACCCGGTGGTCAACGATGCCGTGTTCAGCGCTCCTTCCTACTCGGTGGCGGCGGGTGCGGGGACGGCTGTCTTTACCGTCAATCGTTTGGGCAATGGCAACGGGCCGCTGACCGTCTATTACAGCACGCGCGCCGGGACCGCGGTGGCGGGCACGGATTATGTGGCGATTGCGCAGCCAGGCACTCCCGGCAAGACCCCGCAAGCTTTGACGTGGGCCGATGGAGACCTGGCAGCCAAGACTTTTCCGGTCACCATTCTCAACAGCAATCCATCCAGCAACGTGACGTTCACCGTGGCTTTGGATGACGGTGTTTGGCCTTCTCCACTGAGCGCCCCCTTTTACCGGCGCTCGTTGGTCAACATCCTGAGCGCGAATACGGCGGCGTCAGCCGGCATCCTGGCGTTCGATGGTTACAGCAACATGACCGCGTTTGGCTATGGCTACCCGGCGGCTGTTTATACGGTCTATGGCACCAACAGCAGTGCCTCCATTCCCGTCTCGCGCACGGGGGGCAGCAGTGGCGCGGTCAGCGTCACCTATTCATTCGGCGGCGGCACGGGGATTCCCGGCACGGATTTCTCCGGCAATGGAGGCACGCTTTCATGGGCCGACGGTGACAGCGCCGACAAAATCATTACCGTGCCGATCATCAACAGCACCAATGAAACAGGAACCGTGCCGACGTGGTTGCAATTCGGCGTGCCCACCGGTGGCACCGTGGTGGGCAGCCCCTATACGGCTTTGCTCAACATCGTTTATTCAAACGCGGTGCTGAACCCCGGCATCGTCATCGCGCCCGTCAACCAGAGCACGACGACGGGCCAGGCGGCGACCTTCAGCGTGGTGGTCAGTGGCTCCGGGCCGGTGAGTTACCAGTGGCTCAAGAATGGCACGAACATCGTCGGAGCAACCAATGCGACTTATACGACGCCGACACTCGTGGCGGCGGACAACGGGGCGACGTTCTCGGTCGTCGTCGGTAACAGCGCCGGCAGCGTGACGAGCAGTGTCGCGACGCTGACGCTCACCGACGTGCCCATTCCCCCTGCCATCACGTCGCAGCCCTCGAGCCAGATGGTGAACGTGGGCCAGCCGGCGGCCTTCACGGTGGCGGCGACCGGCACGGCGCCATTGTATTATCAGTGGCAGAAGAACGGGACGAACATCGCCGGAGCGACCAGCGCGACCGACACGATTGCCGCGGCGCAGCTCACGGATGCGGGCAGTTACGCGGTGATCGTCACCAACAGCGTCGGCAGCGTGACGAGCAGCGCCGCGACGCTGACGGTCAACGACCCAACATGGTCGGGCTGGCTTCATCTCAAGGCCATCACAATCAACCATGGCCAGGTCGCGGCGGCGCAAACCAATTTCCCGGTGTTGATTGTCATTAATGACGATCATGATCTGGCCGCGCATGCGCGCGCCGACGGCGCGGACTTGGTCTTCACGGACACCATCGGGAACCTGCTGGCGTTTGAAATCGAAACCAACTACCTCGCCACCGGCGGCGCCACGGGCGGAACCAAGGCCCGTGTCTGGGTCAACATTCCAAGCCTTTCCAACAGCGCGGACACGGTGATCAATCTGCGGTATGGCAATCCGTTGTGCAGCACGAGCCGGCAGAATGCCCCGCAAGTGTGGACGAACGGGTTCGCGGGCGTCTGGCACCTGGGCGAGAGCGCCAGCCCGGCTTATGATTCAACCGCGAACGCCGCGAGCCTGGCGGGCAATTCCGGGTCCACCTTTGGCGCTGCGGGCGAGATTGGCAACGCGGTGAGCTTCGACGGCAGCACGGGGTTCCTGACGACCGATACTGGCGCCGCTCTGGTGCTGGCGGGATCGCCGGGCACGATCTCCGCGTGGGTTTATCCCACGACCCTTGTGGGCGGTGCGCGCGTTTGTTCAATCGGGACGACAGGATTCGCCGAGGGCTATCAATTCGCAGTGAGCGCGGGCAACACGTTCCGTTTCGGCTTTAGTGGGGATGGTTTTGTGTCATCCACTTCCACACTCTCGTTGAACACATGGCAGCAGATTGTGGCCACTTGGAATGGAACGAATCTCCAGTTTTACCTCCAAGGCGCCGCGGCCGGAACCGCCGCGTATGCGTTTTATCCGCAGAACAATGGAACCACTTTCAACATCGGAAAATCCGTTTGGACACCCAGCGCATGGAATGGCTCGCTGGATGAAATTCGGATCAGCAGCGTCGTCCGCTCGGCCGGCTGGGTTGCCACGGAATACAACAACCAAAGCAATCCGTCGGCGTTTGCGGGCTTGGGTTCCGAATGGAGCACCCCCGTGGTGGTCACGCCGCCGTCGCCCCAGACGGTGGATGTGGGCCAGGGCGTTTCCTTCAGCGTGGCGGCTTCGGGTACGAGCCCCTTGTTTTATCAATGGCGGCTGAATGGCACCAACATCGTCAGCGCCACCAACGCCACCTACAACGTCGCGTCCGTTTCCGCCACCAACGCCGGCACCTACATCGTCGTCATCAGCAACGTCGTCAGCAGCATCACCAGCATCGCGGTCACGCTCACGGTCAACGTGTGGCCGGTGATCACGACGATCTCATCGCTGCCAGCGGGCACCGTCGGCGTCGGCTATTCGCAAACGCTCATCGCCACCAACGGCACGCCGCCCTACACGTGGATCGCGATCGGAGGCGCGTTGCCCGGCGGGCTGACTTTCGACGCCACCGGCTTGCTCAGCGGCACGCCGACTGCCACGGGCACATTCAGTTTCATCGCGCAAGTCACCGACAGCGTCTCCGCCACCACCAACGGCAATTTTGCGCTCACGATCAACCCGGCGCTGGCCTTGCTGTCCGCCGTCTCGCGCAAGACCCACGGCGCGTCTGGCACGTTCGACCTGCCGCTGATGCTCGATCCGACCAGCAACGCGACCGTCGAACCGCGTCTTGGCGGACCGACCACGCTCATCTTCAACTTCAATACCAACGTCGCGGCGGCCGGCGGCGTGCTCAATGCCGGCAGCTTCACGCTCACCAACGTCATCTACAGCGCCGCTTCCATCAGCAGCAGCAACCTGACGTTGAACCTGACCAACGCCGTGGATCAGTCGCTGGTCACGGTCGTGCTCAGTGGCATCACGGATTCCGCCGGTAACCCGCTCGCCGGTACCAACGCCGTGCGCATCCGCTCCCTCTACGGCGATGTCAACCAGAGCGGCACGGTCAATGCGGTGGACTTGCAGCAGGTGAAGAACAACCTGCTGGCGACACTGACCCCGGCGAACTTCCTCTGTGATGTCAATTGCAGCGGCACCATCAACGCGGTGGATTTGCAGCAGATCAAGAACAACCTGTTGCACACGGCACCGCTGAGCAGCGGCGGATCGGGTCTGGTCGTCTCCGGTCTGTCCATGACATTGGCGTTGCCCGCGACGACGCTGGGGGAGGCGTTAGGCGCGACTAACCTGACGTGGAGCACCAACGGCGACGCGGTATGGACACCGACGATTGCGAAAGACGGCAGCAGCGCCGCGTGGAGCGGGCACATCGGCAATCTGAACGTGTCGTGGGTGGAGACGACGGTGATGGGGCCGGGCACGTTGAGTTTCCAGTGGATGGTCTCCTCGGAGTTGAATGGAGATTTCCTGACGTTCTCGATTGACGGCGTCGACCAGCCCGGCCCCATCTCCGGCGAGGCGGGCTGGCAGACGCTGACCTATCTAATTCCGGCGGGGCCGCATCGGCTGACGTGGACCTACGCCAAGAATGCCGCCAACGCCTCCGGTCTGGACGCCGGCTGGTTGCGGCGGGTGGTTTATCAGTAACGGCGCAAGATGGAACGGCCGCTAGCCACAACGCACGCGCAAGTGGCACCGAGGTGCCGCCCTCATTTCTGTCGCGCGGCCGGGATCACTTCCAGTTCATCCATCATCACCCAGCCACGGCGCTTGATCTGAAACCGCACCCAACGCGCCTCGCGCGGCGCGAACGTCACGCCCATGAAAGTGGCGACACCGGTTTTGCCGTCCTCGTCGGGATGATCGCGCGCCGTGCCGGCCGGTGTCCATGACGTGCCATCGCTGGAGGTGGACACGATGACTTCGCTGGGAAACCAAACCCCGCCCGGTCCACCGCCGTGAACGTGCAGGCGCGCCGCGCCGATGTCGCGTGTCGCGCCCAAGTCCACCGTAACCGCCGGTTCGCCCTTGTTGAAACCCGCGCAGGATTTCCAGCCGCCCGGCTTCGAGTAAAATCCATCGGTCAGCAGACCGGTGTTGTCGGCGTAGGGTTCCCCGCCAGTCGGCTGCGGCTGGACCGAGTAAGGCTGCCTCAGCGCCACGTTCTCGCCGCCCGACATGACGCGGATTTCGCTGAGCATCAGCCAGCTCGTCGGTGTCAGCCGCAGTCTGACGTAACGACCGTGCGCACCCGGCGTCGGCAGTTTCAGCCAGCCAAGCGCGCTCCGCAATCCCTTCGACTCGCGGGACTCCGTCACCTCCGGCGCCGCCCGCGACGCGGCCACTGGCTGCCACTGGTTGCCGTCGTCCGAAACGCTTGCCGCGGCGCGCTCCGGAAAGTGCACGGCCGCAACCCCGCCGCCCTGCACGTGCGCTTCCACCGCGTCCACCGCGCGCACCGCACCGAGATCCACGGTAACGGTGACGTCGCGCGTCCCGGACCATCCGGCCCAACCGACCATCTTGCCGTCGCCGAAACCGTGCGAGAGTTCGCCGTCGGTCAACTTGCGGCCGTCGTCCGGGTATGTCGCGTGGAACGGCGGGTCATAGGTGTAGGCGCATCCGGCGGCGAGATTCTTCGCCGGCAATAACGCCACCTCGTCCACGGCCACGACGCCGGCGGCGGCATCCTCCACGCGAAGGCTCATCCGCCGGACCGGACAGTTGAGCGGCACGACGGCCCAACCATCGTTGTCCGCCGAAAAATTCCCCGCCGCGACATCCACCGACAGGCGCGGGGTGAACGGCTTGCGGCCCACGCGCCGAAAATGCACCCGCAACGATTCGGCATACCACGCTTCCTGCAACTCAAAGCGCGCTTCTCCGCGGCCATCGCGCCAAACCGCCATCGCATCGCCGCCCGCCACACCGTCCGTCAGGCAATGCGCCTCGTCGGTCCCGTTCGCGCTGATTTCATACGGGTAACCCCACAGCATGTGCGCGGTCGGCATGAGCAAAACCTCATCCACCGCGATGGACTCCCCGGCCTTCACGGCGAAGTCCACGCGCATTCGCCGCGCAAGCCGCGCCGGAAAAGTCAGGATGGTGAAACCGCCGCCGGCTTCCGGGCGCAGAAGAATGTCGTCGTTGGCCGCCACCTCCACGAACGCGCCGCTCACCGGATCGGAATTCAACGCGAGACTCACGCGTTGAGGCGCAACGCTGCCGGCGAAGTGAATCCGGACGTCTCCCACCAGCCGCGCGCTTTCCAAATCCAGCGTGAGCGCGGCATGCGGCCCCGCAAGGGTAACGGCTTTCGCAGGGGCATCCGGCCGAGTTGTCCAGCGTCCATCCACAAGACACGCCGCCGGGGCGCGCAACGGTTGATAAGGCCGGCGGCGTTTGTAGGTGCCCTTGTGGAAGCGATACAGGTCGTCGTAAAGCTGGCGCAGGTTCGGATCGTTGCTGCGACAAAGGCTGGCGATGGCGGTGCTGCCTTGATAGTAGGCGCGCACCGCGCCGCTCTGGTAGCCGTCCAGCGAGGCATCGCCGTGATCGAGGTAAAGCTGGAGGTTCACCTGGTCTTTCGGGTCCACGGACATCAACCGGTGCGGGTCCCAACCGGCATTCATGTTCAACTCCATCTCGATGCCCATGCCCAGCCGTCGGCAGGTGTTCGCGGCGTTCGTCAGCCGGTCCTCGTCGGGAATCCGCAACAATCCCGACGGCGGAATGAACGCGTAGTTCGGCTGCATGATGACCAGGTCGAAACCCAGGTCGCGCCACTTCCCGACACCGGGCGCGTTGAACCACGGAATCCAGTGGAACTTGAGGCCGAGCGAGTGAATGTCCCGCGCCGTCGCCTTGACGATCGCCTCATCGGCAGGTGAGATGCCCTCGTTCATCCAGTAGAAGCCCCACAGTTTCAGATGGCGAAACGCCGCGTGCTGCCAGCGGTCCCGGAACGCGCGCAAAAACCACGCGACCGCTTTTTGCCGTCCCGCGTCCGTGCTGAAGTCCTCCGTCCCGCCGCCGCCATCCACGGTGCCGAAGTCCTTCTGCTTCGGCGACGGATACGGAATCATCACGATCACCGGCACGACCGGCGCGCGGCCGAGCGATTTTGCCGCGGCCTCGATGGTCGCGTCCAGCGCGGCGAACTCGCGGCCCGGCGCGAACTCTTCATCAAGGAAAAACTCCCAGTCTTTGCGGTTGGTCGCGCCTTCGATGTAAGATTTCCCCGAAGGCGCGCCGCCAAACATCATGAATAGGAAGGCATCGTAAAACCAATCGCGCGGTTTTCCCTGCCGGTCCAGATACGCCACGTAGGGGAGAAAGTCGTCCGGCTTCCATTTTCCAGCCTCGCCGTAGATCAACATGATGTCGCGCATCCCGTCCGATGCGCGCGACGACGGCGGGCAATAATCCGCGCGCGCGCCGATGAGCGCGCCCGCCAGCAGCAACGCAACCGCCGCCGCCCAGTTCCTAGCCGATGATTGTAGTGAACGCATCTCAGTTCTTCATTTGGCGCCGGCGGCCCGCTTCGCCGCTCCGGCCTTGCCCTTTGGCGCGGGAGGCGGCGGAACGTCCTTGTTCATCTGATCGTAGAGCCCCTTGAGATGCGCGACGATTTCGGGATGCTGGTCGGCGACGTTGTGTTGCTCGCCGGGGTCGTTTTGCAAATCGAACAGCGCCATCGCCGCCGGCGCGTCGCCGGTGCGCAGGCCGGGATGGTCGATCGGCTGATACTGCTCGTAGGGCGCGAGGATCGTCACGCCGTCGGGGCCGCGCGGGTCAATCCACCGCTCGCCCGGCTTGCTCTTCCAATCGTGCGCCAGCAGCACGTGCAGTTTCCATCGCTCGTCGCGCACGGTGTCCAACCGTGGGCCGACCATGCCAAAGACAACCTCGTGCGGACTCTTCGCGTCGCTGGTGAACAGCGGCATGATGTCCCGACCGTCCACGACGCGGTCGCGGGGCGGCTCGATGCCCGCCGCCTTCAGCACGGTTGCGAACAGGTCCATCATCACCGCCGGCGCGTGGCTGACGTGGCCGACGGGAATCCGGCCGGGCCAGCGGGCGATGCACGGCACGCGGTAGCCGCCTTCCCACGGGCCGCCCTTCATGCCGCGCAGGCCGCCGGTGCTGCCGCCGAACCACGGGCCGTTGTCGCTGCTGAAAATCACCAGTGTCTTTTCGTCGAGGCCGAGCCGCTTGAGCGTGGCGGCCAACTCGCCAATCTGGTTGTCGAGTTCGGCAATGACATCCGCGTAGAGGCCGTCGCCGGACTTCTTGTAGAACTCCTCCGTGCAGGCGAGCGGCTTGTGCGGCATGGCGTGCGGCAGGTAGAGGAAGAACGGCCCGTCCTTGTGGCGCTCGACAAACTCGATGGCGCGCCGGGTGTAACGCTTCGTCAGCGTCGCCTGCACGACCGGATACTCGACCACGCGCTCGCCGTCGAGCAAGTGCACGGGCCGCATGTCGTTGCTGTAAGGGATGCCGAGGTATTCGTCGAAGCCGCGCCGCGTCGGCAGAAATTCCGGCTGGTGGCCGAGGTGCCACTTGCCGATGCAGCAGGTCGCGTAGCCGGCCTGTTTGAAAAGCTGCGCCAGCGTGATCTCCGTCAGCGGCAAGCCCAGCTTGTCCAACTCCGGCGTGGCGTCCGGCGTCGGGTTGTTCGTCATGCCGCAGCGGAACGGATAGCGGCCGGTCATGAGCGACGCGCGGCTCGGCGCGCAGTAGGGCATCGGGGCGTTGAACTGCGTCAGCCGCGCGCCCTCGGCGGCCATGCGGTCGAGGCACGGCGTCTTGAACTTCGGATGCCCGTAGCACGCGAGATCGCCGTAGCCAAGATCGTCGGCAAGGATGATGACAACGTTCGGCGGTGTCGCAGCGGCTGCGGAGACGGCCAGCGCCAGCGCGGCGGCCACGAAGCCCCATTTCAAACCGTTTCCTGTTTTCTTCATGCCATGTTCTCCATGTTCGGTGCCCGCAACTTCAGGTAATGCCGCGGCGTGCGTCGAGCTGGTAATACCATTTAGAGTTTGCTTTTTGCACTGTAGCGGCGGTCTATGACCGCCGAACTGTTGGTGATTCAATGACCGGCGGTCATAGACCGCCGCTACAGTAATAATGCAGTTTCAATCTACAACCGGTATAACATCGTCGTTCGGACTTCTTCGGCACGGCTCGGCTTGGCCTATGCCACACTCGGCCACGCGTAACTGGATTGTTTGACAGCTTTGTAGTTTTCATCCAGCGCGGGCTGGAGCAGCACCAGCGCGGAGATGCGCCGGGCCATGTGCGTCACCTCGCGCGCCTCGTCGGGCGCGAGCGCGCGGCCCAGCAGCTCATGCTCGCGGTAGCTCAGCCATTTCTTGATGACCTGATAGCCGCCAATGGTGAACTCCCAGACGTTCGCCGGGATGTTCTGCCAGCACGCCGCGTTGTTGAGGTGGATGTCGTTGGTCTTCAAACCGAGCAGTTCAACCGCCGACGCGACTCCGCCGATCGCCTTCAACTCGTCCGCCGTGTAATCGCGCTCCACGACCTTCCCCTTGCCCGGCATCGTCACCCCGCCCTGGCCCGCGTGCCCCCAGCCGGCGGTGAGTGAAAGATTCAAAGTCTCGCTGGTCAATCGCGCGACAACGGCGATCTTGACCAACTCGGCCCGAACCTTGCCGGCGTCAACACCGACGACCGGTGTTTCGGTGTCGAGCAACTCCGAAACTTGCCGGCCCAAGTTGGCGGAAGCCAACAACGCGGCTTTGGAGGCTGGCAGCGGCACGCGCGGCCAGTCCTGCCGGATGCCGTCGGCGTTTTCGGCGAGATAGGCGGGCGCGTAGCCAATGGCCAGCGCGTGCATCCAAATCAACGAGGCCGTTTCAGCGTCGGCGTCGGGATTCTTAATGCCAAGTTCCGCGAGATACGCGCGGGCGGCGGGCGAAAGGTTGGCGGTGGTTTTGCCGTCGCCTGCGCCGTAAGCAGGAGCCGCTTCGCGGACAATGCCGTCAAACTCGCCGTTGCCGTCGTCTTTCTTTGGTTTGCCTGTTGGCAACTCCCGAAGGCGCAGAGCAAATGCAACTGCATGTCCACGCATACAATCTCTGGCAAGCAAGTTCGTTGTGAATACAAACGGCACTCCTTCTGGATCAGCGACGCCAGCGGCGCGACTCAATAAGAACGCATTCCCTGTCCAACTTTGCTTCCAGAGTTCAGGACGTGAACGCTTCCAAACATTCGGAACGTGGGTGTAATAGCACCACCGAACATCGTATGGACGGAAAAGATAGCGTCGAAGATTTTGAGTTGTGAATTGATCTTCTTTTTGCGCCGTAATCCTGACCTTTTCAGGCTCGAATGCCGCACTCTTGCGAGCGAGTCCAGTTTGCAGAGATTCAAATTCTCCCCAAGAGACTCGTGCATCGAGGTATTTCTCCATGCGCGACGCAAGTTTCCCCTTCTCGATTTCAATCAAACTGTTCGCCCGATCTTCATCCATGCCTTGTAACGGCTGGTTCCCACAAAGTTCTGAGAGCTTTGGCCAAGCTAAATATTTTCCAGCTACAGTCTGCGGGCAAAATGTGAAGCGATTGTTCTCTTCTGGTGCGACCTTTTCATATTGTTTGGCGAGATTTCTGGCTTTCGAACTTTCGACAATTTCCGCACGTTTATTCGCGCCCCAAAACTGGCGGAAGAACGCCTGCGGCTTTCGGCTCCGCTTTGGCCGGCGCACCATCAGGCATACCGCCGTGCCGACGCGAATGCCTTCGCGATTGTATTCCGTCGAGAAGACGGAGGGATCAGGCTTGCCTTCCGGCGTGAGCTTGCCGGTTTCACGGCTGTCGCCGTTCAAGCAATCAAACCAAAGCGAATCGAACTCTTGCAAGAACCGCTGTCTCATGACGACGAACGACGGTTCGCTCAAGTAGGAGAAATTCGAGATGAAGCACACAATGCCCTTGCCGGTTTTCTCCGCAATGCGCCGCTCGGCCAGCCGAAAGAAGCGGACGTAGAGATCGTCGAGGTTGAACTTCTTGATGCCCCAGTCTTTGACCAATCCCTCCTTGTAAGGCTCCACCAAACCCTGCTCCTCTTCCGGGCTGACGCCTGCAAAACCATTGTAAGGTGGATTGCCAATAATGACGAGAATCGGCTTCTCTTGCTTCACCTTGCCCGCACCGGCGCGCTCGGCTTCCAGTTCCGGCCAGTTGGCTAATTTCGGGTTCTCTCCGGCAAAATCCCAGCCGGTCAACGCATTGGTCAGAAAAATTCCAGCGCGCTCCTTCGCGTCGTCCAGCGGCACGCCGAGGTTTTGCAGGAGCAGCCCGATTTGCAAATGCGCTACAACGAATGGCGCGGGCAGGATTTCAAAGCCGAAGACGCGTTTCTGCGCCGCTTCTTTTATTTCAGCGATTGCCAAAGCGTCTTCGCCTTTGCTTTCCCTCAATGTCTTTTCAATCAGCCGCAACGTCTCGACGATATACGCGCCGGTGCCGCAGCAGGGGTCGAGGACGAAGACGCGCGGGTCGGCGAGTCCGTCGGGAATTTCCAGCTCCTCGCGCAGGACGGCGTCCACGCGGGCGACCTGGTATTGGACGATCTCCGGCGGCGTATACCAGACGCCGAGGTCCTTGCGCAGTTCGGGATCGAAGGCTTCGAGGAACGGCTCGTAGAAATACTGGACGGCGTGCGTCTCGACGAACCGCGCGAAGAAAGCGGCGCGGTCCACGCGGTTGAGCGCGGCGGCGGCCCAGTCGAGCACCTCGACGAGGCCGAGCGGGCCGAGTTTGCCCGGCGTGGCCACCTGCTCGAACAATGCGCGGATCATGGGCACGCGCAGGTTCCACGAGGCGGCTTTCCAATCGAAGGCGTCTTTGCGCGGCGGATTCTGCTTGTGCCAGAGCACCCACGCGGAGAAGACGCCGTAGAAAAGCGTCTGCACGAGCGTGGAGCGGAAGAAATGCTCGCCCTTGGCCGCCTCGAATTTCATGCCGAGCGCCTCTTCCAGCGCGGCGCGGACGGCGGCGAGCGCCGGCAGATCGCCGCTGGCCTCGACGCGGGCGCGGGCGTCGCGCGCGTAGGAGGCGAGGAACCACGCCACGTCCTTCGGATCGGTCAGCGGCGCGGCGTGGAGCATGACGCGCTTGAGGTATTCGGCGAACCGCTCGCCGAGCACGCCGGCGGTCTTGCGCGGCTGCGCCGCGGCGGCCCAGAAGTCGGCCTCGCTGGCGGCGAGGCGGAAGGATTCGAGCTTGGCGGCCTTGCCGTCGCTGCCGACGCCGAGGAGAACGAAGTCGCGGTAGTTGGTGACCAGCACCTGGCGATACTTGCCCCAGTATTTGGAAACCTGCCTGCTGCCGGCGACAAGCCACGCGTCGTCCTTGGTTGGCTTGACCTCGATGACGCCGCGCGCGGGATTCTGGCCCTGGATTGGTTCGGCATCGCTGGATTTCTGGAACTGATCGGGCGTGAAAAGGCCGCCGTCAGGCAAGCCCGCGCCGCGGTTGGCGAGATTGATGATGCAGCGCACCTTGGGTTTGAGTGTCTTGCCGAGTTCGTTGAGCAGATTCGCCAGCGGGCCGTAACAGGAAGTCTCCGGAACTGCGGCCCCAGAACTGCGAATCGTTGCCAACTCCCGCAAGTAGGTCTCGACCAGGTTCATCGGGCGCCCACTATAATGAAAAAGGTGGCAGCGGGGAAGGACGGACATCTGGATTCTGCAAATCTGAATTTGCCCGCGGATTCAGAACAAAACAGAGAGTCAACCAGCTTTTCGGAGTTTACAGGCTCCCGCCGCGCGGTTACAAGCGAGGCACAACAACGGTAGTGTTTCCTTTCAATAGCTGTAGCGGCGGTCTATGACCGCCGTCCGTTCATTTCGTGTCCAGGTTCGGCGGTCATAGACCGCCGCTACAGCAAACGGATACAGAGACACAACCCATGAGGAGATGCGCAGCATGAAACTTGCATTGATCGGCGCGGTGATCGTCGCGGCGTTGGGCGGCCTGCTGTTCGGATTCGACACAGCGGTCATTTCGGGAACGACGGACTGGCTCAAGAAGGAATTCGGTCTCAGCGACTTCTCGCTCGGCTTCACCGTCGCCAGCGCGCTCATCGGCACCATCCTCGGCTCCCTCGCCGTCGGCAAGCCCTCCGACAAATTCGGCCGGCGCGGCGTGCTGTTCGTTCTCGCCGTGTTCTATTTCGTTTCCGGCATCGGTTGCGCGCTGGCGTGGGACTGGTGGTCGTTCATGATCTTCCGCTTCCTCGGCGGCCTGGCGGTCGGCGGCGCGTCGGTGGTGTCGCCGATGTATATCGCGGAAATCTCGCCGGCGCGCTTTCGGGGCCGGCTGGTGGCCATCACGCAGTTCAACATCGTGCTCGGCGTCCTGCTGGCCTATTTATCCAACTACGTCATCGGTTCGCTCAATCTCGGCGCGAACGAATGCCGCTGGATGTTCGGCGTGATGGCGGCGCCCGCAACGGTGTTTTTCATCCTGCTTTTTTTCACGCCGCAAAGCCCGCGCTGGCTCATCGCCCGCGGCCGCGTGGACGAGGCGCGCGGCGTGCTGCGCATGTGCGGTTCCGACACCGGCAATCTCGAAGAGGAAATCCGCGACATTCAGTCGTCGCTCGACCTGCGGCACCACTCGTTGCAGGAGCCGTTTCTCTGCGCGCGCTACCGCAAGCCGATCCTGCTGGCGGTGGCCATCGCCATGTTCAACCAGCTCTCCGGCATCAACGCGGTGGTTTACTACACCAAGCACATCTTCGAAATGGCGGGCTACGCGTCCGCCGACGCGCTGCTGCAATCGGTGATCGTCGGCTTCGTCAACCTCATCTGCACGATGACGGCGCTGTCGGTGATTGACCACTTCGGCCGCAAGAAGCTGATGATCATCGGCTCCATCGGCTACATCCTGAGCCTCGGCGCGGTGGCGTTCGCGTTCTTCAAGATCCAGGGCGCTGACGCGGCGCTGAAAAACCACCTCATCACCGAAGTGGCGCGCAACGGCGTCGTCGGCACGTATGGGATCATGTTGCTCGTCAGCCTGGTCCTGTTCATCGTCTCGCACGCGGCGGGACAGGGCACGGTGATCTGGGTGTTCATCAGCGAGATTTTCCCGAACCGCGTTCGCGCGCGCGGCCAGGCGCTCGGCAGCTTCACGCACTGGTTCATGGCGGCGGCGATTTCGTGGACGTTCCCGATGATCGCAGCGGCGTCGGGCTGGATGACGTTTGCGTTCTACGCGCTCTGCTGCGTCGGCCAGTTCGTCTGGGTGCTGACGGTGATGCCAGAGACGAAAGGCATCTCGCTGGAGAAAATCCAGAAGGAACTGGGCATCGAGTAGCCCGCCGCTCCGTGGCGGGACGGGAGTAAAATTTATGGTGCGTTCAATTCTCAGGATGATCCTGCTTGGAATCGTACCCAGCATGGCGGCAGGCGCGGAGGAAAGGGAGTTCGTCAACTCCGTCGGGATGAAATTCGTGCGGATCGAGGCCGGCAGTTTCCGCATGGGCCAGGATGGGCCGCCCGCGGACCACAAGATGACGACGCATCCCGCAAAATGCGACGACAGCGACTGGGATGAACGGCCGGCGCATCGCGTGACGATCAGCGGTGCGTTCCAGATCGGCGTCACCGAGGTGACCAACGGCCAGTTCCGGCGGTTCAAGCCGGGGCACAACGGCCACGGCACGGACGACGAGGCGGCCGTGAATGTGTCCTGGCACGACGCCGTGAAATTTTGCGAGTGGCTCTCGGCCAAGGAGCAGCGGTTGTATCGTTTGCCGACGGAGGCGGAATGGGAATACGCCTGCCGCGCCGGCACGACGACGGTGTTCAACACCGGCGACATGTTGCCGGCCGGATTTCAAAAGTGGAGGGCGAGCGAGCGGGCGAAAGACCGCTATTTCAAGAACGGCAAGCTGCCGGCCGAATATCGCGACCTGCCGTCGAAGGCGCCGTTGCGCGTCGCGCAGACGCCGGCAAACGCATGGGGACTCTTCGACATGCACGGCAACGTCGAGGAATGGTGTCTCGACTGGTATGGCCCCTACGAAGCCGGTGAGCAAACGGACCCGGTCGGCCGCAGCGACGGCGATTTCCGGGTCACGCGCGGCGGCAGCTATGGCGTGTTTGCGCGGCTGCTCCGCTCGGCCAACCGCAGCGGCCGCGTGCCGGAAACGGCAAATGATCGGATCGGTTTCCGGGTCGTGCTCGGCGAGCGGCCCAAGACGCCGCCGTTGCCGCCGCCGCCGCCTCCGCCGTTGAACGCGCGCGATGTCAGCCAGGGCATGGCCGAAACACCGGCGCCTCTCACCAGGCCGTTCTTCTCCGGGCCAAAGCCGTTTGTGAAAATCCCGCCCGATTCCTATGGCCCGCTATTCTCGTGGCACAACCACAGCCCGGCCATCGCCGAGTGCCCCAACGGCGACCTGCTGTCGGTGTGGTATTCGTGCGTGGACGAGGGCGGCAGCGAACTGTGCGTGCTCGCGAGCCGGTTGCGGCGCGGCGCAGCGGAGTGGGAGCCGGCCTCCCCGTTCTGGGACGGGCCGGACGTGAACGACCACGCGCCGAAACTATGGTTCGACGGCAGCCGGACGCTGTGGTTCTTCGCGAGAAGCATGTCGGAGAACGTGCTGCGCACCTCCACCGACAGCGGCGCGACGTGGTCGAAGGCGCGCGTGCTCCAGCCTTGCGGCGAATTTGCCAACGCGCCCATCCGCACGCGCGAAGGCTTCCTCATCATCCCGCAGGACAACCGCGGCACCAGTCTCGACATCAGCCGTGACGGCGGCAAGACCTGGACGTTTCCCGACGTGAATAAACGCCCGAACGATTACCGTCCCGGCGGCAAAGGCTTCCGGCTCGCGGGCATCCACAATGGCATCGTGCAACTTGGCGACGGCCGGCTGATGACGATGGGCCGGTTCGATAAAGTGGAAGAGCAGGAGAAATTCAACTTCCGCACGCCGGCAAGTTTTTCGGGCGACTGGGGCGAGACATGGACTTATGAGGCGAGTCCGTTCCCGGCGATCAGCAGCGTGCAGCGGGCTGTGCTGGTGCGGTTGCGCGAGGGACCGCTGTTGTTCTGCTCCTACACCGACCAGTGGCGCGACTGGAACAAGCGCAAGGGCATGCCGTTTCGCGACTCGGCGGGCGGGGAATTCACCGGCTTCGGCCTTTTCGCGGCGCTGTCGGATGATGACGGCAAAACGTGGCCCGTGCGCAAGCTGCTCACGCCCGGCGGACCGGCGCGCACGGTCAACGGCATTGATCGCGTCGAGTTCACGCTGAGCGACACGATGGCCGAGCCGTGCGGTTACCTGGCCGCCTGCCAGACGCGCGACGGCGCGATCCAGTTGATCACCAGCAGGAACCACTACGTCTTCAACCTGGCATGGCTGAAGACGCCACGGCCATCATCCGGGAAATGAAATCGCACCCGCCCATCTTCATCGGCTTGGGCGAAATCCTCTGGGACTTGCTGCCGTCGGGCAAACAGCTCGGCGGCGCGCCGGCGAACTTCGCCTATCACGCGCACGCGCTCGGCGCGGAAACCCGCGTTGTCTCGCGCGTCGGCAACGATCCGCTCGGCCGCGAAATCCTCGACCGCCTCCGCGCGCTGGGCCTGACGACCGATGGCATCGGCGTGGACACGAACGCGCCGACGGGCACGGTGTCGGTGGAACTCGCCGCGGACGGCCAGCCGCGGTTCATCATCCACGAGGATGTCGCGTGGGACCGGATTGCCGTTGGTGGATCGCGACCTCCGGGCGCGATTCTGCGGCCTCACATCAACGATCGCGTCCGGAGGACGCGATCCACCTCTACCGACGACGCCTCGCTGGCGTTTGCCGCGCGGGCCGTCGCGCAGCGCCATCCGCGCGCTCGTCGCCGCCACGCCGGCCACGGCGCTGCGCGTGTTCGATATCAACCTGCGGCAACAGTTTTACTCGCCGGAGATCGTGGAAACCTCCCTGCAACTCGCGAACGTGCTGAAGCTCAACGACCAGGAGCTGCCGGTGCTGGCGGCGATGTTTGGATTGCGCGGCGGCGTGCGCGAACAGCTCGCCGCCTTGGCGAAACAGTTCGGTCTGCGCGCGGTGGCGCTGACGCGCGGTGCGCACGGCAGCTTGTTGCTTGCCGCCGGCATCTGGTCGGACCATCCCGGTCTGGCGGTGAAAGTGGCGGACACCATCGGCGCAGGCGACGCGTTCACGGCTGCGTTGACGCTCGGCTTGCTCGCCGGACGCCCGCTCGACGACATCAACCGCCACGCCAACGAGGTGGCCGCCTACGTTTGCTCGCAGCCCGGCGCCACGCCGCCCATGCCCGGACAGTAGTCGCGTCACTCCGTGACGCGAAGCCGGAGGATGACCGGCCAGCGGTCGCGGCGAATGTTGCGCCACCAGAGCGGCGGGTTTACACTTCGACGTGTGACGCGCACTTGAAAGGAGCCGAAAGATGAAACGCAGATCGTTCTTGAAAGTGATGGGCGGAGCGGCGGCACTCGGCATCCGGCCCGTGCTGGTCAGCGAAGCGGAGGCGGCGGCCGCGGAGACCGGCGAGATGCCCAAGCGCGTGCTGGGCCGGACCGGCTTCAAGGTTTCCGTCGTCGGTTTCTCCGGCCTCGGCCTCGTGCACTACGATCAGGAGCGCTGCACCGCCGACGTGCACAAGGCGTTCGAGCGCGGGCTGAACTACTACGACGTGGCGCCGGCCTACGGCAAGGATGGCGAATGCGAGATCAAGATGGGCATCGCGTTGCAGGGCCTCGACCGCAGCCGTTACTTTCTCGCCTGCAAATCCAAGATGCGCGACAAGGACGGTTGCCGCCAGGAACTGGAGCGCTCGCTTCAGCGGCTGAAGACGGATCATTTCGACGTGTATCAGATGCACCACCTCGTCAAGCCGGAGCAGGTGGCAACCTCGCTCGGGCCCGGCGGCGCGCTGGAGACGATCCTTCAGGCAAAGAAGGAGGGCAAAATCCGCGCCATCGGGTTCTCGGCCCACACGACCAAGGCGGCGCTGGCGGCGTTGCGCGGCTTCGCGTATGACACGGTGATGTTCCCGGTCAACTACGTGGAGTATTACACGCGCGGCTTCGGCAAGGACGTGCTCGCGCTCGCGAAGGAAAAGGGCGCGGCGGTGCTCTCGATCAAGACGATGAACGCCGGCGCGTGGCCGCCGGGCGTCGAGCGCACGCGCAAGTGGTGGTATCGCCCGCTGGAAGAGCAGGACGACATCAGCCTCGCCTACCGCTGGACGCTGTCGCTGCCGGGCGTGGTCCTCGGTTTCCCGCCGTCGTGGATGGATTTGCAGGACAAGGCGATCACGGCGGGCATCGCGTATCGCCCCGCCACCGAGGCCGACGCGAAGAAGCTGGAGACCATGGCGCAAGGCTGCGGCTCGATCTTCAAACGCGAGGAAGATTCGGTGGCCTTCCACTCGCCCTATCCGCATCATCCGCACGAGTGCTGCGAAGGCGAGTGGGCCTGAAGACGCGGCGTTGACGTCGCTTTGGAAAAAAGGAGTTGGCATGAAACGAAGGAGGTTTCAGACAGTTGCGGTGTTGTTTGGAAACGCCGCAATGTTTTTGGCTCTCAGCATAGCTGAGGCGTCTGCCTCTGATTCCTCCATCGCCGTTCGCGCAACAAACCAACTCGGGCTGGAACTCTACGGCATGTGTTGCCGCGCCAATGGCGATAGCAACCTGTTGTTATCGCCTTGTTCGATTCAAACGGCCCTGGCGATGTGCTACGCCGGCGCGGATGGCGACACGCGGGCCGAAATGCAGCGCGCGTTGCACTATCCGCAGGATGAGATTCTCCTTCACAAGTCTTTCCAAACGCTCTGGTCTGTCTTCAATCGCGCAGTCTCCGAGTCCCGGGCAAGGTTGGTGCAGGCAAGGGCGCACGGCGCGAGGCTGGAGCCCATCGAGATTTCTTTCGCTAACAGGCTTTTCGGCCAGCAGGGATACGGGTTCCAAGAAGCGTTTCTGAACTTCGTGAAAGAGTTTTACGCGGCCCCGATGATGGCGGTGGACTTTGCGCGCAAGCCGGAACAATCAGGCGGGGCAATCAACAGTTGGGTTGCGCGGGAAACTCATCAAAAGATCAGGAACGTGATACCCAAGAACATGCTGACGCCTTCGACCCGGTTGGTGCTCGTTAATGCCCTTTACTTCAAAGCGGCATGGGAAGAGCCGTTCGAAACGGGATTGACCAAAAACCGGACCTTCCGCATTCGCGGTGCCGGAGCCAAGCCGGTCCCCACAATGACGGCGCTCACCTCTGTTGGCTACGCCAAGTTGAATGGATTCAGCGCCATTGCTTTGCCCTATGGGAATTGCGATTTTCAATTCGTGATTCTGCTGCCCGATGAAGCCAGGGAGCTTGCGGCGGTTGAGGCCAAGATGACGCCAGAAATCCTGGATGCCTGTAAACAGATGCCCTATCAGCTAATCACTCTGCAAATGCCGAAATTCAAACTTCAACCGGATACAATGTGGCTGGGCAAGACGCTCCAATCACTCGGCATGAAGTCGGCTTTTGACCTGCCGCCCAAGAGCGCCAACTTCGGGCGCATCGCTCCTCGCAAACCGGACGATTATTTGTTCCTCTCCGATGTGCTTCACAAGACGTTCATTTCAGTGGACGAGAAAGGCACCGAGGCGGCTGCCGCCACAGTCATGCCCATGGAGACAGGAGGCGGCCCGCCGGAAAAAATCATGGAGATTCACGTGGACCGGCCATTTCTGTTTGCCATTCAACACCGCGAGACCGGTGCGTGCTTGTTTCTCGGTCGCGTGACCGATCCGCGCTGAGTAATGACTGGATTAGTGATGCGAAAGCGAGTGAGTTTGAAAGCGCAGTGTTGCTGCGAACCTGATAAAACAAAATCATCATGAACAGAAGACTGATTCAGACAATTGCATGGTTGCTCGGCATCGCCGCGCTTGTGGCGGCGCCCGTCGCGAGCCGCGGCGAGCACGACGGCAAAGTGCAAATCCTGATCCTCGGCGACAGCACGGCAGAGGGAAGCATTCCGCGGCGGCATGTGCCGGAAGGGCCGCACCTGGAGGACGTGATCCAGCAGTTGCTGGCGGCGGAAGGCGATTTGCCGCCGTGCAACGTCATCAACGTCGCCCTCAGCGGCGAGTTCATCCACCGCCTGCTCGACACCGGCCGCTATGACAAAGTGGCGTCGAAGCTGCCCGGCCTCGACTACATCCTCATCCGATACGGCCTCAACGATGTGGCCCGGCGCGAGAACTTCGACACGAACTTCCCGAAGGATTTCCACGAGCTGATCGCGCGGCTGCGCAAGGACCATCCGGCGGCGACGATCATCCCGATGACGGTCATCGCGATGGCGTGCAAGAGCGAAGACGACAATCCCAGCGCCAAGCGCATCAACGACATTGTGCGCCGCGTGGCCAGCGAGGAGAAACTGCCGCTCTTCGACATCTATCCGCGTTACTACGAGGAATTGCAGAAGGGGCCGAATATGCTCAACTACCGCCGCTTCCCGCTGGCGAAGATTCCCGAGAAATACCGCGAGTTCGTGAAACCGTTCGTCGTGGACAAGGGCAACAAGGAGCCGACGGTCGAGGTGATGGACAACCGGCTCGACGCGCATTTCGGCAACCTGCCCGGCTGGTATGGCGACCGGCATCCGAACCTGGCCGGCTACCACGTCATCGGCGACGAGACGGCGAAGTTCCTCGCGCCGCTCATCCGCGCCAAGTCCGGCAAGACGCCACCAGCGAACCGCGCCAAGAAATGACCGCCGGCGCGCGATCTCATACCGGTTGTGGATTGGAACAGCACTATTGCTGTAGCGGCGGTCTCTGACCGCCGGTCCTTGAATCGCCAACAGTTCGGCGGTCAGAGACCGCCGCTACAGTGCAAAAAGCAAACTCGAATGGTATCATTTGGAATCCCAAGCCAACGCCGAATCCATCTCATGACTCAACCCGCCAACTTTATCCGCGTCCGCTCCAGCTCCAGAACGCAATGGAGCCGTTTACTGCGTGTCACGATGATGTCGCTCGTCATCGCCGGCGTGGCTTCGGCCGGCGATGCTCCGCCGCTCGCCCCGCTCCGGGTGCCGCCGCACCATCCCTGCCTCGCGCTCACGCCGGACGACGCGGCGCGGGCGAAGGATCGCGTGGCGAGCCTGCCATGGGCGAAACGGTCGCTGGCGCAATTTACCGCGGACGCGGACAAAATCGTCGCGCAGCCGCTGGACAAGCTGCCGGAGCGTGGCGACACCGCGCACTGGAGCCGCAGCAAACAGCTCTTCGACGTCGCTGTGGCGTTCACCTTCACCGGCACGCGTCGCTACGCCGATTGGGTGCGCGACGGTTTGCTGGCGTATGCCGATGTTTATCCCGGCCTGCCGCTGACCCGTGGCCGCTGCAAGGTGTTCACGCAATCGTCGCTCTACGAAGCGATTTGGCTGGTGCCGATCGTGCAGGCGTATGACCTCGTGGCCGACAGCGGCGCGCTCACGGCCGCGCAGCGGGAGCACATCGAGCGCGACCTGTTGCGCGCCGCCGCCGCGTGTTTCAAGGTGGACGACTTCGAGCACGACCCGCGCATCCAGGACCTCCACTACCGTTGCTACAATTTCCAGGCGTGGCATCTCTCGGCCGTGGGCCTCGTCGGGCTGGCGCTCAACGACGCGAGCCTCGTGGACTACGCCGTCAACAGCCGCTACGGCTTCAAACATCTGGTCGCCCACGACATCCGCGACGACGGGTTGTTTTGGGAACGCTCGCCGGGTTATCACGAATTCGTCGTGGACGCGCTGATGCCGCTGATGGAGGCGCTGTCGCATTGCGGCGTGGACCTCTACCACCTGACGGCGCCCAACGAACGCTCGCGCGACGAGGGCGTCCACTACGTCACAGACACCAGCGACCGGCCGAAGTCGCTGCGGCTGATGTTGGACGCGCCGTTCTACCTCGCCTTTCCCGATTTCAGTTTTCCGGCGCTCGGCGACAGCGATCCCGGCGTCCGGCACGCGAGCTGGATTCACCTCGCGGCGTGGCAACACTACCGCGACCCGAAACTGGCGTGGCTGCTGCGCCGCGACTCGCCCGTTGCGGTGGCGGAGACCAACCGCGGCCGGCTGGGTTTCCTGCACTACTACCGCTACCAGTATCGCCATGAAAACGTCCGGTTGAACAGCCGGCCCGTGGTTTGGGAACGGCGCGACGCGACGTTCGAGCCGCAGGGCGACGCAATGCTCGCCAGCGACGGCGGCAAGAACCGCTCCGACAATTACCTGCTCAACGACGCCGACGCCGGGGATTTCACGCTCGAGTGGACCACGACGCGGCTGGCCGATTCCGGCAAGGAGGACCGCGCATGGGTCGTCTTCCACACCGATACGAAAAGCGCGGAGAATCGCAAATCGTTTTCCATCGCCGGCTGCATGCGCGAGCTGAATCGCCCCTATCCGTTCCGGCTCGAAGTGGCCGGCAACCAGGCAACGCTGTTTTGCGACGGCAAGAAAGTTTCCTCCACGCCGGCGATCTATCATTTCACGCCCGACTGGCATTGGCTCGTCTATGATTTGCCGGAGGCCGCGAGCGAACTGAAGTTGGAGAGCGCTTTCGCCAACACGGGCGTTTACAAGAACGGCTGCTCGTTGTTCCCATCGAGCGGCGTGGCGGTGCTGCGGCAAACCGCCGGCGATTTCACGGCGCGGCCCGACGCCACCGCCGTCGCGTTCAGCTACGGCCCCTACGGCGGCGGCCACGGCCATCCCGACAAGTTGAGCGTGGCGGTTTACGCGCACGACCGGCAATGGATTCCGCTCTTCGGCAGCATGCCCTACGAGACGCACTGGAAACGGGAATGGACCGCGCAGACCGTCAGCCATAACACGGTCGTCGTGGACGGCATATCGCAGATGCCGACCCGCGTGGGCCAGCCGATGTGGCCGGTGGACAGCGCCGCCCACAAGGTCATGGGCAGGCTCGATGCCTTCGACCCGGAGCAGAAACGGGTGTCGGCCTCGTGCGACTGCGTTTACGACGGCCTGATGCTGCGGCGCACGGTGCAGCTTCGCGACAACTGCGTCGTGGATCGTTATGACGTGACGGGCGCTCCGGCGTCGGCGGCCGCGGCGCACCAGTTCGACTACGTCCTGCACATCAATGGCGAGCCGGCCGAAAGCAGCGTGGCGCTGTCGCCGCGTCAGGGATTGCTCGGAACCAAGTGCGGCTACGAACTCATCGAACAAAAAGAGTCGGCAACGATCCGCGACATGGCGGCGTTCACCTTTGCTTCCGGCGGGAAACGGCTGCGCGTCTGGGTCTTGCCGGTGGACGGCGCGCCCGTCGAGGTCATCGTGGCGAGCGGCCTGACAAATTCGCCCGACGTGCGCATGCCGATGCTGGTGTTGCGGCAACGGGGCGCGGAGGCGAAGTTCGTCACCGTCATCGAGCCGGTGGACGCCGCCCATCCGGTTCGCGCGGTGCGGCTGGAGGGCGGCGAGCCGGTCATCCAACGCGGATCAGGTCCCGGCGCTGGCGGGAACTGACGCGCCGCGCACATCGCGCTGGCGGTTGGATGAAGCGCAATGGATTGTTGAGTTGAAACGCGGCGGCGCAGCCGCCAAAATGGCGGCGTATGAAACCACTCCGTTTTCTCCCACTGACAGTCCTCGCGTTTCTCCTTTCGCCGCCCGCCGCGCTCATCGCCGCCGAACCGTCTGACAACTGGCCGGCGTTTCCGGTCGAATGGCGCGCCGCCGCGCCCTCACCGGCCGATATCTCGTCCGTGCTCGACGCGCCCGCCGGCAAGCACGGGTTCGTGAGGGTGAAGGAGGGGCATCTCGTGTTGCCGGGCGGAAACCGGTTCCGCATCTGGGGCCTCAACGCCACCGGCAAGGCGGCGCTGCCGGCGACATCCGCCGCGCCGGTGATCGCCGCGCAACTGGCCGGCCGCGGCATCAACTGCGTCCGGTTCCATTTCCTCGACAAGGTCGGCACGCTCATCGCCGAGGGCCGCGACGACACCCGCGCGCTCGACCCGCAGGCGCTGGAGCGGCTCGACTGCTTCGTCACCGAGTTGAAGAAGCGCGGCATCTACAGCGACCTGAACCTCAACGTCTATCGCACCTACAAGCCCGGCGACGGCGTGCGGGATTGCGAGGCGCTCGGCATCGGCAAAGGCGCGACGTACTTCGACGAACGGCTCCTCGAGTTGCAGCGCGAATACGCCCGGCAGTTGCTCACGCACACCAATGCCTTCACCGGCCTCGCCTACCGCGACGAGCCGGCGGTGGCGGTGGTCGAGTTCGTGAACGAAAACTCGCTGGTGGAGTCGTGGACGCAGAACCGGCTCGTCGGCGAGCAAACCGGCAAGGCCGTCGGCACCTGGCATGATATTCCGCCGAGCTATGCCGGGGCGCTGACGAAAAAGTTCAACGCATGGTTGTCCAGCCACGCTTCCGGCGACACGCTCGCGCGCTGGCGGCGCGAAGCCGGCATCGAGGCGGGCGCGCTCATCCCGCGGCTGCGCAAGGAGGAGTTCGCCAAGGCCGCGAAGGACCGGTTTGAAGCCGAGGCGGCGTTCTACATGGAGGTCGAGCGGAATTATTTCCGCGACATGGCCAAGTTCCTCCGTGACGAACTCGGCGTGAAAAGCCTGCTCATCGGCAACAGCGACCACGATCACGGCGGGTCGCGATACGCGTTGGTCGCGTCGCTGGCGCAACTCGACATCGTGGACGGCCATATCTACTGGCAGCATCCGAACTACATCACCGACCCCAAGACCGGCAAGCGCGCCGGCTTCACCGTCGGCAACACACCGATGGTGGATCAGCCGCTCAAGTCCAGCGCCGTCCAGCTCTCGCGCACCGCCGTTGCGGGCAAGCCCTACACCGTTTCCGAGGCGAACCATCCGTTCCCTAATGAGAATGCCTGCGAAGGCGTGCCGATTCTGGCGGCTTACGCGGCGTTGCAGGATTGGGACGGCATTTTTTGGTACACGCTCGCGCACGAGGACGTCACCACCATGCAAGATCACGCCCTGGCTTATTTCGATTTCGCCAAAGATCCCGTCAAAATGAGCCAGCTCGCCGCGGGCGCGTTGATATTCCTGCGCGGCGACGTGCAGCCCGCGCAACGCGTCGTGGGCCGCAGCTACAGCCGCGAGCAAGTCCTCGAAAGCCTGCGTCTGCCGAGGTCGGAGTCGCCCTTTTTCACGCCGGGCTTCCCGCTCGCGCTGCCGCTCGTGCACGCGGTACGGACCACGTCGTTCGACGGCCCACCGACCGCGCCCTTTGAGCCGCTGACGGCGGACCCGATTGTCTCCGACACAGGCGAGCTGACGTGGCGCAGCGGCGAAAAAGGCAGCGGTGTGGTGAGCGTGGACACGCTGCGCTCGCAGGCGCTCATCGGTCACCTCGCGCGCCAGCCGGTTGCCACGAAAAATCTTCGCGCCGAAATCCAGACGCCCTTCTGCGCGCTCACGCTCGGCGCGCTCGACGGCCGGCCTATTGCCGGCGCGGGCCGCCTGCTGCTGACCGCTACCGCGCGCGTCGCCAACACCGGCATGGTCTGGAACGAAAAGCGCACGTCGCTGGAGAAATGGGGCGAAGCGCCGGTGCGCATCGAGCCGGTCACCGGCAGGATCGCGCTTACGGCGCTGGCCTCGGCGCGCGCTGTGGCCGCGCAGCCGCTGGACGGCGCGGGCCAGCCGCTCGGCCCATCGCTGCCGCTGAAGCGCGACGGCGACGACTGGATACTGGAGATGGGCCAGCCGGCGACGACGTGGTTCGTCATCACCGTGAACCGCTGATCATGAACCGTTCAATCTTGAGTCCGCTCATCGCTTGCGTGCTGGCCGCGGCGTTTGCGGCAACGGGTCGCGCGGCCGACGACATTGTTTTCGCCGACTTCGAAGGCAGGGATTACGGCGATTGGAAAACCACCGGCGAGGCGTTCGGCTCCGGGCCGGCGCAGGGAACCTTGCCGCACCAAAAACAGGTGATCGGCTACCTGGGGCACGGTTTGGTGAACAGCATGCTTGGCGGCGACCAATCCACCGGCACACTGACATCGCCGGAGTTCACCATCAGTCGCAAGTTTATCACGTTCTTCATCGGCGGCGGAGGCTACGAGGGCAGGACGTGCATCAATCTCATTGTGGACGGCAAGGTCGTGCGCTCCGCCACCGGGACGCACACCACGCCCGGCGGCAGCGAGAAGCTTGCGCCGGCATCGTGGGACGTGAGCGGGTTTGCCGGCAAGAGCGCGCGCCTGGAAATCGTGGACCACGAGAGCGGCCGTTGGGGGCACATCACGGTGGATCACATTGTGTTCAGCGACCGCGATCCCTCTCTGGCCGACGAAGACGGCGAGTTGCTTTACAACGGCATCCGGTTGCCCAAACAGTGGCCGCCGCGCGTCGCGAACCCGAAAGACCGCACGCCGCGAACGGCGCCGTGGCTGGCGTATCCGCCGGCGGTCATCCCGATTGATGTGGGGCGGCAATTGTTCGTGGACGATTTTTTGATCGAGAAGACCGACTTGAAGCGGACGTTTCATTACCCGGAGAAATACGCTGGAAATCCCGTGCTGAAGCCGGAGACGCCGCTGGAACTCAACAACGGCCGCGCGCCAGCCGCCGTCGTGTTCCAAGATGGCGTGTGGTTCGACCCGAAGGACCGGCTTTTCAAGATGTGGTATCACGCCGGCTGGTTCGACGGCACCGCGCTCGCCACCAGCAAGGACGGGTTGCACTGGGAGCGGCCGCCGCTCGATGTCGTCAAGGGCACCAACCGCGTGCTGCCGCCGGAAGGCCACGGCCGGCGCGACGGCTGCGGTGTGTGGCTCGATCATTTCACAACCGACCCGGCGCAGCGGTTCAAGATGTTCCTCTACGAGCGGCCTGAGGAAACGTTCGGCGGCCAGATTTGGACGTCGCCCGATGGTGTGCATTGGGCGGGACCAACGCGGACGACGACGGTCGGCGACAACACGAGCATTTCCTACAACCCGTTCCGCAGGAAATGGATTTACAGCGTGCGCACCGGACGCGATGGACGCACGCGCGGCTACCGCGAGTGTGACGATTTCGTCAAAGGCGCGGCATGGAAGCCGGAGGAGTTGTTTCACTGGGCCGGCGCGGACGATCTCGACCTGCCCGACCCGCAGGTCGGCGACCGCACGCAGCTCTACAACCTCGACGCCATCGGTTACGAGAGCCTGATGCTTGGCGTCTTCGCCATCCATCGCGGGCCGGCAAACGAGATCTGCGCCAAACTGAAACGACCGAAGCTCACCGACCTGGAACTGGCCTACAGCCGCGACGGTTTCAACTGGCACCGGCCCGACCGCACGCCGTTTCTCGCCTGCACGCGCAAGGAAGGCGACTGGGACCGCGCCTATCTGCACAGCGCCGCGACCGTCTGCACCATCGTCGGCGACAAGCTCTGCTTCTACTACGGCGCGTTTTCAGGGATCAGCCCGAAACTCGGCGGCGGCGTCTATGCCGGCGGCGCGACCGGCGTGGCGTTCCTGCGCCGCGATGGATTTGCCTCCATGGACGCCGGTGAATATAGCCGCACGCTGGTGACGCGCACCGTCACGTTCAAAGGCAGGCATCTCTTCGTGAATTTCGACGCGCCGCAAGGCGAACTGCGTGCCGAAGTGCTCGACGAAAGCGGTAACGTCATCGCGCCGTTCACCGCGGAGAACTGCGCACCCGCCGCCGGCAACAGCACGCGTCAGTGCATCGAGTGGAAAGGTTCGGACGATCTCTCGCAAGTCAGCGGTCGCAAAGTAAAACTCCGTTTCCATCTCACGCGCGGCCAGCTTTACGCGTTTTGGGTCAGCACGGACAGGAACGGCGCGAGCCACGGCTACGTCGCCGCCGGCGGGCCGGAGTTCAACGGACCGACCGACACGGTTGGCGCCGCCGGCCGTTGATTAACGCGGGGGACGTTCGCCGCAGGACGCCGCGGAGAAATTACACCTTCCACTTTCGCCGCTGGACGATGACGAGCATGGCGGGGAGGATGACGATGCTGGTGAAGATGCGCGCGCCGACGCCGAGCGTGAGGGCTTTGCCGATGGAGGCGATGCCGAGGTTGTGCGCCAGACCGAGACAGCCGAAGCCGACGACCGTGACCAGCGAGCCGAGCATGACGGCGAGGCCGGTGTGCCAGACAAGGTGGGAGATGTCGGCGTCGCGCGCCTCTCGGAACCGGTGCATGACGTGGACGCCGTTGGCCAGCCCGATGCCGATGATGAGCGGCAGCACCATGAGGTTGGCGGGGTTGAAGCTCAGGCCGCACAAGCCCATGAGACCGACCATCCAGACCGTGCCGAGCAGGTCGGGCACCATCGTCAGCGTGGCCGCCTTGAACCGGCGGAAATCCAGGAGCAGCAGCAGATAGACCGCCACGCATGCGTAAATCGCCGCCTTGTCGAAGCCTTCGCGCATCACCTTGGTCATTTCATAAAACTCGACCGGCGGGCCGGTGACGGGCACGCCGAGGCTCCGGCACTCGGTCAGGAATTTCGTCAGCGCCGGGCGGTTCCACAGCTCGCCTTTCGGATACACGAGCACCTGCACCTTGCCGGTCTTGCCGATGAACTGGTCGCGCAAATCCTTCGGCAGCGTCTCCAACGTGATCGGGCCGGCCTGGATGCCGGCGCGGAACCGCGCCATCTGCCGTGCAAGGTCGCCGATGAAATAATCCTGAAACTTGCCGAGCCGCGCGGCAAGGTTGGCGTCGCCATCCTGGAGCATGGCCTGGAATTTTTTCGCGGCGGCAAGCGCAAGCCCAATCGGTTTGACCAGCGCCTTCTGGCCGCCATCGAGGGCCATTTCCTGATAATTGTCGAGCCGTTCGGCGAGTTTGCCGACGACGGCGGCAAGTTGCGCCGGCGCCACCGGCTGCGAAGGCGGGGGCGTGTCAAACACGCCCGTCAGCAACGGAGCGATGCCGGCGAGGATGGCCTGTTTCCCAACGGCGTCGCCCAGGAACCGGCTGTGAAGCGATTCGATCTTCTTGACGCCCGGCAACGCCTGCGCGCGGCGCGTGATTTCCCCGGCTTGCTTCATGTCCTTGCAGATCAGCGAGACGGTGTCGGCGGTGAAGTCGCTCTCCTTCATCATCCGCGCTTCATAGACAACCGACTCGGTGCCGGGGGCGGAGAGGTTGGAAAGCTTGTAGTCGAAGCTGATTCGCTCCCAGTTGCGGACAGTCGAGGTCAGCAGCGCCGCAGTGACGACGGCGCCCACGGCAAGAATCCACCACGGATAGCGGAAAAATTTTTCGACGAACGGCGGGTGCACCGGCTCAGCCGCGTCCACGCCCGCGGGCACAGAGGCTGGATGCAGCGCGGTGTCGCGCTCGGGATGGAACTTGCGCTGCAGCGCCAGCAGTGCCGGCAGAACCACCATCATCGCCGCCAGACAGCACATCACGCCCATGCCGGCGATGAGGCCCATCTCGACGAAGCCTTTGAAATTGTCCACCGAGATCGAGAAGAACGCCACCGCCGTCGTGACGGCGCTCATGATAATGCTCATGCCGTTCTCGACAATCGCCTCGCGCAACGCCTCCGGCCGGCTGCTGCCGCGGCGGCGTTGTTCGCGATAGCGCGCCAGCAAGTGAATGCCAAAGTCCATGCCGAGGCCGATGAGGATGATCGGCACCACTTGCGAGAGCAGGTTGAGGTGGCCGATGATCAGCGTCGTCAGCCCGAACGTCCACGCCATGCCGGCGCCGAGCGACGCCACGAGCATCAACGGAAACCGGAAACCGCGGAAGCCGAACATCAGCAGCACGCTGACGCCGACCAGCGAAACCGCGCCGAAGAACTGCATGTCGCGGCTGGTGGAGTCGGCTTCGCTCACGGCGTCGGCCGGCTCGCCGGTCATCGCGAGTTTGATACCGCCAAACGCCGGCTGGGTTTTCTGGACCTTGAGAAACGCGGAGCGGGTTCCGTCCACGATCTGGCGGAGCACGTCCACCTTGCGGCTGTTGCTCGTCGGCTGGACAAACATGAACATCAACCGCCCGTCATAGCTGGTGAAATAACCTTCGCGCAGCTCGGCGCACATGCCGCCGGCCGACGGCGGCGTGAACATTTCCTCCCAGAACGATCCTTCCGGAGGCTGCCACGCTGAATCGTTCGCGGCCTGCCGCATCCGGTCGAAGAGCTGAGCGAACATCTCCAGTCCCTGCACCGCTTCGGCGTCGCTGCCGACTTTGCCGCGCTTTTGCTCGGCGGCAAACCGTTCGTCGGCCATGTGAAAAAATCCCTCCAGCGTCGGCGCGGCGCTGAGTTTGCGCAGCCACGGCGCCTCCTGCTCCAGCGTTCGACGGATGTCGGCGAGATCGTTGGTGGAAGCGAGGTAAAGCTCGCGACCCTTCAGCGAACTCATGTCGAGCCGGAAATCGGCGCCCTTCACGAGATTGGTCATCGCGCCCGGCGCGACCGCCACGCCGAGGTCCAGCGACGACGCCGGCACGCGGACTGCCTCCAGTTCGCGTTTCATCTGCTCGGCCAGCTCGCGGCGCGCCTTGAACTGCGCCGGTTCGCACTCCAGCACGCCAATGAGGACGTAAGGCGTGCCGAATTCCTCCATCAACTCCTGAAACTGCACGGCACTGCGGTCCTTGTCGGAGATCAGGTCGCTGTGGGCGGTCTTTATCTCCATCCGCGCGGCGATGAGCCAGCAGCTCGCGCCGATGAGCACAACGGCGACACCCAGCACGGCGCCCGGCCAGTTCAGGACCAGAGCGGCCAGCCGGGTCAGACCCTTGTCCCTGAAAAACGCGGACACCGAACTTTGATGATGTTCAGTCATGATGATCTCCGCCTCGCGTCACGTCCAAGCGACAGTATGGAAGCTTCGGTTGACGCAAAAAGGCTTGGCCGTTATAGTGCCCGGTCAATTTCGCCGCAAGCCGGATTCGTTATGAATTGTCGAAATATCGTCCTTGGAGCCGTAATCCTTTGCACCGTCGCCGCTTTAGCCGGGCCGCGCGACATGATGGTCTTCTATCCCGGCGCGCCCGGGTCGCCCGAGGATGCGAAAGCCATCATGAGCGACTTCGGCGCGTATCTGGCGAAGGCCGCAGGCTTGCCGGCGGACGCGCTGAACGTCGTGTATGAGAACGATCTTCAAACCGGCCTCGCCGCCATCGAGAAGAACAAGCCCGGATTCATCATCGTCGGCCTGCCGGTGTATCTGTCGCAGGCCGCGAAGTTAAAGATGAAGCTGCTCGCGCAAACACTGCCCGCCGGCCGCAAAACCGACGGCTACTACATCCTCGGCCGCCAGGATGGTCCCGCCAATCTCCAGGCGGCGAAGGGATTGAAGCTCACCAGCAATCAACTCTACGACAAAACGTTCATCAGCCGCGTCGTGCTCGGCGGCCAGGACGTCGAGGCGTTCTTCAAACTCAAGGAAGTCCACAGCGGTTTGCGCGCCATCAAAGCCGTGGGCGGCGAGGAAAAGAAGGCCGATCTGGTGCTGCTCGACCAGCAGCAGTATAACGCGAAGAATGAACTGCC
This sequence comes from uncultured bacterium, assembly GCA_903870275.1. Classification (GTDB taxonomy): domain Bacteria; phylum Verrucomicrobiota; class Verrucomicrobiia; order CAIQCK01; family CAIQCK01; genus CAIQCK01. Next base: position 38,927 of record CAIQCK010000068.1, on the reverse strand, counting down.
GGAGGGCCAGGCGCTGAAGCTCGTGCATCGCTCCCCGGAATTGCCGACGCCGCCGATGGTTTTTCTGGAAGGTGTGGCGGCCGACGCGGACGTCGCCGCGATCAAGAAGGCGCTGCTCGGCATGGGCAACGACGCGGCGGCGAAGGAAATCCTGAAGACGATGACACTCGACTGTTTCACCGCGCCCGACGCATCCGCCTATGACGCCGTGCGGAAACTTTACGGCGAATAAACCCGGACATCGACATGACCCACCGCGTTCTTCTCCCGACACTCGCCGCCGTTGGCGCGTTGACCGCCGGTTGTTTTCCGGCCCAGATTCACCTGGGCCGGCTGGGTCCAGACCGCATTCTGACCGACGATGAAATCCGAAAAGCCGACCAGAAGATTATCGAGGCCGACAAGATGTGGGCGTTGCGCGCCGATCCAGCCAAAGCCGAGAAGGCGCTGGACTTGCTGCGCGAGTCGCTGCAAGTGGCGCCGCACAACACACAGGCGCTCTGGCGCGCGGCCCGCGTCTCCTACTGGATGGCCGAGCGCGCCGGTCACGCCAAGGACGAGAAGAAACAACTTGAACAGGCCGACATCGGCATCACATACGCCAAACACGCCATTTTCGTGGACACCCAAAGCGCCGAGGGCAACTACTACCTCGGCCTCAACTACGCCATGCACGCCGACGCCTCCAAGTCCACCGGCCTGAGCCTGGTCAAGCCGATGCTGAACGCGCTCAAGCGCTCGAACGAGCTCGACGACGAGCTGGATTACGGCGGCGCGCGGCGCGTCATGGGCCAGATTTATATGAGCGCGCCGTCGTGGCCGACCAGCGTGGGCGACGTGGACCAGGCCATCGAACTGCTGGAGGACGTTGTCGAAGATTTCGCCGACTATCCCGAAAACCATCTCGTGCTGGCCCAAGCTTACGACAAGGCCCACAAATACAGCGACGCGCGCAAACAACTCAACCTTGTTCTTGCCGCGCAGCCTGCTCCCGACTGGGCCGCCGAGCTGCCGGAGTGGCAGGAGCACGCGCGGACGTTGCAGAAAAAAATGCCGCTGCAATAAGCGGTCGCATCGGCGGCGGCGTGCCGCATGAAAAACACCACTCCCACCACCGCCGCCGTCGTGTTCGACTCCGGCGGTGTCCTGCTGGAACATCGCCACGCATTTCTGGAACCCGCCGCCGTCCGCGAAGCGTTGCGCGAACTCGGCGTGGGCGGCGCGAATGACAGGCGCGTGGCTCAAGCCGTGTGCGAGGCGCTCGACTGGCTTTCCAGCCAGGCCGGCGCCACGACCACCGAGGAATCCGCCGCGGCACAACGTTTGGAATACTACCGCCGTCTGCTCGCCGGTGTCACCGCGACCGCATCGCCCGAACTGGCAGGGCGGCTGCGCGACCGGCTCGAAGGCTCGTCGGCAGCGAAGCCGTTTCCCGAAGTCCGCGAAGTGCTCGACGCGCTGCGCAGCCGCGGCCTGAAACTCGGCGTCCTCTCCGACGGCTGGGCGAGCACCATCCAACTCTACGAGCGGCTCGACCTCGCCGACTGCTTCCAGTCGTGGACGTTTTCGGCGGTCGTCGGCTGCTGCAAACCCAACCCGCGCATCTACGCCGCCGCCGAACGCGATCTCGGCGTGGAGCGGGCGCGGATTCTTTTCGTGGACGATCTGCCGGCGAACGTCGAGGGCGCGCTGGCTTGCGGCTGGCAGGCGGTGTGGCTCAACCGCGACAACGCCCGGCCGTCGCGTCCCGATTTGAGAACCGTGGGCGATTTGCGCGGGCTGCTCGCACTGGTCTGAGGTTACCGCCAAAGCAGACTGGTCTTCCACGGCTCGTATCTGGCATGATTTAATTGAGGATCGAGGAACATGATTCACACTTGGCGCGCGCAAATCCATGACGTGCTCGAAGAGGGCAAGACATACCCGCTGACGCGTGCCGCGACCCGAGTTTTCCTGATGGCGGTCGTTGCGGCCACGGTGGTCGCCGTGATTCTGGAAACGGTCCCATCGCTTGCCGGCCGAACGCACGTCCTTCTCACACTCACGGAGCGCATCGCGGTGACGGTCATGACCCTGGAGTACGCGCTGCGACTTTGGGTTGCGCCGCAGGGCCGAACGGCCGCCGGGAGCGGCTCGCGGGGAGCGCGGCTGAACTATGTCACTTCAGCCTTGGGAATCCTGGATCTTGTGGCGATCCTGCCATTCTTTGCCAATCTGCTGTTGCCGATTGCGCCCGACTGGTTGCGCGTGCTGCGCCTGTTGCGGCTGCTGAAACTGGCCCGCTATACACCGGCGCTCAGTTTGTTCGCGGCGGTGATTCGCAACGAGAGCCGGCTGCTGCTGGCGACACTTTGGGTCGTGGTGGTGCTGCTGGTGCTCGAATCGGGCGTGATGTTCGCGCTCGAACGGCAGGCGCAGCCTGTGGCGTTCGCCAGCATTCCGCACTCGATGTGGTGGGCGATCGTGACCATTGCCACCGTGGGTTACGGCGACATGGTTCCCGTCACGCCGCTGGGCAAGCTGTTTGGCGGAGTGGCCATCATCCTCGGCATCGCCGTCTTCGCGGTGCCCGTGGGCATCCTGGCCAGCGGATTTGCCAGCGAATTGCGCAAGCGCAACTTCGTGGTGACCTGGCAAACGGTGGCCAAGGTGCCGTTGTTCGCCAGTCTGGACGCCATCTGCATCGCCGACATCGCGCGGTTGCTCAAGCGTCAGGTGGTTCCCGCCCGGTTTGCCGTGGTGCGCCGCGGCGAGCCGGCGGATGCGATGTTTTTCATCGTGGAGGGCCAAGTCGAGGTGGATGTGCACCCCCACCCGATCCGGCTGGGCGCGGGGAATTATTTCGGCGAGGTGGCGTTGTTGCGCGACACGGTCCGCACGGCGACGGTGACGGCCTTGAGCGAGTGTCATTTGCTCTCGCTCGAAGTGACGGACTTCCATCGCCTGCTTGAAGCTCATCCGAACCTCAAGGCTTCAATCATGCGAGTTGCCGAGCAGCGGTTGTCGGCCGGCCCCGCAACGCCGGCTTCGTAGAACAACCGATTGGGGACCTTTTTATGAGATTGAACAAACTGGTATGTTATGGTGCGTTGTTCGCGCTGGCGTCCACGTGCGCGGCGCGCGACTTGTCTCAGATCAACCCGCCGTTTCCGCGCATCGGCAATTGTTACGCCGCCGGTCTCGGTTCGAAAACATGGGAGCAAGGTTCGAACTACTGGACCAAGTTGAGCCTCATCATCGGCGGCGGCTACGACCTCCACTACGATTGGGAGAAACCTCATTGGACTGGGAGGCTCGCGAAAGTCGAGGAGAACATCGCCAAGTTGCGGCAGGTCAATCCGAATGTTCTCGTGCTGCCCTACGTGGACGTCATTGAAGGCCCGGACAATCCCGATGTGCCCAAACAGTGGTGGGATCTCAAGAAAGGTGAACGCTGGTGCGGCTGGCCTGGCTACTTCCGCATCAACACCGATCTCACCGAGGTGCTCCAGTTCAACCTCGACAAGGTGCGCACTGAGATCTGCGGCCGCGAATGTTTCGACGGCGTCTTTTACGACTGCTGGAAACCCGATGACTGGCTCGTCCCGCGCACGGCGGCGTTGCGCGACGGGAAGGCCGTGGTCATGCTCAACGACTGGAACTTGCCGCGCAAAGGGTTTGAAACGCTCAACGGCGTGCTCGCGGAGGACGAAATCAACCGCGTCATCGAAGGCAAGGTGGATTTCGAGGATTTTCTCAGCCGTTATCTTCGCTGGACGTGCGAGAGCCGCAAGCCGGTCGTGACAATGATCGTCTGCCGCCCGCAGCACATCGGCGACGACGCGTTTCGCTGGCACAAGCTGACTTGGAAGGAGCGGCAGGCGATCCGCGAGCGAGCGCGCACCGAGGACGAGAAGACGATGCGGTTCGGGCTGGCGACGACGTTGATGAGCGACGGCTATTTCGGCTACGACACCGGCACGATGGGGCGCGGCAACTGGTGGTGGTACAAGGAATACGACGCGCCGCTCGGCCATCCGCGCGGTCCCGCGCGCCGCAACAGCGACGGCACGTGGCAGCGCGACTACGACGGCGGCACAGTCATCGTCAACGGCACGCTCTATGATGCCATGGCGGAACTTCGCACCAAGTCTCGTGACGTGAGCACCGGCCGGGTCGGCACGCGCTTCACCATCCCGTCGTTCGACGGACGCATCTTCCTGCCGACCGACGAGCCGGCGACGGCCACCGCCGACGTGACGCCGCGCATTACGGCCGCGCCGCCGGAAAAATTGCGCGCCGCGAAACTGGACGGCGGCGTGGTGGCCGTGCAGACGCCCGGCGGTCTGGAGCTTCGCTTCGACGCCAACGGCGTGCTGCGCCACGTGATCTGGCGCGGACAAAAGCTTCTCACCGGCGGCTGGCCCGTCGCCCGACACATGCCGTCCACCGATTTCCATGCGGAGAATATTTCGGGCGGAATCGCCGAGGCGGGCGATGCCGAAGCGCGGCTGGTGTTCCGCGGCACGCTTGCCGAAGGCGAGCACCGCGTGGACTTCACCGAGACGTGTACGGTCAAACCCAACAACCGGCTCACGCTCCGGTTCGATTTCACCGCCGTCACCGACTTGAACCTGCGCATGTGGCGGCACTACTTCGCGTTTTCCGTCGCCCGCTTTGCCAACGCGACGGCGCGAACCGACACCCAGCGCATCACGCTGCCCGTCACGGTGAAGGATGACGCGCTGTTGCCGGCGTCCAAACGTATCGTCATCGAGACCGGCGATACGGCGGTGACCGTCGAGAGCTCGCTGTCGTTGTCGCTCATAGATCATCGCAAACACGGCACGGAAGAATACCTGCTCGCCGGCTACCCGGTGCACGGCGCGGTGAAAGAGGGAACGAAATGGACGGTCGAGATTTCGGCGGCCGTTGCCGCGAAATAGCCGCGGCGGTTGAAATCTCCCGCTACGGCCGCCGTTCCGCCGATTACGGCGCGAGCCGCAATTCCTGACACCGGTCATCCACGCGCGGCACGGTGATCGTCCGGCCGCCGATGCTCAAAGTCACCGGCTCCTGCCGCTCATCGAAGTCGGTGCGGCGCACCAGCAGGCGATTGCCGAGTTGCACGGCGGAGACGACCGGACCTTGTTGCCTCGGCACGTCGAAGAGGACCGGCTTGCCCTGCTCCAGAAACTCGCGGTATTCGAGCGACGCGGCCCAAACTTCGTGCAACAGCCGCACTTCCTCGGCGGTCTCTTCGCGCGGGCACCAGAGGAACAACGTGTCATGGCCCCGCAACAGCAGATGCCACAGTAGATGCCGATAGTTCACCCTACTGAGTTGTTTCACGGCCGGGTCGGGCTCCTTCGGCGGCGAGGTCGTGTGCCAGTGCACAAATGGAATGCTCGGCGCGCCCGCCGCCTTGTGCTCACCCGACTTTGACGCGACCAGGAGCAGGTTGTAGAACCAGCGATAGTCACTGCTGGCGAAGTCATACCACGTCGGCGTCGCATACCACGTGTACACCACCGGCATCGAAACGGTGTAGCCGGTCAGCGGGAACTCCTGGAACCACGGCCGGTAGCGGGCGCGCTGGTCGGCCTTGAACGGCGCGTCCGGCGCGAGTTTCTCGAAATAGTCATACCAGTAGCGCCAGCCGTCGTTGGGATAGACGGCGTAATTGCCCACCAGCGCCTTCGGGAACCGCTTCAGCACCGGCCCGGCGAAGCACTCGCGCTGCATCCGGCAGCGAATCTCCCGCAACGCCTTCTGGAACGCGGCAAAATCGGCGATGTCCGGGATCTGCTCGCGGCAGCGGCGGCAGCGTTTGCTGTGCGCCCACGCGTCGTTCCACTCGATCGGCCCGTCCACCTCCCAGTCCACGAAAACAAGATGGATGTCGAGTCCTTCGCGCTGGTAGGCGTCGAGGAAAAATTCGACCTGCTCGCGAATGACCGGATGACGGAAGCCGAGCGCGAACGGACAGCCCATCGGCCGCTTCTCCTCGAAGGAGTCGTCGAAAAACGGTTTGCCGTCGTCGCCCACGTGGGCCGTCTTCTCGTCGCCGTTGCAGAAAGAGTTCATGCACGAACTGGCGTTGACCGTGATTGACAGGCCGAGTTTCTTTTGCAGCCGTCCGAGCCAGAGCGCGTCGCGCAAACTCTGCTCGCGCCGCGCCGGCGCGGGGTTCCATGTCGCGATCACGGGCAGGCCGCGCGCGTCGAGGCTCTTCAGCAACGATACCGCCTCGGCCTCGTTGGTGGTGCCCAGCCCGTGCAGCGGCCAAAGGTAAAGCGGCAGCCGCTCGCCGCGCGGGTATTTCAGCGGCTGCGTGGCCGCCAGCACCACGTCCACCATCTCGCGCTGGCTCATGGCCTTTTTCTTCTGGGCAAAAACGTCCGGTGGGGCAAACGCGAGCGTGACGGCCAGGGCCGCGATGAGAGTTTTCATGCCAGCCGGACTGATACCGGCAACTGCCGCCGGAGTCCATCCGAAACAACTTCAGAGCAGCAATGGAGTAATGGAGTATTGGAGTAATGGAATCGTGCAGCGGGCCACTCCAACCCTCCAACACTCCAATATTCCAATACTCCAAAACTCTATTCGGCCGGCGTCGTCCCGGGTGCGGACGTTCCCGTCACTCTCCATCGTCGCGATGCCGGGGACTGTCTGAATTGCACGTGAAAGACAATTGTCATTGACCACGGCACCGCGAAGGCTTATGCGGAACCAGCGCCCGTGCCCCGGCTGTGACGCTGGAGGTTGAAGTGGTGTTGATGCCGGCGACCCGCAGACTCTTGGAAACAAAATGAGATTCAACCACATCATCGTTGTTTTGCTGGCACTGGCCGTCTGTGAAGGACTGATTGCCGCACCCCCTGAAAGCGGATTCAAACCGCAGTTGTTACAGGTCCGATTGGATAAAACCAGCGTGTCGGCGGGCGGCTCAGTCATTGTTACTTGTTGGTGGCAGAACACCGGCAATGCGCCCTGCGAGAGCGGAGAAAACGTGTTTCTTCATGTGCGCCGCGCAGGCGAAGCTGAAAACGCAGCCGGTGCGATTCGATTCGGCGCGGACTATAGTCCGGCCATCCCCACCTATCGCTGGCGTCCCGGCCGTGTCGTCATCGAATCGCAGGTGGTCAACGTGTTGGACAAGGCGCCGCCGGGCGATTACGTGCTGATGATCGGCATGTTCAGTCCCTCGACCGGCCAGCGGCGAACCTTGGACTTGCCCTTGCCGCCGAAGGAGACAGCTCGCCGTTATCTTGTGGCGAAGTTCCGCGTCTTGCCAGCCGGGGCCAAGTTGGAGGCTGCTGCGTTTACGAACACCTTCGCGCCGGTGCCATCCGTTGAGGCGGGACTGGCAACGAAGCCTGAGCAAACGATTACGCTTGGCCAAGGCCCGCTGGCGCTCGTGCTGGATGCCACGGAGCCGCGCGTGGTCGCGTGGCGAATGGGTGCGGCCAAGCTATCGGGCGATCCCGAAGGTGAAGCGCCCACGGTTCAGGTCCTTACAGTGGCCGACAACCGCGTGCGACCGGCCGACGCAAAACCTTTTGCAACGGCGTGGATGTTGCGCCGGGAAAAATCGAGCGCCGTCTATCATGCCGCCGTCACCGGGAGCGGGAAACCGGCTGTCTGCTTCGATCTCACCTTCAGCGTGAAGGGCGGCGGAGCGGAGGTTGGTTTGGATAACGTCATTGAAACCAACGGCTGCCAACTCGTCTCGGTGCAGCTCGGCCGTCTGGTGGCGGCCACCGACGGCGCGCGTCTGGCGCTGCCGGCCAATGGTGGCCGGCTCGTCGATCCACTCAAGAGCGTGCCCGCCCAGCGGCTGCTTTCGATGAACTGGATCACTCAGGCGCTCGCGGGCGTCGTCTGCGGACGGACGATGTTGTGCGCCGCCGACATGCCGGGTGTGGACAATCGGTTGGTGGCAACCGTCGGGGACCAATGGGCTGCCCTGGGTGCGTCGTTCGAATATCGCGCGCCGGCCAGAACTTCTGTTCCCTCGCTGCTGCTGGACGGACCCGAGGCGATCCGATTGCGTTTTCTTGCGCCGCAAAACCGGCAGCTCGATTGGATGGATGGGGCCAGATTGCTGCGCGCGGAGGTGAAGACCCGGCCTCCGAAGATTTACGATCACACCTTCATCTACAAAATCTTCTGCGACACTCCCGGCTCGAAGAGTTTTGTGACATTCGAACAGGCCGCCGACATGGTCCGGCGAATCGCCAACCTGACTGATGGCGCCCCGCAGGTCGGCTATCTGGTCGGCTGGCAACATCACGGCCATGACACCGGTTATCCCGATGTCTTCACGATCAACCAACGGCTCGGCGGCTTGGAAGGATTGAAAGCCGCCATGAAGCGCGCGGCCGGAGATAACGCCATTCTCTCGTTCCATGACAACTACGATGATGCCTACAAGGACAGCCCGGCGTGGAACCCGGAGTTCATTGCCCGCGGGCCGGACGGTGATCTTCAAAAAGGCGGTGTCTGGGCCGGCGGCCAGTCCTACATCATGAGCTTTTACAAATACGGCATGGGCCCGGGCCGCGAACGGGTCCGGCGCACTCTGGCGATGCTGCCCATTCGCGGCTCGTATCATATTGACGTGCTCAGCGCCGTGCCGCAGCGGCGCGATTTCAATCCTGATAACCCCGCGTCGGGCGCCAGGAGCCTCGAAGGAAAAATCGCCATTGTGCGAGAGTTCAACAAACATGGCGTGGACGTGACCAGCGAGGGTTTTTCGGCGCCCTTTGTCGGTGTCCTGGGTCACGCGTGGCACCTGATGCGCAAGCGCGACACTCTCTTCGCGGGCGAAGAGCGGATTCCTTTCACACCGTTCGTCTATCACGGCCACGCCACCTACGGCGGCGGCAGGCTTGAGGACCTTTCCGAAACGCTCCTTTACGGCGCGGCGCAGTCGGGTGATTTCAGCGGCGGCACGCGCATGAGCGAGATCACGGATCGCTACTACCTGATCGAGGTTCCGTGGTTCCTGTTGCGCAACCGTGAGCTGACGGATTACACCGCGAGCGCCGGCCTCCGGCGCGTCCATTACGGCCCGAATTCATTTGTTGAAGCCACCGACGACAATCAACATTACCGGGTGGTGGTCGAAGGCCGGCCGGTGGTGGTGGATGGCAACGTGTTCACGCCGAACTGGCGTGGCAACGCATGGCTCGCCTACTCGCGCACCGGAGGAACGCTGGATTTCCCCGCGCCCAAAGGTTGGACGGACGCTTCGAAGGTGAGAGCGGTTACACTCACACCCGATAAGCCGGGCGCCACCGTGCCGGTAACAATTGAGAACGGCCACATTCGTTTCGATGTGCCGGCGGCCACGCCCGTGCGGGTTTGTTACAATTGCGGCCAACGGTCATGATGTTGCCGGCCTCTCCTAGTTTCCCAGCCGCCGCAACTTCTCCAGTTCCTTTTCCGGCAGATCGGTTTGGTGCAATTCCACGCGGCGCACGTCGTGCAGCAACATCAGCTCCGGCGCGGAGGCCGGACGCGAGCATTGGAAACGATCCAGCGTCAATCGTCCGATGCCGTCGCCGATGAACATCGGGCGCGCGTCGTCCTGCGCGCAGGTGAGGCGGACGTTTTCCAGGCGGAGCTGCTCCACGCCGCGCGCGTAGAAGCCCCATGCCGGCAGCTTGCGGGCATCCGTGCGCGGCGGGCGAATCGGCCGGCGCGCGTCGTCGGCGCTGCCACCGCCCTCGAACTGGACACTCACGTCGCGAAAGGTCACGTCCTTGAACCACGCATCGCCCCAGCTTTCAACCGAGCAGGCCGCGCGATAGGCATGGGCGGCCTTGACGCGCTCGATGACGATGGCGGCGGCGGTGTTGTTGGTGCGGATCGCGATGTGAAACGGCGTGGTGATGTCGCTCATCGTGATGTCGCTGACGCGGATGTTCTCCATCGGCCCGGGCATGGGCGACCACGCGCTTGGTTGCAGGCAAATGCCGGCCAGCATGTTGGTGCGATGCAGTTCGCGCGAGGTGCGGTGTTCGTGCCGGCCCGGCCCGAAGATGTCGCAGTGCGTGATGGCCACGTCGCGCGCCGGGCCGATGAGCCGGATGCCGTTGCAGGAGGAGTTGATGACGCAATTGGAAATGATCGTGTCCTGCCAGTAACTGCCGGCGATGGAATCGTCGCCGGTGTAGAAGCGGCAATCGCTGATGCGCACGCCCCGGCACCAACGCTCCAGCGAGCCGCGGAAATGCACGCCGTCCCAGCCGCCCGCGAAGGTGGCGTTGGTCACGGTGACGGCGTCGCTGTAGAGAAACAGCAGCGCGTAGTTGGAGGCGTTGGTCACGGTCACGCCGCAGAGGGTGAAGTTGCGGCAGTGGCCGAGCAGGATGCCGTGCGGGCCGCGCATCTTTTCCTCGCCGAGCGGATCGAAGACATGCTGGCCGTCAATCGCGCCCGGCCCGGCGATGGCGATGTCATGTGCGCCCTCGGCCATGATCAAGCCGCGATGCCAGCGCGTGACCGGCAGCGCGGGCGTGGTGTTGGTGAGCGTGAAGGTGTGATAGTGGCTGAGATTGGTGCTGCCGACGATGGTGGCGTTGGCCTCCAAAAACAATTCCACGCCGCTTTTCAAATCAATCGTGCCGGACAGGTAGCGTCCCTGCGGAAACAGCACGCGCCCGCCACCCGCCGCGGCGCACGCGGCGATGGTTGTGTTGATGGCCACCGTGTCGAGCGCGCTGCCGTCGCCCACTGCGCCGTGGTCGCGCACATTGAAGCTCGCCGGCCCGGCAGCGGCTGTGACGGCAAGTGCGGAAAACACCAGCAAACGCGGAATCTCCAGGGCCATGGATGGGAATCTTAATCGGCGGACGATTTGAAGGGAAGGACAAGAACTTTGTTTGTCCGGCTCCCCGCTATTTTCAGCGAATGAAGCTGAGAGATCCAGGCTTCAACTCCCTCGCCAGTTGTCCGTTCGCCGTCAGGAGAGCATGTCGCGGATCGCCTTGACGATGACGTTCGCGTCGGGGAGACACGCGTCTTCCAGCGGCGGGCTGTAAGGCATCGCGGTGTTGACACCGCCGAGCACCCGGGGCGCTTTTTTGAGCGAGCCAAATCCCCGCTCCACGACGCGCCGGATGATTTCCGCGCCAACGCCGCCGCGCCGCGGCGCATCGTGCACCACGAGCAGATGCCCCGTTTTTTTCACGGAGGCAAGGATCGTGTCCACGTCCAACGGCACGAGCGTCCGCGGGTCCACCACCTCGACGCTGATTTTTCCCGCGAGCTTTTCGGCGGCTTCCAGCGCCTTCATGACGCCGGTGGAAATGCCCACCACCGTGATGTCCGTGCCCGCCCGCTTCACATCCGCTTTGCCCAACGGCACGAGCCACTCGCCCTCGGGGCACTGCTGTTTGCCGAGGCGGTGGAGAATCCGGTTCTGGATGTAGATCACCGGTCCGTCGTCGCGGATGGCGGACTTCATCAACCCCTTGGCGTCATACGGGTCGGAGGGCATGACGACTTTCAGTCCGGGGGAATGCACGAACCAGCTTTCCAGGCTGCCGCTGTGATGCCCGCCTTCGCGCGTGCCGGCGCCGGCGGGAGTCCGGATGACCATCGGCACCTTGATCTGGCCGCCGGACATCAAATGGATCTTCGCCGCCTGGTTGACGATCGGGTCCATGCACACGCCGACGAAGTCGCAATACATGATGACCGTGATCGGCCGCAGTCCCGTCATTGCCGCGCCCACCGACAGGCCCACAAATCCGGACTCCGAGATGGGCGTCTGCCAAGCCCGGTTCTTCATGAACTGTTTCCAGAGCGAGGATCGGGTGCGCACCGGCCCGATGTCCTCGCCGATCTGGAAGACCGTCTCGTCGCGTTTCATTTCCTCGCGGATCGCTTCACTGATCGCTTGAGTGTATGTCAGCTCTCGCATGGTCGTTCTCCTTGGGGAAAAGGTTGTCAGGCCAACAGGTCCGTGCCCGGCGTGACGGGCATTTCGTTGAAGGCCGGGAAGGCGCTCTTCTTGGCAAAGGCCACGGCTTCTTCCACCTCGGCCACCACTTGCTGCTTCAGTGCCTCCTGGTCGGCGGCCGTCAGCACGCCGTCGTCGCGAAGCTTCTTCTCGAACAACTCGATCGGGTCGCGCTTGAGCCACTTCTTCAATTCCTCCGGGTTGTCATGCCGGCCTTTTCCCGCCCCCGCGTGGCTGGTGAAGCGATAGGTCTTGCACTCCAGCAACGTCGGGCCGCCGCCAGACCGTGCGCGCTCCACCGCCGCCGACGCGGCCGCATGCACGGCCAGCACGTCCTGACCGTCCACGACCTGACCGGGGATGCCGTAAGCCGCCGCCCGGTCGGCCACATTGGGAAGGGCCAGCGCGATGGCTGCCGGCGTCGAGGCGGCATAGAGGTTGTTCTCGCAGACGAAAATGACCGGCAGTTCCCAAAGCGCGGCCATGTTGAGGGCCTCGTGGAACGTGCCCTGGTTGCTGGCGCCCTCGCCGAGGAAGGCCACTGCCACCTGCCGGCTGCCCTGATACTTTGCCGAGAACGCCGCGCCGGTGGCCAGCGGGATTTCCGCGCCCACAATGCCGTTGCCTCCGAGCAGTCCCAGTTCCTTGCTGAAGATGTGCATGGAGCCACCGCAGCCCTTGCTGTAGCCGGTCTTGCGCCCCATCAACTCGGCCATCATCGGCCCAAAGGCCGCTCCCTTGGCGATGGCGTGGCCGTGCCCGCGGTGCGAACTGGTCACGTAATCCTCCCGCTCCAGTGCCGCGCATATGCCGACCGCCACCGCCTCCTGGCCGATATAGAGATGGACGGCCCCGGCAATGACGCCCTTGCTGGCAAAGTCATACATGTCCCCGGCCAAGTCGCTCTTTTCCAGGTAGCTCTCATACTGGTAAAGACCCGTGAGCCGCTCCTCGAAGTGCCGGATCCTTCGCATCAGGCGCAGCATCTCGAGGAGTTTTTTCGATGGGGGCGGTGGTGCTGCCGCTATAATCATCGAAGCGGCCACGCCGCCGCCGGCGATCCGCAGGAAATCACGACGTCCGAGTTGATCGCTCATGGGGGGATTCTCCTTCCAAAGGTGTGGCTTGCGTCAGTGTCTTCACGGCTTGATCCAACCTCGCCGCCAGTCTAGCACCGCCCCCGTTGCCAGCAATCGTAAAACTCACCGCTCTCCATCGTCGCGATGCCGGGCGGATAGAGCACGAGAGCGCTCTTGCGGCAAACGGTTATGATATTGTCTTTGACGGAAGCCGTGAAGTCGCCGGTGGTTGACCCGTCATGTCAAGAATCAGGAGTTGACCCAACTTCAACACTCCACCAGAATGTCGGACATGAGGTTCGGCGTGCCGGTTTGGAGAGGCTCGATTGCGATCACATGTGTGACCGGCTTTGGGCGACGCCGGACGCGGCGCGGCGGGGGAAAAGCAAGGGAGACGGAATCCTCCGCCTCTTCTCCAACCAGAGGGGAGAAGACATGAGAGTCAAATCACTGTTCGTTGCGTTCCCGTTGTTCGCCGCACTGCTCGTCGTTCTGTTTGCTTCGCCGGCATACGGCGATTGGACGTTCGCGATTGTCGGGGATACTCGCGGCAACGACGCCGGCACGGACTCGGGAGTCAGCCCCTACCTGAACACCATCGCCCAGCAGATAGCCGCAATGAACCCGACGATGGTGCTCGTGAACGGGGATTTGTGCAGCGGAGACCTGGCAGGGTCCACCTATGCCGATTTCACCGCTCAGTTCAACACATGGAAAACGGCGATGACGCCCGTCTCGTCCCTGGGGATACCGATCTACCCGGTGCGGGGAAACCATGAGAACGAGTTCATGGACGCCCTCCCAACAAACACCGCTTTGAAACAGGCGTATTACGACGCCTTCGGCGCGTATCTGCCGATGAACGGTCCAAACAATGGTTCCGGCGACGACCAGCGGGGATTCTCGTATTCGTTCACCGTCAACAATGTGACCGTTGTCGCCGTGGACCAATACTTCTACTTCAACCCCGGCAGCGGCTACCACAGCATTGACCAGAACTGGGTCACCGGGCAGCTTCAGGCGTCCACATCGCCGTTCAAGATTGTCATGGCTCACGAGCCGGTCTTCATGGCCACGGGCCAGGACGTGGGAGAACACTTCTTCGGGACGGATGCGGCGGGCATGCAGTCGCGAAGCAATTTCTGGAACGCCCTGGGCGCGAACGGCGCGCCGTTGTATGTGGCCGGCCACGTTCACAACCTGAGCGTCAGCAGCGCACAGGATGGCTCCGGGAACACCGGGTATCAGTTGACCTCCGGCAACGGCGGCGCGCCCTTCGACAACGCATCCATAGACGCCGACCCCGGTGTGGACGTGCACTACGCCCAAGGCACAGCATACGGCTTCGCCCTGGCGACCGTCAGCACCAACACCATGACGATCAACTATCACCTTTACGACACGGCGAGCGACACATGGTCGGTGGCCAGCTATTCGACCATCATCGTCCTCCCGGAGCCATCATCGTTTGCCATGGTCGCTTTGGGACTGGTGATTCTGGGCGCGCCCATCCTTGGAAGGCGGGTCCGGCGCCGGCGCGCAGTCAGGGCGGCTTCGTAGCGCAACATTAGCGGCGCCTCCGTCGGCATGGTGGCGTTCCAACGCATCACGGTTCGCAAGTTGCGAATCACGGATTACGTCTTCCGCTTCACCTGCTTCTCCACCAGCGCCTTCAGAGCAGCAATGGAGCAATGGAGTATTGGAATCGTGCAGCGGGCCACTCCAACACTCCATGACTCCAAGACTCTATCCGTCGTCGTCCTGGTTGTGGATGCTCTCACCGTTCTCCATCGTCACGATGTCGGGACGGTAGAGCGAGAGGGCGCTCTTGCGGCCGGCGGTGATGAGTCAGTCAAGAATCAGCGGTGTGTTGCCCAAATCGTTTTAGCTGCGGAGCGGCGCTCCCCCGTCACCACTGACCGGATGTTGAACAAACAAAACGTTTGGGCAACACGCCCTCAGGAGTTGACTCCGGCGACTATTTGACATTCCCCTGGATGATTTCCAGCATTCTCGGTGAAAGGATCTTGCGGTTGTCGTCGTCAACAAGGCTGAAACGGTTTCCGTCGTTTGGCGTGCTGAGATAGTTCCAGACGCAATAGGAAATACCGTGCCCCTTCAGAAGCAGAATGACGTCGTTCATCCAGTTCTCCCTGGAGGTCATGTTGCAGTGCCGGATGGTCCCGAATTCACCACACCAGAGGATCTTGTCGGGATGTTTTTGGACGAAGTCGAATGCGGGCTGCATCAGCGTCCGCAGGACTTGAATGTCCATCCGGTCGAAACGGGAATAAAACGCGTCCGAACTTCCGACAAACCGCTTGAATTCCTTGTAGGGCGCAATGTCCCCGGGATATGCCATTTTCCGGTTGTAATAAAGCGGGGCGGCCTGCAAGACCCCACGCTGATGGGTGAACTCGAACGGCTCATAGAAATGGAAGGTGTAAATCACATTCTCGTCGTCGAAAAGCTGAAGGTCCTTGAGCTTCTCACAACTGTTCCAGCACGTGCTTCCGATGACGATCTTCCGGGTCGGATTGACTTTGCGGATCGCCTGGATGGTCCTCTCCGCCAACGCGTTCCATGCCTTCGGGTTCACGTCCCGGACTTCGTTCATCAACTCGAAAACAATGCTGTTGTTGCCATGGTAACGGCGCTCGAACTCCAGCCAGAGGGCGACAAACCGTTTCTGCAGCTCGGGATCGTCCATCAGGGAAATCGGCTCCGCAATATCACAGTAATTTCCGATCGCCTTGTGCAGATTCAGCACCACATTCAAATGAGATTGCTGGCACCATCCCACAAAGTTGTCCACGAGACGGAAGGTCCGCTCCCGATAGACGTAGGGTTTCTCCTCAAGAACAATTTGGTCAAAGCCGAGACGAACGTGATCAACACCGAACGACGCGATATTCCGGACGTCTTCCTGCGTGATATAGGTCTCGAAATGTTCGTAGTCGCCCGGCGAGAGGTTTAACTTCCACTTGTCCGGCAGCACATTGAACCGTTTGTAATTTGTCAGCCAGCCGCCGATGCCCATGCCATGCTCAAATCCGACAAACCGTTTGGCTAGCACTGGTCGATCGCCGTCCTTTACCTGCGCTGTGTTTTCCGCCTGAACACCTGTTGATACTGCTCCACAACAGGCCAACAGAGCCCAGATATAGAGAATACAGCGTTTCATATTTTTCCCTTTCTTGAATCCATTGAGGGATGGGAATTTCGATCAGTGGCTCGAAGACTGCCGAAGCGTTTTTAGTTCGGCACCGGCATAGGCACGGCGCTTTTCCTGGAAGTAATTGTATTCAGCCTTTTCCGCGTCGGTCCACGTGTTGTGCTGCGTATAGGAACCGCAGAAGGGGATGAGCAGATCCAGCCAGCAGGCGAAAGTGCGTTTCTCGTTCTCGCTGACCTTCACACCGTGGTGGGCTGGTTCAAAGTAGTCCATGATCCTGCTCTTGGACGCCCCTGTGTGATACGGCGGGAGCGCCCCGGTGCGGCTGCGGGGCTTCAGCCACGTCATCCACGGGTTCTTGTCGGGATTGCCGGAAGTGGTGATGTTGACGTAAGACTGCGTGTAGGCGCGTTTGGGATCCACCTGTCCTGCGCCGATCAACTTTACGCTCTCTGGTCTGGCCACTTCTCCTGTCAGGCTGATTTTGCTCTTCCCGATTTCTGAGGCGTTGTGGCAGTTCACGCAGTGCCTGTCGAAGATGGGCTGGATTTCCTGGACGAAACTGAAGCCGTCCACCGGCGCGCCGGCATCGGGCGAGCGCGGGGCGTTAACGCCCAGATAGTTTTCCACACTGTCCATCCACGACTGGGACGCCAGCCGTCTCAGCAGCGGATGCTCCTTGCCTGCAAAGGGCTGGAGTTTCTGGACCGGTTTGGAGAGAGCCACCGTAGTGATGCGGGTGGCCGGCGCCTGCGCCCCCGCCTGCATTTTGTTTTCATGGCAGCCAATGCAGGAGAAATGCTCGCCATTCTGGAGCGTGGACCAGCTTCGCATGGATTGGATGGTGTAGCCTCTGGCGTCGAGGACTTGGAAATAGACCGGCGTGTGCGCAGGAACCTCAAAGCTGCAACTGCCATCCGACTCGATGTCAGCCTCACCGAGGACATGCTTGACGTCCCAACTGCCACTGTTTAGCGAGATCGGCGTCTGACAGAGACCGGTCTCGCACTCGCCTCCGTTTTGCCCGTAGCCCATGCGAGCAGCGCGATACTCCAAGGCAACGACGCGGATCTTCTTGGCCGTGCCGCGCGCGATACCGGCAAGGCCCGGCCCTGCATAGATATCCTGCACGGTGTAGACCCCGTAGTTGTTCCGGGGGCGGACGAGCGACGCGAGCACAGGGGGTGGGGTGCGGCGCATGACGGGAATGGCCAGACCCGTGCCTTGCCAGTCATCGAACGCCAACAACTCGCGCACGCCGTCGGGCTTCATGTAATAGACGCCCAGCGGAGGATTGAACGGGCCGAAGGGCGGCAGATAGCCCTCCGGACAGAATGAACAGAAGTAGTTCTCCTCATCGAACGCATAGGGATGCGAGTATTGCGGGCCGAACTGTCCGAAAATGTCTATCTTAAAGTCGAGGTGGGGTTTGGACGGATCCGGCGGCTCGGGCTTGATGAAGTCGGCTGATTCGCGCCCGGGGGTTCCGTTGAGCTTGGTGTTGACAAATTCGATGCCCTTGCCCGCCTGCATGCCCTGGGTGCGATCAATCAAGCCGAGCTTGCCCTTGTAGATGGAGTGGTGCCCGGCGATCACGGCAATCGCTTTCTGCGAGCCGGGGATGCCACGCGCGTGGATGATTGACGCGGGGAACATGCTGTAGTTCCCGTAGTATGCCGTCTGTGTCGTGCCGTCCGGGCTCATGGAAATGAGCGGATGGGCAAACAGCGCGTTGCGGTCGTTGTATTCCCAGCGGGTGAAGACGATACGGCCGTCGTCGAGAATTTGGGGGTTGTTCGACATGAGTTGGTCGAACGTCAGGCGGCGGATATTGCGGCCGTCGGCATCGCAGCTATAGATATTTCCACCAGCGCGATACCAGCAGTCGCTGATATGCACGTCGCGTGTTGAGGTGAAGACGATGCGACCGTCCGGCAGGAACGTCGGTTCGCAGTCGGCAACGGGCAGAGGCTTGCCGTTCTTCACAATAGGGAACGTGATCTGTCTCACCCGGCGAGTCGCCATGTCCATCGTGTAGAGGTAATAGGAATCGGTCTCGAAATTGTCGCGCATGGAAAAGACCAGCGTGCGCGCGTCCCACGAAAGGTTCGGATAGCAGATGGCGCCCTCGGGCTTTTCAAGCAGCACCTCATGCTTGACCGTGCCGTCCTCAAGCAGGGTTCCCATGCAGAGCTGCCCGCCCTTCTTGAAGCCGTAGGTGTAGTCGCGGACCTGCTCGTCGGGAAGGTCGTATTTTCCGGCAAGGCCCTGCATGCAGCCAAAAATGCCGTGCTTGGCATAGATAAACTGGGTGGCCCTCTCACGGACGGCCTGAAGGCGAGCCTTGCGCCGGACGGCGCAGGCGTCAAGATACAACGAGCGCCAGCGTGGATCGCACGCGGCGATTTCCCCGACAGCAAGATCATCCAGCCGCTGCCACAGCTTCTTCACCCCGGGATCGTCATTGGGAACCCGCCCCAAGACCTTCTGCACCATGGAGCTTTCCTTTTCGCAGTCGCTGTCCGACGTGAAGACACGGGCGATGTCGAGCCCGGCATCCTGATAGAGCCAGTCGCGCTCGAGGCGGTGGCGCGGGAACGCGACATCGGGCGGGTTCTTCACGGGGAAATCGGCGGGGCGTGCGTCATAGCAGGTGATTTCCGCAATCTGGATGTTCAGATTCTTCCCGTCGCCCGCCGTCGGAAGCCCCACTTTGCGGCACCAGGGGATCTGTGACTCAGGCATCCACGGCCCGGGGTAACGCTTCTGGTAGGAGTCGTTGACGCGCACCTTCAGGTAGCGAGTCGTGACCGGGGGCCACTCCACGAAGGCGGAGTTGGAGTTGGACGTTGCGGGCAATTCCTGGTTCTCCGTCAGTGACCTGACTCGCTCCCGCCCCTGCGCGTCAGTGCAGGCGGAAATGCTCACGTTCTTTGCCAGCACGTAAACCCAGGCATTACGCGCCACGAAGCGCATCCCGGAAACCGTTCGTTCCGCTCCCAGATCCAACACGAAGGTGGCTGTCACGGGCGGCTCCGCCTTGGGCGGATAGACCGCCGTGTTCTTGCCCGTGCGCGTGTCGTCCAGCAGACAGGCGTAGGTGCCCAGGTCGCCGTCGATCATCTTTCCCACCGCATACTTCCCCGGCGGGTTCGGGAACCACTCCGCATCCGTCCATACGGCAACCGGCCGGAATTCCGCCGCCGCCAGCGGGCAAGCAAACAAAACCAACGACAGGACAAGTTGTGCAACTTTAAGGATAGAGGATGAAGGAATGCGAATTGTGATTCCCGCCGCCCGGTATTGCTGGCATCGGCTTGCGGCCTGCTCATCGGGGTAAAATTTCCACGTCGCGCGTCGCTCTGGCTGCATCGCTGTCGTCGTGTTCATCGTTGGTCTCAGGGGCATTGTCGCCGCCGCATCGCCCAACACAAGCGCAAACACTTCCCATCAAGAGCTGTTTATTTTTCGCCTGCTTCTCGGCCATCGCGTTCAGCGGAGCAATGGAGTCATGGAGTAATGAAGCCTTGAGGTAACGGAGTCACGCAGCAGGCCAATCCAAGACTCCACTTCTCCATCGCTCCAATACTCCAGAACTCCGACACTCCATTCCGCACCGCTCTCGCCGATTTCCATCGTCGCGATGTCGGGCCGGTAGAGTGACAGCATGCTCTTGCTGCCGGCGACGGGGATCGAGCGAAAAGGGCGACTCAGATTATGAGCGTTGCCGTTTGGGCTGACGTTGCGGAAGGCATCGAGCCGCGCGGCTTTCACTTCTCTGCGTCGAACACCCTTACGAAGTCCACCTCGAAGCAATCGGGGAGAACAGCCTTAAACAGCGCGGGCACGGGTTTGCCGATCCAACCTTTCTGGTCCTTGGTCTCCAGCCCACCGCGACCGAAGGAGCGGTGATAGCCGTGGCACTCTGTTGAGACCAGAATAAACTGTTCGACCTCGGACACTGGGCACTCGGGAGCCATCTGCTTGCCCACCATTCTGCCGTCGGCATAGAAAACGTAACCGTCAGGCGACCAATCCACGCCGTAGTCGTGCCACCCGTCCGACGTTTCTTTGTAAGGAAACCAGAAATGGCCGAACCATTTGTTTTCCTTGCCGTAGCCACCCCAGCCGTTCCCACAGCCGATGGTGCCCTCGGTATGCTGGCGGTAGTTCTCCATGATGTCGCACTCGACGCCGCAGTATTTCGGATTGGGATGCGCACCGATGGATGGGGACTGAAGCCAGAAGGCTGCATGCCAGCCGTCGTTCCTAGGGAGTTTGCAGCGAATCTCATAGTAGCCAAACCTGTGCATGAATTTCGCCGGCTTCTTCGCACCAAAGGGCCAAAACGTTTTAGCGTCGGAATCTCGAGGAATGTCGAAGGTCAGCGATCCAGTCTGCAGATGTGCAGAACCGAAGTTGTCACCCTTGCGGATAAGGTTGATTTTTAAATGGCCGTCGCCGTCAAGCTCAACGCCTTCGTCCGTGAACGTCGGCGATTTGTAGCCCCAGTAGTGGAGACGATAGTTCCATTTCGACTCGTCCAACTTCTTCCCGTCAAACTCGTCGTTCCAGATCATTTTCCACTTCTTTGCCGCAGGAAGAAGACTGGGGGCATGCCCGGCAACGGGTTCCGTTCTGTCCATGTGTGCTTCGGTTGGCGTAACAACAGACGCCGCCGTCGCCACAAAGCCTGTCGGAAGTGCGGCCGTTGCCAGTAGCAGAATGCGCCGAAGGAGACGCCGAAGCAGAAGGACGCTTGTTGAGTTCACGCGCGGCAGTATGTGCGACGCAACATCCGGCGGTAAAGGGACGAAAATCGCGTGTGTGTGGACGCCGTTAGCGGTTCGCCCAAGGCGAGGTTGGCGATCTTCAAGGCAGCAGAAGATGAATCAACAGCGGCACCGTAACGCCGCCCGCTCCAGCTCCGGCACCGCCGAACTGTTCAAGCAACGGATCAGGAAGGCGCAGGAGAAATCAAAACCGCTGCAGAAGCGAAGGTGTGGGGCGAGAACAGTCTGGTTGGGTTACGTTTACTCTTTTCGCAAGGAACTATTTTGGTATGTTGGACGCCATGTTTCGCACGCAGGATTTGCATGTAAAAGAAATCGTGCCGCTGCTCTCGCCGCGGGCGATGCGGGCCTTGTCGCCCATACCGGAGGCGGTGGACGAGTTTGTCGCCAGAGCGCGGGAACGCGTCATCCGCATCCTCAAGCAGGAAGATCCGCGGATGCTCGTGGTCATCGGGCCGTGTTCCATCCACGACGAAAAATCGGCGCTGGAATACGCCAGTCGCCTGGCGAAGCTGCAAAAGGACCTGGCCGACAAGATGGAGATCGTGATGCGCGTCTATTTTGAGAAGCCGCGCACGACCATCGGCTGGAAGGGCTTCATCAACGACCCGCACCTGGACGGCTCGCAGGACATTGAGACCGGCTTGAAGATCGCGCGGAAACTGTTGCAGGAAATCAACGGCCTGGGCTTGCCGGCGGCGACGGAGTTTCTCGACCCCATCGTCCCGCAATACATCGCCAACCTCATCACCTGGGCGGCCATCGGCGCGCGGACGACGGAATCGCAGACGCACCGCGAGATGGCCAGCGGGCTGTCCATGCCCGTGGGCCTGAAAAACGGCACCGACGGCAGTTTGCAGGTGGCGATTGACGCGATGGGGGCCACGGCGCATCCGCACAGTTTTCTGGGCATGAACGAAGACGGCGTGACGAGCATCGTCCGCACGAACGGCAATCCCAACGCGCACGTCGTGCTGCGCGGCGGCCGGGCGATGACGAATTACGACCCCGCCAGCATCCAGGCGGCGGAGCAGAAGTTGATTTCCGAAAAACTGCCGCCGGTGTTGATGGTGGATTGCAGCCACGCGAATTCGGAAAAGAAATTCGCCAAACAGGAGGATGTCTGGCGCAGCGTTATCGAACAGCGCGTGGGCGGCACCAAGTCGCTTATCGGCCTGATGGTGGAAAGCCACCTCAACGAGGGCAACCAGCCCATCCCGAAAAACAAGTGCGACCTGCGCTACGGTGTGAGCATCACCGATTCCTGCGTGGGCTGGGAAACCACCGAGCGCATGTTGCGTTGGGGCTGCGAGCAATTGAAGAAAGCATAAAGCGCTTCGCGACTTTCCGTGGCCGGACGTTCGACATCAACTCCTGATTCTTGACAATCCGACTCACCACGCCGCTTCTTACGCCTTCCGCTTCGCCTGCTTCTCCACCATCGCCTCCACGCGGAGGCGGAGGCACCCGCCCCGAAGGCTTTCGGGGTTGAGCTTGATGAAGCCGGTTGCGGAGACAAAGAATGTCCATGTTCCGCCGAGATCAGACTGCGCTCTCCCTCCGCTGGGGATGGACAATACCCAAACAATCAGTCAACATCAGCAACAGCTACAGACTGACTTTCGAGTGGCTCGAAATGACGAGTCCGGTCAGGATCGCCACAATAACCGCAAACCAAGAGGATGGCATGAAGCTGGAAAAAACCTCGAATGATGCACGCCTGACCGTCGTGCTCACCGGCCGTCTCGATGCCGCTACGGCTCCTGTTCTTGGCGAGTTGGTCGACAGACAGATGGAGGGCATTGCAGAGCTCGTCCTGGATTTTGACGGTCTTGATTATGTCTCGTCGGCCGGGCTACGTGTCATTCTGATCGCACAACAGAAGATGAGGGCAGCCCACGGAAGTATGGTAGTGAGGAATGTGAGCCAGGCGATCGCCGGCGTTTTTGAGATGACCGGCTTTGACAGCATCCTGACTTATGAAAGGAAGCTCAGGCAGCTGTCGGTCGCCGGTCTGGAGATGATCGCGAAGGGGGCAAACGGTGAATGCTACAAGGTGGATGACGAAACCGTCGTGAAATTGTATTACGACTACATCGACGAAGCTTCCGCCGCAAAAGAGAAAAACCTGGCGAAAACGGCCTTTGTGGCCGGGGTTCCAACCGCCATCTCCTATGATGTGGTGGAGTGCGGCAACCGCAGGGGGGTCTTGTATGAAATGCTGAAAGCGGACACCCTCTCAAAATACATTGAGAAGAATGTCCATCGCTTGGATGCCGTGGTTGAGATGTATGTCAGCTTTTGCAAGCAGATCCATGCGATTGCGGTTGACCCGAACACGTTTCCGGACGCCGTTACGCTCGCCTGTGGCTACACCGATGCCTGTGGCCTCTTTAACGATGGCCAGCGAGCGGCTGTCAAGGATCGCCTGTTGCGCGCTGAAAGACAAAACACGCTTATCCACTGGGACCTTCATCCGGGCAATATTATGATGCAGGGAGACAGTCCCTGCTTGATTGACATGGGGGATATGGCCATCGGCACGCCGTATTTCGACTTGGGACAGATCAAACAGGTCTTGCACTATTATGCAGGCATGGGTCTCTGCAAAAAGATCATCGGACTCGACGACGTGATCGCACTTCGCGTGTGGCCGATGTTTGTCGCGAGCTATTTCGGCAACCCGGCCCCGGATGAGTTGGCGGCGATCGAGGAAAACATCAACTTTTACAGGGCAATCAAGAATATGTTCCTTTATCTGAGCGGCAGCGGTGGCGAAGCCATGCGTTCAAGACGCAAGGATTTCATCTTTCAGATGCTTCCCAAGGGAATCACGGAATTGAGATAGGCATCTCCCTCCTACACCGGTCGCGGGATCCTGAGCGGATCCTTCCCGGCCTCGACGCCGGCACAGCCAACAACCGATGCCTATGCCTACTGCTTCGCCTGCTTTTCCACCATCGCCTTCACGCGCAGCCGCAGGGCGCCCGCCCCGAAAGCTTTCGGGGTTGAGCTTGATGAAACCGGTGGCGTCGTCCTGGTTGTAGATGCTCTCGCCGCTCTCCATCGTCGCGATGTTGGGACGGCAGAGCGAGAGGTCGCTCTCGCGGCCGGTGGAGACGGGATTTGACCAACGCAAATCGATTTAACGCAAAGACGTCAAGGCACAAAGCTCGAAACGACGGCGGGAAATATCCCGAAGGGATTTCATCAATCAGCCCAGCGTTGCCACGACGAAGTCGGGGCTACGCTGGGTTGTGAATCACAATTGAAGTTACCCTGAATGGGTTGAATCAATCTGTGGAGAAACGGTGATTCAACCCCGTTGGGGTTGATGATTTTTTGGACGATGACCCAGGGTAGTCGCTCCGCTCCAACCCTGGGCTGAGTGATAGAATCCCCTTGGGATTCACAACCTCAAACACTTGCTTCCAAATTTTCTGGGTTGCCTTTAATCGATTGAATCCCGGCACGGATTTCAGCGTTCTTGAGTGTCACTGGTTCAATGGCCTTCAAAAAACCTTCGGGATTCAACGCAATGATTGAAGCCACTGCTGCTCCAACTGGATCGCCTAGCACCACAGAATTTATCATTGATACGCAGGTATCCATAGCGGCAAACCGATTCATTCGCACAGCCATCTTTACGGCAATTTCAAAAGCTTTTGCTCTTGCTTCAGGGTCTTGAGAACGCCTAAACACTTGATCCATGTTGTTAGCGACTGTCTCCGCATATTCAAACCCGTTTGGTTTGCTCAAGACGACTTCTTCATACAGTCCTAAAAACGAAATCAGTTTTTCTTGGAATGTCGGTTCAGCAAGAACCGCGAAAAGCGGCTTGGGAATACGCTGTATTAACGCCCACCGAGCGGCAACATCAAGACTTCCGAAAAAATCTAAACACTCTGAGACTTTATCGGAGCTATACTTGTTTTCTCGTTTAAGCTCGTCAAGCACTTGTTCGAGCAAGAAATCACCCTTGCCTAAAGGATCGACGCGTCCGAGGATGATGTTGTAAGCAGCGACCAATGCCTGTCTGAGTTGTGCAAGCGAACTAAATCTTTTGCGGGGTTCGATCTTGCAGCATTTATCAACAACGAACGCGAGGGGTCGAAGCAACAATGATTCGTTAATGAATTGCGGATCACGACCAGTAACCAAAGCGTAGAAGCTCTTTCCAAGCATGAAAATATCCGATTCGGCAGTTGCGTTTTTGAATCCACCGTCATCGAGAAATTCAGGAGGCATGTAACCCGGCGTTCCCCACCACTGACTCGACCTCGTAAATTGTGTGTGAGATTTTAATTCCATACCCAAGCCAAAATCTGAAACCACAATTGAATTTCCAGCGCGCAGGAAATTTTGCGGTTTGATGTCGCGATGAAATATTCCCTGCCTATGCAATTCGTTTACGCAATCAACCATGCTAAGGAAAATAATTTCCTGTATAGATGCGTCACTTTGGATTTGCGGGCGAAGCGTGTCTAAGTCACCGTCTTGAAAAAACGGCATCACGATGAACGGCGGTTCGTGGTTTAAGTCCGCGTCAAGGAGCTGCACCACTTTATTATTGCCAGCGAATGTCTGCATTAATCGCGCTTCTCGGCGAAATCGGTGAAGAACTTCGTCATCAGCTTCACGACAGTATTTAACTGCTAAAGGTCCTTTGTCGGAGATTAAATCATGCGCTAATAAAACAACGCCCATTCCTCCATCTTCACTATGGATTGAATCAATTCGATATTGGTTCTTGATGACAATGCCCGGTTTCATTATTGCCCTTTATTTCTTCCTCTGCACCTTCACCGTGACTTACAAACGCAACGCGTTGAGCGGGATGAAACCAGTAGCATCATCCTGGATGCGGGCTTTGGTCGGGTCGGATTCCATCGTGACAATGTGCGGTTAGTAGAGGTTCACAGGAGGATTGACGACCCGCGTCATTTCTTCTTCGCCTGCTTCTCCACCATCGCCTTCACGCGCAGGCGGAGGGCGTTGAGTTTGATGAAGCCGGTGGCGTCGTCCTGGTTGTAGATGCTCTCGCCGCTCTCCATCGTGGCGATGTCGGGACGGTAGAGCGAGAGGGCGCTCTTGCGGCCAACGGTCATGATGTTGCCCTTGTAGAGCTTGAGGCGGACGGTGCCGGTGACGTTTTGCTGGCTCTCGGTGACGAGCGCCTGCAACGCCAGCCGCTCCGGCGAGAACCAGAAGCCGTAATAAACCAGTTCGCTGTAGCGCGGGATGAGCGAGTCGCGCAGGTGCATGACCTCGCGGTCCATCGTCAGCGTCTCCATCTGCCGGTGCGCGGAGTGGAGGATGGCGCCGCCGGGCGTTTCATAGACGCCGCGCGATTTCATGCCGACGAAACGGTTCTCGACGAGGTCCACGCGGCCGACGCCGTGCTTGCCGCCGAGTTTGTTCAGCGTCCGCATCACGTTGGCGGGCGAGAGGCGCTTGCCGTTGACGGCCACGCAGATGCCGCGCACGAAATCGAGCGTGACATACTCCGACCGGTTCGGCGCGTCCTCGGGCGAGACACTCAGCTTGAACATGTCCTTCGGCGGCTCCATCCACGGGTCTTCCAGGATGCCGCTCTCGAAGCTGATGTGCAGGAGGTTGCGGTCCATCGAGTAGGGCTTCTTCGCGCTCGCCTCGACGGGAATGCCCTTCGCGGCGCAATACGCGATCATCTCGGCGCGGCCGGGGAACTGTTTCCGGAACCGCTCTTCGCGCCACGGGGCGATGACCTTGATGTTCGGCTCCAGCGCATAGGCGGTCAGCTCGAAGCGAACCTGGTCGTTGCCCTTGCCGGTGGCGCCGTGGCCGACCGCGTCGGCTTTTTCCTTGCGGGCGATCTCGATCATCCGCTTGGCGATGAGCGGCCGGGCAATGCTGGTGCCGAGGAAATACTGGTTTTCGTAGATCGCGCCCGCCTGGATCATCGGGAAGATGAAGTCGCGCGCAAACTCCTCGGTGAGATCGTCGATGTAAATCTTCGATGCGCCGGTTTTCTTCGCCTTCTTTTCAAGGCCCTTGAGTTCCTCCTCCTGGCCGATGTCGGCGCAGAAGGCGATCATTTCCGCGTCGTAGGTTTCCTTGATCCAGGAAAGAAGGACGGAGGTGTCGAGACCGCCGGAGTAAGCGAGAACGATTTTCATGGGAGTAATTTGTGATTGGTAACTGGTAATACGTAATTCGGCTAGCGTTTCCACGCTTTTGCGAGCAACGCCAGGATCGCTTTCTGCGCGTGCAGCCGGTTCTCGGCCTGATCGAAGATGGTTTGCGCGTGGCGCTCGAAGACGTCGTCGGTGATTTCCTTGCCACGGTAGGCGGGCAGGCAGTGCATCACCAGCGCCTTCGGCTTGGCGTGCGCCAGCAACTGGTCGTTGATCTGGTAGCCGTCCAGTTCGGCGAGGCGCTGCGCCTGTTCCTCTTCCTTGCCCATCGAAATCCACGTGTCGGAGTAAATCACGTCGGCGCCGTCAGCGGCCTTGGCTCGGTCGTCGGTGACGATGACCTTGCCGCCGGCGCGCTTGAGCAGTTCGGGCGACGGCTGGTATTTGCGCGGCGCGGCGATGCGCAGTTCGAAACCGAGCTTGCCGGCGGCATAAATCCACGAGGCCGGCACGTTACACGCGCCGTCGCCAATGAAGCAGACGATTTTCTTTTTGATCGGGCCGAGTTTCTCCTCGATGGTGAAAATATCCGCAAGAATCTGGCACGGATGCTCTTCGTCGGTGAGCGCGTTGATGGTCGGGATGCCGCTCGTGGCGGCGAAATCCACCACGTCCTTCTGATGGAACGTGCGAATGACGCAGCCATGCACCATCCGGCCCATGACGCGCGCGGTGTCCACGATCGGTTCGCCGCGGCCGAGCTGGATGTCGTTGTTCGAGAGGAACATCACGCGGCCGCCCAGTTCCCGGATGCCGACCTCGAACGAGACGCGCGTGCGCGTGCTGTATTTGGCGAAGATCATCGCCCATATCTGGCGTTTCAACGGCCGCGGGTGGCTGCGTTTGCCGCGCGTGGCCTTCAGCTTCTTCGCCAGCGCGAGAATCTCGCGGATTTGTTTGACCGTCAGGTCTTCGATGGAAAGCAAATGTTTCATGACTGTCCCAGCACTTTCTCCACAATGGCCAGCGCGGCGTCCGCGTCGGCGTTTGAAATGGTCAGCGGCGGCACGAACCGGAACGTGTGCGTGCCCGCGGGAATGACCAGCAGGCCCGCCGCCGCGCACTTGGCGACCACGTCTTTGACTTCGCGGTCCAACTCGATGCCGAGCATCAAGCCGAGGCCGCGCACTTCCTTGATGCACGGGAACTTCGCCCGCAACGCCTTCAGGCCGCGCGTGAGCCGCTTGCCGCGCGCGGCGGCCTTCGCCATCAGTTTTTTCTCCTCGACCGTCCGGATGACGGCGAGCGCGACGGCGCAGGCCAGCGGCGTGCCGCCAAACGTCGAGGCGTGCGTGCCGGGGCCGAGGATGTCGCAGAACGGTATTTCGCCGTCGGCGGTCTTCACCTTGCGCGCGGCGCGGGTCCAGATGGCGCCGATGGGGAAACCGCCGCCGATGCCTTTGGCCATCGAGATCGCATCGGGCGTCACATCGGGCGCGATGGATTGGAAGCCGAAGAATTTCCCGGTCCGGCCGTTGCCGCACTGGACCTCATCGAACATCAACAGCAGGTTCCGCTCGTCGCAAAGCTGGCGCAGGCCGCGCAGAAATTCCGGCGTCGCCGGACGGATGCCGCTCTCGCCCTGGACCGGCTCGACCAAAATCGCGGCTGTCTGCGGGCCGACGGCGGCGCGCACGGCGTCGAGATTGTTGAACGGCGCGTACTTGAAGCCGGCGGGCATCGGCTCGAACCCTTTTTTCACCTTCTCCTGACCGGTGGCGGCAATGCCGGCAAGCGTGCGACCGTGGAAGCTGCCTTCCATCGTGAGGACCTCGAAGCGGCCCTCGTCGTGGCCGAACTTGCGCGCGAGCTTGTAGAGCGCCTCGTTGGCCTCGGCACCGCTGTTGCCGAAGAAACATTTGCCGTCCGCGCCAACCAGTTCGACGAGTTTTTTGGCCAGCAAACCCTGTGCCTCCGTGTAGTAGAGGTTCGAGCAGTGGATGAGCTGCGGCGCCTGCTGCTTGAGCGCGCGGACAATGGCGGGATGGCTGTGGCCGAGGATATTGACGGCCACGCCGCCGCCGAAGTCGAGATACTCCCTGCCGTCGGCGTCCCAGCAACGCGCGCCCTTGCCGCGCACGATGGCCAGCGACCGGCCGTAGGTCGGCATGACGTAACCATTGTAGAGATTCACGATTTCCGCGGTTGTCATTTCACAATCTCCGTTCCAACACCTTTGTCGGTGAAAATTTCCAGCAGCACGCTGTGCGGCACGCGGCCGTCCACGAAGTGAACGCGCCGGACTCCCGCCTTGATCGCCTCGACCGCGCTGTCCACCTTCGGGATCATGCCCTTGTCCACGACGCCGGCTGTTTTCAATCCCGGCACGTCAGCGATGGGCAGGCTGGAGATGAGCGTCGCCGGGTCTTTCGGGTCGCGCATCAGGCCGGGCACATCGCTCATGAAAACGAGCCGGTGCGCCCTGAGGGCGATGGCCACCTTCGCCGCGGCCACGTCGGCGTTGCAGTT
This sequence comes from uncultured bacterium, assembly GCA_903870275.1. Lineage (GTDB taxonomy): Bacteria > Verrucomicrobiota > Verrucomicrobiia > CAIQCK01 > CAIQCK01 > CAIQCK01. Next base: position 9,282 of record CAIQCK010000068.1, on the reverse strand, counting down.
GTAAATCTTGCCGTCCTCGCCAAGCGCGGTGGGGCTGATCACCGGCGTGACGGAGCGGTGGATGCATTGCCGCAAGGGGTCGGTGTTCACCTCAATGACTTCCCCGACGTAGCCCAGGTCCGCGCCGTTGGTGACCAGCTTGCGGCATTTGAAAATCTCCGCGCCGGAAAAGCCGCGCGCCTTGCCGCCGAGCGATTCGATGGTCTTGACGATCTCCGGGTTGATCTCGCGCGAGAGCACGCGCTCGACGATCCCGACGCTGGCCTCGTCCGTGACGCGCATGCCCTGGACGAACTGCGCCGTGAGGCCGGCGGCGTCCATCGCGCGGGTGATGGCCTTGCCGCCGCCGTGGACAACGACGGGATTGATGCCGACGGCTTCGAGAAAGACGACATCCTCGGCAACGCCGTTGCGGACCTTCGGGTCGGGCGAGTCCATGAAGCTGCCGCCGTACTTGACGACGAAGGTGTGGCGGCGGAAACGCTGGATGTAAGGCAGCGCCTCCAGCAATACCTCGGCTTTGTGAATCAGCTCTTGCATGGGAAAAAAAGTAATCAGTATCCAGTATTCAGCGGGCTCGTTGTCCCAAACTGATTACTGAATACAGACCACTGGCTCACTGCTTTTACTCTCCCTTGTTGAACTCCACGTAAGCCTCCGTGAGGTCCGTCGTGTAAGCGGCGAACCTGCCGTCGCCGAGGTTGAGGTTCACGCGGACGGTGAACTCCGGCTGCGCGAGGACTTTCTTCATGCGCTTCGGCGGGACGCCGGTCGGCGCGCCGCCGGTGACGGCGTGAACCTTGTCGTAGTAAAGGTCGAGCTTGTCGGGGTCCACCTGCGCGCCGCTGTAGCCGACGGCGCAGAGGACGCGGCCCCAGTTCGGGTCGCCACCGCACCATGCGGACTTGGTGAGCATGGAGTTGGCCACGGCCTTGGCCGCCATGCGCGCGTCGGCATCGCTGGCTGCACCGTCGATTTCGACGGTGATGAACTTGGTGACGCACTCGCCGTCGCGAACGATGGCCTGCGCCATCCGCAACATGACGAAGTTCAGCGCCTCCTGGAACTTCGGGTAGTCGGGGTGTTCGAGCGTGAGCGGCACGTTGCCGGCCATGCCGTTGGCGAGGATGATAACCGTGTCGTTGGTGCTGGTGTCGTTGTCCACGCTGATACGGTTGAACGACTGGTCCGCCGCCACGCGCAACGCCTTGTCGAGGCAGTTGGTGCTGACGGTGGCGTCGGTGGTGAGGAAGCAGAACATCGTCGCCAGCGACGGATTGATCATGCCCGCGCCTTTCGCGATCGCGCCGATGCGGACCTCGCGGTCGTTGATCTTGAGCGTCACCGCGATTTCCTTCACATGCTTGTCCGTGGTCATGATGGCGCGCGCCGCGGCGGCGCCGCCCTCGTCGCTGAGCACCTGCTCGGCGGCGCGGATGCCGTTCAGGACGTTTTCCATCGGCAGGTTCACGCCGATCCGGCCGGTGGAGGCCACCAGCACCTCGTGCGGCGCGATGGCGAGCAATTCGGCGGTGAGGCGCGCCATGTCGAGGGCGTCCTTCATGCCTTTTTCGCCGGTGCAGGCGTTGGCGTTGCCGCTGTTGGCGACAATGGCCTGCGCGCGGCCTTTGGCGATGTGCTTCTGCGAGATGCGCACGGGCGCGGCCTTGACCTGGTTGCTGGTGAACACCGCCGCCGCGTGGGCGGGCATCATCGAAACGATGAGCGCCAGATCGAGCGGCTTGTCTTTCTCGGTTTTTCCGGACGGCTTGATGCCGCTATGCACGCCCGCCGCGCGGAAACCCTTGGCGGCGGTAATGCCGCCGGGGATGACTTTGTATTTCGCTTTCATTTTTGTTTTTGAGACCGGCGAATGAGGGCCGGTCAAAGCAATCCGGTTGTTTCCTCCAAGCCAAACATCAGGTTCAACGACTGCACCGCCTGACCGCCGGCGCCTTTGACAATGTTGTCCACCGTGCTCAGGGCGATCAGCCGGTGGGTGCGCGGGTCAATGCGCACGGCTACATCCAGAAAATTGGTGCCGGCGATGTTCTTGGTGTCCGGCAGCCGGCCCGGCTCCATGACGCGCACGAACGGCTCGTTCCGGTAAAAATCCTCGTAAAGCTTTTGCGCGTCCGCCTGCGCCAGCGGCCCGGCGAGATCGAAATAGACCGTCGTGTGGATGCCGCGGTTGATCGGCACCAGCGTCGGCGTGAAACTGATGGTCACCGGCGTTCCCGCCAGCAAGCCCAGTTCCTGTTCGATTTCCGAGAGATGCCGGTGCTTGGGCAAACCGTAGGCGCGCACGCTTTCGTTGCACTCGATGAAAAGATATTCCGGCTCCGCTTTGCGGCCGGCACCGGACGGGCTGCTGAGCGAGTTGGCAACGATGCCGGTGGTCTTGACGACTTTGTTTTTCAGCGCGGGCGCCGATGCGAGCAGGATGCTGGTCGGATAACAACCCGGCGAGGCGACGAGCCGCGCCTTGCGGATGGCGTCGCGCCGGAGTTCCGGGCTGCCATAGACGGCTTCCTTCAACAACGCGGGCGCCGGATGCTCGTGCGCGTAATAATCCTTGTAAACTTCCGCGCTCCGCAGCCGGAAATCGGCGCTGAGATCGATGACCCGCAGCCCTTTCTCCAGCAAGGGCGCGGCAAACTCCGCGGCGACGCCGTGCGGCAACGCCAGAAACGCGACCTGCGCCTGCCGCGCGATGTCGTCCACCTTCGGCTCGGTAAAAACGAGCTGGCTGCGGGTGGCGAACCTGGGGAAGGCCTTGCCGAGCGGCTGGCCCGCCTGCTGGCGCGACGTGACGCACGTCAGCTCGACGGCAGGATGCGACAACAGCAGCCGCACCAGCTCTTCGCCGGTGTAGCCGCTGGCTCCAACGATGGCGACTTTCACCTTGTTCATCTTGTCTCGGTGCACGACACCTCCGCGCCGTGCAAAAGCAAAAAACCCCGACGGTTAGCCGGGGCTTTTCGCGCAGTTCGAAAATCCGACTAACGTTTCGAGAATTGGAAGCGCTTGCGAGCGCCGGGCTGGCCGTATTTCTTGCGCTCCCGCATACGCGGATCGCGCGTCAACATGCCGGCGCTCTTGAGCTTCGGCCGCAGCGCGACGTCCACTTTGTTCAGCGCGCGGGCCACGCCGTGACGCACCGCGTCGGCCTGGCCGTGCGGGCCGCCGCCGGAGACGTTGACGAAAATGTCGAACTTGCCGGCCATTTCGGTCAGCTTCAGCGGCTGCTGAAGCGCCGTCCGATGCGACTCGATCGTGAAATAATCCTCCAACGACCTGCCGTTGACGACCCACTTGCCGGTGCCGGGCGCGAGGCGGACGCGCGCGACGGCGGTCTTGCGGCGGCCGACGGTCCAAATATATTGCTGGAGTTGGTGCTGCCGGGCGGCGGCGGCGGTTGAAAGTGCGATAGGTGCCATGTGAGTCTCGAAAATTGGCTTAGGTCAACGTCATCGGCTTCGGCTGCTGGGCGCTGTGCGGATGATCGGCGCCAGCGTAGATCTTCAGTTTCGTCAGCATCTGCCTGCCAAGCCGGTTCTTAGGGAGCATGCCCTTGACGGCGTGCTCGATGAGATTCTCCGGGTGTTTGGCGCGCACCTCGGCGACGGTGCGATACCTCTCGCCACCCCGCCAGCCGGAATAGCTCATGTAGCTCTTCTGCTCTTCCTTCTTGCCGGTGAGCTTGACCTGCGCGGCGTTGATGACGACGACGAAGTCGCCGGCGTCGAGGTGGGGCGTATACGTCGGCTTGTCCTTGCCGCGCAAGACGTTGGCGACCTTGACAGCCAACCGGCCCAGCACGACACCCTTGGCATCCATCACGTGCCAGCGACGTTCTATTTCCAGAGTTTTAGGCAAAAAAGTCTTCACATTGTTCTAAAAATTAAGGGCGCAGACACTACCGAGCGCCCCTATTACTGTCAACCACTTTCCTTTGAAAATCAAAAATATGTTCCCCCAGGCAAAATGGCGTCGGGCCGAAGTCACCCCGGCACCGGCCTGGCTTTACGTTCAGAATGCGCCGCCCATTCGCGCCCAGTGGATGCCGGCGCATGCGAATGTCACCGCGAGAATCCAGATGCATGCGGCCCATCGCAGCTTGTGTGCCGGCTTGATGCCGATGCCAGCCACGTCCAGCACCCATGTCAACAGGAGGGTGACCGGGACGCCGAGCACCATGATCACGGAAATCCACGCCCAATCCGGCGCGGTCATAAACCAACGGCCCACCGGCCTGAAGATTTTCCCAAGTTGGACGATGGTCCAATTTGCAATAGGGTGCGAGCCGCCGCCAAAAGCCTGAACCACGATTTCCAGAAAAACCACAACGCCGACGACGCCCAGCACGGCGCCGGCAACCCGCCAGGCTTGTCGTAGCAAACGCTTCATGGAAACTATCGCCGCATGGCCCACGATGTCCAGCCGCCCGCCCTTTCCCGCGCCACGCCGCGCCAGCCGAGCCGGTGAAACACCGCCATCACCTGGCGCGCGTCGCGATCCAGCACGCCGGCCAGCGCCAGCATGCCGCCGGGCCGCACCAGCCGCGTGAGCCGGCGCGCGTTCTTCATCAACACATCGGCGGCGAGGTTGGCCGTGACGAGATTGAACTTCGCGGCGCTGGTTCGTCCGTTTCGCGAACCGGCCGACGGCGCATGGGGAGCGGGACTAAAATCCTCCAGAGCGCCGCGAACGATTTCCACGCCTCGCTCGACACGGTTGAGCCTGGTATTGGCCCGTGCCACGCGCACCGCCTGGCGGTCGTGGTCAACTCCGACCACCGGCGCATACCCCAGCTTCGCCGCCGCGATCGTCAGGATGCCCGTGCCGCAGCCGCAGTCGAGCAACGACGGCATCACCGCCCTCTCCCCTCCGCTTTCCGCCTTCTGCCTTCTGCCTTCTGCCTTCTGCCTTCCGCCCTCCGCCTTCACCCTTTCCACCATCCGCAAACAAAACGCCGTCGTTGGATGATGGCCGGTGCCGAAAGCGAGCGTTGGGTCAATTTCCACGACGGTCTGGCCCTCGCGTGCCGGCCACTTCGCCCACGTCGGCTTCACCACCAGCGACGGCGAGATTTGCACCGGCTCAAAGCTGTTCCGCCACGCGCGCGCCCAATCCTGCACGCGGATGATCTTGCGCCGCACGCGGATCGGGCCGGGCGCGAGGCCCAGTCCATCCAGGATGTCCCGGAACGCCCGCGCCGACCGCAGGATTTTTTCCGTCCCGCGCCGCGCTGGCAGGAACAGCGAAATCTCCGCGCGGTCGCCGCTGGCCGGCATCCAGCTCGTCGGCCACTGGCCCGCCAGCGAGCGCAGGTGCATCGTGAACGCCGGCTCCAGCCGCCGTGGCACCGTGACCAGAATTTGTTGCAGTTTTCCGTGAGTTATCATCAATTATGTTTTGGAGTCGGGCACGCCCTCCGTTAGTATGCTGGCGCAGCAACCCAAGAAAAGCAATGTCGTAGCAGTAATGAAAATCGGCCTCATCAGCGACACGCACGGTCATCTCGATCCGCGCATTGCCGGTTTGTTTGCCGGCGTCGAGCACATCCTGCACGCCGGCGACATCGGCGGCGAGTCGCTGCTCGATGAACTGCGCGCCATCGCGCCTGTCACGGCCGTGCTCGGCAACACCGACCAGGATTTGCGCCATTGCGGCTGCCGCGACGTGGAGCGCCGCACGCTCGGCGGAAAGACGTTTCTCGTCATCCACGCCGGCCGGCCGCACGGCCTCTCGAACGAGGTCCGCCAGATGATCTTCGACGACGACAAACCCGACGTAGTCGTGTTTGGCCACACCCACCACGCCGAACGCGTGGTCGAGAACGGCGTGTTGTTCGTCAATCCCGGCTCGGCCAGCCGCCCGCGTCTGCGGCATTCCCCCACCGTCGCCATCGCCGAAATCCATCCCGACAGCCGCGTCGAAGTGCGCTGGCTGACGCTCGAATAGGCGGGCGGCGAAAAAAAATCCACGGAGGAACACGGATTCACACGGATGGGGAATAAATGCGAGCCGTGTGACCGCGTAAAACGCGCCCAGCCTCACGCGGCCGATGGAAAGTGTTCACGGCGCGCGGCCTTTCACTGCGGACGTTTTTTTCGAGTGTCTGATGGCGGCGAGCGCCTGGGCGGCCCGGTCGCGCACCTCGGGTTCATCATCCGCGAGCGCCGCTTGGAGTGCTACGACGGCGCGGGGATCGCCGATTTTCCCCAGCCACCCGGCTGCAAACGAACGCACGAACCAGTCGCTGTCTTTGAGCAGCTTGATGAACGGCGCGACGGCACGCGGGTCCTTGTATTTGACCAATGCGCGCGCAGCCGCCTCCAACACTTGAAAATCCTCATCCTTGAGCGCGGCGAGCAAGGGTTCGACGGCGCGGGCGTCCTGGATTTCCCCCAGCGCCCCGGCCGCAGAAGCGCGCAAGAGATAATCGCTCTCTTTGAGCGCGGCGATCAAGGGTTCGACCGCGCGGGGATCCTTGATCGCCCCCAGCGCCCCAGCCACCCTGGGAAGAAACATAAAATCGCGCGTGGGGTCATTGCCCTCCTGGAGGGCAGCAATCAATGGCTCGACGGCGCGGGCGTCCTGGATTTCCCCCAGCGCCTCGGCCGCGGCCGTGCGTGAATAAGCACCGCGCTTCTTGAGCGTGGCAATCAACGACTCGACCGCGCGACCCTCCTTGATTTCCCCCAGCGCATAGGCCGCATCCGAGCCCAAAAGATCCTTGCTCTGTTTGAGCAAGGCGATCAACGCCTCGATGGCGCGGGGGTCATGGCTGTTTGCCAGCGCTCGGGTGATGACTCCCAAACCGAAGTGCACCCGTTGATCGGGATTCTTCAGTGTGGCGATCAACGGCTCGATGGCGCGGGCGTCCCCCAGACCGCACAGCGCGAGGGCGGCGTTGACACGCACTTCCATATCGCCATCCCGGAGCGCCACGGCCAGCGGTTCGATGGCTCTGGCATCCTGGATATCGCCCAACGACCTTGCAGCCGCCTCGCGGACTTTGGCTTCACCGTCCCGGAGCGCTTCGATCAACGGCAGGACGGCGCGGGCACCCTTGGATCCCAGCCAGCCGGCCACATATTGGCGCACTTTTTTATCACGGTCCTTGAGCGCCGCGATCAAGGGCTTGACGGTGCGCGAGTCGTTGATGTCCCCCAGGGCGCAGACCGCCTGAGCGCGCATGTGGGGATCGTTGCGTTTGAGGACCGCGATCAACGGCGCGACCGCGGGCGCGCCGATGTGGCACAACGCTTCGGAAGCCGAGTCGGTGTCCTTGAGCGATTTCACCAGCGGTTGGATGACGCGGGCTTCCTTGCGGTGGCCAAGCGCATCCGCGGCGGCGGCGCGCATTTCCTTGACCGGGTCGTGGAGCGCCGCGATCAGTGGATCCACGACGCGGGCGTCCCCGACTTCACGAAGCGCATAGGCGGCGGACTCGCGCGCATATTCATCTTTGTCTCTGAGCGCCGCGATCAAGGGCTCGACGGCGCGGTCATCGTGAAGATCCCAGAACATTCTCGCCGCGTCGGATCGAATCTTTGCATCCTTCTCGTGGAGCGCCGCGAGCAAGGGCGGGACGGCCCGACGGCCGAAACGGACCAGCGCCATCTGCATCGAATCATCGCCGCCGGCCTCACGACCAAAAGCGACCAACAAGGGGCGGATGGCACGGATGTCCTGGATGACGGCGAGCGCCTCGGCCGCCGCCGAGTTCACGCAGCTGTCTTCATCCTGGAGGACGGCGATCAATGGCTCGACGGCGCGGCGATCCTTGATCCGGCCCAAGGTGGCGGCGGCGTTTTCGCGGGTATTTTTGTTCTTGTCCTTGAGCGCTGCGATCAAAGGCCCGACCGCTGGCGCGCCGATGTGAACCAGCTTGTCCCGGGCCTCGTTGGCCTCGTCCGTATGGACCGTTTTCAGTTCCGCGATACATTGGCTCACCTCATCGCCTCGCACGGCAGGGAGAAAGCCCGGCAAGGTCAGAAGCACGAACAGCATCCAATGGCAGAAGATGGTTTTCATGGCGCAGGTCCTTTTACACGGATGATCTTCCCAGACGCATGATGGCGGAATGTTAACACATGCGGACGGCGGTTCACATGGCGATTAGGGTGCGTCGCCGGGAGCGCGGGCATCCTGCCCGCCTCGGGCCGCGCAGCCTCAACCGGACGGCGGGCAGGATGCCCGCGCTCCGAAAGCAGGACGCCCGCCAATGCTGCTTCTGGAGCGACGCTCCATGAGCGCCGTTTTTTATCTTCATCAGGCCCAAAGCAAACTCCGAAGAATAGCAAATTTCTCTTGACGTGATAGGAAAATCTCTATACAGTGCGCCCGACGATGAAAAGAGAAGACCCAAGGCGGAAGACAGAGGACAGAAACGAGTCGGAAAACAGGGAGGCTGCCATGAGGAGAAAGACGGAGGAGAGCGCAAAATCATGGCTTGAGACCTCTGCAAAAGTCATCGTCCGTTCTGGAGCGGCGGTCTCCAGACCGCCGAATCGTTTGGATTCTGCGATGGTTCGGCGGTCTGGAGACCGCCGCTCCAGGGCTTTTGCAGAGGTCTCGGCTTATAAAATCATGATTCCTTGCCAAGTCCCGTTGCTGGAATTGGTTCTGTCGGCGCGACGGCAAATGTGCAGAACGAAGCCAAATGATGATCGCGGCCAAAACCAAAAAACATCGTTTTTCCACAGGAATATGAACATTTCGATTCTCTTCAGGCCCCGTGATGAAACTTGTTTTTGCGAAACGAACCCAAATGAAAAATCCCAAATATCTTAATGGCAGGGTGTTGTGAATAAGCCGATGTTGAGACGAAGCAAAACGAAGCCAAATAAAGAAATCGAAACAGGCAAGCTAGTGCACGACAAGCAGTTCCATCCGTGGCCAGAACGCCGAAACCAGTTTACGAAGTTGCTTGGCTGTCCGGCTCGATCCGACCCAATCCGACTGAATCCAACCATGATTATATTGCAAACGCACGATTCCAATCTGCCGCTGGGAGAACCTCGAACTCGTCGGTCCAGTCAAAGTGAGTCAAAGTGAGTCAAAGTGAGTCAAAGTGATTTCGACTATTATTTTTTTTGCAACCGTATGACCCCAAACCGCCTGAAATCCGGAATCCGCGTTCCAGAGGTAGGGCGCGACCGCCGGGCGCGCCGCAGCGTTCGGCACGCGACCCCTGGTCCGCCGACACCGCTCACTTGCTCAAGGCCGACCCCATCCTCGCCAGGATCATCCGCGACATCGGCCCCTGCC
>CAIQCK010000067.1 GCA_903870275.1 uncultured bacterium | reverse complement strand
CTGGAGTTTGGCCCTGACTATGGGAAAGAGTTTATTTTTTAGCTTGATTTCTAGTTATATAACTAGATACAGTCCCATCATGGGTTACCCAACTAAAGTCCAATGCATCCGCCGCAAGAACTCCGAGCAATTCTACATCAACTTCCCACTGCCTCTGGCTCAAGCCTTCGAGCTGGCCAAGGCCGAAGAGGTCGAGTGGACCGTGGTCGACAAACAACACCTGATTCTCTCCCGCAAAGTCGCGCCTCCGGATCCCGTCCCAGTAAAAAAAACTCTTCCCTTCTCCAAAGGCTCCAGGAGTTCTTGAACACGGCGCTGGCCTCTTTGCCCCGCGCGACGGCAGAACGTGGCGTCGCCCATACCCAAGCCATGCTCCTGGCTTTGGGCCGCCACACCCTCACCTCCTGTCTGACGACCCAGGCTCGTCAGCATCTGGATTGGAGTGCCGATTACCGCGCCTACAGCTCGGGCCGGCTCGATGCCAATCTGCTCTTCGGTGCCGTGCTGGAGCAGGCACAGGCCTCTTACGGCGGCTCAACGCGAGTCTGGCTGGCCTTGGATGATTCCACCCTGCGCAAGAGCGGACGCAAGGTTCCACTGACCGCCTGGCGTCGCGATCCCCTCTCGCCGCCCTTTGGCGTGAACTTTCAATGGGGCCATCGCGTGCTGCAAACGAGCCTGTTGTGGCCGCAACCGCAGGGCGGCGCCCGGGGGCTGCCGGTGGCTTTTGAAGTCTTGCTCAACCGCCCCCGCCCCAAGCAACAAGCCACCCTGCCGCCTGCAGACCTGCGCGAGGCCTTGCGCCAAGCCAACGTCAATGAAGCCGCCGTGCGCCAGTTGAACCGGCTGGCGGGCAAACTGGCCCGGCCGGCAGTGGCCGCCGTGGATGGCCGCTTTGCCAACAAGAGATTCCTGCGCCAACTGCCCAAGAATGTCTCGGCGGTCGCACGGCTGCGCAAGGATGCGCTGTTGTATCGGCCGCCGGCAGAGACGGCCACCACAGGCCGGCCGCGCCTCTATGGGGCCGTGGTTGCGCGACCCGAAGCCTTGCGACTCGATGAGAGCCAGCCCTGGCAAACCCTCAACGCGTATGCGGCGGGCAAAAACCATTGCTTCAAGATCAAAACCATGGGCCCGCTCCGCAGCAAGCTCACCGGAGCCGCCCCTGGGCGGCTGATGCTGATCGCGCCGCTGGCCTATCGGCTGCGCGCAGGCAGCAAGTTGCTCTACCGCCAACCGGCCTATCTCTGGATCACGGATACCGAGATGAGCTTGCAGGAGGCCCTCCAGGGTTATCTGTGGCGTTGGGAGGTGGAGGTGAACTTTCGCGACGAGAAAACCCTGCTCGGCGTAGGCCAGCCGCAGGTATGGCATCCGCAGAGTGTGCAACGGCTGCCCGCCTGGCAAGCCGCCGGTTATAGCGCGATGCTTTGGAGTTCGTTGAGTCTTGCTCCCGACAGCGAACGGGCGGCATTGCCGCCGCCGAAGTGGCGGCGCAAGATCAAGCCGCTGCGTCCGTCCACGCAATGCTTGATCAATCGACTGCGCCACGATGCCTGGGCCAGTGCAATTCGACCTGAGTCTTTTCGCGGCTTCTGGACTCACCCTTCAGCAGCCCAGAAACCCCCAAAACCTCACAACTCTCTCGCGGCCGCCCTTTTCCTCGCAACGGGATAGCCAAACTCCAGGCGGCGGTCTCCGACCGCCGGGCGCGCCGCGTCGTCGTTTCGGCCCTGTAGCGGCGGTCTCTGACCGCCGAAAGCATTCATCATCAATATTCGGCGGTCGGAGACCGCCGCTACAGTTTGGCGCCGCGCCACCGGCATTTCTCCTTGCCACGCCGCGAGCCGTTGGCCTACGCTCGCGCTCAATTCGCCGTTCGCGCCGGATGGGCGCGGACGAGCCGGAACCATCTGCAAGGAGAAGGAGCGATTGATGAGCACGACACTGTATCTGCAACTGAGCGCGTTGATGTTCATGGAGTATGCGGTCTGGGCCGCGTGGATGCCCGTCCTGGCGGCGCGGCTGCTCGGCCCGCTCCAGATGACCGGCAAACAAACCGGCTGGATTTACGCGACGCTGCCGCTGGCCAGCATGATCTCCCCGCTCTTCGCCGGCCAGCTCGCCGACAAATACGTGGACACCGGCTACATTCTCGCCTTCTGCCACGGCATCGGCATCGTGCTGTTGTTCCTCGCGGCGCGCACCAAGAAGTTTGCGCCGTTGTTCGGGGTGATGCTGGCTTACTCGATGCTGTATGGCGCGACGATCCCGCTGACGAACTCGCTGATGTTCAGCCATCTCACCGACCCGGGCAGCCAGGCGGCGAAGATCTTCATCTGGGCGCCGGTGGCGTGGACGTTGATCGGCGTGATGCTCACCGGGTGGCGCAACCTGCGCAAGGCCGAGGGCGACGGCAGCGACTGCCTCAAGTTCGCCGCGCTGCTCTCCATCATCATGACGGTGGTGTGCCTCCTGCAACCCGCGACGCCTCCGCAGGGCGGCGGCGCCGAGTCGCCGATCCTGAAGGCGATTGGCTTGATGTCGGACCCGCATTTTGCGGTGTTCATCGTCGTGTCGCTGGTGGTGGCGGGCATGATGCAATTCTACTTCCTCGGCACGGCGCGGTTCCTGACCGATCTTGGCGTTTCGGGGAAGAACATCCCGGCCATCATGGGCATCGCGCAGGCGGCGCAGGCGCTGGCGACATTGTTCCTGCTCGGCTTGTTGTTCGACGAGAAGGTGCTCGGCCCGAAGTGGACCATCACGATCGGCGCGGCGAGCTGGATGGTGCTCTATCTGATTTACGTGCTGAAGATGCCGAAGATGGTGGTGATCGTCTCGCAGGTGTTTCACGGGCTGGCGTATGTTTTCTTCATGATCGCCGGCCAGATGTATGTCGGCAAAGTGGCGCCGAAGGAGATCGCCGGATCGGCGCAGGCGTTGATCATTCTGGTGACCGTCGGCATCGGGCTGTTCCTCGGCACGCAGTTGGCGGGCTTTGTGATGGACCGTTTCTCGGCGGGCGGGAAGTTCAACTGGAGCAAGGTGTTCTTGGTGCCGATGCTCCTGACGCTGGCGGGCGTGCTGGCGCTGGCGATCGCGTTCTGAGCCAACTGCGCAAAAGGTTTGCCCGCTAAACACACGAAGAAGGAAGACATGATGGACAGGATGGTCAGGATTGCGGAAGCGGACATTCCCATCATGTAAATCCTGTCAAAAGAACTCCCTTTAGCGTATTTAGCGGGATCTTCTATTGAATCGGTTTTATGAGCCACATTCTTGTTCTGTACGATTCCAAGACGGGCAACACCGCGAAGATGGCGAAGCTCGTCGGCGAAGGCGCGGCGACCATCCCCGACACCGAGGTGCGGGTGCGCTCGGTAGACGAGGCGAAGCCGGAGGACCTGTTCTGGTGCGACGGCCTGGCGCTCGGCAGCCCGACGAACATGGGGTTGCTGTCGTGGAAGATGAAACGGTTCTGGGACGACGTGATGGGCGAGCATTGGATGAAGCTCGACGGCAAAATCGGCTGCGTGTTCAGTTCGGCGGGCGGGTGGGGCGGCGGCATGGAAATCACATGCCAGTCGCTGCTGACGCTGCTGATGAATTTCGGCTTCTTGGTTTTTGGCGTGACGGACTACGCGACCAAGCTGACCACCTGCCACTACGGCGCGGTGACGGCGCGCGAGCCGCGCACCGAAGACGCGCAGGCCGCGTGCCGGTTGCTCGGCAGGCGTCTCGCGGAATGGACGGCGGTGTGCGTCCACGGCCGCAAGGACCAGCATCCGTCGAACAAGATGGCGGAAAGGAAACTGCCGTCATAAACAGGAGCTGTTGTTTATGAAACCCGAAGTTCCTGTCGAGCGAAGTTTAGCCAGACGAATTTTCGTGGTGATTGTTTTGTTGGCGTCCATTGTCGTGCCAAGCGTTCTTCGGTGCATCATTAACAGAAACATCACTTTGGATAACGTCGAACTGATTCCAACGTGGCTTGCTCCTGTATCCATGCTGATGCTTCTTGCGCTGGGCGTTGTGCTGGCAACCATTGCAGCGTTTCTCAGTCGGCGCTGGTTTCGGTGCGGAAAAGTGGCCGTGGTCTTTATTTACGTTTTCTGGTATGCTGGCTCCGTCGTGGTAGCGTTTATCGTTCATCATTGCAAAACGGTGATCACATGAATAGTTGGTGCTTGACCGTTGCGCCCGCGCAGGTTCATCGTTCGACGCAAGATCGAAACTCAAACTCGTGAAAGGACTGACCGTCATGCGATTCTCGTTGATTGCCTCCATCGCCTCCGCGCTTTTGCTCGCCACTCTGCCCGGTTCCGCCACCGCAGCCGACTCGGCGAAGATCAAAATTCTCCTCATCACCGGCGATGACGTCGGCGCGCACAAGTGGCAAGAGACCGCGCCCGCCACGCGGGACATCCTGGTCAACTCCGGCAAGTTTGACGTGAAGGTCGTCGAGGATTTGTCCTGCCTGGAAAACGCGGACGACTTGAAGCCTTACGACGTGATCTTTTTCCACCGCTACGACCGCAGCGGTATCATCAGCGACAAGGCCAAGGAAAACCTGCTCAACTTCGTCAAGAGCGGCAAGGGCTTCGCCGTGGCCCACCTCGCCAGCGCGTCGTTCGGGCCGACCATGAAGAAGGAGGGCGACAAGGTCGAGTTGGTCAAACCGGGCTGGGATGAGTTTTGCAAACTCTGCGGTCGAATCTGGATCATGAAGGTGTCCGGTCACGGCAAGCGCACGCCGTTCATGGTCCACATCACCAACAAGACCCATCCCATTACCAAAGGCATGGAGGACTTCGAGGCCGACGACGAGCTTTACGCCAAGCTCCAAGGCGACGCGCCGATCAGCGTGCTCGCCACGGCCGACTCCGATTGGACCAAGAAGATCGAGCCGATCATCTTCACGGCGAGCTACGGCAAAGGCCGCGTGTTCCACGAGACCTTCGGTCACGACACAAAGGCCCTGCAGAACGCCAACATCGCCAAGGTCATCTGCCGCGGTTGCGAATGGGCCGCGACGGGCGCGGTGAAGTAAGCGCAGGCTCGGTCCTGTATCGAAACGCGCGGCCTGCGGACGCGGGCCGCGCCGCCATCAGGACGGCTGGACTTCGTGGTGCACCGCCGAGCGGTAACGCTCGGGCGTGGTGCCGGTCACTTTTCGGAAGACCCGGTGAAATTGCGACCGCGTCCCGAAACCCACATCGCTCCCGATCTGAATCGCCGTCTCGTCGGAGTGCGCCAGCAGATGGCACGCGCGATGAATGCGCTCTTGGGAAATCCACTGGCACGGGCTTAGCCCGGTCGCCCGCTGGAACAACACGCCGAGCTGTGTGCTGCTGTAACCGCTTCGCTTGACCAGATCTGCAAGTGTCCAACGATTCGCCAGGTCCGTTTGCACCAGGGCCGCCATGCGCTCCACCACTTTTCGCGCGGCGGCGTCGGCAGGCGCGGCCGACACGTCGCAACGTTCGCTCTCGCTGCGGGCCAGTTCGAGCAGCAACTGCGCCAGCAACGCCGCGCACATGGACCGCTTGGCGCGCTGGCCGCCGAACGATTCTTGCTGGAGCCGGTCCAGCAAATATTCCACCGCCGTCCGGCGCCACGGCACAATCCGCGTGCGCGCTGGAACCCGCACGCCGGCCACTTCCAGTCCCAGCGAGCGGCCGCAGCGCACGGGCATCCTCGTCTCCCGCAGCAGCGGACGCCGGAAAATCACCACAAATCTTTCCCCGCGCCAGTTCAGGCACGCATGGGGATCGTTCGGCCCGATGACCAGCATGTCGCCCGCCTCCAGCTGCATCTCTTCCGAACCGAGCCGGTAATGCGCGCCGCCGCTGGCGATGTAGCAGAGTTCCCAGTCCTCATCGGTGTGGACGTGAAACGTTCCCGGACTTCCCCACTGCCGCGAATAAGCAACGACAGGCACCGCCGGATCGGGGAACACGATCGGCGCTCGCACGAACCCGCTGCTTTTGGCGGCGCGCGTTTGCAACAGAGCCGAGTTTACCAGAAGGCGCGCCAATGTGACAGAGATGAATTCCGGTCAGCTGGGTTGAAACTGGCGATGAACACGGACGTGGGGACAAGCCGTAACGAGAATGTCTTCGGTGGGTTGCCGCCTATTCGTTCGGCGTTCCGCCCAGCAACCGGCGGATGGACGCTTTCAGCAACGGCTCGGCGCCCGGAGCCAGATTGGTTGCGATCGGCTCGTAGCCGCCTTCGCGAAAGGCCTCGTCCGTGCAGATGTAAGCCGAGCCGCAATCGCCGTAGCCGGCGACGGCCACGAAGTCGCCCGGCTTGGACCGTTGCGCGAACTTTTGGAATTCGAGAAACGGTTCGCCCGGCAGATGGACGACATGAATGTTGCCGATCTGGAGCGAACTTAACTCAAACGGCCGCTTGGCGCGCTCCGCCGCCGCCAGCCGCATCGCGCCTCGATAAACGCGCAGACCCTCGGCGGCCTTGGGATTGGCCAGCGCGGCGCGGCTCGGGTCGAGAAACGCCGCGTCGGTCCGAATGGGCAGTGTCAACGCATCCGTCCGCCAGACCAGCCGCTCCGCCGGCGCGAATTGCGTGGCGGCAATCGCCGCCGCCATGCCTGCTTGGAGCCGTTCCTTCAACGCCGCGCGCGTTGCCGGTTTCGTGTCGTTGTATTTGCCCACCGTCACGTTGCCCGCGCAACCGGTGAAATAGATCTGGAACACGCGTTCCTTCCGCTCCATCGCCTCGCGCGCCCAGCCGACGAAATCTGCCGACTCGCTCCCATCGCAGGAAACCGTCTGCGGATGCGTGGCGTAATAGTGGAGCCGCGCCAGCACTTTCTTGCCGCGCGCAAAAGTGATGGTCTTCAACATCGGATCAATGTCGCCTTCCGGCATCTCCGCCAGCTTCGGGTTTTTCGCGCCCTCGCTGCCGCGGGTGATGATTTTGCCGTCCGGTGCTTTCAACCGCCGCGCCGACGCCACACGGTCCACCTTCGCCTCGCCGCAACCGACGCGATCGAACGGTTCCAGCCGTTTCACTGCCTGCTGTACCGCCTTGGTCAGCCGCGCGCGCAAACCGTCGAGGAACTTCGGCGTGAGATGCGGCGGCGAGCCGGGCGCGGCGTCGAGCAACCGGTGCGCGCCCTCGTCGGCGTAGGGCGCGACGTGTTGATGGATGCATTGAATCGCCACGCAGGTCGGCTCGGTCCCCGCCGCGCGGGCGATGGTCTCGCGGAACGACCACTCTGATTCGTTGCACAGCAGGCACCAGTCGAGAGCGCAAAGAATGTAACGTTTTCCGCCGTCTTCCAACACGATGCCTTTGATCAACTCCGGGTCTTTGATGGTCTTGAGCTTGGTCAGCCAGACCAGCGTCTCACCGCGCGGAGGCGTTGCATCGCAGCGGAAGGTGGCGATGCAAAGAGTGGGAGAGTTCGCATCAGTCGCCGCGTGTACCGCCGCGAAGCCACCCACGGCCAGCATCATAACCAAGACGACTCGCATCAAAGCGTGTGCGGATGTTTTCATAGCAGTGGCCGGCAGCTTACCGCCGGGCGACGGGAACTGACAAAGGTTTTCTCGGCAACGGTCGAGAGCGAACAGGATGCCGGCTGGCGACGCGACAAGACAACTCTTGAAGTTCGCCGGGCGTTGGAGTCTCATCCGGCAGGTTTCACATCATGAACCGCCGGGACTTTTTCAAATTGGGCGCCGCCGGTGCCGGGCTGCTGGGCGGTCGCGTCACACAGAGCGCCAACGCCGACCCGCTGTCTGCCCTGCCGCCGGTAGCGCGAGCGCCGCAGTACAACCTCACCATCCGCGACTATCTTTCGCGCGAGGCACGGCGCATCAGCGACCGCGCGCTCACCGACACCGCCGACATCGCCTCGCGCCGCCGCCGCTATATGGAGATGATGGGCTTGCAGGACCTGCCGCCTGTTGGTCAACGGCCGCCGTTGAACCCGAAGGTCACCGGCGTCGTCGAGCGGCCGGCGTATATCATCGAGAAGCTTTATTACGAAAGCCTGCCGAAACTATACGTGACGGCGAACCTCTACGTGCCCCGCAATCTGAAAGGCCGCGCGCCCGGCGTACTCTACGTCTGCGGCCACTCCGACACGCAAAAGGTCAACTACCAGGCGCATGCGCGGCGATTCGCCGAACTGGGTTTCGTTTGTCTGATCGTCGAGACGGTGCAACTCGGCGAGGTTCGCGGTTATCATCATGGCTGCTACCGCGAAGGGTGGTGGCATTGGTATAGCCGCGGTTACACGCCCGCCGGCATCGAGCTGCTCAACGGCATCCGCGGCCTCGATCTGCTGTGCGAGCGGCCCGAGGTGGATGGGACGAAACTCGGCGTCACCGGCACGTCCGGCGGCGGCGCGGCCACGTGGTGGATTGCTGCGGGCGACGAGCGCATCCAGTGCGCTGCGGCCTCGTGCGGCACCTCGACGCTCGCGTCCTACGTGCGTGACCGCACGATGGACGGCCACTGCGACTGCATGTGGTTCATCAATACCTATCGCTGGGACCTTCCCGATGTCGGCGGGCTGATCGCGCCGCGGGCGTTCATGATTTCCTCCGCTGACCACGACGCCATCTTTACCATTGCCTCCATTCGCGAAGTCCACGACCGGCTCACACGGCTCTACCGGAAGCTCGGCGCGGCGGACAAACTGGCGCTTACGACTTATCCCGGCCCGCACGGCTACAGCGCTTACAGCCGCACGCGCATCTTCTCGTGGTTCATCAAGCATCTGATGGGCAAGGACGTGCCGCCGGAAAACATCGGCGACCTGGAGCTGGACAAGAGCAAACTGGAGACGGCGGACACGCTGCGGGTGTTTGCCAACGGCCCGCTCAAGGAAGACCGCACGCCGACCATCCACGAAGACTTTTTCACGCCGCCGAAACCGCCGGCGATTGCCGACATCGCCGCGCTGGCAAAGGAGCGCGCCCGTATCATCGACGCGCTGGATGAGAAAACTTTCGGCGCGTTTCCCACGAAGCCGCCGCCTTTGGATGCGCAGGTGGAGTTTGAATTGAAGTCAGGCCCGACGTCATCCGGCCATCGGTTTGCATTCACCTCCGAGGAAGGCTGGCGGTTGCACGGCAGGCTCATGATAGCCGACGACGTGAAACAACCCGCGCCCACTGTCGTCGCATTGCAGGTGCCCGGCGAAGAACGCAACGCGACGGACGCGTTCGCCGGCCGGGTGAACGCGCCGTGGGCCAAGGTCGTCGTCGAGCCGCGCGGCACCGGCGACACGGCGTGGGGCGACGAACTCAACTGGCATCTGCGGCGCGCCAGCGCGTGGACCGGATGCACGCTGGCGAGCATGCGCGTCTGGGACACGCTGCGCGCGTTGCAAGCCGTGCGGAAACTGCCGCAGGTGGACGGCCGGCAGGTCTCGCTGGCCGCGCGCGGCGAGATGTGCGCCGTGGCGCTCTACGCCGCGCTGCTCGACGGTAGCGTGCAGACGCTCTTTCTCGAATCACCGCCTGCCACGCAGAACGCGCCGGGCGAGAGGGACGGACGCGGCGCCGCCATTGAGATGCTCAACTGTTTGCGGATTACCGATCTCGCGCAGGTGGCCGGATTGTTGTTCCCCGCCGAACTGGTTTTCGCCGGCGAGTGTCCGGCGACGTATGCGTGGGCCGAAGAAACCTTTCGCCACCTTGGCGCGCCGGAGAAATTCCGCCGTGTCGCCAATCTTGCCGCGTGGCGGCTGGCGAAGTGAATCACTTGCGCCCGCTCACTCGGCGCGGCGCGCGCGTTGCCAGAACTCCGCGGACCACGGAGCGTCGGCCTGCCAGAGGCCGGGGTTCCAGAAGGCCGTGTCCGAAAAGTCGGCGTGTTCCTGCGGGCCATGCGTGGTTGTGTCGCCGGCGCTGAACGCTTTCAACGTCACCTGACGCCGCACGCCGCGCGGGATCAAATGCGTGGCCTGAATGATGTTTTCCCAGCGCCCCAGCGTGCGATCCTGGACGGTTTCCGGATGCGCGAGAAACTCGTCAATCCACACCAACAAACTGCCGCGAGGCACTAGGTCGGCGGCGTTGGCCTCGGCGACTTCGTTCGCGGGATGCAGACTCAGGTTGTAGAAACGCGTCTCCGGATGCGCCGCCAGATACGGCACCACTGCCACGCCCCAGTCGCGGATGCTGCATGCCGCGGCCAGATAGACGATGTTCTGAAACGGCAACTCCGGGCATTGGCGAATCATTTCGTTCGCGACAAGAGCGCCCGCGCTGTGAGCGACGAGCGTGATGGGAACCGACCGCCGTTTTTCCAGCGCGCGTAGCGCCTCCAGAAGCTGCGCCACGGCGCCGCTTGAACCGGCGTCGAGCGTGCGGACCACCTCGTTGGTGTTGTGCCAGCGGTCTTCGAGGTAAAACTCCTCCGGCGCGTGAAACAGCGTGGAGGAGCGGCGTCGCATGTTTTCCCACGCGCTTGTGCCCAGACCGTCAATCGCCGGGGCGCACACCAGTTTTGTCGGCAGCGTCAGCCACGAAAGTCCATAGCGCATCAGTTGCCAGGAGGTCGTCCGGTCGAAGCCGCCGAGCGAGACAGCAATGGAGTTGGCCGGGTCGTTGGCATATCGGCGGCGCAACTCCACGTAAAGCGCGTTCACGTCGGCGATTTCCGTGTTGACGAGATTGTCGAGCCTGTCGGCGGCGGTTTCCTGCGTGGGCGCGTTGGTGCGATAGGAGGAGCCGCCGATCCTCGAATTCTTCAGGTCGGTCGCGCCTTCATGATACCACACGATCGGCATGCGGACCACCGAGCGGGCCACGTCGCTCGCGGCGTAAAGTGGCGCGGAGAGTTTGCCTTGAACCGGTTTCTCCTGCCCGCGCCGCACCAGCGTCAGGTGCTCCCAGTAGGTCGAAGTCAGCCGCGAATCCCACGGGATGAAGATCGGATAACTGCCGCGCGACGCGATGTCCGGCACCGACCGCGCCGCCATCTCGACGCCGGACTCCACCGAGTTCAGTCCGCCCGGAATGAAGATGAGAATGTTGGTGCAACGGGAGGCGGCGATGGACTCGACAAGCTTCGCGAGCGACGCCTCAAAGTCGGGCGCCGGCATCGGTATCCACGCGCCGTCACTGTCGCGCGGGTCGGCGCGAAGCGGTTTCCCCGTGTGGTTTGCCGCGACGACGTGAAGATCGAGAGGAATCTGCGCCGCCGGTTGCAGCGTGCTGCAGCTCGTCGCGGCGAAAACAATCGCCAGCAAGAAAATCGTAAGCCAACGCCATCGCGCACTCATTTTGTTTTTTCTTTCGCCGCTGGGTTTGAGGAAGCTCTACTTTGTTGCCGCCAGTGGAGACGACGGGTCATACCAGAGCGACTTCCAGTATTGGCGCTCAACCTCATAGACGTTGATTGGCGCGTCGGGTTTGGCGCCGGCGGGCAGGATGCCGTAGCGTTTCATTTCGCGCACCCATTCCTCGCGCGGACGGAAACCGGGCATGTCGAAACGTTTGACCTCCTCCAGCCGCTGCTTGCCGGCCTCGCACATCGCCAGCAACGCGCGGTAGTCGGCGTCGTCCTTGCCGGCAAAGACCGCGCCGCACGTGCCGTAGCCGCCGGCGGTCTTCGCCAGCGGCGCGAGCAGCACCAGTGATTTTTCTGGGCGTGTGAGGTTGAAGACGATGTGGCGCGTGTGCTTCAGGCGCGGGTCGTCCATGCTCGGCATCCAGAAACTGAGGCCGATCTCGTCGCAAAGCGTGCGCGGGACCGGCTCATGCTTCGCGTTATGGCAGGAGGCGCAGCGGCTGGCGAAAACCTTCTGCGCGGCGATGGTCGCCGGCCAATCCTTGTCGTTCTCCAGAATCTCCTGGTTCTGCTGGTAGCCGCCGATCATGCCGCAGCCGAGCGCGGCGTAGGTGCCGGGGTAGGGCGCGCCGCAATCGAGCCAGAGCCGCGCCAGGAGCAGGTCGCGCGGCGACGCCTTCACGCCGTGGTGCGCGCCGTCGAGTTTGTCCATGAGCGGACTGCCACCGCTGCCGAGCGAGCGCGGCGGGTAGTTGCCCTTGGGGAGGTTGCGGCCGTCGGCGATCTGCCGCCAGACGGTGAGCGTATAAAAACTGTGCGAGAACATCGGCCCGCGGTCGCCGGTGAGGATGACGCCGCCTGCGCGTTTGTCGTAGTCGTGGCACTTCACGCAGTTGCGGTCGAGCACCGGCTGGACGTCGCGCGGAAAATCGGGAATGTCCGGCGCGTCGCGGAACGGCTCGATCTTGCTGGCGGCCCGCGCCGCGGCCGAGGGCCGGCGCGCCATGCAGACCTGCTGCGTCGACGTGCGGTGCTCGTGACAGCCGACGCAGCCGAGCGTTTCGCCCGGCTCCACCGTCGTGAAACTCTGCATGCGTTTCACGGCGCGCTCTTTGTCGTCGAGCGCGACGAAGATCAGGCTGCGCAGCGCCGGCGCTTCGAAGTACGCCGAGCCGTCCGACTCCACCGGCACGGTGCCGAGCACGCGCTCCAGCGTGAATGTGCCGGCGTAGCTCATCGGGTCCATGCCGCCGGTGAAGTTGACCGGCTTGGGCAGGCTCTCGACGATCAGCAGCTTTTTGATTTCGCCGGGCTGGATGCCGGAGACGTTGCGGCCGAAGTAGGCGTTGTCGAGCAGGTAGCGGCCGACCGGTTGCGCGAGGTCCACGCGCGGCGGGATGATACGCTCGAGCGGGCGCGGGACAAGCGGGCGCGGCTCGTGGAGCCAGACGTTGGGGACGGCGCAGAATTCCTTCGGCAGTTTGAAAAGCGTGGCGACTTGTTTGTTCTCGCCGACCGCGACCAACTCGTCGTTCCTGGCGGCCAGAAACGCTTCCTCGCTCAGCGGCCACACGTCGCGGTAACCGACCGAGCGCGTCATGTTGTGCAGTTCGCTGAGATCGTCGGGACCGTTGCTCGTGTCTACGGTGGCGACGTAGCCGGCATGCTCGGGCGCGCCGTGGCCGGGCGAATTGATGAACGCAACCTTGTCGGAGCCGGGAATCGGCTTGCCGTCAATGAACACGCCGCCGGGATTGAGGTTGCCGAAGTAAATCGTCTGGCCCGTACCGTCAGGATTCATCGTCCAGAGGTGGTGGAAGTTCACCTGATTGCGGTCCACGTATTCCCAACGCATGTAGAGGATGCGGCCGTCGGGCAACGGCCACGGCGTGTTGTCGTGTTCGAGGTTGGCGGATAGCTGGCGGATGTTTTTGCCGTCGGCGTCGCAGCGGAAAATGTTGGCGACCTGCGTGAGCCAGCAGTTCACCCAGCGTTTGCCGCGCGCGCTGATGAACACGATGCCGCCGTCGGGCAGCCACGCCGGCTCGATGTCGTCGTAGATGCCGTCGGTGAGCTGATGCAGACCAGTGCCGTCGCTGCGGATCGTGTAGAGATGATAGGTGTCGGTGCCGCCTTTGCGGTAGGAGAAGATGATGAGCCGCCCGTCGTAATGCACCGCCGGGTCGCGCACGGAACCTTCGGGATCGTTCACGAGCAACGAGAGCTTGCCGGTTTTGAGGTTGAGTTTGCAGAGCCGGCCTTCCTTCCCATACATCTTGTGGTTTGCGTCCGGCGAGAGGTATCCGAAGTTCGCATACCAGTGCTCATGGATGATCGACCGCACGGCGAACACGATCTCCTCCACGCCCGCCATCGGCCCGGCCAGGAAGTTCTTTACGAAATCTGGGTCCAACCGGACCGCGATCTTCGGCGCCTCGCTGCGCGGGCTGAGCATGACGTAGTCGTAGACGATCCAACTGCCATCGGTGAGATTGATGGCGATGGTGTTGTCGCCGGCGGTGATGGCGCCCGCGGGCACCGGAAACGTCAGCGGCAGCGAGCGGCCCTCGCCGTCCGGTTGATGCGCGAGGTCGTTGTTCAACTTCTCCTTCGGCAGCCGGCGCGAGGCGATGGGTTTGCCGTTGACGGTGATGGTGATCTGGCTCGGTTCCCAGATCGCCAGCACGCCGAGCGTCAGAAAGAGCGGCCCGGCCGGCGCCTGATTGGCATGATAGCGAATGGTGAACGTGTGCGGTTTGCCGCCGGCCCAGGCGTCGTGCGTGCTCGGATGAATATAAGGCCACGCGCTGAGCTTGCTCTCGCCGACCGTGAAGACGACCGGCTTTGGATAACGCTTGGCATACTCCGGCCAGCGCTTGTCCACCAACCCGAATTCCATCGGCGAGCCGTCCGGCGTGCCGATGCAGAACAGCGCGTCGGAGGGCGGGGCGTTGGCGGCCGGCTTCTCCGCCGCGGTCGGCGCGCCGAATGCCGCGCCTGCCGCCATCGCGGCACAACCCATCAGAACTGTGAAAAAATCGCGGCCTCGTCGTTGTGTGATTTTCATTCCTGTGCCAACAACTCGTCATCCTCGACATTCTCGGCGTTCGGGTCGGGGACTTTGAAATAGGTGAACTCGCCGGAGGGATCGGCGAACTCGCTCAGTTCCAGCGCGACGCTGGGCTTGCCGCCCGGATACCACGCGCCCGCGCCCCATGCCTTCACGCGGCAGGCGACGCCGCCGGGCCGGACCGAGTCGTCTTTGAACGGCCCCTCGACCGACTTTGGGTCCATCACCAACAGGCGCAAATCGGTATTGGCAAGGTTCGGATAGCGCGAGCGGTTCAGGCAGAAGACCTGCGGCCCGCGCATGATCGCGACGCGGCCCGCCTGCGCCACGCGGCCTGCGACGAGCCGCGCCGGCATCGACAGATCCAACTCCACGCGGTCGCCGCTCTGCCACTTGCGGTTGATGACGAAAAACTCTCCCGGTGTGACGGCCTTCGCGACGGCCTCGCCGTTCACCGAAACCTTCGGCTCGTCGCACCAGCGCGGGATGCGCAGCCGCAGCGGGAACGGCGCGGGCTGCGACGGTTCGAGCCGGATTGCCACGCGGCCGGAGCTGGGGTAATCGGTTTCCTGCCGCACCTTCACGCAGAGTTGCGGCGACAGTTCCACTTTCGCCTCCGACGCCGTGTAGAGGTTGACCGCGATACCGCCGCCGGCGCGGTAGCAGACGAAGCCCGGCAGTTCGGCGATGATGCGCCGGTAGTTGTTCGGGCAACAATAGGTGTCGCCCTTCCAATAGCTGCGCGGCCCGTCCATTGGCGTGTAGTAGCGAATGCGCCGGCCGTCGGGCGATTGCGCCGCGAAGAGGCCGTTGTAGATCACGCGCTCCATCAGGTCGCCGTAGAGCGATTTGCCTTCCATCCGCAGCAGTTCGTCGAGCCAGCGCACGAGATAGGCGCTCGCGCAACTTTCGCCGAGGTTGATCGTGCCTTCCTGCGTGTCGTGCCAGCACTCATGGTCGCCGCACTCGCCGGTGACCGTCATGCCGTCGCCGTGCAGGATGAAGTCCAGCACGTCGCGCGTCGGCTTCAGCAACTGGGCGTTCGGTTGCAGCCGGTCGAGCCGCAGTTGCGCGACGCAGCGGCAAAGATGCGCGTAGGCGTGGCCCTCGATGTCGTCGTGGCGGCCGGTGACGACGTGCGCGTCCCAGTTGGCAAGCCGGCGCGTCTTCGTCACAAACTCCAGATACCGCGCGTCGCCCGTCTCGCGGTGCAGCGCCAGCATTGTGTTCTCCAGGCCCGTCACGCCCATGTGCAGCGTGATGTTCCACGGGCTGGGCATCTTCGGCGGCTCGGCGGCCCAGCGCTTCATAATGTAATCGGCCAGTTTCTTCGCCGCCTCCAGCGACGCCTTCTCGCCGAAGAACCGGTGGTCCATCGTCAGGCCATAGACCAGATAGTTCATCTCGTGGATGTCCCAAAGCGACCACATCCGTTTCGCGGGCGGGAACGTGCCGAGGTAGCCATCGGCCTCCTGCGCGGCGATGGCTTCGCACACAAGATGCCCCTTGTATACCTTCACGCGCTCGTCGCCGGTGTAGGCGGCGAAACGCACCGCGGCGTCAATCAACTTCCCCAGCCCGATATACGCGCCGCTGCGTTTGGCCGGCTCCTTTTTGAACTCCGCCAGGAAATCCTTGTCCACGTCCAGCACCAGCAGGTTGTTGGCGATGGTGACCTCGATCCGCCGGCCGATCTCGCCGCCCACCTTCACCGCGCGCACGTCGAGCGGCTGGAGTTTGTCGGCGGCGGTGGTGGATGGCGGATGCGCGATGGCCAGACAGACACAAGCGAGCAAACAAAAACGTTTCATGGCGTCGTAATCGAACCGGCTGGAAGTTTCAAAGACCCGCCGCGCAAGGTCAACGCATTTCTAATCCTACTTCGGGGTCATACGCTCCGTGCGGCAACGAGCGCGCCCAGCGGTCGCGCCCTACCTGCGTCGTGCCTCAAAAGTCACTGTTACCCAGATAGCGGGGCCGGAACGCTCCGGTTGCCTCAAAAGTAGTGTTACCGTGTTTTTGGCGCGCACAGCTTGGTTCCTGGGGCGCCTGGTTGTCAAAGGGTTCCTGTGGCTGTCG
>CAIQCK010000066.1 GCA_903870275.1 uncultured bacterium | reverse complement strand
GGGACACCCCCGGCCTGACCTGGGACGGTTTCCTGCCGGAAAGGAAAAGAAACATGCCCCACCTCCGAGTTCTACTAGGATTCACCAACGCGCCCGACCACGCCCTTGAAGAAACGGCCGGCGCAGTCATTGATGGCCTCTACGGCAACGCCGCCTACCCCACCCCTCCGGTGACCAAGGTGGCTATGCAAACGGCCCTCGCGAACTTCACCGCCGCCATCGCCGCTCAGATGCAAGGCGGCACAGCGGCCACCGCCGACAAGAACAACAAGCGCGACGTGCTCATTGATCTCCTGCGCCAGCTTGCCGGCTATGTGCAGGCCAACTGCAACAACGACCTCTCCACCTTGCTCACCAGCGGCTTCGAGGCCGTCAGCACCAACAGCGCCTCCTCGCCGCTCGATGATCCCGTCATCCTCAGCGTGGACAACGGCAACACCGCCCAACTCCTGGTCAAGGTCAAGGCCGTGGCCAACGCCCGGAGCTACGAAGTGCGTTACGCCGTCCTCCCTCCCGGCGGCGCGCCCGGCCCCTTCCAAGCCGGCGGCATCTTCACCAACTCCCGCTCCATGCCCGTCAACGGACTCGTCCCCGGCACCATGTATCAAGTGCAAGTCCGCGCCATCGGCGGCTCCACCGGCTACAGCGATTGGAGCGACGCCGTCCACCACATGTGCATGTGAGGAAAGCTCTCAGCGATCAGCTATCAGCCGTCAGCTAAAAACTGGTTGCTGGTAGCTGAAAGCTGATAGCTGAAAACTAAAAGCTGGATTATGCCCTTCGATCCATCACTGCCAGCCGACAACTCGCCGTTGCGCTCCAATGAAATGCGCGGCCAACTGACCGCCCTCAAGTCGCTCATAGACGCAGGCATCCCCGGCCCAGTCGGGCCGAAAGGCGATAAAGGCGATCAAGGCTTGCCCGGTGCCGACGGCACACCGGGGCCAGCCGGTCCACAAGGCGATCAAGGCCCCGCAGGCAACGATGGCGCAGAAGGCCCGCCGGGAGACCAAGGTCCAGCCGGCCCTCAAGGCGACCCCGGTCCGCAGGGGCCGCAGGGAGACCAAGGCCCGCAAGGTCCGCAAGGTGATCCCGGCGGTCCTCCCGGTCCACAAGGTCCTCAGGGCGACCAAGGCCCGCAAGGCGGACAAGGCCCCGCAGGCAATGACGGCGCACAAGGTCCGTCCGGCCCGCAAGGCGATCCCGGCCCGCCCGGACCTCCAGGTCCGCAGGGTGATCCCAGCGGTCCGCCCGGCCCGCAAGGTCTGCCAGGCGATCCCGGTCCAGAAGGTCCGCAAGGTCCACAAGGCAATGACGGGCCACAAGGCCCGCAAGGTCCCCAAGGTGATCAAGGCCCGCAAGGGCCGCAAGGCAATCCGGGCGGTCCGCCCGGTCCCCAAGGTCCGCAAGGAGATCAAGGCCCTCAAGGTGATCCGGGGCCGCAAGGACCGCAGGGAGAAGTCTCCGCCCAACAACTCTCCGACGCCATCGGCGGCACCAGCGCCAACACCAACGCCGTGCAACTGCTCGACACCGGCACCTTCACCGACCCGCCCTCCGCCGCCGACCTCATGGCCGTGGCCAACAAACTCAATGAATTGATTCAGGCGATGAGGAGATGATCTAGCCACCCTGCGAAAGAGTTTTTGATTATTCAGGACAAAGCTTCGTCTAATGAAGCCAACCATCAAGGTGAAACTGATTAATGCTGACATCATGCCGGAATACGGTGATATGCTAATGCCGCCACGAAAGACCAACGACATGAAAACGCCACTCCACAATACCCAAAAGTCTCTCCAATCCATCGCGACAGTTGTGGTCATGTCATGCACTGCGATTTTACTCGTTTCCTGCGGCAATAAAAATCTGACAAGAGGAGAGGCCGCAGAAAAGATTTCTCGCAGTTTGAATCTGCCAGCTTTTGAGACAACGCAAATTGATAAGAGCTTCGTGAAAAAGTTTTGGAGTGACCCATCAATGATGCCTGCCGTATTTGCTGGCAATGCTCACGAATATTCGGATGTAAAAGACAGGCTGGATGAATTGCAGGCAAAAGGCCTTATTAGTGTCGGCGAGATTCAGGAGAATCAAGGGCAGGGCCACTTCCTGATCGCGACGGTGTCGCTTACTGATGCAGGAAAAAAATACCTCGTAGCGGAGACAGCCGCTGGATTCCAAGTGAAGGCTGGATACCAGGTTAAAATCAATGAGATTGTCTTTGGTGAAGTAACAGGCATTCAAATGAATGAACAGTTCAAGGTAGCGGAAGTCTACTACACACTTAAGAAGGCTAACGGGACTCCCTTTGGGGGCAACGTTTCAACCGAGCCAATAGAACGAAAAGCTACGTTTACACTATTTGATGATGGTTGGAGAATTCAAAAGCTTTCCTCCGAGATGCTGTCTTCTCCGAGCATGAGGCTCCGACCGGTCGAACCTTTCACTGAGAATCGTCCAATGTCACCAACTTCAAACGCCGCTAGCTTACATGAAAGCGGCAATCAAAAACTGGACAAGGGTGACTACGACGGCGCAATCGCCGATTACAACCGCGCCATCGAACTCAACCCAAAATACGCCTCCGCCTACAACAACCGCGGCAACGCCAAAAGTAACAAGCGCGACTACGACGGAGCGATAGCCGACTACAACCGTGCCATCGAGCTCGACCCGAAATACGCCTTCGCTTACAGCAACCGCGGCAGCGCCAAGAGTAACAAGCGCGACTACGACGGCGCTATCGCCGACTTCGACCGTGCCATCGAGCTCGACCCGAAATTCGCCTCCGCCTACAACAACCGCGGCTACGCCAAAAGTAACAAGCGCGACTACGACGGAGCGATAGCCGACTGCAACCGTGCCATCGAGCTCGACCCGAAATACGCCTTCGCCTACAACAATCGCGGCAAAGCCAAAAAGAGCAAAGGCGACTGCGACGGAGCGATCGCCGATTACAACCGTGCCATTGAGCTCGACCCGAAATTCGCCATCGCTTGCTACAACCGCGCCGACGCAAAAACCAACATTGGCGATCTGAACGGGGCAATCGCCGACTTCGACCGCGCCATCGAACTCGAACCGAAATACGCCGTCGCCTACTGCTTTCGCGGCATTGTCAAAAGGCTAAAAAGCGATCAAGACGGCGCTATCGCCGACTTCGACCGTGCCATCGAACTCGAACCGAAATACGCCTCCGCCTACGTCAACCGCGGCCACTCTTATATGGGGAAAGGTGACTACGAGCGCGCCATTCAGGATTGGAGCCGCGCCATCGAACTGGATGAAAAAAATTCCGACGCCTTAAACAACCGTGGCTGGGCCTATTGCAAGAAACGCGACTACGACCGCGCATGGGCCGATGTGAAAAAGTGCCGAGAACTCGGCGGCAAGGTGGATGCAGAGTTTCTTGTGGAACTGACCAAAGCATCCGGCAGGACAGAGTGAAACGTCGGGGTCGGTTCCTGATTTCTCGACGGATTCATTGCCGACCCATATGCAATGAGGCATGACCATGGAGGACTACGACGCGGATGCGGCGTTTGCGCGGCGGCTGATTGATTTCGATCCCGACGACCCGGCGCGCCGTTCCTGCCAATCAGAAAGCGCAGGCAACGGGGCGCTTCAAACTACCGACTCCGTGCTTGTCCGCGGGGAGCGGGCGCGGTAATTTGTCAGGAACATGAACGAAAGCTTTCCACGGTTTTTCAGATTGAAGCAGGTTTTTGACGCGCCGGGCATCGGCGACGCGGCGGCGGCCACGCGCGAGGCGATGGCGGCGTTGCCGGCGAGCAAGAGCATCAAGCCCGGCATGACGGTGGCGGTGGGCGCGGGCAGCCGCGGCATCACCCACTACGATGTCATCGTCCGCACGGTTTGCGACGAGTTGAAGAAGCTCGGCGCGAAGGTGTTCATCGTGCCCGCGATGGGCAGCCACGGCGGCGCGACGGACGCCGGCCAACTCGACGTGCTCGCGCACTACGGCATCACCGAGGCGGCGATGGGCGTGCCTCTCAAGAGCAGCATGGAGGTCGTCGAACTCGGCCGCGACCCGGAGCTGGGGTTCATCGTGTATCAGGACAAGAACGCCCGCGGCGCCGACGCCATCGTGCTGGTGAACCGCATCAAGCCGCACACCGATTTCCACGGGCCGATTGAGAGCGGGCTGATGAAGATGGCCACGATCGGCCTCGGCAAGCAGAAGGGCGCGCACCAGTTCCACCAAGCCAGCGCGCGGATGAGCCACGCGAAGGCGTTGGTGGCCGTCGCGCGCGAGGTGCTCCAGCTCAGCAAGATCGCGTTCGGCGTGGGCATCATCGAGAACCAGTTCCACAAGACCGCGCGCATCGTGGCGGTGCCGACGGCGACGATGGAAAAAGAGGAAGTCGAGTTGCTGAAGATGGCTCGCTCGCTGTTGCCGAAGCTGCCGTTCGACGAGGTGGACCTGCTTATCGTGGACGAGATGGGCAAGAACTTCAGCGGCACCGGCATGGACACCAACGTCATCCGGCGCGAGATAGACGGCAGTTTCCTGCGGCCCGGCCCGAACGCCGCGCGCCGCCTCTATGTGCGCTCGCTGCATCCCGACAGTTACGGCAACGCCGCCGGCATCGGGATGGCCGACTTCATCCACGAGCGGCTCTACAAGGCCGTGGACACGAAGGCGACGTGGGTGAACACAATCACGGCGTTGACGCCCGTGAACGCGCGGATGCCGATGTATTTCCCGACCGACCGCGAGGCGCTGGAAGTGGCGCTGGCCACGAGCGGCCTGCCCGACACGCGCAAGGTGAAGGCGCTCTGGATCAAGAACACCCTGAGCTGCGAGACGGTGCTGGCGTCGGAAGCCTACCTCGCGGACTTGGATCGCCGCTCCGACCTGCGGAAGGAGACCGAGCCTGCGCCGCTGGCGTTCGACCAGCGCGGCGATTTCGTGCCGGTGTTTTAGCTGGCGAGCAACCGTCGTTGGTTGCCGATGACTAACCCCGCCGGGTCACTTGCCGCCTGAGCGGACTCGCCGCAATCGCCCGGCTGCGGTCGCGCAGTTGCTCCAACAACTTCACCTTGTCGGCAAAAGGCAGCGCCGCGAGATGACGGCGCATCTCCCGTTTGCCTTCCAGAATCTGGCGCATCCAGTTGCTCATGAATTGCCCTTGAGAAACCTATCGCCGAACTGCTCCCATTTGGCAAGCAAGCCGTGCCGCGCGAGGATAGAGTCGAGTTTGTCCGGGTTGAGCATCCCGCTTTCGATGAATTGCAGAATCCGGTTATGATCCTTGGCGCGTCCGGTTTGCAGCGCGATGGCCGTCAAATGCTCCGCGGTCATCACGCGAGTTCGCACACCCTCCAAATCTGTTTCGACCGCCAGCGCCAGCGACTCTTCCACCAGCGCGTTGCTGGGTGGCAGGAACTGCACCGGCCAGCCTTCGATGATGATGTGTTCCTTCTCGACCTTGAAACCGCGCGCGGCGAGATAATCGTAAATCGGGGTCAGGGTGATCAGCAAACCGGTCTTTTGGAATGAAACAAACACATCGATGTCCAGCGTCGCCGCCGGCTCAAGATAGAAGGTTGCGCCTACCGCGCCGCCAATCGCGTATTGGCCGATGACACCATCGGCTTGCATCCGGTTGATAACTACAAGCGTGGCTTTCATGACTCACACTTCAAGGCGCGGCTCATGCTGCCATTGCCAAGCCCTGACCGCAATGGCGAAAGCATCACCGCTTTACACTTGCCGATTACCGCTTGCGCAGGAATCTCGCTGCGGTCTGATGGCCCGCTTCGCCGTTGACACTGTTTCCCGGCTCTGGTTAATGTCTGCGGGCAATTGAGAGAGGCGTTTGCCCCGTTCCGTGAGGTCGGGGCTTTTCTTTTGCCCGGCGTGGGAACGAACGCGAAACGAGAACCAAACATCATGGCAACAACAATTCTGGTTGGCGCCCAGTGGGGCGACGAAGGCAAAGGCAAAATCATTGACGTGTTGACGGACCGCAACGACATCGTGGTCCGTTACGCCGGCGGCAACAACGCCGGACACACCGTGGAGGTCGGCGATCAAAAGTTTGTGCTCCACCTGATCCCCTCGGGCATCCTCCACCCCGGCAAGATCTGCGTGATCGGCAACGGCGTGGTCGTGGACCCGGTCGGGCTCGTGGCAGAGATGGACGCCTTGGAGAAACGCGGCATCAAGGTCGGCAAGGACCGGTTCCTGTTGTCGGAAACGGCGCACATGGTTCTCCCCTATCACCGCGAGCTAGACGCGCAGCGCGAGGTGCTCAAGGGCAAGCAGAAAATCGGCACCACCAAGCGCGGTATTGGCCCGGCCTACGGCGACAAGGCAGCCCGCACGGGGTTGCGGATGATTGACATGGCCAAGCCGGCGGAGTTCAGCGAGAAGCTGGCCCGCAAGGTCAAAGAGAACAACGCCATTCTCCGCGCGCTCGGCGCCAAGCCGCTGTCGCTCGCGGAAATCCGCAAGGCGTATCTGGCGGCGGCGAAACGGCTGCGGCCATTCGTGACGAACACGGTGGTGTATCTGCATGACGCGTTGAAGGCTGGGAAAAACATTCTGTTCGAGGGCGCGCAGGGAACATTCCTCGACCTGGATCACGGCACGTATCCGTATGTGACGTCATCCAACACGACGGCGGGCGGCGCCTGCACCGGTTCCGGCGTGCCGCCGCACAAGATGGACTCAGTGATCGGCGTGATGAAGGCTTACACAACGCGCGTCGGCGAAGGACCGTTGCCGACGGAGAACGCAATGATCGGCGACCTGCTGCACGGGCTGGGCAGGGAGTTCGGCGCAACCACGGGCCGCCCGCGGCGCGTCGGCTGGTTCGACGCGGTGGCGACGCGGCACGCGGCGATGGTGAATGGCATTGACGATCTGGCGGTGACGAATCTCGACGGCTTGGACACGCTGGAACGAATCAAGATTTGCGTGGCGTATCGTGCCGGCGGCAAGACTTACGAAACGATGCCGAACGACCTTGCCGTGCTGGCAAAGTGCAAGCCGGTCTACATCGAGATGGACGGCTGGAAGCAGCCGTTGCACGAGGTGAAGACTTACAGCGGGCTGCCGAAGAAGGCGCGCGCCTATGTTGAGAAAATCGCTGAACTGACCGGCGCGCGGCTGGCGATTGCGTCAGTTGGACCGCGCCGCGAGCAGACGCTGACCACCGCGTAAAGAACGCCCGAGACCACCATGACCGCCAACGCCCAAGTGCCACGCCACGTGGCAATCATCATGGACGGCAACGGCCGTTGGGCGCGGGAGCGCGGGCTGTCGCGCATCGAAGGCCATCGCGCCGGCTCGGACAGCGCGCGGGAGATCGTGACGACGGCGGGCGAGGTCGGCGTGGAATATCTGACGCTCTACGCCTTCTCCATCGAGAACTGGCGCCGGCCGCGCGAGGAAACCTCCGCGCTGATGCGGCTGCTGACGAAGTTCCTCAAAGACGAGATCGGCACGTTGAACAAGAACAACGTCCGCTTGGAAGCCATCGGACGGCTGAACGATCTGCCCGATCATTCGCAAAAGCAGCTCGCCGAGACGCAGCGGCAGACGGCAAAGAACACCGGCCTGACGCTGATCCTCGCGCTGAGCTACGGCGGGCGCACGGAGATGGTGGACGGCGTGCGGAAAATCGCAACGGAGGTGCAGGCGGGGCGGTTGCAGCCGGAGCAGATTGACGAGAAAACGATCGCCGCGTCGCTTTACACGTCGCCGTTTCCCGATCCGGACTTGTTGATTCGCACCAGCGGCGAGATGCGGCTGAGCAATTTCCTGCTGTGGCAAACTTCGTACACCGAGATTTGGATCACGCCAACGCTCTGGCCGGATTTTCGGAAGCCGGAGTTTCTGAAGGCGCTGGAGGATTACCAAAAACGCCAACGCCGGTTCGGCGGCGTCGAGCCAACCTGACATGTTTTTCCACCGACTCCTGAGCACGGTCATCATGTGGGCGCTGGTGCTGGCGGCGATTTTCGCCGCGCCGCCGGTTTGCAGCTGGCTGCTGCTGGCGCTGTTTGGCTCGATGGCGCTGTGGGAATGCTATGGCATTTTGGAGCGGGCCAACCTGCGGGTGTTCAAGGTGTGGGGAGTGCTGACGGGCTTTGCGCTGCTGACAGGCAGTTGGTTTTTCTTCAAACACGGCGTGGTATCGGCGCGGTCGTATGCGTTCGAATCCAGTGTCCTCTGCGTGGCGGTGCTCGGGGTGTTCGTGCGGATGATGTTCGAGAAGGATGGCCGTTCGCCGGTAACAACAATGGCGGCGACGCTGTTCGGGCTGGTGTATGTGAGCTGGTTGTTCAACTTCATCACGAAGATTCATTACCTCCAGCCAGGCATTGAAGTAGATGGCGGCCGGATGATGTTTTACGGGAAATACGCGGTGTTCTACCTGATCCTGGTGACGAAATTCAGCGACGCGGGCGCTTACGTGGTCGGGTCGCTCATCGGCCGGCACCCGCTCATTCCGCGCATCAGCCCGAAGAAGACGTGGGAGGGAGTTTTCGGCGCGGTCGCCGTGGCGGCGCTTGCAGGCTGGGGCGCGTTCTACTTGTTCCAGGACCCGCTGACGCATCTGAAGATGACGCCGCTCACCGCCGCCATCGCCGGCGCGCTGCTCGGCGTGATGGCCATCCTGGGCGATCTGGCGGAGTCGGTCATCAAACGCGAGGCGCAGGTGAAGGACTCCGGCCAGTGGCTGCCGGGCATCGGCGGCGTCCTGGACTTGATTGACAGCTTGCTCTTTACAGCACCGACTCTATACGCTTTCTTTCGTCTGATATTGAACACCTGATGAAAAACGTTGTCTTACTGGGAAGCTCCGGCTCCATTGGCCAGAGCACGTTGAAAGTGGTCGCCGACCTCCACGGCGAAGTGCGGCTGGTCGGTCTGGCGGCGCGCACGCGCGTGGACGAAGTGGAAGCACAAGTCCGCGCCATGAAGCCGAAGGCCGTCGCGATGTATGACGAGACCGCCGCCGCCGAATTGAAACGGCGGCTGCCGGGGCGCGTGAAATGCCTCAGCGGCGAGCAGGGATTGATCGAGTTGGCAACGATGCCGGAGGCGGACATGGTGCTCGTGGCCATCGTCGGCACGGCCGGCCTGCAACCGGCGCTCGCGGCCATCCGCGCCGGCAAGGACCTCGCCATCGCGTCGAAGGAAATCCTCGTGATGGCCGGCGAGATCGTGATGCGCGAGGCAAAGAAGCACGGGGTGAAAGTGCTGCCGGTGGACAGCGAGCACAGCGCCATTTTTCAGTGCCTTGAAGGCCGTGACATGGCGGATGTGCGCCGGCTGCTGCTGACGGCGTCAGGCGGTCCGTTCCGCAAAAAGACCAAGGCCGAACTGGAGCGGGTCACCGCCGCGGACGCCCTGCGGCATCCGACCTGGAACATGGGCAACAAAATCACCATTGACTCGGCGAGCTTGTTCAACAAGTGTCTGGAGATGATAGAGGCACGCTGGTTGTTCGGATTGGAAATGGATCGCCTGGACGTGGTGGTCCATCCGCAGAGCATTGTCCACTCGATGGTGGAATTTCTCGACGGCTCGGTCCTCGCGCAACTCAGCATGCCCGACATGCGCTACCCGATCCAATACGCGTTCACCCACCCGCGGCGCCGGCAGAATTCACTGCCGCCGACCCCCTTTCCGTCACTGCAACCGCTCACGTTCGAGACGCCCGACGCGGAGAAGTTTCCCGCGTTGCGGCTGGCTCGCGAGGCCGCGCGCGCCGGCGGCACGATGCCGGCGGTGCTGAACGCCGCCAACGAAGTGGCGGTGCCGGCGTTCATGGAGGGACGCATCCGGTTCCCGCAGATTTGGGCGACGGTGGAAAAGGTGATGAACCGCCATCGCGTCGTGCGCGCAAAAACGCTGGAGCCGATCCTCGAGGCGGACCGTTGGGCGCGGGAGGAGGCGGCCAAGCTGTGCTAGGAAGTATTTTCGCTTTCATCGCGATGCTCCTGTTGGTGGGAGCTTCGATTTTCATCCACGAACTCGGTCATTTCTGGCTCGCGCGCCGTCGTGGCATGGTGGTGAAGTGTTTCTCCATCGGTTTCGGCCCCGCGATCTGGAAGAAAACGGTGGACGGCATCGAATACCGGATCAGTTGGTTTCCCCTCGGCGGCTACGTGATGCTGCCGCAGATGAACCCCGCGGAGTTGCTCGAGGGCAAAGCCGACTCCGACGAGCCGTTGCCGCCGGTTACTCCCCTGACCAAGATCGTCGTCGCGCTGGCCGGCCCGGCGATGAACTTCGCATTCGCCATGGTGCTGGCGATGGCCATCTGGGTGATCGGCATCCCTTCCAGCGAGCGGCCCGAGATGCTGATCGTGACCGACGTGCCCAAAACCTCCTCCGAATACGCCGCCGGTTTGCGCATCGGCGACAAGATCGAAAGCGTGGACGGCTTTCAAGTGGCCGGCGTGGCGGACGTTTACGAGACGGTCGCCACCAGCACGCGCTCGAAGATTCCTTTCGTCGTGCGCCGCGGCACCCAACGGCTGCAACTTCTGATCGAGCCAAAACGCAATCGCGAGGAAGGGTTCCGCATTCCGGAGTTCTTGCTGGGCGACGCCACCTACATTGACTGGCTTGAGCCGGGAGCTCCGGCCGAACAAGTGGGTTTGAAACTCGGCGACAAAATCCTGCGCGTCGGCGGCGAAACGGTGCTCAATGTCACCCAACTGCGCGACCTTCTCCTCCATCGCGCCGGCCAGCCGCAGCAACTGGACTTTGTGCGCGCCGGCAAACACATGGAGACGACCATCACGCCGTTCTTCGACTCCAAGGAAAGCCGCGGCCGCATCGGCGTGAGGCTGGGTTGGGCCCCCGACGCACCGAAGGTGACGATTTATCCCCTGCCAATCGAACAACTGGAGCGGCATGTTTACAAAACCATGCGCGTATTGCAGGCGCTGCTGCATCCGAAACAGACGGGAATCACGCCCTCGAAAATGAGCGGCATCCCGGGAATCGCCCAGGCCATCACGCGGGGAATCAAGGAGAGCTTCATGAACGGCATCGACGTGACGGTGTTTGTGAACGTCAACCTCGCCATCGTGAACCTGCTGCCGATCCCGGTGATTGACGGCGGCCACATCCTGTTTGCGCTGGCGGAGTGGCTCCGCCGCAAGCCGTTGAATGGCAAGTTCGTCCAAAGCACGTGGACGGCGTTTGCGACCGTGTTGATTGTGTTCCTGCTTTACATCAACCTCAACGACGTCTGGCGCATGGTCCGGCCGAGCATCCTGCCGGGCAAAGCCATCGAGACCAACGCCGTGCATGGGGTTACAAAGCCACAGCCGAAATGAAATACTGCCCCAGTCCCTTCAGCTACCGCCGGCGCAAGACGAGTGAAGTGCGCGTGGGCGGCGTGGGCGTCGGCGGTGACAACCCTATTCGCGTCCAGAGCATGTTGACTTCGGACACGATGAACACCGAGGCGTGCGTCGCCGAGGCGCTGCCCATCCTCGACGCCGGCTGCGAAATCATCCGGCTGACCGCGCCGACGGTGAACGACGCGAAGAAGCTGAAAGACTTTGTGGAAGCGCTGCGGGCGCGCGGCTACGCCACGCCGGTGGTGGCCGATATCCACTTCAAGCCGGACACGGCCATGGAAGCGGTGAAGTGGGTCGAGAAAATCCGCATCAACCCCGGCAATTTCGCCGACAAGAAAAAATTCGTCGTCAAGGAGTACACCGACGCCAACTACGCCGCCGAAGTGGCGCACATGGAGGCGGCGTTCACGCCGCTGGTGCTGGAGTGCAAGCGGCTTGGCCGCGCGATGCGCATCGGCACCAACCACGGCTCGCTCTCCGACCGCATCCTCAACCGTTTCGGCGACACGCCGGCCGGCATGGTGGAGAGCGCGCTGGAGTTTGCCCGCGTCTGCCGCAAGCACGACTACCACGACCTGGTCTTCTCGATGAAGGCGTCGAACGTCAAGGTGATGATCGCGGCGTACCGCCTGCTCGCCGCGCGGCTGGACGAACTGGGCTGGAACTACCCGCTGCACCTCGGCGTCACCGAAGCCGGCGGCGGCGAGGACGGCCGCATCAAATCGGCCGCCGGCATCGGCGCGCTGTTGGAGGACGGCATCGGCGACACGGTTCGCGTGTCGCTCACGGAAGACAGCGTCCATGAAATCCCCGTGGCCTACGCGCTGGTGAAAAAGTTCAACGACCGGCTGAGCGGGCCGGCAGCGCCCGAACTGGCGGCAGACGTGAAGGAGACGCGCGATCCGTTCAGCTACGCCCGGCGCAAGACGCGGGAACTGGCCGCCGGTTCAACGAAAGTCGGCGGCGAGAATCTGGTTCGCGTCTGTGTGACGAACGCGGCGTTTGGCCAACTCGCGCCGAAGCGGGGCCAACTCGGCGACACGCAACCGGAGTTAATCTTCGAGCAAAGCGGCGTGGTGGAAGTGGACCCGCTGAACGATGATCTGAGCCGGATTTCGGACAACCATCTGGTGGCGGTCAAAGACGGTGTGCCGCTGAGTTCCATCGTCGCCTACCGCATCCTGGCGGCGAAACTGGATGCGCGCGGTTGCCGCGCACCGATTCTGCTGAAGGACGTTTTGAAGGCGCCGGCAAGCGCGGCGGATTCCCTCGACGCGATGCTCCAGGCGGCGTCAATGATCGGCGCTTTGATCTGCGACGGCATCGGCGACGCGATTCTCGTGCGCGGCGAGGCGGGCGCGGAGGCGGGGTTGCGGCTGGCCTACAACATTTTGCAGGCGACGGGCAGCCGGTCGTTCAAAGCGGAGTATGTGGCCTGCCCGAGCTGCGGCCGGACGCTGTTCAATCTCCAGACGGTGACGGAGCGGATCCGGAAGTCCACGGCGCATTTGAAGGGAGTGAAGATTGCGGTGATGGGCTGCATCGTGAACGGCTTGGGCGAGATGGCCGACGCGGATTTCGGCTACGTCGGCGGCGCGCCGGGCAAAGTGAATCTCTACGTCGGCAAAACGTGCGTAAAATTCAACATTCCGGAAGCCGAAGCGGTGGACCGTCTGGTGGATCTGATCAAGGAACACGACAAGTGGTCTGTGCCACCAGTTGCCCGCTGAGGCGGCGGGCGATTCGCACAAGGCCGCCGCGGTTTGTTGGACATTTTGGGCGACTGCCCTGCCCGCCGGAAAAAGACCACCGACACCGCGTGTAGGATTTCGTCCTACAGAAGAATTAGGCCGTGTCCACTGGAGTCTGCTCTGGCCAACCGCTTATGGTTCCGTGTATTAAAAAAACGCCCCTTTGTCTCTATCGCGGACGGCGCAGGCGCGGTGGCGCAGTTTATTTGAACATTCCAAGGCCGGCGCGTGACTAAAATGGCGTATTGACCCTTGGCGGGCCAAACCTTAAAGTCACGCCCTCTTTTTCACGGATTTCGATATGGCTAATCAACGTGCAGCAAGTGGCAACGCGAAGAACCTGAAACCGTCGGCGCCGCTTCCCGAACCCTCTGTGCCGGCGGCTCCCGCGCCGGTGGCGTCGTTCCGGTTGTTCCGCAAGTGCGACTGGCTGGCGGCGGCGGCGGCGGCGGCGATCGCGCTGACGGGCTACCTCATCACGATGGCGCCCAACGTGACGCTGGAGGATTCGGGCGAGTTGATTACCGGGGCGCACACGATGGGCGTGCCGCATCCGCCGGGGTATCCGATCTGGACAGTGTTGGGGTTTGTGTTTGAGCACTTGAATCCGCTGAGTCCGCATCCCGTGCCGGATTACGTCAAGGCGGACGGGCTGGATGTAAGCCGGCGGAATTTCAACATCGCGTGGCGGGTGAATTTCATGAGCGGCGTGTTCGGGGCAACAGCGGCGGGGTTGCTGGCGCTGCTGATTTCCCGGAGCGGCTCCATGTTGCTGCGCTCGTCGAAGTTGTTTCACGAGAGCCTCACGGAGGAACAGGAAGAATGGATTGCCGCCGTCTGCGGAACGGTGGGCGCGCTGATTTTCGCCTACAGCCCGGTGCCGTGGTCGCAGGCGGTGATCGGCGAAGTCTATACGCTGAACGGGCTTTTCATGGCGGTCACGCTGGTGATGTTGTTCATCTGGATGCACGATCCGCAGCGCGACAAGTATTTGTATTGGACCTGCTTCTTGTGGGCGCTGGGGCTGACCAACCACCAGACGTTGCTGTTCATGGCGCCGGCGTATTTCATCATGATCGCGTTGGTGAGCGTGCCGGTGTTGATGGACGCGCTCGTCGGGGCGTGCTGGGTGGTGGCGGTGGGGCAGTGGTTCATGGAATGGGTGCTGGATGACGCGACGTTTTTCACGCAATCGAGTTATTTCTGGAATGGGGCGATTGCAGCAGTGGCGCCGGCGATCATCTGGCTGGCGGGCGAAGTGATGGCGCGGCTGGAAGGGTGGCCCACGCGCATCAACTGGAAGCGGGCGTCCATCCTGGCGGCATGTGTGTTGGGAGGGCTTCTGTTCTACGGCTACTCGCCACTGGCCTCCTCCACCAATCCGCCGATGAACTGGGGCTTCACGCAAAACAAGGACGGCTTCTGGCATCACATCACGCGCGGCCAATACGAGAAGGTGCAGATTTACCGCGAATGGTCGAAGTTCTGGCATCAAATGGTGGTGTTCTTCAACGGTCTGCTCTTGGAATACACCGGGATGTTCGTGGCGATCGGCGCCGCGGCGCTGGCATGGTTTCACGGCACGGCATGGCGGGCGAAGAAATGGCTGATCTTCACGGCGGCGGGGATCTTTTTCACCAGTGTCACGTTCATCGTGCTGGCCAACCCGACCCTGGATCGCGCGGTGTTGTTCAACGACCGCGTCTTTTTCATGCTGACGCACGCGCTGTTTTGCGCATGCATCGGGTATGGGCTGATCTGGGGGCTGGTGGTTTCAAACGTTCACTTCGACAAGCTGCGCTGGCTTCTTTACGGCGGCGCGTTGATGGCGTGCATGATGCAGCTTATCTATCAGGTGTTTTTCAACGATTCGTTTTCACGTTTTGTGGAGCACTTCTTCAGCATGCAGTTGCATTTGCTGTCGGCAACGGAGATTTTCGCGTCGCTCTGGGTCTTGGTTCAGTTGGGGATCATCTTCGGCCTGTCAGTCATCGTGCTGGTGGCCAAAGACAACAAACTGCCGTTGATGTCCATTCTGGCGCTGGTGGCCTGCATGCCGGTCGTCGGCATGTTCCGCAACTGGTCCGACAACGAGCAGCGCGGCCACATGTTCGGGTGGTATTTCGGCTACCACATGTTCGCGCCGGGCAACGGCTATCCGCCGATGGACAAGGACGCGATCCTTTACGGCGGCACCGATCCGGGCCGTTTCGTGCCGACCTACGAAATTTTCTGCCCGCGCGTGCGGCCGGATGTTTACATCATCACGCAAAACGCGCTGGCCGAGAACACCTACCTGCGCTACCTGCGGTATCAATACTGCCCGGTGCGCAAGTGTTCGCCGATGCTGTGGGTGCAGGATTTGAAGGACCGGAAGGCGTTCGTGGTCAAACTGCAACGGCCCACGGACCCGGTCTCGGAGTTTTTGCGGCAAAAGTTTTCGCCCGCAATGCGGCAGGAACTGGATCAGCAACCGGCGGACGGCGGTTTCTCCGAAGATTTTTTGAAACGGTTGCTGGGCGAAGTGAACCAGCTTCTGCTCGGCCAGTGGTTATATGAGCCACAGCGATTCGCCGGCT
This sequence comes from uncultured bacterium, assembly GCA_903870275.1. Taxonomy (GTDB): domain Bacteria; phylum Verrucomicrobiota; class Verrucomicrobiia; order CAIQCK01; family CAIQCK01; genus CAIQCK01. Next base: position 27,427 of record CAIQCK010000066.1, on the reverse strand, counting down.
TCAGTTTCCCGGAGGAGGTTCAAAAGCTGATCCAGACGGGACCGCAAGCGGGCGGCTCTTCGTATCTGAATCGCCGGCTTCTGGAGCGGGTATATGCCGGCGAGATTGGCGCCATCGAGGATCGCTTCAACACGCTGGAGAAACTACTGGGCCGCGACACGACCTATCCGAAGGAAGACATTTACATTTCCAACGACGAAGACAGCGCCGCCGCCATCCGCGCCTACATCGAAGAGCTGCAGCACCGCCCCGCGTTGCCGGGCGAGATGGTGCAGGTCGTCGGCGGCCGCGTGAACATCCAGGGTGTGCAGGCCGTGACCGCGCTCAACGGCCTCGTCTCGAAACAGATCTTCGACAAGGAGCATTACAAGCGCTCCTTCTACGTCGAGGAAAGCTTCGTCATCCAGTGGATGTATAACTACCTCGAGCCTTACGGCGTCATCATGAAGATCAACCGTGATCCGTTGCCAAAGATCACGCCCGACATGGTGGCCCGCAACCACAAATACTGGACGGACTACATTGAAAAGTATTTGGAGCACAATCCGGCGTTCTGGCGCGACGACGACGCCGAGCGCGCGTTTTCCAAGCTCCGCACGGCCCACGCCGGCCTTTACGCCTGGCGCGTCACGATGGCGCCGCCGGAACAACGCCAGCCCGAACTCGCGAACGAAGCGGTGTTCGCTTTCGACCAGGCCATTCACCTCTGTCCGTTCAACGTCGAGGCCACGTTCCGGTATGCGGAGTTTTTGACGCGCCTTGAGCGATACGACGAAGCGCTGAAACTGGTGGACGGTTACAAGAAACACGATCCGTACAACAGTCAGGTCGGCGTTGTCCTCAACCAGATCAACAACCTCAAGCAGGTCGCCGTCCGGGAAGTTCGCCTGCGCCAGGAACTGCAAAACAGCCAGGGCGACCTCGGCAAAATCATGGAGTTCATGTCCATCCTGGCCGCGCGCGGCAAATTTGGCGAGATGGACCAGATCATTGACCGTCTCATCGAGAACAAGGAACTTCCGGTCCAACCGTTCAAGACCCTCGCGCAGACCTACGTTCAGCTGAACCGCTTTGACCGCGTCGAGAAGGTGTTGGGGAAATACCTGGGTTTCCATGCCGACGATGCCCAGGCTTGGTATGACTTCGCCGTCGTAGAGGTTCAAATGCAACATGTCGATCCAGCGCTGGACGCGTTGGAGAAAGCCATCCGCATTCTCGGCACCAATGTGATTGGCATTGATGTGCCGGGGCCGGATGGAAAGATGGCTCGCCTCACAGGCACGGCCAAGCAAATCGCCCAGCAGGATCCGCGGTTCACGCAGCTCAGGCTTTTCCCGCGCTTCCAGCAGATGACCCAGTAGGTCCAAAACAGGACAGGCCTCTTGCTGTGCGGTCTTGAAGTCAACCACGGACAGGCAAAACGCCTGTCCTACGCACACATCACGGCAGTTTCCCCTTGAGCGCCAGCGGCAGGCCGGCGGCCACAAACACAACACTGTCGGCGATGGCGGCCACTTGCTGGTTGAGTTGCCCTTGTTCATCGCGAAAACGGCGGCCGAGTGCGTTGTCCGGCACGATGCCCAGACCGACCTCATTGGAAACGGCGATGACATGCGCGCGCCGTGCGGCCAGTGCTGCCAGCAGCGATGAAACCGCGTCGGGTTTCCAGCGCGACGGCGGATGATCGGAGCACAACAGATTACCCAGCCAGACCGTCAGGCAATCCACGACAATGACATCGGCGTCCGCCGCGTGATTCCGCAACGCTTCATCCAGCGCCACCGGCGCCTCGACGGTTTGCCATCCCGGGCCGCGGGCGGCGCGATGCTTGGCGATGCGTTCGCGCATCTCGTCGTCAAACGGTTCGGCGGTGGCGATGAACAGCTTGCGTTTGCCGAGCCGCGCCGCTAATTCCAACGCGAAACGGCTCTTGCCGCTGCGGCATCCGCCGAGAACCAGCACAAGGTGCGGAAGGGTCGTGTCCATGCCGGGATGTTAACCAATCGTTTCGCCGCCGGCGAGCAGATGCGCGAGCCGCTGCTCGACCAGGTCGGTCAGACCCGGTTCGGCAAACATCGCGTCGCCGAGCTCGAAGGTGACGTTCGGATGGCGCTTGAGTGCCTCACGGAGAAGCTGTGCAACGTCCTCTGGCAACGGTTTGCCGGGCGCCGGGAAAAAGGCGTGAACAACAATATGGTTGCACCCGCGGCCGACCAGTTGTTGAACCGCGGTCGCGGTGTCAGGCCGGCCATGCTCCAGGAAACACGGCGTGATGCAATCGTTGCCAAGCCGGCGGCGAAGCTCGCGAACGAGGGTGAACAAGGGGCATCTGGTTTCCTTTCGCCCGGAGCCGTGGGTGATGAGGAGGATGCCGGTTTTTTTAGAGACAGACATAAACTACTTGTCGCATTGCGGCGCTACTATATCATTAGGGTGCGGTCAAACAAGCGAAGCGCATCATGGTCTTGCTCGAATTCAGCATGTATCCGATCGGCAAAGGCGAAAGCGTCAGCCGCTACGTCGCCCGGTCGCTCGACATCATTGACCGCAGCGGGCTGGACTACCGGCTCCACGCGATGGGCACGGTGATTGAAGGCGAGTGGGACGAGTGCATGGCGGTGGTCAGGAAGTGCTACGAAGCCATGCGCAAGGATTGCGGCCGCGTCGAGTGCGCCATCAAGATTGATTATCGTCGGGGCCGCCGGGGCCGTTTGAAAACCAAAGTGGCCAGCGTCGAGAAACGCGTCGGCCGCAAACTGAACGCCGCCTAACCTCAACCCCTGTTTTCCCATGCCACTCACCGTCGCCAAAATCCTCAAGGACATCGAGCAACTCAACTACGAACTCGCCACCGAAACGCGCCTGGTGCGCGCCGGCTTGAAGGAGAAGCAGGAAACCGAACCGATCGTGAAACGCCACGAATGGCTCGCCTCGCTGTCGGTTGTGAAGCTGGTGCAGGCGCAACTGAACCGCGCGCGCGATCCCGACGAGCGCGAACGGCTGGATCGGCTCCACTTCACCTGCGCGGGTCTTTACATCTACCACAAGCTCGCGCGCTTGGACGACCAGCTGCAGACCGGCCTGGCCAACCACAAGGTCAGGATCAACGGCGAACCGGTGCCCTACTACAATCTCTCGTCGCGGTTGCAAAACGAGCTGGATTTCGCCAAGCGCGAGACGCTCGGCGCCGCGATAGACTGCGTTCACCGGAAGTTCAATCCCGAGAAGCTCGCGCTGTTGCAGCGCGACCTGCAAGTCCTGCGGCGTGATCTCGGTTACAAAAGCTACATCGGCTATTGCGAGGCGATGAAGCAGTTTGACTACGAAAAGTTCATCGCCATCCTGACCGAATCGGGCCACCGGACGGCGCTGCTGTTCCGCGATCATTGGGCGCATTGGGTGACGGCGAAAACAGGCAAGGCGTTTCGCACCGCGGAGGGCAAGCCGGCACTGAACCGCTGGCACGCCAGCTTCCTGATGAAACTGGGAGATTATGACGCGCGCTTTCCGAAAAAGGAGATGCTGCCGACCCTGTTCGGCTCGCTTCGGCGGATGGGCCTTGACCTCAAGGCGAAGAAGAACATCAAACTCGACCTTGAAGAACGCGACCGGAAAAATCCGCGCGCCTGTGTCTTCGATGCGAAGATACCGCAGGAGGTTCATCTGCTTTTGAAGCCGGTGGGCGGATTGCAGGACTACGAGACGTTCATGCACGAAGCCGGCCACGCGCTGCACTTCGGATTCTCCGATGGAAAACTGCCCTACGAATACCGCCACCTGTCCCGCTCGAACGCGCTGACGGAAACCTACGCCTTCCTCCTTCAGAACATCACGCTCGACGCGCTGTGGCTCGAAGAAGTGATGCGCATGAGCCGGAAGCTGGCCGAGCGGATTCGCTACTTCCGCGTGCTCAGCGACCTTTTCATGTATCGGCGCTACATCGGCAAATTGCGTGCCGAGTTTGCGTTTTTCCGCCAGCATGAGGCGCAAGGGCAGGCCGCGCTGGGCGACGGCAGGATTTACGCGCGGACGCTGTCGGAATACACCGGCCTTATCTACCAGCCCAGCGGCTATTTGTTCGACATGGACGAGGGGTTTTACAGCGCCGATTATTTGCGCGCGTGGGTTGGCGAAGCGCAGTTGGCGGATTATCTCCGGCGCAACTTCTCCGAGCGTTGGTGGGCCGACAAACGCGCCGGGAAGTTCCTGGTGGATCTCTGGCGCTCCGCGAGCACGCAGGATGCGGAGCCGGTTCTGAGCGGACTCGGCTGCCAGCCGCTCGACACCACCTGCCTCGAACGCCGCTTCGCGGAGCTGGAATCGCTGAAATCATGAGCGGTCCCGCGGCGATCGAAGTGGCTGCGGCGATTCTGCGGCGCGGCGGCTCGATCCTGATCGCCCAGCGGCACAAGCACGATCCTCTGGCCAACTTCTGGGAATTCCCCGGCGGCAAGCGCGAGCCAAACGAGACGTTCGAGCAATGCCTCGCGCGCGAGCTTCAGGAGGAACTGGGCATCGCGGTCCGCGTCGGCCAGCTCGTTCACGATGTCACGCACGCCTACCCGGAGCGCACGGTGCGGCTCTGCTTCTTCGAATGCGAGCTGCTTGCCGGCGAGCCGAAGCCGCTCGATTGTCAGGACTGCCGCTGGGTAACTGCGGCGGAACTGCATCGCTACAAGTTCCCTCCGGCGGATGACGAACTCATCGAGTTGCTGACGAAATAGCCAGCAATCCGGTCGCTTAGCTTAACGCGCCACTTGCAAACGATAACACGCGGCTTCCTCGTCGTTGCGCACCAGCAACAGATCGCCGGCCAGCGCGGGCGGATTCCATGTCTTGCCGCTCAATGCCGGGAACTTCGCCAATTCGCGCCGGCCGTCCGGCACCGGATCAACCAACACCAACTCGCCGTTCTCGGCGGTGATGAGCAACAAACCTTGCACCAGAATGAACTGCCCGTGACCGTAGCGGCCTTCTCTCCATTTCAGCGCGCCGGTTGCCAGGTCCACGCAGGCGAGCGTGCCGTCGTCGAGGCCATACACGAAGCCGCCGCGTGTCACCATGTTGTTGAACTTCGATTTCAACTTCCTCGTCTTCCAAAGTGGCTTCGCGCTGAAGCGGCCGGCGGTGTCACGTTGCACCTGAACCAGATGGCTGCCCACGCCGTAACCGCTGCTGATGAGCACGCGGTCGCCGTCCAACACGATCGGTTGTGCAATGTGCTCATGGGTCGAATCCCACGGATACTTCCAGAGCACGCGGCCTGTGGCCTGGTCATGACCAAAGAGCGCGTGCTCGTCGAAGATCAACACCTGCGCTACGCCACATAACGTCGCTGTGCACGGCGAACTGTAACTTGCCTCATCATCGCCGCCGCTCCAGAGGCGCGCCCCACCGTCGAGCCGATACGCCACGAGCGAGTGTCCGTTCGTTCCCCCGGGATTGACGATGACCGAACCGCCCAGCACCAGGGGCGAACCGGCGACGCCCCATGTGCCCACGCGGCTCTGGTTGTCGGCGAGGATGTTCTTGCTCCAGACCGCCTTGCCGGTGGCGAGGTCGAGGCAGTTCAGAATACCCGTGCCGCCGAGTGTCACAACCTTGTCGCCGACGATCGTGGGCGTAGTCTGGGGTCCATCGCCAGCGATGGGACTGTGAAAGTGCGCTGCATCATCATGATTCCACAAGCGCCTGCCCGTGAGCAACTCGTAGCAAGCCACCCACTCCTCGTTGCCGCGCTGCTCCAGCGTCACCGCGCGATTGCCCACGACGGCAAAGCCCGACCACGCCGCACCGATGGGCTGGCGCCAGAGTTTCAGGGGTGGTTGTGCATTCCAATCGCGCGCTAGCTTCGGGCCGTCGGGAAGCGTCGAATTGCGGAACGGCCCAAGGAACTGCGGCCAGAGAAAAGCCGCCGCCGGCATTGTTTGGTCCGGGCCGGCAAGTTGAAGGCTTGCGGAGCTTTCCACCGCCACTGGCGCGATGTGACGCCAGCGAAACTTGAGAATTGGCACCAGGTCGCCGTCCACGCCATGAATCTCAAACAGCGCCATGGTCAGCGCGAGCGTTGCAACGACACCTACGAACGCCAACCAGCGCGTCTTCCACCGCAGACGCGAGAAAAACATCGTCCATAACAGCAACGCCACGGTTGTGACGATGAGAATGCCCATCGTCGCCATGTTGCGGTGTTGATACGACGGTTCGTCGCGCAGGACGAGGACGTAAACAATGCCGAGCGCCGTCAGGCCAAGGATCAGCCAGGCCGGCCACCAACGCGGCGTGACGCGGCGGGCTGGTGCAGAGGTAGTGGAGCCGGCATGTGGGGTCATGATGGCGGCGGCTTTCGATCAGGCGATGTCACCGCGCGCGATCTGCGCCGGATCGAACCGAATAAACTTTGCAAATTTGCTTGGCGTCGCCATGTGCAAAGCTAGATAACAAGCGGCGTATGCAAAGGCAAAAAGATTCGCCCGTTCGCACCATTACGCTCGGTCATAGTCCCGATCCGGACGATGCGTTCATGTTTTACGCGCTGGCCACCGGCAAGATTGAAACCGGCGACCTGCGCTTTGAGCACATCCTCCAGGACATCCAGACGCTCAACGAACGCGCCACGCGCGGCGAGTTGGACGTGACAGCCGTCTCCATCCACGCCTACGCCTACGTACTCGACAAATACGCCCTGTTGCCGAGCGGCGCCTCAATGGGCGACGGCTACGGACCGATGATCGTCAGCAAGGTGAAACGGACGAAGGATGAAATTGCGAAAATGCGGATCGCCGTGCCGGGGCGGATGACGAGCGCGTTTCTCGCCATGCGGCTTTGGCTGGGGCGCGAGTTCAATCACATCGTGGTGCCGTTCGACAGGATTTTTGCGGCCGTGAAACGCGGCGACGCCGACGCGGGCCTCATCATTCACGAAGGCCAACTCACGTATCAGAAGGAAGGACTCGAAATGTGCGTGGACCTCGGCGCGTGGTGGAAGAAAGACACAGGCGGGCTGCCGCTGCCGCTCGGCGGCAACGCGATTAAAAAGTCGCTTGGCGCGCCGTTGATGAGCCGCATCTCGCCCCTGCTGACCGAAAGCATCCGTTACGGCCTAGCCCATCGCGCGCCTGCCGTCGCGCACGCCATGGCCTACGCCCGCGACATGGACACGCCGCTGGCCAACAAGTTCGTCGGCATGTATGTGAACGACTGGACGCTTGACTACGGCGACAAAGGCCGCGAAGCGATCCAGCTTTTCCTGCGGCGCGGCTACGAAGCGGGCGCGCTACCCAAGCCTGTCGAATTGGAGTTTGTCGCGTAGGGTTCGCGGCGATACGGCACCCGTCCGATAGGGCGCCGTTGCTCGACATCGGCCGGCTCCCCTCCCTGCCCCAAAAATCAGGAAAACATCGGGCTGGAATTTTCCTTCGAGAGGGACGAGATATTCAACTGTGGACGAGATGAAAATTCGGAAACGTCTGGAGTCCGCGGAAGGATATCTGACGCTGGGCATGCACGACGACGCGCTGGCTGAACTCGACGCGGCGCTGGCGCAACAGCCCGATTCCGGGGACGCCGTCGCCGCCAAGGCTTTCGTCCTGCTGTGCGCGCGGCGGTATGCCGAAGCCGAGGCGTGGTTCAAGAAGCTGCTGACCCTTCGGCCGAAGGACACGGACGGATGGATTCATCTGGCGTATTGCCGGCGGCGAACGCGGTCATTGGAAGCGGCCGTCGAGGCGCTGGAGCACGCGTTGCGCCTCCGCACTGGCCATCCGCTCGCCAATTACAACATGGCCTGTTACCTCGCCGTTCAGGGCCGGCACGCGGAAGCGTTGCTTCTGCTGGAAAACGCCATCCGCAAGGATACGACGTATGGCCGGCTCGCCCGCGACGAGGAAGACTTCGAGAGCATGAGACGGCTGCCGGGCTTTCAATCGCTGGTGGCGCAGTCCTAGCGCCGGCGTTCGCGGTGGTGGAGCGCGGGAATGCCGCACCCACTTTCGCTATTGGCAGTTGCGGCCGGTATCGGTAGGCTGGACCGCAATGAGCGTCGCACTGGGCTATCTCTTCCTGGCGTCGTGGGCGTTGTGGTTCGGCGCAATCACCTTCTTCTCGTTCGTGGTCGCACCGACGGCATTCCGGGCGTTGGAAGTGGAACACGCCGGCAAGTTCATGCGCACCCTCTTTCCGCGCTATTATCTGCTGGGACTTGTCTGCGGGTTGATCGGACTGGGCAGCGGCGGGGCGCTAATTGCCACACGATACTGGCCATGGAAAGGCGGCTCGACGGTGCTGGTCTTGTTGTTTGGAATGATGGTGATTGTGGCCTGGGCGCGGCAGCGGCTCCTGCCGCGCCTGAACTCGCTTCGCGACGAGGCAACCGAGGCGCGCACATCCGATGACCAGGACGCGCGCGAGGAAGTGTTCGCGCGCTGGCAAGGGTTGCACCGGTTGAGTGTGCGGCTCAACCTGCTGGTGCTGCTTCTGGGCATGGCCACGGGCTGGGCGTGGCTCAATTGCTGGCTGGTGCTGCCGGGGCGCTGGTAGGTTCGTCGGTGCCGGCCGGCCGGCGCGGCGCGCACGGCGGGCCGATTTCCTGTTTCAAATCCACGTAGCGCTCGATCTTCTCGACTCGGACGTGATGGCGCTGGCCGCCGATTTCGAAATCCGCATCCTCGCCGGTTTTCTTGTTCAGCAACGCCTGCGCCAGCGTCGTCTGGTAGCTGATGATGCCGCGGTCCACATCGCTGTCCCACGCGCCGAGAATGGCGTAGCGGACGGTTTTGTTTTCCGTGAGGTCCGCGAGCGTCACCACGGTGCCGATGCCGACGGCCTCCGCCTTGGCGTCCGCGAAGTCCGTGCCGCGCGAATTGGCCAGCATGAGTTCCAGCTCGCCCTTGCGCGCCATGAGCACTTTTTGCATTTCCTTGGCGGCTTTGAACTCAAAGTTTTCGCGGAGATCGCCGTAACTTCGGGCAATGGCAATGTCGCGCGTGTTGGCCGGCATGCGCTTCGTAATCAGCTCGTCATATTCGATCTTTCGCTGCTCCAGGCTTTCCCAGGAAACCGTGATCGTTTGCTGGCGAACTTCGGCGCCGCCGGTCAGCAACGCCTGGATCAGCGGATGAATCTTGATGATCCGCGCCAGCAACGAGCGCCGATCCATCTCACCCACGGCCGGGTGCGCCAGCAACTTGCGCGCGATGTCCCGCGTGTCTTCAATGTCCGCCTCGCGCAACAATTCGGCCAGCAGCGAGTGGTCGTTGACCAAACATTCGAGCAGCAGGCTTTTCTTGCGGCCGGTTCCGGCGTGCTCGCGCTGGATGGCGTGGAGAATAGCGGAGGCCAGACGCGCATTCAGCAGCGGTGTAATCATGTCGGCCATCGCCTGCTGATTGCGGCTGCGGCAAATCCAGAGAAGCAGATCGCTGGTGGCGGAGTGCTCGCGAACCGCGCGGTCGAGAAACGCACGCACGACCTCGCCCTGGTTCTCGGCAATCAAGAAATCAATGATGTCACCAGCGAGCTTCGCGTCGGCGCTCAGGAGTATCTGGCGCAGTGTGTCATGCCAGGTGTCGGGATAGGCGGTGCGCAAATGAGGCAGAAGCCGTTTCTGTTTCGCCGACGGCAGCGATTGCAACAGTTCGCCGAGATGACGGACGTTCCGCACCACTTCGTGAATTTGCTCGACGGTGTGCGGCGTCTGATGCCCGCAGAGCGCGGCGAGTTCGTCGCGGACCCAGATGGCTTCAAGCGTCATGGCGGGATCGCGGTTGGGCGCGGCTTTGATCTCGTCGCTCAGCGCGTGAATCACCGGTCCCAGTGTGTCCGGCGCATCCGGAAGCTGGTCCGCGACCCGCAACAACTGCTCGGCCGCCTGAAGCTTCTGTTTGAGGTGCGTGGCAGCAGCGAAAGTCTTGAGCAGTTCTTCCTCGGGCCTCTGCGGTTTGTCGCGCAACACAAACGGCTCGGTTTTCTTCGCGGGAACGCCGAAGTGCGGATCCTTCTTCATCAGGCGCTTGGCGCCATCCCACCACTTCTTCCAGTCCGGCGCGGCGATGACCTCCGGGCACAAGGCGTCGGCGACAGGCTCCACCATCGCCTGGCCGCCAAAACTGGCCAGCACGATCCGCATCAACTCCAGCGGTTGTTCGACGGCGGTGCGCTTCAGCGCGTCCAGGCCGGTTGTTTTCCGCACAAGAATGTGCTCGGCCAGCAGAATCTCCAGCGACTCGGCCGCATAGCGCGCGTCCATGGAATGGCCGGGTCTGCCTTTGAAATCTATCTGAAACTTGCCGAAAATGTTGTCAAAGGCGGTCACTTTGCCGAAGCCCCAACTGCGATGGACGCAGTAAACGCCCGGATCGAGCTTTTTGAGCGCGCCCACGTGGCGGGCTTCCACCTTGCCGTCGTCGAGTAATGCTTGGATTTGTTCGTCAGTCATGTTGAAAAGTGGTAAAAGCTATCGCGTGACTGCCATCAATCCAAGAGAAATTGTTTTCAAACTACTGTGCGAGTGGGAAACCGGCCGCGGCGCGGCCGACGAGCTGCTGCACGCCGCCCTGCAAGGATTGCCGTTGCCGGCGCGGGACCGCGCGCTGGTGACGGAGTTGTTTTACGGTTGCCTGCGACAGCGGGCGGCTCTCGACTGGCTGATGGCGCAAAAGGCGAAACGCCCGCCAAAATCCGACATCGCGGCGCTGGCGCGGCTGGGGTTGTATCAACTGTTTTTTCTCGACCGGGTGCCCGCGCACGCGGCGGTGAATTCGACGGTGGAGCTTGCGAAACACGGGTCATCGGAGCGGCTGGCGGGTTTTCTGAACGGCCTGTTGCGGAACGCCCAGCGGGATCGCGCGGCGCTGGCGTCGGCGCTGGCGCACCAGCCGTTGGCGGTTCGATGCTCCCATCCGGATTGGCTGGTCGCGCGATGGGTGGCGCGTTACGGCGAAGCTGACACGCGGTCGCTGCTTGATTGGAACAACCGCCCGCCAAAACTCTTTGCGCGCGTCAACACGATGCGAACGACGGCGGAGGCGCTGCTGGCGAAGTGGCACGAGGCAGGCGTCGAGGCCGAACTCGCAAACACCCCGTTGTGCTCCATGCCGATGATCGAAGTTCGCGCCGCGGAATCGGCCGAACGGCTGCCGGGCTTTGCGGAAGGCGAGTTTTACATTCAGGACCCAAGCACGCTACTGGCGGTCAAGTTGCTGGACGCGCAACCGGGCGAGCGCGTGCTGGACGCCTGCGCCGCGCCAGGCGGCAAGACAACCTGCCTCGCGCAAATGATGCAGGATCGGGGCGAGATCGTGGCCGAGGATTCGTCGGCGCAACGGCTGAAGCAGGTGGTGACGAACTGCGCCCGGTTGGGAATCACTTGCGTCAGCGTCCGGCCAACAAGCGAGGCGGATGCGGGCGAAACATGGTTCGACCGCGCGTTGGTGGACGTGCCGTGCTCAAACACTGGTGTGCTGCGGCGGCGCGCCGACGCCCGGTGGCGGCGGCGCGCAGGCGACATGGAGCGGCTGGGGGCGGAGCAGTTGAGGTTGCTGCAAGCGGCGGCCCGGCGCGTCAAACGCGGCGGCGCGCTGGTCTATAGCACGTGCAGTCTGGAACCGGAGGAAAACCAGCATGTCGTGGAAGCGTTTGTGAAATCCAATCCCCAGTTTACCCAGAATTGCCACCTGGACACTTTCCCGCCGCGCGACGGAATGGACGGCGTGTTTGCCGCGAAACTGATTCGTGCCACCGGCTGATGCCGTGGTGAGAGAGCAGGCGCTTACGGCAAGTTGACAGAAGCGGGCACAGCCTTGGCCGCAGGGTTGCGCGGGCTTCCTGGCGAAGTTTCGCCGTCGTTCGTTGGACGGCGGGCATGACGCTTGCGCAATTCCTCTCGTTCCTGCGGCGTGAGCTTTTTCCAGCGTTCGAAATTTTCCTGAAGCTGCTTTTTCTGTTCGGCGGACATGTTCTGCCATTGCTGGAGCCGCTTTTTCAATTCTTCCCGCTGTTCGGGCGTCATGTTCCGAAATTTCTGGTAATTCTTGTTCAACATCTTGCGCGCCTCCGGCGGCAGGCTGCGGAGTTGTAACCAACGATCCAACAGCTTCTGGCGTTCGGCCGGCGGGAGTTTCGCCAGCTTGTCGCGCAGCCGCGCCGGCAGATTGTCAGGCAGCGTAGCGTCTGCGCTCGAAGAATTCGTGGAAGCCGGCTCGGTGCCCGGGATGGCCCGGCTGGCAGGCGCAAGGCAACCGAGGATCAGAATCAAAATGAAAATGGCCCGGCTCATCAGCTATTCCAAAGCGCGCTCATCATTTCCTCGATCGGATCGTGTTCAGGCGGCGGCGCAAGCCGGTCGAGATTCGCGATGATGTCGAGATCGTTTAGCAAATCCAAATGTTGCACCACCGGCAGGTTGACAACCAGTTCCTGGCTGGCGGTTTGATCGGCATCGGACTCGTAGTGCGTCCAGATGCCGGTAGCCGCCGCGAAAAGCGCAAGGGCTGCCGTCACAGGCGCGAACCACCGTGCCAGCCGCGGGAAGGACCAGACGCGCGCGGGCAACTCCCGCTCAACCCGCTCGATCCCGCTCATGACGCGGGCGGCAAAATTCGAGGATGGCTCAAGTTCCGGCGCGGATGCGAACGCGGCCCATGCGCCTTCGTAACCGCCCCAAGCCGCGGCGCAATCAGGACAATTCGCCAGATGCGCACGCAGCGACTCGCTCGTCCGGGCGTCCAGTTGTCCGTCCAGCAAGCGGTCAAACTCGGCTTGAAACTGAGTACAGTTCATTTTTGAATAACCTCATTTCCTTCAACACCCGTCCCGCCGGAAAGTTTCGCGAAGTTTTTCATGATTGCAGATACGGTTTAAGCTGGTCGCGCAACGTAGCGCGTGCTCGATGAATAATGGACTTCGTGGCGGACAGCGAGCAGCGCAGCACTTTGGCGATCTCCTCGTAAGGCATGTGGTGATGGCGCAGGAGCAGCAGCGCGGTCCGCTGATCCTCCGGCAAAGCCGCCAGCGCTGCGTCCACCCGCCGGTGCAACTCGGCGGACAATGCGTTCTCGACCGGCGACTTTGCGCCCGGATCGGGAACCTGCCACACCGACTCGTTGCCATCGGTCGCGTCAGTCAGCGGCTTGTCCAGCGAGTCAGCCGGATGCCGCGCGCGACGGCGCACTTCGTTGAGGCACATGTTGCGGGCGATGGTGAAAAGCCAGGTCGAGAACTTCGCGGAGGGTTTGTAGCGGCCGCGGGATTTCCAAACCTGGACGAAAACGTTTTGCGAGAGATCCTCCGCCTCCGTCGGGTCGCTGATGCTGCGATAGATCATGTTGAGGACCGGCCGCTGGTATTTCACCACGAGCGTCTCGAACGCGGCGCGGTCGTCGCGGCGAACCTTCAACATCAATTCCGTGTCGGGATCGAAAGCCATGCAAGTTGCCGACGCCGCATGTTCAGGGCGCCCTGCGTTGTGCAGAGCTTATCACAGTGGCCGGGGCCGGCCAAAAGCTTTTCACATCCAGGTCGTCGGGCGAAAGCCGGACGGTGACGCCGCCGTCGCGGCCGGTGCAAAGCAACCGCGCGCCGTGAGCCGCGACCCGCTCGAACATCGCCTGCATGGCGGGTTGTTGCAGCGCGGTTTCGCCCGCGCTGATGATGACCCACTGCGGAGCGACGGCATCGAGAAAATCATCCGTGCAGGAGTCTTCACGGCTATGAAGCCCCTTGATCAGGATGTCGCTGCGCAAATCCGTGCCCGCCGCCGCCAACGTGCGCTCGACGGTCGCTCCGATGTCTGAGGCCAGCAGCACGCGATGCAAGCCGCAGCGCAGTTGCATCACCAGCGCCGCGTCGTCGGCCACGAGCGGCAGGCGACCCGCCTTCGGGTGCAACACGCGAAGCTCGGTGTTCGCGTCCAGCGGCAGCGTCGCGCCGGCCACGAGTCGTGACGCACGGAAACCGGGCAGCGGGCCGGAGGCGAGCCGCGCCCAACGGCTCTGGCCGTTGTCGAAAATCCGCCACGGCCGAAAGCCGTCGAGCACCGCACCAACGGCGCCAACATGGCTGGCGTCGGGATGAGTCAGAACCAGCGTTTCGATGGCGTCGCATCCCTGTGCGCGAAGAAACGGCTTGAGAATGAAGTCGGCGGATTTGGCCGGGCCGCAATCAATGAGCGCGTCATGCTTTCCGACTGGCGTGTCCACGAACACCGCGCCGCCGTCGCCGACGTTGAGGACCGTCAACACGGTGGTTTGCCCGCCGTTGCGCGCAGCGAGGCCGACCGCCAGCGCGCACAGCGCCGCCACTCCAAGCCACGCGAAACGATGGGCCAGCTTTCTCATGCCGGCCCAGAGGAACCATCCAAGCCCAACGTAGAAAATCGCTGAGAGCCAGAGCGGCGGCGTCTTGACGTAGACAAACGCGAGCGGCACGCGCTCAAACAGGTGGCTGGCGCCGAGCATCAGTTCCATGAAGAAGTAGTTTGCGTTGTTGAGCAGCGCCGCGAGCGGCCGGCAAACCAGGTCCAGTAGAAACGACGCAAAGCCAGTGACAATGGTCAGCGTGCTCAAGGGCACGATGACGAGGTTGGAGAGGAAGTTGATGGCCGTGAACAGATGAAAATAGTGTGCGATCAGCGGCATCGTTCCAATGAAAGACGCGACGGAAATGGCGAGGGAAGCGTTGACGGTTCGGACGGCGGCATACCAGGCGCGCCGCCAGCGCGGGAGCAGTTTCACCGGCAAATAGGGATCGCAAACGAAAAAGTCCGGCAGGCGACCCGGAAGCCGCGGCCAAGCCGTTGCGGATTCGGGTTCCTGTTTGGAATCGGGCTTCGGATCGGCGTGCCGATAGAGCGTTCGGACGAGAAATCCGGGGCGGGGAACCAGCATGGCAATGGCAAGAACGGCGGCGTAGGAAAGCTGAAACCCCGCATCGAACATCTGCATCGGATCGCACACCAAAATGACGATGGCCGACGCGGCGAGGTTGTTCAGCAAATTCGTGGGACGCGGCAGACTCCAGCCGATGATCACCATGGCCGCCATCAAAAAGGCCCGAACCGCCGACGCGGGCGCGCCGGTCGCAATGGTGTAGAATAACAACAGCGGCAGCGCGATGAGCGCACAGCCGAGCCGGCCCATGCGGCAGAAGCGCAGTAACCCGACCAGAATGCCGGCGATGACCGCGACGTGCAGGCCGCTGACGGCGAAAACATGCATCGTGCCGGTCCGCATGAACGGCTCGGCGAGTTCATTGGTAAGGCCCGGCCGAAAACCCACCAGCATCGCGCGCAGCAAACCGACAATGACCGGCTCGTCGCCAGCGCGGCGTGTTTCCAAACCGCGCGCGGCGCTGGCGAGGAAATGGCGTTGCATCCACATGCCAGCCTCCATCCACCAGGACGCCCGGTGACCGAGCACGCTGACGGCGGCAGCGCTGTGGATGCGCGCCTCATAAAACACGCCGCGCCGCGCCAGATACGTGGGGTAATCAAAAAGGCCCGGATTCGGCGCCGGCGCTGGCTGGCGCACCAACGCGCGAAACTCGATCTGGTCCCCATAGCGCAGTTGGTCATCGGCAGGCGGCTGGTCAAGCCACACCACGACATCCCCGGCCGCCCTCTCCCACCCTTCGCCACGGTCAAGCGCGCTGGCTCGAGCGAAGAAAAAGTCTCGCTCTTGCGGGCCGCGCGTGCGCTGGTAAATCATGCGCACGGGTTCCACCGTGACCGTGGCGCGAAGGAGGACGTTTTGCGGCCGGTCGGTGAGGAGGCGCAAGAGGTGGCAGGGCTGCGGATAAGTGTTGGCAAGCCGGTGTGCCAACTGGCCGCCCAACAGAACCGTGACGTAAACAGCGGCAAGGCCCGTTCGGCGGCTCAACAAAAACGCCGACGCGGCAGCAACGGCCGAAAACGCAATCCACGAAACGGCAAGCGGCAACCCAATCCACTCGCCGGCCGCAATTCCGGCACAGAACACCACAGCGACTCCCACCAAGGGACGCTTCATGGCAGGAAAACTAATGACCTTGGCGGCCAGAGGCAAGCTCTGAGTCCGGCAAGCCCAGAGTCCGGCGTTGCAATGGCGCGCGGCGGCGAATATGTTGGGCAAAACTGGTTGAGTGGATTTGCGGAGAACAATTCATGGAAAACGTTTTAATCATCGGCACGGGTTGCGCGGGACTGACGGCGGCGCTTTACGCGGCGCGGGCGAATCTGTCACCGCTGGTGTTGGCGGGCGCATCGCCGGGCGGGTTGCTGACCACCACGAGCATCGTTGAGAATTTCCCCGGTTTTCCCGACGGCATTGACGGGACGGAGTTCGTGATGCGGGCTCAAAAACAGGCCGAGAAGTTTGGCGCGCGCGTCGCCAACGACACGGTGGAGAAGGTGGATTTTTCGCAACGACCGTTCCGCGTGACGGCGGGAGACGGCGTCATCGAAACGAGGGCGCTCATCGTCGCCACTGGCGCAAGCCACCGGCATTTGGGTCTGGAGAGCGAGAGTCTGCTGGAGCGAAAGGGTGTGACCTATTGCGCGACGTGCGACGGGGCGCTGCCAATGTTCCGCAACCACCCGTTGGTGGTCGTCGGCGGCGGCGATTCGGCGATCGAGGAGGCAACCTATCTGACGCGGTTCGGCTCGCGCGTGTTTGTGATCCATCGTCGCGACGCCCTGCGGGCCTCCAAGATCATGCAAGAACGGGCGTTCAAGAATCCGAAAATCGAGTTCGTGTGGAACACGGTGGTGACGGACGTGCTCGACGTGAAACAGGACCGCGTGACAGGCGTGATTCTGAAAGACGTGAAGAGCAGCCAAACACGCACGCTGGAGTGTGCCGGTGTTTTCGTGGCGATCGGCCACGCGCCCAACACGCGCCTGTTTGCCGGCCAATTGGAGATGGACGCGGACGGCTACCTGATTTGCCGGCAAGGCACGGCAACCAACGTGACGGGCGTTTTCGGCGCGGGCGACTGCGTGGACCGCGTTTATCGCCAGGCGATCACCGCGGCGGGGCTGGGTTGCGCGGCGGCGATTGATTGCGAGCGGTATCTGGCGAGCCTTGAATCATAACACCCCCGTGGAGGACTGGCACACCTTCTCCCAACGCGCCACATGTCTTCCGCACCGGGCTTTCCACAGAAAACAAAAAGGCGGCTCGTCTGCGAGCCGCCTTTCGGTTTAACAATCGTTCGCGCCGGTCACTTTTTCTGTTGCGAGGCGGACGTTGCCGCCGGCACCGTGATGTTGCCCTCGGCGGCGAGATAGCCCCAAGGATATTCTTGATCCATCACCGGCTTGAAGTCGTTGATCGGGAACGGGAAGGTCAGGAACTCGTAGGTGCTGCAGATGTAACGGGCGCAAACCATGCCCAGACCCTTGGCAAAGCCAACGGTGGCCGCCATGCCAGGGCCGTCTACCACGGCCGATTGATACATCTGATTCGGCAGTTCCAGCCAGCCAAACACGAGGCCGACAACGCTGCGAGTGAACTTCGCACCGGCGGTTTGGTTGTCCACCGCTGGGGTTTCGTCGGCCGCGAAGAGATTGGCGGCGCCGAAGCCAATGACTCCGGCCAACACCGCCATTTTAAGGGTCAGGGAAATGTTTTTCATGGCACTCCGTCGAGATTTCTTGATTGGACTTTGTTGGATCGGTGACTAACGCGCCGGCGTTGCCGTCGTGGCGGGAACCGTAACCTCGCCTTCGCCGGTGAAGTAACCCCAAGGATAATCCGGCTTCAGGATCGAGTTATATTCGTCCGGCGCCGGGATCGGGAACGTCACGAGTTCGTACACGCCAACCAGCGTGCGAACCACGACCATGCCGATACCCTTGCCAAATCCGACGGTCGCACCCATGACCCAGCCGTTCTTGGTGCCCTCTTCGTAAATATTACCGGGCAGTTCAAGCCAGCCCAAGGCGCATCCGGCAAAACCACGTCCAAATTTGTTGGCCGCATCTTGCGCACGGGCCGTACCTGGCAGGCTTGCCGCCATCACGCCAAGTCCCAGAATAACCGCAAATCCAATAGTTTTGAGTTTCATTCTTTTCATTTCCTCCGCTTGTAAAACAACCGCAAAAGCGTAACTGACCGCGCCGACAAGTCAAGCCTTCAACTTCCCCGGCTTGCGACGCCATCTATTTTTTCGTGTCGCCTGTCTTGGGCTGATCCTCCGCGCAAAAATAGCTCCAAGGATAATCCGGCTCCAGCACCGGCTTGTATCCCTTCTCTATGTCAAACGGGAACGTCAGCACCTGATAGGCGCCGACCAACTCGCGGATAGGCACCATGACCAAACCTTTCAGAAAACCTTCGGTACAACCCAGCAAAACACCCTCTTTGTTGCTGACGTCCACCATGTTACCGGGCAGCTCCAAGAACCCCAATGTCACTCCGGCCAGCCCCTGACACGCTTTGGTGCCCATGTCGTAGGCTTGCGCCGGCGTCGCCATCGTCATGGCACAAACCGCCACACACAACACCGCGCTCCAAACCACTGTTTTCTTTGACTTCATGTTTGGCCTCCAGCAACAATTTTCCTCGCTGCAAATAGTGATTGGAGAATAACAATCTCCCCTCCCCCCGTCAAGTCCGCAACGACCTTTCGGCGGCATCCGCCAAGCGCCGGTTCTTCCAGGTCGCGCCGCTCCTCAAGCGGCTGCCAACCGGTTACTTCATCCGGTCAAAGGTCTTTTGCAGGACGGCCAGCGGCGGCGCGTTGCTGGTGGCGGCGCGTGCCGTGTCTATGAGTTGTTTTTCCTTGTCGTTTTTTGCGGGCTGATTGACCTGGTAGAACACGCCGAAAACGCCGGGGAACGGCAGCGAGGCCAGGCGGTAGGCGGCCACTTCGTCGCTGGGATCGTGCCGCTTCGCATCCTCCGGCGTGCCGTCTTTTTTCTTTTCTTCGATGAGTGTGAACTGTCCGCCTTTGCGCGGGTTGGCGGCGTCGAAGGCGCCGGGATAGAACTCCACGCATTCGCTGAGACACTCGATGACCGAAAAGCCGCGGTGATCCATCGCCCGTTCCATCATTTGCAACACGTGCTGCGGGTTGGTGTGGCTGGTGCGGGCCACGAACGTCGCGCCGGCGGAGATGAGCTTCTTCAGCGGGTTCGTCGGCGTGTCCATTGCGCCCATCGGGTCGGTCTTGCTTTTGAAACCAATCGGCGATGTCGGCGAGGTCTGTTTCTTGGTCAGTCCATAAACGTTGTTGTCCATGACCACCAGGGTCATGTGAATGTTCTTCCGCGCGGCGTGCTCCAGATGGTTGCCTCCGATGGAATAGGCGTCGCCGTCGCCACTGAACACAAACACATGCAGGTCCGGCCGACTCAACGACAGCCCGGTGGCGAAGGCCACGGCCCGACCGTGGATGAAGTGCACGCCGTGCGCTTGCACGAAGTAAGGGAAGCGGCTGGAACAGCCGATGCCGGAGACGGAGGTGATTTTCTCGCGCGTCACTTGCCGCCGTTCGCAAAGCCGGAAATAGAGGTCCAGCACCGTGAAATCGCCGCAACCGGGACACCAGGTTGGCCGGTCGCTCTTAAGTTCCACTTTCTTGTAGGGTGCCGGCTGGCCGGGCTGCGTGGGCGGCGCGACGGCCGCCGCGCCTGAGGAAGGATTGTTGGTGGCGTTATTCATGGCACTTTGAAGATTTGAAATTGGAAAACAGGGTTGCTCGTTGTCCCTCTAGGAAATCTGTGCTCGGACGGCGTCGAGGATTTCGGTGACTTTGAAACTCAGCCCATCTGTTTTGTTGATGCCCCGGATGCGCGCGTCGCAACAGCAGGCGCGCAGAATGGCGGCGAGCTGGCCGTAGCCATAGAGTCCGCTGTCGTTGTTCTCGACGACGAGGATGTGTTTGAACCGGCTGAAAATCTTTCCGAGGCCCGACGGCAGCGGATTCAGGTAGCGGATGCAAAGCGCCGACATGGGCTGGCCCGCGGCAATGGATTTCTCCGCCGCTTCGCGCGTGGGACCGTAGGCGGAACCCCAGCTTACCAGCAGCACGTCGCCCTCCGCCGGGCCGAACACCTCCGGCGTCGGCAGCTTCTCAGCAAGCTTCTGTAGTTTGCGGCGGCGCTTGGCCGTCATCACCACGTGGAACTTCGGGTCCTCGCCCGGATGGCCCGCCTCGTTGTGCTCCAACCCGGACAGGATCGGGAAGTTGTTGTTGGCGATCGGCGTGCCCGGCGGCGCATGGTGCGGGATGCCGTCCGGCGTGTCTTCGTAGGGCTTGAAGTCCGCGCCGCGCGGCGTGAAGTCAATCGGCATCTCCTGCACAAGCGCCTTCAAGTCCGGCACCTCAAACGCCTCCACGCGGAAACCGATGGCTTGGTCGCTCAGGATGATGACCGGACAACTGTAGTCGCGCGCGAGTTTCACCGCCTCGATGGAAATGTAGAACGCATCCTCGACGTTGCGCGGCGCGACAACGATGCGCGGACAATCGCCATGTCCGCCGAAAACGGCGATGTTCAGGTCGCTCTGCTCCATCTTTGTCGGCAGGCCGGTGGACGGCCCGCCGCGCTGCACGTCAATCACCACCAGCGGAATCTCCGCCATCACCGCCCAGCCGATGGCCTCCGTCTTCAACGCCAGCCCAGGCCCGCTCGTGCCCGTCACCGCCACACGGCCGCCATAGCTTGCGCCGATGGCCGCGCACACCGCCGCGATCTCGTCCTCGGCCTGCAGGAAAATGCCGCCGTATTTCGGCAACTCCGCCCGCATGATCTCCATGATCGAACTCCACGGCGTGATCGGATATGCCGCGCCGAACCGCACGCCCGCCGCGATCAACCCGTACGCCATCGCTTGATTGCCGGTCATCACCATCAACGGCCTGCCGCTGCGCTGCTCGTTCGGGATGAACCGGAAATTCTGCCCCATCCGGCCGATGTCAAACCCGTAGCCGGCGTGGAACGCGTTCATCGTCGCTTCCATCGTGCTCGCGTCGCGCTTGGCGCCCCAATCCTTCAACATTGTCTCCAGCTTCGGCAGGTTCAGGTCGAACATCCGCGCAATGAGTCCGAGCAGGAACATGTTCTTGCCCTTATCGCGTCCCTTGCCGCCGATCGCTTCGATGGTCAGCGTCGTCATCGGCACGCCAACGTACGTGAACCGCTTGTCCTCCAGGTTCGGTTTCACCTGGTCCGGGTCGTAGATCAACACGCCGCCGTCGCGCAACGCGCTGATGTGTCCCTCGTAGGAATGCTGGTAAAACGCCACCAGCACGTCCACCACGTCGCCCACCGACAACACATGGTCCGAGCCGATCCGCACCTGATAAATCGAAGGCCCGCCGCTGATCGTCGCCGGGATGGTCATGTAGCTCATGACCTCCTGCGCCGTGCGGCCGCTGAGGCGCGCGAGCAATTCACCAACGGTCTGGATGCCGTCCTGGGAATTGCCCGCGATGCGGATCACCGCATCCTTGATGGGGACCGCGTTGGGCGCGACCGCCTCATTGCTGCTCGAAGCATTCGTAGTGCTCATGAAGAAACCGTTCTGCCTGAATTCACTGCATTGGACACGGCGCTTCCAGTTCTTGCGGCCCAAGCCGCCGGGGTGGAAGCAAAAAGCGTTGCAAGAAAGCACATCAACGGGCAACTGTCAACCGCGCATCACCGCGACTGCGTGTTTTTCCGTTTGAAATTGCGGCTCTGACAGCCACCCCAATCCCCCGCCTCTACATTGCCTTCCGGATCAGCTTCAGCAACTCGTCGTAAGCCTCCATCGCCTTGAACTGCGGAAACTGCGCCTTCACGTTCGCCGGCGCGTGGAATAGGAAACCCGTGTGCGCCTCGATCAGCATCAGCGTGTCGTTGAACGAATCGCCGACCGAGATCACGTTGTAGTTCAGCAGCTTCAGCGCGGCCACCGTCCGCTGTTTCTGCTCCGGGATGCGCAGCGCGTAGCCGACGATCCGATCCTTCTCCACCACCAGCCGGTGGCAGAACAGCGTTGGCCACTCCAGTTGCCGCATCAACGGCTGCGCAAACTGCTCGAACGTGTCCGAGAGGATCAGCGCCTGCGAAAACGACCGCAACTCCTGCAGAAACTCCAGCGCCCCGTCCAACGGCCGCAGCGTCCCGATCACCGCCTGGATGTCCGAGAGCTTCAGGCCGTGCCGGTCGAGGATGGCCAGCCGCCCGCGCATGAGCTTGTCGTAATCCGGCTCATCCCGCGTGGTCCGGCGCAACTCCGCGATGCCCGTCTTCTCGGCCACCGCGATCCATATCTCCGGCGTCAACACGCCTTCCATGTCCAACGTCACGATTGACTGCTTCACGCCGCCATCATTTCAGGAATTTCTTTTCGTGTCCAGTCCCTCGCCGCGTTGTGCCACACAACGTTGCACGCGTGACTTTTCTCCTTCGCATCCGGTGGAAACTCCGTCGAATGAAGACATTGAGACCGATGGCGCGGCGGCGTTGACAAACGGTTCTGGAGCGGAGGGGAGACCTGAAGAACTTCGGCAACTCGTCACTCTTCACCAGATTTTGCCAAGTCTCCCCTGTTATTTGACAAATTCGCGGGTCAATTTTAGATTACGGTCTGTTCGATCATCGCGCCTCCATGACGCCGAAGAACTCAAAAGAGGAGTTGGAGAAGCGCATCAAGCAGTCCGGCACACCGATGGCCGGCCTGACGTTAGCGCAGGGCATCCGGCTCATGATCAGTTTTTATCGGGCTGTCCGCGCTGAGGGATGTGCGCTAAACATGTGCGGCGACCTGCTTCTTTTCCTTTGGGGCACTGACGATTGGGGGCAAGGCCAAACCTTCACGTGCGAAATCATGCGACATTTCATCGTGACCAAAAAGGGTGAGGGTGACTTCGGGGCGATGTCGCAGCTTTCACTCACCTTTCACTTCACTCCGTCCGCTCCGTTGAAGAAGCTCAGGGAGGGCAAGCGTTGGTGCAGCAAACCCAAAGACTTGGCGGCCTTTGAAGCACACATCGCTTGCACTGAAGCGTGCCAGGCGACTGCTGGCTTACGACCCAACAAGGTCACGCTTGTGTATGACGAAGGTTGAGTTTGCAACGCCGGCGCCACCACGACGAGCGCCAGAACGTTTCAGTCCAGCCACCAAAGAATCAACACCGTAACGTTCCGACGGGGCGAGGTGTGGCTTGGCGCGAGGGGCATGGCGATCATTGCCCCCCGCGCCAACATGAGTTCCACTCTGCATGCCGGACATCTGTTACCGAAACAAGCAGAACGTTTTCTTCGCGTCCGACTATTGCTTTTGCAGATCTTGAATGAGTTGGCCGTCCTCCGCCACCCGAAGCGTGGACTTCGTGCCTTTGTCCATGAATCCGACCTCGTAGAAGACGCGGCCATCCTTCTCCTGCCGTGTGACGTCGGTGATCTCGGCGTCCGGCGCGTGCTGCTTGATGGTCTTCTGCGCCTTTTCCGGCAACGAGCTGAACTTGGTGCCCGTCGCGCCGGGCGATGCGAGCGCGCGTTCGAGCCCGCTCGCGGTCTTGGCGAAGTCGCTGTTCACGAGCTTGCCATCGGCGGCAACGGAGACTGTCGGCGTGCCCGATTCCGTGTGGAACTGGATGTCATAGATCTGCATCCCGTTCTCGGTCCGGCTGGCCACGTTGACGATCTCGGCATTGGGCGCTTGAGCGCGCGCGGTCTTTTGGACGGCCGCCGGCAGTTCGTTGAACTGCTGCGATGCGGGTTGAACGCTGGTCTTGCCGCAGCCGAGGAACAAACCTGCGGCAACTATCAGTGCTATGTATGTTTTCATGTTATCGAATTTACTCCACGGCTCCGTGTGCGCCATGGGGTATAACCCTACTTCCGAGGTGGGCTGCAGCCTCCCCAGTGATGGCGCGGCCAGGCAAGGCGGCTGACAACGTCAACACGCCTTCCATGTCCAACGTCACGATGGATTGCTTCACGTCGCCATCATTTCCAGTTCGGAGACAGCCGCTGTAGCGCGCAAACCAACTCCAAAGTGTATTATGCGGGATTCAATGATGAGGGCCTCCCTTCATTTGGCTTCGTTTCGCAAAAAGACGTTGCGTCCGCGGGGTCGCTTGGGTTCGGAATATTCATTTTTCCATTGGAAACCGCTGTTTTCCGTTTTGGGCCGCGCCCGTCATTTGGGTTCGTTTTGATCGTAGCCGCGTCGCTCCGTAACGCGAAATCGTTATCATCCCTAGTCGCGTTACGGCGCGACGCGACTGTTTTTTTGGACTTCGCCGCCCGTAGCCGCCGACGTAAGTCGGTGGCCGCACGCTCTCGCCGCCTGCGCCGGTTGCCGGCAACAGGCTCTTGGCCATCTTCATCACCCTTCGGATCGCAAGACGGCCTCCTAAATGTGGGAGGGGTCTCAGTGCCCCGACCGCGACCTCCACCGCGAACGCGCAAAGCCGGATCAACGCCAGCCGTGAGCTTTTCAGCCGCGCGCCTGCACGATGCTCCGCCTGTCGGGGCGCTGAGGCCCCTCCCGCATTCAGCCAGCCCGTCTGCCGAAAACATTTCCGCCGTTGCGCCCAGCCCTTCCTCCCCTGTCATCGCCAGCGGCAGCGGGAGTTTCTCCCCCATCCGCAGCCGCTGCCACCGCTCCAACTGCCGCAGCAGCCGGAACAATTGCCGGTCCAGCGCCGTCTCATACCGCACCAGCTTCTCCACCACCTCCGCTGGCGGCAGCAGCGCCGCCGTCCGCTGCGCCTCCTCCTCCTTCTGCTCCTGCTGCTCCAGCGCCAGCCGGCGATACCGGCAGCCCTCAAGCCATTCATCCATATAATCCAGCATCTCCTGCCGGTACTTCTCATTCAACGCCGCCGGCTTCAGCCCTTCCAGATTCCGCTTTCGCCAGCCGTTCATCTCCGCCAGGTCCAGCGCCACCCCGTCCGATTCCACGCCAAACACCTGAATCACGTCCCCCAACGCCTTCTTGCTCAATTCCCCCTCCACATCGACCCGCGCGCGGGCGACCTGCAACGTCTCCGTCATGTAATCCAGCCCGGCCGTGCTCAGCTTCAGCTTCGACTCGCTGTTAAGCGGGGCGCTCTCGATTCGCGCACGCTGTCCGGCCCTGGCCCGCAGCCGCTCCCACGCGCCCTCGCCCGCGTTGACGGCGATCTCCCCGCACTCGGCCCGCAGTACGCGCCGCTTGCGCCAGTAACAGGTGACAATCTGCTCCACCAGCATCTCCTCCAGCGGCCCGACCGGCGCGCACTGCTGGAAAAACCGCCGGCGCAGTTCCTGCAGTTCGGGGGCGGACTCGCGGACCCAAAAGCCCTGTACGACCGCCTCGTCCGTCAGCAGCCCGTGTTTCATTGCGTTCAACCGTGCCCGCGCCTTGCCCTGCGGCGTCCTCGGCCCGGTGGATTGGCGCGCGTTGCGGCGGTTGGCCTCGATCTGTTTCGGTGACACGTTTTTGCTGGTTCCTTTTCTCATGGCGGTTTCCTTCCTGTTCCCTGTGGTCTTCTTTTTGACTTCGCTATTCGACGCCATAATATAGAGATTATCTCTCTTTTGTCTAGCAATTTTTTCTGTCCGTGTGGATGCCCCGGCAGCGCGCCACGCCCCCTGCGCGGCCATCCGCGCCCGGTCACCCGGAGTTGGGAGAAAGCCTCTCACTGTCCACGAACTCGAGACAACCTCAAGAAAATGCGCCACGGATGAATGATTTCTTTCGCCCCTGCCGGGGCTTTCTTCCCGCGTCATGAGACCCACGGCTCGCGCCGCGGGCTACGCTCTGGCGCCGCTCCGCGGCTAAAACGATTTGGGCAACACGCCCTTCAACGCCGGGCTGTTTTCAATCGCTCCTACGGAGCGAAGATCACGCAGACCCATTCTTGTTTACCCCTGCAGGGCAATCACCCCACCGCCGCGAGGACTTCGGCGGCGTGGCCTTTGGGTTTCACCTCGCGGAAGATTTTCTTCAGGCGGCCGTCGGGGCCGATGACGAAGGTGGTGCGCAGGGTGCCCATGTATTCGCGGCCCATGAACTTTTTCTTCGCCCAGACGCCGTAGGCTTCCTGGATTTTCTTGTCGGTGTCGGCGAGCAGCACGAAGTTAAGCTTCTGTTTCTCGATAAACCCGGCGTGGCTCTTGAGGCTGTCGGTGGAGACGCCGAGGATGACCGCGCCGGCCTTGCGGAACTCCGCGAAGCTGTCGCGGAACTCGCACGCCTCGACGGTGCAGCCGGGCGTGTTGTCGCGCGGGTAGAAATAGAGGACCACGGTTTGACCGGCCAAGTCCTTCAGGCTGTAGGTCTTGCCGTCGCTGCCGGCCGCGGTAAACGCCGGCGCCTTGTCGCCTTCCTTCAGTTCGCTCATTTCAAGTCCTCCAGTTTTTGCGCCAACTCGGCAATGAACCCGGTCGGGTTGCGCGGGGTGATGACGAAGTTGCGAAACCACCCGCTCTTCCGGCGCAGGGTTACACAATTCCATAGTTTGAAGTTTGTCCAGTGCTCGTTCCAGAACGCCCAGCCGCGGCGGACGTATTCGATGTCGTCGAGCCGGATGCGCCGGACGCACCAGCCGAAGACGAGCACCTCCACGGCACGCCCGGTGATGCGGTAGCGGAGCGTGGCGATGGCATAGATCAACACGGCAAGAAAAACGAGACCGATGGCATCTCTGAGCACAAGCCCCCACGAAGTGACTTTTATCTCTGTAAAAGAATAACTCACATCGGATAAAGAGGTCATCATTTCTCCACTCCGACCTTCGGGCATATCTTCGCCAACTCGCACTGCTCGCATTCCGGCCCGCGGGCGTAACAACGCCGCCGGCCGTGCCAGATGAGCCAGTGCGAGAACATCGTCCACTGCGCGCGCGGCACCAGCTTCATCAGGTCGTTTTCGATTTTCTCCGGCGTCTTCTGCTTCGTCAGGCCGATGCGCTGTGAGAGGCGGATGACATGCGTGTCCACAACCACGCCCTCGCTCTTGCCGAACGCGTTGCCGAGGATGACGTTCGCCGTTTTGCGGCCGACGCCGTGGAGCGCCGTCAGCGCCTCCATCGTGTCCGGCACGCGGCCGGTGTGCTTGCCGGCGATGTCCCGGCACGCGGACTGAATCGCCTTGGCTTTGTTACGGAAAAAACCGGTGCTCTGGATCATCCGCTCCAGTTCCGCCGGCGGCGCGGCAGCGTAGTCGGCGGCGGCCTTGAAGCGCGCGAACAGCGCGGGCGTGACCTTGTTGACGCGCTTGTCGGTGCACTGCGCAGAGAGAACGGTGGCGACGAGCAGTTCGAGCGGCGTGGTGAAGTTCAGCTCGCAATGCGCGTCCGGGTAGGTCTTGCGCAGTGCGGCAATGACTTTGGAGATGGGCGGAGCCTTGGTTGCCATGACGGAGGAATTAGCCACAAAGGAGCACAAACGCCACAAAAAAGTAATGGGTTGTTTGACGGTGGGGCGAGACTCCGTCGAGCCTCTGCTTTTTCAACGCAGGCTCGACGG
>CAIQCK010000065.1 GCA_903870275.1 uncultured bacterium | reverse complement strand
GGGACACCCCCGGCCTGACCTGGGACGGTTTCCTGCCGGAAAGGAAAAGAAACATGCCCCACCTCCGAGTTCTACTAGGATTCACCAACGCGCCCGACCACGCCCTTGAAGAAACGGCCGGCGCAGTCATTGATGGCCTCTTTGGCAACGCCGCCTACCCCACTCCACCGGTGACCAAGGTGGCTATGCAAACGGCCCTCGCGAACTTCACCGCCGCCATCGCCGCTCAGATGCAGGGCGGCACGGCGGCCACCGCCGACAAGAACAACAAGCGTGACGTGCTCATTGATCTCCTGCGCCAGCTTGCCGGCTACGTGCAGGCCAACTGCAACAACGACCTCTCCACCTTGCTCACCAGCGGCTTTGAGGCTGTCAGCACCAACAACGCCTCCTCGCCACTCGACGATCCAGTCATCCTCAGCGTGGACAACGGCAACACCGCCCAACTCCTGGTCAAGGTCACGGCCGTCGCCAACGCCAAGAGCTACGAAGTGCGTTACGCCGTCCTCCCTCCCGGCGGCGCGCCCGGCCCCTTCCAAACCGGCGGCATCTTCACCAACTCTCGCTCCATGCCCGTCAACGGACTCGTCCCCGGCACCATGTATCAAGTGCAAGTCCGCGCCATCGGCGGCTCCACCGGCTACAGCGATTGGAGCGACGCCGTCCACCACATGTGCATGTGAGGAAAGCTTTCAGCGATCAGCTATCAGCAGTCAGCCAAAAACTGATTGCTGGTAGCTGAAAGCTGATAGCTGAATACTGAAAACTGGATTATGCCCTTCGATCCATCACTACCAGCCGACAACTCGCCGTTGCGCTCAAACGAAATGCGGGGCCAACTCACCGCACTCAAGGCGCTCATAGACGCAGGCGTTCCCGGCCCAGTCGGGCCAAAAGGCGATAAAGGCGAGCAAGGCTTGCCCGGTGCCGACGGCACGTCGGGGCCAGCCGGTCCGCGGGGGCCGCAGGGCGACCAAGGCCCGCAAGGTCCGCAAGGCGATCCCGGTGGCCCGCCCGGTCCACAAGGACCACAGGGCGACCAAGGCCCGCAAGGCGGACAAGGCCCTGCTGGCAATGACGGCGCACAAGGTCCGCCCGGCCCACAAGGCGATCCCGGCCCGCCCGGACCTCCAGGTCCGCAGGGTGATCCCGGCGGTCCTCCCGGCCCGCAAGGTCTGCCGGGCGATCCCGGCCCAGAAGGTCCGCAAGGTCCTCAAGGCAATGACGGGCCACAAGGCCCGCAAGGTCCTCAAGGTGATCAAGGCCCTCAAGGGCCGCAAGGCGATCCGGGTGGCCCGCCCGGTCCCCAAGGTCCGCAGGGAGATCAAGGCTCTCAAGGCGATCCGGGTCCGCAAGGACCTCCTGGCGATGTCAGCAGCCAACAACTCTCCGACGCCATCGCCGGCACCAGCGCCAACACCAACGGCGTGCAACTTCTTGGCCTCACCGTCAGCGATCCGCCAACGCAAAGCGAGATGCAAACCCTCGCGAACAAAATGGACGAACTGATCAACGCGCTGCGGAGATGAATTGTTGAAATAGTTGTGAATATATTTCGCTATTACTGGCCCGCTGGCCGAAGTTGAACCACAACTCGTCAATTTCTGGGAGGTTTATGAAGATTTCCGAACCATCAGGGTCGCGGGTTGGGTTTGCACCCTTGCTGGTGTTCCTTTTGCTGGCGGCGGGCATCGTCGCCACCGGCGTGTTCTACTACCGGTCCCAGGAGCGGAACCATCGCGCCGAAGTGGAGCGCCAGCTTTCATCCATTGCGAAACTGAAGGTGGAGGAGCTGGCGCAGTGGCGTAAGGAACGGCTGGGGGATGGTGCCATGGTGTTCAAGAACAGCACCTTTACCGCCCTGGTGCGCCGCTTCTTCGAGAAGCCGGAGGACGCTGACGCGCAACGGCAGCTTCGGTCGTGGATCGAGAAATACCCTGATTCCGGGTATGACCGGATTCGTCTGCTGGATACCCAGGGCATTCCCCGCATGTCATGGCCTGCCGGGAAGCTGCCGCCCATGTCGTTCGCTATTCTCCAAAGCCTTCCGGAAATCCTGCGGTCGGGCCGGGTGACGTTTCAGGACTTTTACCGCAACGAACACGATCAACGCATCTATCTGGCGGTGATGGTGCCCATTCTTGACGAGTCGGACGCGAACCGTCCGCTGGGCGTGCTCGATTTGCGCATTGATCCGGAAACGTATCTTTATCCCTTCATCAAACGCTGGCCCACGCCGAGCCTGACCGCCGAGACACTGCTCGTCCGCCGGGAAGGCAACGAAGTCATTTTCCTGAACGAACTCCGGTTTCAGACGAATACCGCACTGAACCTCCGAATGCTTTTGGATAGCGTTGCGCTGCCCGCGGCCCAGGCTGCCTCGGGCCGGGAGGGCATCATGAAAGGCATAGACTACCGGGGCGTGCCAGTGGTGGCGGCCTTGAGCGCCATTCCCGACTCGCCGTGGTCGCTGGTGGCCCGCATAGACACCGCGGAAGCGTATGCGCCGCTGCGCGGGCAACTCTGGCAACTGGTCGTCCTGATCGGCGTCTTGATCTTCGGCGCGGGAGCCGGCGTGGGTCTGGTCTGGCGGCACCAGCGCGTCCGGTATTACAAGGAGCGAGCGGAGATAGGGGACCTGCTGCGCGCTTCCGAACTCCGCTATCGCCGGCTCTTTGAGGCGGCCAGAGACGGCGTGTTGATCCTCGATGCCGAGACCGGGATGGTGGTGGATGTGAATCCGTACTTGATCGAGTTGCTGGGTGTCGCACGCGAGGTGTTCCTCGGCAAGAAGGTCTGGCAACTGGGATTCTTCAAGGACCTCATCGCCAACGAGGCCAACTTCGCGGAATTGAAGGAGAAGAAATACATCCGCTACGAAGACATGGCGCTGGAAGGTCACGACGGGAAGCGGCACGAGGTGGAGTTTGTCAGCAACGTCTATCTGGCGGACCACCAGAAGGTGATCCAGTGCAACATCCGCGACATCTCCGATCGCAAGCGGGCGGAGGCGTCGGCGCGGCAAAGCGCGCTGGAGTTGCAGGAGAAGAACGCGGAGTTGGAGCGCTTCCTCTATACGGCTTCCCATGACCTGAAGAGTCCGGTCGTGACGGTCCGGACGTTCCTCGGCTACTTGGAGAAAGACACGGCGGCGGGCGATGCCGGGCGAATCGAGAAGGACCTGCGCTTCATACGCACCGCCACGGAAAAGATGGCGCGATTGCTCAACGAGTTGCTGGAGGTTTCACGCGTCGGCCGCGTCATCAACCCGCCGGTGCGCATCACGTTCCGGAATCTGGTGGACGAAGCGCTCGGTGCGGTGGCGGGTCGCATCACCGAGCAGGGCGTGTCGGTGAAGGTGGGCGACAACGACATGATGTTGCACGGCGACCGGCCCCGCCTGGCGGAGATCTGGCAGAACCTGGTGGAGAACGCCTGCAAGTTCATGGGCGGCCAGAAGGAACCGCGCATCGAGATCGGCATGGAGGCGCGCGGCGCGGAGACGGTGTTCTTCGTGCGCGACAACGGCATCGGCATAGATCCGCGCTACCACACGAAGATCTTCAACCTGTTTGAGAGACTTGATCCCAAAGCCGAAGGGACGGGCCTTGGCCTGGCCCTCGTCAAACGAATCGTGGAGTTGTGTCAGGGGCGAATCTGGGTGGAGTCCGCAGGACAGGGACAGGGCACGTGCTTCTATTTTACGCTGCCGGGAGCGGTGGGGGAACAGAAGGCAGAAGGCAGTCATTCCAAAGAACAATAAGAAGGAGAAGAACTATGAAAGGTGAACCGATTATCATTCTACTGGTGGAAGATGAGGAGGCCCATGCCGAGATCGTGCGGCGGAATTTCGAGATCTCTCGTATAGCCAACCGCCTGATACACGTCGCCGACGGGCAGGCGGCGCTGGATTACCTTTACCGGCGGAATGAATTCAGCGACCCGGCCCAGTCACCGCGGCCGGGCGTTATCCTGCTCGACCTGCGGCTGCCGAAGGTGGACGGGCTGGAGGTGTTGAAGATCATCAAGGCGGACCCCAAGCTCCACAAAATCCCGGTGGTGATCCTGACCACCTCGAAAGCCGAGGCGGACATGATCAAAGCCTACGACAACCACGTTAACAGCTACCTGGTGAAGCCGGTGGATTTCACGCAGTTCAATCAACTGATGGAAACCTTTGGCTTCTACTGGCTGGCGTGGAACCAGAATCCGCTCTAGCAAGTGCCTGGAGACCCAATGAGTATCGCGCGCCGCCAAATACTGATCGTGGAAGACGAAGAGGCCCACGTCGAGGCCATCCGCCGCGCCTTTGAGGCGGCAGGCACGAAGGCCGACATCCGCGCCGTCGGCACGCTGCGGGAATACCGGGAACACATCGCCGCATATCCTCCGGCCATCGCACTGATTGATCTGAACCTGCCCGACGGTCGCGCCGTGGAGGTTCTGACAAATCCACCGGAAGACGCACTGTTTCCTGTCCTCGTCATGACCGCGTTCGGCAATCAGCAGATCGTGGCCGAAGTGATGAAAGCGGGCGCGTTGGATTACGTGGTCAAGTCGCCGGAGGCTTTCGCCATTCTGCCCCACACGGTGAGAGGTGTTCTCCGCGAGTGGAAATTGCTGCAACGCCAGAAGCGGGCCGAAGCGGCTCTTGCAAACGAGGCGGTTCGCCGCCGCATTCTGATCGAGCAGTCCAGGGACGGTATCGTTGTCCTCGACCCATATGGCAAGGTGTTCGAGTCCAACAGCCGCTTTACCGAAATGCTCGGCTATTCCCCCAACGAAATGCGGCAACTCTCTGTTTGGGATTGGGACGCGCATTGGACACGCGATCAATTGATGGGAATGATCCGGTTGATTGACGCCACCGGCAATCAGTTCGAGACACGCCACCGTCGCAAGGACGGCACCGAGTATGATGTCGAAATCAGCTCGAACGGGGCCATCTGTAATGGGCAAAAACTCATCTTCTGCGTCTGCCGCGACATCACCGAGCGCAAGAAGGCGGAGGAGGATTTGCACAAGAGCAACCGCGCGCTCAAGGTCATCAGCGAATGCAATGAGGCCCTCGTGCGCGCCACGACCGAAACGGAGTTGCTCCAGAAAATCTGCAGCCTGCTCGTGGACCACGGCGGCTACCGCATGGCGTGGGTCGGCTTCGCTGAACAGGACGCGGCCAAGTCGGTGCGCCCCGTCGCCCAAGCCGGCTTCGAGACCGGCTACCTCGACACTGCGAAAATCACCTGGGCCGACACCGAGGGCGGACGCGGTCCCACCGGCATCGCCATCCGCACCGGCCGGCCCGTCCTCGCCCGCAACATCCTCACCGATCCAACCTATGGCCTGTGGCGGCCGGAGGCGATCCAGCGCGGCTACGCCTCGTCAGCCACGCTGCCGTTGATCATCGGCGAACGCGTGTTTGGCGTAGTGATGATCTACGCCGCCGTGCCGGACGCCTTCAACACCGAAGAAATGAGCTTGCTCGCCGACCTGGCCGGCGATCTGGCCTATGGCATCACCACGCTGCGCACTCGCGCAGAACGCAAGCGGGTGGAGGAGGCGCTGCGGGAGAACCAAGAACATCTCAAAGAATCACAGCACGTGGCAAAACTGGGCCATTACGTTCTCGACTTCACGTCGGGACAATGGACCTGTTCGACGGCTTTGGATGAAGTATTCGGCATTGATACGGCATACCCAAAAACTGTCGAGGGCTGGGTAAATCTGCTGCACCCGGAACATAAAGACGAAATGCGTGATTATCTATTGGGGCATGTCCTTAAAGATGGACAGCCCTTTGACAAGGATTACCGCATCATCCGCCAGAGCGATGGAGCCATTTGCTGGGTGCACGGCCGGGGCAACCTCGAAATCAACGCTGCGGGAAAACCCGTCAGCATGTTTGGCACAATCCAGGACATCACCGAGCGCAAGCGGGTGGAGGAGGAAGTCCGCCAGCTCAATACCGACCTGGAGCGGCGGGTGCAGGAGCGCACCGCCGAGCTTCAAGCGGCCAACAAGGAACTGGAGTCGTTCTCCTACTCCGTGTCGCATGACCTCCGCGCGCCGCTGCGGGCTATCAATGGCTTTGCGACCATCTTGTCCCGAGATTACGCCCAGCAGCTCGATGAAGAAGGCCAGCGCACGCTGGGCGTCGTGTGCGCCGAGGCTGAGAAGATGAGGCGGTTGATTGACGACTTGTTGGAGTTCTCGCGGATGGGGCGGCAGGCGATGCAGCGGGAGGAGGTGGATATGCGCGCGATGGCCCAAAGCGCATTCGACGAATGCGCAGCACAGGCGCCGGGCCGCGACATCCGGTTGAAGCTCCATCCGCTGCCGCCGGCACACGGCGACGCGGCCCTGCTTTCCCACATCTGGACCAACCTGATTTCCAACGCCGTCAAATACACCCGCACCCGGCCGGTGGCCGAGATCGAGATCACCGGGCGGATGGATGGCGACGAGTTGATTTATTGCGTCAAGGACAACGGCGTGGGCTTCGACATGCGGTATGTGCACAAGCTCTTTGCCGTTTTTCAGCGGCTGCACAGCGAGGAGGAGTTTGAAGGCACGGGTGTGGGGCTGGCGCTGGTTCAGCGCATCGTCCTGCGCCACAGCGGCAGTGTCTGGGCAGAGGCGACTCTCAACAAAGGCGCGGATTTTTACTTCACGCTGCCAGCCGGGAAAGTGTGAGCCATGGACACGACCCACGAAATCAAGATCCTCATGCTCGAAGACCGGCCCGCCGATGCCGAAATGATCCTGCGGGAGGTGAGTCGGGAGGGTTTCCGGTTCGTGGCGAAGCGGATAATGACGGAGGCGGAGTTAAAGACCGAGCTTCAAAACCCGGAGATTGACCTGATCCTGTCGGACTTCAAGCTGCCGTCCTATGACGGCATCTCTGCGCTGATGCTGGTCCGCAGGACACGGCCCGAAGTGCCTTTCATTATGGTTTCCGGCAGCATGGGCGAGGAAATTGCCATTAATACGCTGCATCTGGGCGCCACCGATTATGTATTGAAGCATCGAATCTCCCGCCTGGGACCGGCCGTGCGGCGCGCGATGCGGGAGTCCGAACTGACCAAGAACGGGGTGCAGGCGGAGTCGTTGATCCGGCACCTTCACGAAGTGTTGCGGGCCGTGCGGGATGTGGATGAGTTGATCGTGCGGGAGCGGAACCCGGAGAATCTTCTCGCCGAGGCGTGCAAGATCCTCGTGCGAACCCGCGGCTACCGGGTGGTTTGGATCGGGTTTGTGCAACCGGACTCCAAGCGCGTCGTGCCTGTCGCCAGCGCGGGACCGGCGGCCGGTTACGCGACCGAGATCACCGTCACGTGGGACGAAACCAAGACCGGCCGAGGCCCCGTCGGCACAGCCATCCGGCGGCGGGAAACGTGCGTTTTCCAGGACCTTGCCACGGATGCCCGTTTCGGGCCGTGGCAGGAAAAAGCGCTGGCCTGCGGCTGCAACTCGGTGGCGGCGGTGCCGATGACCCTGGGCGACCGCCTTTTTGGCTCGCTCAACGTTTACGCCGACCGTCCCAACGCGTTCGACCAGGAGGAGCTTCTTCTGCTGAAGGAACTGGCAGACGACCTCTCGTTTGCACTCCAGAACATCGAGATCGAACGGCAGCGCCGGCAGGTGGAGGAGGCGTTGCGCGCGAGCGAGGAAAAATACCGCGTCCTGTTCGAAAGCTCGCGAGATGCCATGATGATCGTTGCGCCGCCTGACTGGAAATTCTCCGGAGTGAACCCGGCGGCGCTCCAGATGTTTGGCGTGGCCACCGAGGCGGCATTCTGTTCGCTCGCGCCGTGGGAGGTTTCCCCCGAACGGCAGCCGGACGGCAGCCTCTCGGCAGAGAAATCGAAAGCCGTGATCGAAACCACCCTGCGTGAAGGCTCCCACTATTGTGAGTGGACGCACAAGCGGCTCGACGGAAAAGAGTTCCCGGCAACCGTGCTGTTGACTCGTTTCCTGTTGGCCGGGCAGACGCAACTTCATGCCACCGTGCGCGACATCACCGGGCAGAAGCGGGCGGAGGCGGAAATGGCGCGGCTGGCCACGGCGGTTGAACAGGCAGCGGAAACCATTGTAATCACCGATACGACGGGGACCATTCTCTACGCCAACCCCGCCTTCGAGCGCATCACCGGCTACACACGCGCCGAAGCCGTTGGCCAGAACCCGCGCGTGCTCAAGAGCGGCAAACACGACGACGTTTTCTACCGGCAGATGTGGGAAACGCTCGGTCGCGGCGAGGTTTGGCACGGCCGCTTCATCAACAAGAAGAAAGATGGCACGCTCTACGAGGAGGACGCCTCCATCACGCCGATCCGCGACGCCGCCGGCGTCACGGTCAATTATGTCGCCGTCAAACGCGATGTGACGCAGGAGATCGTGTTGGAGGCCCAACTCCGCGATGCGCACAAGATGGAAGCCCTCGGCACACTCGCCAGCGGCGTCGCCCACGAAATCAACAACCCCATCAATGGAATCATGAACTACGCGCAGTTGATTGCCGACGAACTGCCCGCGGAAAGTCATCTCCAGAAGTTCACCAGCGGGATCAAGAAGGAAACAGGCCGCGTGTCGGTGATTGTTCGCAACCTGCTGGCCTTCGCGCGGCAGGACAAGCAGGAGCACAGTCTGACGAATCCGGCCGACATGATCAAAGCCGTTCTCACGCTCATCCAGACCGTGATCCGGCGCGACCAGATCACGCTGACCGTGGACGTGCCGGAGGGACTGCCCCAGATAGGATGCCGCGGCCAGCAAATCGAGCAGGTATTGATGAATCTGCTGACCAATGCGCGGGACGCCCTGAACGAAAAGTATCCCGGCCACCATGAGAACAAGATCATCCGGGTCAACGCGCAGTTGTTCGAGAAAGACGGGGAACCGTGGATTCGAATGACCGTCGAGGACCACGGCACTGGAATCCCGCAGGATATTCGCAACCGTGTGTTTGATCCTTTCTATACCACCAAGCCGGTGGGCAAGGGAACTGGCTTGGGGCTGTCCATCAGCCACGGCATCGTGACGGAACACGGCGGGGAACTCTATTTTGAGACCGAAGCGGGACAATACACCCGCTTCCATCTGAACTTGCCGGTGAAGCAAAAAAATAAACCATGACACGCATCCGTTTGACACGGATTTGTCAGGGAAAAATGAATCGTCGTTTCCCCGGAGGAAGAAGTGGCGGAAAGGGCAGGAATCGAAACGATCGTTTTTCGTCTCGTCTGCCTGTTTGCACATACTTATGTAAGTGATAAACGCACAGAAAGGCACAGAACGGCAGGGGTTTTGTCACGGATTGTCACGGCGCGACAAACAGGTTGACCGCCTTTTTGACGTCATTTCCTGCTCAACAGCCCGATTGTTGACTTTGGCAAAGTCTTGCGGCGACGGCTGGAATCCCTGAGGAAGGAGGCGTCAGCCTGATGTCTTGTCAATTGTCGCGAGTTGAACCCTATGGTTGGACGGCAAGTCGTGTTGCGATGGAGCAACCGGAACGCGAGAGCCCGGTGTCGTTTCCCTTGGGGTCGAAAATCAAGTTTGTTTCCTTTGGACTTCGCAAAGCGTCCTTGCAGCGGCCGCCGGCGCAATTCTTTGCTTTAACGGCATGAATCCGTTTCTTGCAGCCTGCCAGGCGCAGGATATGCGCGTTCGCCCGGCAGTCTGGGCTCCCAAGGACACGCGGGTATTCATCGTGTCCCTCACACGATTCAAGGACGACTGTAAACGGCGGTCGGAGGTTCATGGCCCCGGCGCCAGTTTCGACGGGTCCTGGAGACGCACCAAGGCTCCGTGGATCAGCGAATCGGACGGATTCAAAATCACGCGGTCCGCAGCGGTGATGCCTTCAAGCACTTCGACTGTCTTCCCAAAATCGCGGCCGAGTTTGATGCTGCGCAACGCCACGCGGCCGTCCGCGCCGACGACGCCCACTTGCATGCCTTCGGCGCGAAACAGCAGGGTGTTGGCTGGCAACGTCAGCGGGGCGGGGGCGTTGACACCGCTGAAGCGGACCCGCGCATAGCTGCCGGCCAATAGCTCGCCGCGTGCATTGTCCACTTCCAGTTCGGTGAGCAGCGTGCGGGAGCTTGCATCCACCGCGCCAGCGGTGCGGACGACTTTCGCTTCAAACCTCCGTCCGGGCAATTCGGCCAGGGTCATCTCGGCGCTTTGGCCCGGCATGATGGTGTGGGCCATTGATTGCGGGACGCAAACGAACACGCGCAGGGTGCGCGTCTGCGCGAGGCGGAACAGCTCGCGGGTGCCGGCGGCGGTGATGAGCTGGCCCACGTCGGTGGTGCGCGCGGTGAGCGTTCCGGCAAAGGGCGCGGTGACGCGCGCAAAACCCTTGAGCTCTTCAAGACGGCGGACGTTGGCCCGCCCGGCCTCGACGATGGCGGCTTTGAGCGCGAGGTCGGCCGTCTTTTCGGCGGTTTCCTGTTCACTGACACTGGCGGTCTTGAGCAATTCCGTCCAGCGTGTCGCGGTGGTCCTGGCCAGTTCGAGGGCGGCCAGACGCTCGGTAAGTTCGGCGCGGGTGCGGGCGAGATCCTGGTCGAGTTCCGGCGTGTCAATCTCCGCCAGAAGCTGGTTGGCCTCGACGCGAGCTCCAATGTCCAGCAGCCAGCGTTTGAGGTAGCCGCTGGCGCGGGCATAAATCGGCGCTTCCACGAACGCCTTGATCTCGGCGGGCAACTCGATGCCGGCGGAGGCGATGCCCGGCGCCGGCGAAACCACGGCAATGGTCGGGATGGAAAGTTCGCGCGTCTCTCTCGCGACCGCCTGCCGGGCCTGGATGCGGGGCAGGATGCCCGCGGCGAATGCCAGCGCGGTTAGCAGGGCGGCCACCACCGCGATCGGGCCAAGGCGGAAACGCCGCTCCTCGTGCGGCGGCACTTTCGATTCCGGGTTATGAAGGGTTGGCTGCGGGTTCATGGTTGGATGCGCGTGTCGCTGAACGGTGGCATGTCACAAAAAGGTCAGAGGGTCTTTGTCGTCGGCGGCCGGCGGTGCATGAAACTGAACACCACCGGCACAAATAGCAGGGTCGCCACGGTGGCGATGATGAGGCCGCCGATGACGGCACGACCGAGAGGGGCGTTCTGCTCGCCGCCCTCACCCCATCCAAGGCTCATGGGCAACATGCCGATCACCATCGCCGTCGCCGTCATCAGCACAGGCCGGATGCGGCCCACGCCGGACTCCAGCGCGGCGGCGATGGGATCGAGACCGCGATGCAGGCTGTTGCGCGCGAAGCTGACGACGAGGACCGAATTGGCGGTGGCGACGCCCAGGCTCATGATCGCGCCCATCAATGCCGGCACACTGAGCGTGGTCTGGGAAAGGAACAAACCCCAGACAACGCCCGCGAGCGCACCGGGCAAAGCGGTGATGATGATGAAGGGGTCGAGCCAGCTTTGGAAATTCACGACCAGCAGCAGATAGATGAGCGCGACGGCCATAAGCAGGCCGACCATGAGGCCAATGTAACTCGTGCGCATCGTGTCCGCCTGACCGCGCAAGCTGATGTAGTGGCCGCGCGGGAGCTCGGTCTTTGCCTGCTCGACCAGGGGTTCGATGTCACGCAAGACGCCGCCGAGATCGCGGCCGGTGACGCCGCCGAAGATGTCGATGACCGGCATGGTGTTGTAATGCGAGGCCACGGCCTCGCCCGCCGTCCGATCCAGCGTGGCCAGATTGGCGAGTATCTGGCCGCTGTCCTGGCCGGGCTGGCCGGTGCCGATAGGCATGGATTGAATCTCTTCGAGCGAACCGATGGCGTGTTCGGGAACGCGAAATTCGAGGAGGTACTGGATGCCGTTGCTCCGGTTCAACCAGTAGGCGGGCTCGAACTGGCCGCTGCCGCTGAGACTGAGCAGTACGGAGTCGGCGACATGGCGTTCGGTGAGGGACAACACCGAGGCCTTGGTGCGGTCCACGGCGATGCGCAATTTCGGCAGGTCGGCCGGCTGGTGCACGCGCACGTCCACCGCGCCGGCCACCTGGCGAATCTTCTCGGCGAGCCGCGCCGCAATGCGGCGGTTGGCGGCCTGGTCGCGACCGGCGATCTGCACGTCGAACGGCGCGGGCAGGCCGAAGTTGAGCGTCTGGCTGACGATATCGGCCGGCAGGAAGTAGAACAGCGTCCCGGGGAATTCGCGGTTGAGCCGCGTGCGAAGCCGGCGGACATAGTGGTCGGTCGGCGCATGACCCGGTTTGAGGGAGACGAGGATGTCGGCGTCGGCGACGCCGATGACGCCGCTGTTGCTGTAGGTGAGGTTGATGCCGGAACTGGAGATGCCGATGTTGTCGAGAATCCCGTGCATTTCCACGGCCGGCACTTCCTCGCGAATGACCGTCTCAACCTGGTCCACCAGCTTCGCGGTTTCCTCGATGCGTGTGCCGCTGCGCGCACGAAGATGGAGTTGAAAAGTGCCGGCGTCCACATTGGGGAAAAAGTCCTCGCCGAGTTGCGGCACGAGCAGCCACGAGCCCAGGCAGAAGAGCAGAAAGACGCCGCCGAAGGCGGCGCGTTTCTCCAGGCAGGCGGCCAGCATCGCGCGGTAGCGTTCCCGGAAATGGAGAAAGCCCCGCTCGAAGCGAAGCTGGAGCCGCAGGAAGGGCCGCACCCAGAGCGGGGCGTGGTGATGATCCGCGTGCGTGCCGTGGAGCTTCACACCCCGGTAGAACCACATCACCAGCGTCGGCACCAGCGTGCGCGAGATGAGGTAGCTGGCGAGCATGGCGAAGACCACCGCCTTGGCCAGGGGCACGAAGAGATGGCGCGCGACCCCCGTCAGAAAGAACATCGGCACGAACACGATGCAAATGCAGAGGGTGGACACAAAGGCGGGCAGGGCGATCTCCTGCGCGCCGATGAGGATGGCATCCTCCAGCGCGATGCCCGCGGTCATGTGGTGGTGGATGTTCTCAATCGCCACGGTTGCGTCGTCCACGAGGATGCCAACGGCCAGCGCCAGTCCGCCGAGCGTCATCAGATTGATGGTCTCGCCGAGCGCGTAGAGCACGGCGATGGACGAGAGCACCGAGAGCGGGATCGAGACCGCGATGATGAGCGTGCTGCGCCACGAGCCGAGGAAGAGCAGGATCATCAGCGCCGTCAGGGCGGCGGCGATGGTCCCTTCCCGCACCACGTCTTCGATTGCGGCGCGAACGAACAACGACTGGTCGGCAAACTCCCGGGCGTCAATCTCCGGCGGCAGGCCGCTAAGGATGCGCGGCATGACGGCCTTGACGCGGCGCACCACGTCCAGCGTCGAGACGACGCCGGTCTTATAGATCGTCAGCAACGCGCCGCGAAGGCCGTCCTGACGGACGATGTTCTGCTGCGGCGAGTAACCGTCGTGGACCTGGGCCACGTCCCGCAGGTAGATGGTGGCGCCGCCGATGGTTTTCACCGGCAGATCGTTGAGTTCATCCAGCACCCGGGGGCTGGAGTTCAGCTCGACGTTGTATTGGGTGGGGCCGATTTTGGCGGTGCCGCCGGGCATGATGAGATTCTGTGCGTTGATGGCATTGACCACATCCTGCGCGGAGAGGTTTTTCGACTTGAGCGCCGTGAGGTCGAGATCCACGGCGATGAGGCGGGTTTTGCCGCCGTAGGGCCAGGGCGCGGACGCGCCGGGCACGACGGAGAGGCCCACGCGAATCTGGTTCTGGGCAAAGTCGTAAAGCTCCTGCTCGGAGAGTTTCTTGCTGCTGAAGCTGTATTGGAACACCGGCACCGTGGAGGCGCTGTAGCGGATCACCAACGGCGGCGTCTGCCCCGGCGGCATGGTGCGCAACAGCGTCTGGCAGATGGACGTGACTTGCGCCACGCCCCCGTCCACCGAGGTGCCAGGTTGCATGAAGATCTTGATGACGCCAATGCCGTTGTAGGAGTTGGACTCGATATGCTCGATGTTGTTGACCGTGGTGGCCAGCGAGCGTTCGCAGATATAAACAATGCGCTGCTCGATTTCCTTCACGTCGAGGCCTGCGTATTGATAAACGACGCTGACGACCGGAATATCAATGACGGGGAAAATGTCCGTGGACATTCGCATCAGGACAAACGGGGTCAGCAGCAGCAGCAGGATGGCTGCGACCACAAACGTGTAAGGTCTGCGCAGAGCTAATTGGACGATCCACATATCCGATCAAGGGCCGTGTGTCGCCCGCCCTCGAGGACCGGCAACGCCCGGCGCTTATAGCAGTTCGCGCGCCTCCGGCTCAATAGAAGTTTGGGTTGGCCGGGCCGGGGAACGCCCGATACGGTTGTGCCCGGACAAACGCGCCGGTCGGATGGACGGAGGACTCGTGGGTTCGAGTCCCGTCGCTCCCGTCATTTCTCATATATCCACATAAAAACAGTGGTTTTCCGCTTTTGCCAAGTATCAGGAACCCCGGAGTGTACTCGGACCGCACACTTTTGAAAAGGTCGGAAGGCAGGATTGCGTGGGTTTCAGGAGGGAAAACGGGCTCCATTTAGGCCAAAAGTTGCTTTGTTGAAAAAATCGGCTGTAGTGATCTGGCCCTAACGGCGAAGGGCGTAGGCCAGCACCCGGAAGTGGCGGAAAGGGCAGGAATCGAACCTACCTGGCCGGCTTGCGCCAGCCACGACGGTTTTGAAGACCGTGGGGACCACCAGGCACCCATCACTTTCCGTTTTTATAAAGTGTTAATTTGCAGGATGATAATGAAAGTCTAAACTTGAACTTTCATTTTGAGCGTTGACTGCGTGCCGTTTGCGTGACACATTCGCGCCGTCAAGTGATGAACACTTAGCTTGTGGAGGCTCCATGACAACGAAGGACAATGACACGAACGCACAGACGAAGCAGGAGCACAGTCGTGCGAGACGCAAGGTTTCATGGCCGCGCATTTATAGACGAATCCATCGAAGCGGGCAAGCAGGCTTTACGGTGGACTTGGGCTTGGTGAACGGCAAGCGCGACCGGCGGACGTTTCCCACCAAGCAAGCGGCTGAGACGTTCGCAACGCAGGCGCGGGTTGCCAAAGAGAACGAAGGCACGGCGGCGTTTTCTCTGTCGGCTGACTCGCGGGTTGAGGCCGCGAAGTGTTTGGGGAAGTTGAGGCCGTGGAACGCCACGCTGACGGAAGCGGTGGACCACTACGTTGAGCACGTCTTGAAGTATCGCAACGCGCCGCCCGTCGCGGAGATCGTGCAGCAGTTGTTGAAGGACGTGACGGCGGCGGGCCGGCGGCAGCGGACGATTGACGACCTGAAGGCGCGGCTGGGGCAATTCGCCAACACATTTGGCACGCGACAACTGAGCGCGATTGCGTTGCCGGAGTTGCAGGAGTGGTTGAACGACCCGGAGTTGTCGCCGCGCACGAAGATCAACTACGCGGTGAAGCTGTCTCAGCTTTTCAACTTCGCCATTGGGCGGGGGTGGGTGGACGTGAACTTGGCGGAGAAGCTTTCGCGGCCAGCGCCGGAAGACAAGGAACCCGGCATCTTCACCGTGAAGCAAACCGCGACACTGCTTGGAGCCGCGCCGGAGTTTGGGCTGTTGCCGTATGTTGCGATGGGCTTGTTCGCGGGTCTGCGGCCCACCGAGGCGCAACGGCTGGACTGGTCGGCGGTGAAGCTCACAGAACGGGCGATCATCGTCGGCGCGGAGATTGCCAAGAAACGGATGCGACGGGTTGTCGAGATCAGCGACACGCTGGCGGCTTGGCTCGCGGCCTACGCGAAGGAACGCGGCCCCGTGGTTGACTCGGTGCATTTCCGCGAGCGGTTGGAAGCGTTGCAGCGGAAGGCGAAAATTCTGCCGTGGCCGAAGAATGGGTTGCGGCACTCGTTTGGCTCTTACCACTTGGCAATGCACGGCGACCAAGTGCGGACGGCGGCGCAAATGGGACACAAAGACTCCAACATCCTGCACGCTCATTACAAGGCGCTGGTGACGCAAACGGAGGCAAAGCATTTTTGGGCACTGAGACCGGAGGGTGAGGTTGGCAAAGTCGTTCCGATGCCGCCCGATGGCGAACAAGGCACAGCGGAAGCAACGGCAACCGAAGAAGCCAGCGTGAAGGCGCGGCAGCAATCCCATTTGTGACGGCTCCAGAGCCAATCGAAGCGAAACGCAGCACGATGTCCGGCGACGAGGGTGGCTCAATGGAGGCGGCTGTGTGTTTGATCGTTTAACGGCGGGAACAAGATGAGCACTCGAAAAAAACAAACCACGGTAAAACACGGTAATCCAACCGAGAAGCTGACGCCGAAGCAGCGGACCGCGCTCAAAGTGTATGCCGAGACGGGCAACAAGACCGAAGCGGCGCGAGCAGCGGGATATTCGGACCCAAATGCAAACGCGACGCGCGTGTTCGATCAGCCCGCGATGCAGTCGGCCGTGGTGGACATTTTCAAACAGTTGGGCGTGACGGAAACGGAGCTGCTTCACCCCATCAAGCTAGCGCTCAACGCGAAGCGGAAAGAAAAGGTGGTGGAGAAGCGAAAAGTGAAGGATGGACTATTCGTGATGGAGAGACCCGTCGAAGTCATGAAAGAAGTTCCTGACATCGAGTTGCGGTTACAGGGGACGGCGATGGGGGCGAAGTTGTTGGGGCTGGATCGTGGAGACCCAGAATATGGGAAGAAGATGTATGAGGAGGGCGCAGAGAGTGCCAGTCGGTATTTTGTGGGACTGTTGGAAAAGTTGAAACCGCATCTTTCCCCGGAGGCCTTG
This sequence comes from uncultured bacterium, assembly GCA_903870275.1. GTDB lineage: Bacteria > Verrucomicrobiota > Verrucomicrobiia > CAIQCK01 > CAIQCK01 > CAIQCK01. The sequence continues at coordinate 89,308 of CAIQCK010000065.1, read as the reverse complement.
GAAGTCGTTGATAATGAGGTTAGGGCTGGGATCGCCGCAAAAGAAAAGTTGAAGGGATATGCTTGCGGTTGATGAACGTCCAGCATGGCAACAGCGGGAATGGAAACTGTTGGCAAACAGGAGGAGGACCAAAGCACCCACTGCGGATTCACTCACGGTTTGAGAACAAGCGCCCGCCACCGCCGCACGCTCATCACGTCGAACCGCTCGCCCGCGAAGACGATTTGCCTCACCGGCTTCTTGCCGTTTTCGCTCTCGCGCTTCAGCCAGTCGCGCACTTCCATCCAGCGGACTTCGCCCTCGGAGTTCCGGATCACCAGCAGCACGGGGAACGCCTGCTCCATCCAGTAACGGGTGTGGCGCTCGTCCTTGATCGTGAAGATTTCCGCGCCCTTGCGCTCGCGCAGGTAGGAATCGCCCGACTTGAGTTGCAGGTAGAGCTTCGCGCCGGTCGCTTCGTGGGCGTCGTCGGTGAACTCGATCTCCATGTCAATGCCCTGATCGCTGACGTTGAACTCCCGGCTGATCTGGTCCGCGAGCGCCACGGTGGAGATGACCTCGCCCACCAGCGCGCGTTCCTTGCTCTGGTTGCTCAGCTCGATGGCGGACTCCTCCTGCATGTCGCGCACCCGCCCCTGAATCTCCGGGCTGGCGAAACACTGCTCCATCTCATCCCAGAGCGGCACCCGCTGCTCACAGCCTACGCAGATGATGCTCGGCGGCTCCTCTTTGCCTTTGCGGAACTTGAACCGGGCCGTCGGGTCAGGCTGCGGTGGCCGGCTTTGCAGCCAGTCGTTTAGCCGCTTCATCGCCACCTCGCGATTGCCCACCGGGCTGTCGCGCTGCGGGCAGACATAATGCTGTAGCCGCTCCACGTCAGGGGCGTGCTGCAACAGGTGCTCGTGGACGTAGTTGCTGAAGATGATCCTCTCCTCCATCGCGACCGCCGGATCGAAATACACCTCCAGTTCGCCCACGCCCGGCGCGCGCCGGGTCAGCTTCACGCCAAGCTGCTTCCCGGTGTTCATCTTGGAATCGGCGGCGTAGCGCCAGAGCTGGTCCTGCTGGAAAGGCTCGGTGTGATGCAGCCGCACGACCAGCGTGACATAGAACACTCTAACCTAAAACAGATGGGAGCCGAAGGACAAACCGAGTCAAAGGTTCGCCACTTGCTTTGCCATAGGATACTATGTCAAAGCTCCCACCCATCCGTTTGGATAACAAGTCTACAATCGTAAGACCTATACCGTGCCCAATCGCCACCTTTGATGTCCAGCCAAAGGTCTTCAGCTTATCCCTAAATTCTAGGGGGATACCGTCGCCATTATCCAAGACCTCGATATCAATGCGTTCACTTGCTCGACTTACATCAGGGGGTCTTGGAACTGCGCGCACAATCACGCGTATATCCTTTGCGTTTGCCTCTATAGCATTAACAATAAGACATGAAACAGCCTCTTTCAACGCGCCGAACCGCACATGGGCTTTCTTCCCCGGCGCGTTGCATTCCATCTGAATTGTGCAGTTCCTTAGTTGCGCCTTCCTATACCATGTCTCAACCGTTTCTTTAATGATCTTCTCAACTTCATAGGCGCCGACCTCTTCATTAGTCTTCAACGCCCCCACGTTTTGAGAGACGGAACGAATCCATTCTCCCACTTTCTGTTGGGTATACTGAAGGAACTGTTCTGCATTTTTGTTACAGCGAATCTCCGGATTCACCACTGCCGCCCGCAGACGGTCGGCGTAATCACCAATTGCATGCATCAATTCGTGCATGATTTTAGCAGCAGCAGCATCGAAAGCAAGAATCCGAGCTTGATTCGTTAATTCCTTGTTAATTCTCTCCAACTCAGCCAAGCTCCTATGTCTTTCGATTGCAACTGATAGGTGTGCCGCGATTGCGTCATAGTAGCTGCGGTCTTCCGGCGGACGTTCCCGCTCACCCATCGCGATCTGCAGAATGCCTAGTTTTGAGGAAGCCGTCTGGAGGGGAATGACATATTGGCTAACTAATTGCACCTTTCTTGCCAGATTCTGGTCGAACGCCACATGGTTCCTTGAATCACTTACAAATTCTGCTCTGCCATTCTCTAAGACAAGAGCAGTAATATCCATCTCGGTTTGTGATACGTCACACAAACGCATCATATGGGGTGCAATGTTCTTCCAAACACCGGTGGCATAGTCTGGTTCCGCAATAATGCAGGGACGTCCATCAATAATGCGCTTGAATGATATCATAACAGACGGATATCCGAAAACATCGCCGAACTCTTGGAGGCGCAAAATGGCGGTGTTGCAGGCATCTCTCTCGCTGGTGGATTTCTCGATATCAACTACTAGGTCTGTCAGCGATTGAAGCTTTACCTTAAGCGAGTCGCGCATAATTCGTAACTGTTCTTGGGCTGCAAGTGTATCAGTTATGTCGGTCGCGACGGCCAACACATGCGGTTGCGGATTATTGCTTGGGAACGATAGGAGGCGTTTTCGAGTCTGAAGGTGTCGCACCTCACCACTGGACTGATTTGTTAGCGGCTCTTGAGCGACATGGATTTCCGCAAGTTCGCCTTTAAGAATCTTTTCGTCGTCTGCGCGAAACTGCTTCGCCTGTTCGTCGTCCAAAGCCAGTTCCTCTTGGGTCTTGCCTAATACTGTGTCACGGGAACGATTGAAATACTCTTCGACCGCCTTGTTAACATAGTGAAACCGCCGCTTCTGATCTTTGAGGGAAACAAGCACTGGCAGCATTTCAAGTAGTTCCTTATGAAAGTCCGTTTGGACTTTGTATTCGGTGACATCGGTATGCGAGCCTGCAAATTCTTCCGCGCGACCGTCGGACCCGAAGCGGGCCTTACCACGTGAGTGAATCCATCGCCAAGTTCCACTGTGGTGTTTCATGCGGAACAGGCAATCGTAGATCGGAGTTTCTCCTGCCAAGTGCGCCGTGCAAGCGCTTTGGATAGAAGACCAATCATCGGAGAAGACCAAACTCCGAAACACTTCAGGGGCGTTAGGAAGTTCGTGATCCTCATACCCGAGCATGCGCTTCCAGCGGGCGGAATACCATGCCTCGCCAGTCAGATAGTTTCGATACCAGAGACCATCGTTCGCATTTTCTACCGCAAGGAAGATGCGGTCCATCGTTTGTTTGGCTAAAAGGACGGTCTTCATGATCCTGCTTTCTTGGGGTTTCTTCCGGTGATGCCCCATTCCAGTTGGTCCAAACCGTCATGCGTGAGACCGTCGCGAAGATCAACCCATGTGAACTGGCTGAGGAAAAGTGGTAGTTCCGGTCGCACTGCTGCCCCAGGCAGAAGCACTGGGATAACCGGTAACCGTCGCCGCACAAACTCTGAAAGACAGCCGCGCATTTCAGGTATCTCCCAAGGTCCAAATCCGTCAGGACCGACAAGCACAGCCGCTGCGCCAGTGGTCTTGATGATGTCTTCAAGAGCCTCCTGCCAAGGGTGGCCTGGCACTAGCTCCCACTCATCTAGCCACACGCGCAACCCTCGTCTCTTCAGAGCCTCGCCGAGAGTGCGCACGGTCGGCTTGTCTTTGCTATTATGGCTGAGGAACACATCGAATGCAATGCGGGTCTTCGCTTCGGACATATGGAACCGCTCCGCCGTTCCGTCGCTCTTATCCAAGCTCGTTAACACTCGGATAAACCGCTGCCACGGTGGCGATGTGGATACGTCGCTTGCCAGCGCCCCTTCGATCAGTTTTGACCTAAACATGGATGGGTCGAGCAAAAACAACGGTTTTTGCACCAATACATTGACGCGTTCCTTGTCATAGCCGTCAATGTCTCCCAAATAGTTTGAAAGAACACATACGATTGCGTTGGGCCATCTCGACGCAACGATGGCGAGTAGACGGCTGAGTTGGTCCACGCCATCGGCGAAACGCACATCCAAAACACACAAGTCGAAACGGCTCTCTCGACGTAAACATTCGACTTGCTGCACCGTCGTGCAAATCGTGCAGACCGCAAAGGAATCACCCCCTAGACTGTCCTTAATGAGAAGGCATGTATCCCAGTCATTGTCTGCGATGAGGACCTCCAAGGCTCGATCGCGGTTGTCTCCATCCATTGTCATTTCAGATTCCTTTCTTCATCAGATGCTGCGCAGATCGTGCCGGCCTTTAGGACCGGTGGGTTGTTATCGGAGGCCGGCTGTTCGGGACTCGCTGGCAGCCAGTTGATGTAAAGTAATTGCGCGAGGGAGCCTTTGATGGGGGCGTCGTTGAGCCGCAGGGGAATGAAGCGGCGCTCCTGGTTCAACGGGTCGCCGGTTGGTTGAGGGTCGAGAGTTGAGGGTTGAGGGTGGGTTAGCAACTGCGCCCAGTCGGAGCCGAGCGCATTGGCCGACATGCCGGGCTGTGAAAAACTGTGATTCGTAACTCGTGATTCGAAAATGCGTGGCTTGAGCACCCATTCATCGAACCACACCTTCAGTCCATCCGCCCGCAACCGCTCCGCCAGTGGGCGCACTACCGCCTTATCCTTCGCACTGTGGCTCAGGAAAACGTCGAAGCTAAAATTCTCCGGCATGGCCAATCTCCTTTGGATTTCGCGCGGGAACTCTATGCGTTTGCGCCCCCGTCAGCAAGACAAGAGGGAAGACCGCAGAAAAACGGGAAATGATAGAAAGGTGCGAGGACGTGATGGACGCTGCGGCAACAGCCTCACTGTCAGTGGCGTGGAAAGCGCGAGAGATGCCGGCATGGCCGTGAGAGACTGGATTACGTCCCCCTACAAATAAACTTCGCGCAGCTTGGTATCGTTGCGAAGTTCCTCGGCTATTCCCTCAAATGACACTGCGCCATTACGTAGCACGCAGACCCGTCGTGCGACCTTCAACACCTCCCGCACTTTCTGCTCCACGATCAATACCGTGACTCCGTTGTCGCGGCTGAGTTGTTGGATGCGGCCAAGTGCCTCGGTTACCAACGGCGGCGCCAAACCGAGTGATGGTTCGTCCAGCAACAGCAGACGCGGCGAAAGGATCAGGGCGTTTGCCAAGGCGAGCATCTGTTTTTCACCGCCCGACAGTGTTCGGGCTTGCTGTTTCAGTTTGTCCTTCAACGGCGGGAACAACGCCAGCACACGCTCCATGCCATCGCGCAACCGTTGTTTGTCCGGCAGCGTGATGCCGCCCACCTCCAGATTCTCGCGCACCGTCAGGTCGGCAAAAACGCGGTTGCCTTGCGGCACATACGACACGCCCGCCCGCAACCACGCGCGCGGTGTCGCTGTCGTCCGCGCCTCACTGTCCAGAAACACTTGGCCGCTCCAAATCGGCAACAACCCAAACACCGCCTTGAGCAACGTAGATTTGCCTGCGCCGTTGTGACCGATCAACGCCACGATCTCGCCCCGACCGACCTCCAGCGACACGCCGTTGACGACTTGCTTCTTCCCGTAGCCGGTCACAAGCGAATCAACGCGCAGCATGATTGGTGGAATACTTGTCATTCGTTACTCATCGCTAGCCGACATACGCCTCCATGATCTCCGGCCGCTCCAGCACCTCCGCCGGCTGGCCTTGCGCGATCACCTTGCCTTCGTCCATCACAATCACCGACTCCGCCACCTGACGCACCGCGGCCATATCGTGCTCGATGAACACAATCGCCTTGCCCTGCTTCTTCAATTCGCGCAACAAGCAGAGGATGCGCGACACCATCTCTGGGTGAACGCCTGCTACCGGCTCGTCCAGCAACAGCACCCGTGCCTCCGTCGCCAAACACACTGCTAGTGTCAGGAGCTTCTGTTGGCCGTAGGACATCTCGCCGGCCAAATCCTCCGCCTTCTTCTCCAGTCCGACGAACCGCAGCCATCGCATAGCCTCATCGCGATTGCACGCTTCCTCATCCGCAACGCCGAACCGCAACAGTGCTGGCAACAAACGCTCGCCCCGCTGATGCGGCCGAGCCACCAGCACGTTATCGAGAACCGACACTTGCCCGATCAACCGCAAATCCTGGAACGTCCGGGCCACGCCGAGCCGCGCAATTCGATGTGGCGGCAAATGTGTGGTCTCGCGTTCACCCAAAAAACAACGTCCCGCCTTCGGGCGAAGAAAGCCCGTTAGCACATTCAGCAAAGTCGTCTTGCCTGCACCGTTTGGGCCAATGATGGCCGTGATACCTGACGCGGGGAACTCCAACGTGACACCATCAATCGCGTGGACGCCGTCAAAGGACTTGCTGAGTTTTTGGCAACGGAAGGCGTTCATTGTTGTTCACCGTCCAAAGCTGTAGCGCCCGGCCAAACCGCGTGGGCGGAACATCATCATCACCACCAGCAGCGCTCCGTAAAAAATCTGCCGCAGATTCGCTGCCACGTTGCTTGGCAAACCCACAAACCGCAACGCCTCCGGCAACGTCACCAACACCACCGCACCGACCAACGGCCCCCATGTGCTTCCCGCCCCGCCGATGATCACCATCGAAATCACCAAGATGGATTCCATCACCGTGAAACTCGTTGGATCAATGTAGGTGATATAGTGCGCGTAAAGACTCCCCGCCATCGCCGCCAATGCCGCGCTCACCGCAAACGCCGTCACCTTGAACCGCAGTGTGTTCTTTCCCAATGCCTGCGCAAACACTTCATCTTCCCGTATGGCGTGAAGCACACGACCGAACGGAGAAGAGGTCAGACGATAGACCACGAAATAAGCAAACGCAGCAAAGACAAAAGCTAGAATCAAGAAGTCAGCATGGGAACTGATGTGCCAACCGAAAATGACAGGTTGGGGGATACCGGGGATGCCGAGCGGGCCGCGAGTCACATGCATCCAGTTGTTGAAAATGCTGACCAAAATCATTTGAAACCCGAACGTCGCAATCACGAAATAATCGTCGTGCAGCCTCAACGACGGCAAAGAAACGATGAAAGAAATAGCCGCAGCAACCACCGTCCCTGCTGCGACACCAATGACGAACGGTGCTCCGATTCGGGTGACAATCAGCGCACTCGTGTAAGCACCGAGTCCGTAAAACGCTGCGTGAGCGATGGACAGCGATCCCATGTGGCCGGCAAGGAGGTCCAGGGACACGGTTAGCACCGCGAAGATGCAAACCAAAACAAGGATGTGGATCAAGTAGTCCATATCAAACGGCCGCTTTTCGGAGCGGTTTGCCGAAGAACCCTTGTGGTCGCAACACGAGAAAAAGAATCAGAACTGCAAAGGCTATGGCATCCTGCCATTGAGTTCCTATCTTCCAGACCCCCAAGTGCTGCGCGAGGCCAAGCAAAATTCCCCCAAGGAAAATTCCGGGCGTGCTGTCCACACCGCCGGCAATCACAGCAACGACGCCCATCATGAGTGCATTTAGCCCCACAGTCGGCGTGATGCCGACATCCAATCCCATAAGCAAAGAGACAACTGCGGCGAGGCCAGAGCCAAGCGCGGACGCAGCTAATCTGAAACGATGAACCTGTACACCTTGTATCGCGGCCAAGTCTGGGTCATCGGCCACCGCACGGAGTCTGGTTCCAAAGGGACTCAGTCGGAGAAGAATACCGAACGCCACGAAGACCACGACGCATATTATTACTATCGCCAATTGGATGCGTGTAGCACGCGCACCCCACACACTCAGTCCCTCTGCGACCGTGTTGCCCGAAAGCCGCTTGATCTCATCTCCAAAGAGCATGGAGATCGTGTTCTGCATAATTGTGTAGAGGCCGAGCGAGACCAGCAATAATACAACACCTGAAGCGCGGCGCCGATGAAGTGGCATGTAAACAGAAAGTTCCAGCAACACACCGAGCACTGCTGACAAACACACGGAAAGCAACGCCCCCGCCCACAGCGATAGTCCCAGAATCGTCCAGCAGAGATACCCAAAATAACCGGCCCAGGTGAAGACTGCGGCGTGTGTGAAGTTGAAGAATCTCCCTACCCGAAAAACCACCGAGAAGGAAAGCGCGACCAATGCGTAAGCCGCACCGGTTACCAATCCGTTAACGACGAATTGCATAGTAGTGCCGTAACGGCCGGTCTCTCAGCAAATGACGTGGCGGCATCACGCCAACCACTATCCTGAACCGGTTCTTCCTCACACGGGCACCAGTCCCTGGCGACCGGTTGACAAACCGGCTCTTTTGCTCCCGAACTTGGCGCTCAATTCTTCGCATATACAACCGCAAATCTGATACCTCCCCCATACGAGTGACTGGTCGGTGTGCAGTAATCGAAAGAGATCGCCTTCTCGGCTGATGGTGTCCCGGATGTTGCCAATTTCGGCGTCAACGTGGAACTGCCGTAAAAACTGACTGTTCAAAGCCATCCCGTAGGTCAGTGTTCCGTCACCGAGAACGATAACTTTGTATGCGACGCGTCGGCAATTCTGCCGAGACAACCACTTGCCCAACATCTGCCGCGCATCTGGAGGAGGGTCGTAATCAAACACGCCGCAACAGCGACCAGCGTGGAGAATTGGTTCTATGTAACTCTTGAGACCTAGCTGCTCTACCAAAGGAATAATTGTGGACACGATCTCTTTGGCATTGCGCCTTTCAACGACCGTTTCGATTCCAACCCTGTGCCGAGGAAAATGGCGCAAGAGCAATTCGAGGCCACGGGGTATTCTCACCGTGTGATCGCGGACCTTGACGTCGGCAAACTGGTAGATACTCGGACTTATCCCCATCATCTCCGTCAGCAGATCGGAGTCTATGGACCATAGCTTGTGATAGATGTGAACCGGGTATTCCGCTAGGCGTTGAACAAACTCCTCACTGTTCAGTTGCCAGCAACGAAAAGCTTCGGCGTCGTTCGAGAACGTGACGCCGTTACTAAACATTATCACGTCCATCCCCAGCATCCGCGCGTGCTCCAAAATGTCAAACAGCCCACGGTCTAAGGTCGGCTCTCCTTCTCCGGGGATGTAAAGCAGTCGGGATCCCAAGGCATGTGTCTCATCCATGACTCTCTTGATCTCTTCCACTGAAAGTTCGTTCCGCTTCTTTCGTCTAGCTGTATAACAGATAGTGCAGTCCGCGTTGCAAGCGCCCGTCAGCATGACAACGGTCATCAGGACGGAACTCTGGCGTGCGACCCGCACTTGCTTTTCAAGCTCTTGCGCGTCAAGGGACTCCAGCCATTGGAGATGAGGCAGGAATTCTGGCCGTCCTCGCACGAAATCTCCGAGAATGTCAAAATGACCGAATGACAAATCTGCGGTCATGTTGTTTCTGATCGCCGCATCCTCTTGCTCAGCACTAAACGATTGTGCAGCAAATAGATTGAAGTATGGGGTTAACATTGTCTCTTGATCTTTGGTCAGTGTTGTGTGGTGGCTGATGTCGGCACAGCCGCGGAGGCTGCGCCCAATGCCAACGCTTGTTCTACTGCTTTCCGCAATGCGCACATATCTTGGCTTAACGTCTGAACTCTTGGAAAGCAGACCTTCAAATACTGGGTCAACTTCTCAGCATTGCCCTCACTGATGAGTTCGAAAGTATTCTTCATTTGCTCAGCCTCCTTGACAAAAGAATCCGCCGGCATCAGTGTTTCTTTAAGTTCAGCATAAATCCACGCGTCAGGCCCAAACTCATCTTCATATCTCTTGGCCCACTCGACGCTATGCGCCAAGTGATTTACCGCACGCGCTCTATAATCCGCTTTTTGCTCTGCAGAACCCACGTGTTCTCGAACTCCAACTTCTGAGTACACCCAATAAACATAAGCCAACGATTGGGCATAGTTGGCTTTAAGGTTGAGGCTGTCTGTTCGGCTGATTGAGCCGATCAACCACGTTAGAAGATGATGGCAGGCGTCTCGCAAGGAGTTTAGTGACGTCGCATTCAGACTGCCCGGTCCACTCCGAAGGTGGAGTTTCACATAATACATCTGCAACATCGGTGGGGTCTCAGATTGGTCCGCCCCCAACGCACGCATATTATTAATAGTCGCTGAGTGATTTACGCCCTCCTTCGCAAGATCGCACAGAGCAAAGCCTACAATCGCCAACGTTCGTAGATCATTGCGGTCACGTCGTTCCCCTTCACGATCAACTTCAGCAAAAGCTTTGCGGGATTCTGCAACCTCTCCCATCTGCCGCAGTAGGGTAGCCTGCAACCATATTGCCTCTAATTGCAAATCCACGTCGGTTCCCTGCTCCTGAGCTTTCGTGACGTGGTGAAGAGCTATTGAAAAATTTCCGCGGCCGTATTCATAAACTGCCTTTGCGAGGCGCAATCGCGCTCCGTTCTTCTGGTTGTTAAGGTAGTCGAGAAAAGTTCTGTCCGTATCTTCAAAAATCAGCCGGTTCATTACGCTTAACATGGCCATCGCCTTGTCAGAAACCTGCTGGCTTTGTGAAGTTGGTGGCAGATGGATCAAAGCGCTCTCGGCTGCCACAACCGCGAGCTTTGAAACCTCTGCGATACGTTTGTCCAATTCACCAAGCTTGTCTAAGCGTGCTTGAATCCAAAACCCAAAAACGGTTGCTCCTATTGCTGCGACGGTCAAAAGGGCGCTGAAGAAATTCAGCAGGTTTTGCGTATGGGCTAAGAAATTTTGAGCGCCAGTGGTAGTCGTGCTAACGAGCTGTCCGGAAATGCAGCTCAGTTGAACATATCCTGCCACCGCCAAAGTAAGTGTCATGCCAAGGCAGATCAGCATCATTGCTATCATTAGCACCCGCTCGCGCCGGCGTTCCAGCACCCATAATATCGGCGGCAGCAACCCAACAAACAGGAGCAGCGGTATAATTACGTGAAAAGGATTTTCGACCGTAATAAAACCAAAACTAAGAGCCGGAATGAGCCCCGCGTCTCCCGCGACTGAGGCGAGCCGATTCGTGGTTAGCACAAGACCTGTCGCCGAAATCACGGCGACGACAGCAAGAACATAGAAATGAAGGCGTTCCTTCCTGAACCACCGCCAGAAACAGGGTCTCAACCACCTCTTCCGCCATTCCTTCATGGGAGGATGTCTTTCCGCGCTTTGGGATCGAAGGGCACATGGTGCCCGTTGGTGACCATCATTTTATCGAACGTCCTACCGGTCGCGCTATTCCGTCCGTCAAAGGTGGTCACGCCTGAGACGCCATGGAAATCTTTGAGAGTCAGCAATGCTTCGCGAACGTTTGGACCGTCAATCGGTTTCGCTTGCGGAATACTGGTCACCGCCGCGATGGCTATGCAAAACGCATCGTAACAATAACGCGCATAAATTTCCGGATCGCGGCCATACTTCGCTTTATACCGGTTTGCGAAAAACTGAAACTCCTGACCCGAATACTGGCCGTAGGTTGTGTAGAGAACGCCGTCAACAGCTTTGCCACCAGCCTCGACGAGTTCTGGCGTTTCGTAAACGTCTGCACCCAAAACTTGACACCTCAGGCCCAGTTCGCGAGCCTGTCGGATCATCAACCCGGCTCCTCGCGTGTAGAGCGGTGCATAAATCGCGTCTGGGCTTGCTTCCTTGGTCTTGGTGAGTTGCGCACGGTAGTCGGTCGTGTCGGGTTTTGAAGACTCGTCTGCAACAATCGAGCCGCCCTTCTTCGTGTAATCGGCTTTGAACTGCTCAACCAAACCACGCCCCCAGGCGTTTTCAACGAAGATCACCGCAATCTTTTTGTACCCCAATTCCAACGCCCAATCGGCCATGATCGAGGCTTGCACTTCGTCTGAGGGCATGATGCGGAACACATACGGGCCAGCCTTCCCCACGTCCGTTGCGGTTGAGCCTGAAGACAGTAACACAACCTTCTTCTCATTCGCGATAGGCGCGACAGCCAGCGTTACCGTGCTCGCCGGTGAACCGACGACAATTGGCACTCGATCCACATCCGCGAGCTTGCGAAAAGCGTTAACGCCATCCTTGGGACTTGCCTTGTCGTCCTCGTAGATGACCCGCACATCGAGTTTTTCCAATGCGCCCTTCGCCTTCAAGTCTGCGAGGGCGAGTTCGGTCGCCTTCCGCTGCATGTCGCCCCACGACGCAACCTCTCCCGTGAGCGGCGTCATGATGCCAACAGTAACGCTTTGTGCCTGCTGCTCGGATGCCGGCTTGGACGGACATCCAACGCTCAACAACGCCAAAGCAGCGACCAGCACGACCCAAATTCGTTTGTTCATTGCGTGTACCTCCTTTGAGGTTAATTAATACACCGTTTTTTCCCACAGCGGAACTGCAATTGCAAGCGCGCTGTGGTCGGTGTGTTCGCGCCAAGCTGGACAGGCTGCTTTCCACAGTGTCTTAGGGTTTTGGTTCTCTGCCGCGAGTTGTGCAATCGGCAGCGGTCGTCACGCTGGCCGTTTCGGCCTCTCAGGCGAGTCTCAAAACCGGCTAGCCGTTTGATTTTGCTGGCGCATTTGCCAGAGGAGATTGCTCCAGTAACGGTTGAAAATAACCGTTCTTGAAGGGGTCGAAACGATCCGCATGGCGGTAGGCCCATGCAAGCCATTGAGCCACCGGGCTTCCAGGTGTCAAAGAGCCGGTTCGTTCTGTCACGGCTTGTTCGCACGCTGCCAGAAACGCGCGAATCTGGGCGCACTTGGCCCATGATGCGGCTTGGTTTTCGAGTTCTTTCCGATGTGCCGCCTCTTCTTGTCGAATCCTTTCCTCCTCCTGACGACGGCGCTGCTCCTCTCGCCACTGGCGTTCCTCCTCTTCCCTTTTCAATCGCCACTGACGTTTGGCTTCGGCGCTCGCCATGATGCCGATGACGATTTCATTAAGGCAATCCTCCAAGCAGTAGCGTTTGCCGTCGGTCCAGGTTTTTCGTCCACCTTTTGGATCATACTCGACAATCCGAAAACACAGACGGCCTCTGCGTTTTTGACCCCAGCATTTCTCAGCCGGTAGTTCAATGCTATCCACCACCTCGCAAAGCCGGATGCAGATTTTCTCTCTGTCCGCCAATACACGTGTCTCCAGGCTTTGGTCCTTGGCGAGTTCAATGGTGAATCCTCGTTGTTCCAACGCCTTCAGCAGCGCGTCCATAATTCGCAGCGCCCGCGACAAAAACGCTTTAGACACCTCCAAGTCGAGCCGAGGGCGACTGGGCGGCGGCCAAACAACATCTCCAGAACTGGTTTCGGCGGTTTCGATAACCGACTTGGTCTGACAGATCAGTGGATGAGGGTCTCGCAGACATTCGGAAACGTGTATGTGGTTTTCCGGCCGAGACTCAGCCTCGATGCGCGACTGCATTTCAGGAGTCAGCGAAAGCACGGGAAACCTTGATGAGACCGGTCGGATGACAGTTTCAACTCGCCGGCATTTGCCAGCATCCGGCAAAGACGGCGGCACGATCTTCTGCCTCAACTGAACCCGCCTCCAATGCCCCCGACCCGGCCGCGGCACGTTCAGTTTTTTACAAATCTTCGCCAGTGCAGTGCTTGAAATTCCGTACTTCTTCGCCAACTGCACGGCTGGCGCGGCCCATACTTGCTGATAAAGTTCTTCGCGCGTCACTGTTGTAATCGTTTCGTTCATTCGGTAGTTCCTTGTCGGTTGGTTTCCAGAATGGTGAACACACGACGGAGTGAAAAGCACCTGCTGAGTTCAAAATGAAGCCGCGCTCGCGACACCGACGCCCGCCGGCATCGTTCGGAGAAATGGGCTATGTGGTCAGCCACGGGCCGCACATCGCTCCCAGTGAAGCAGCGGCGGAGTGCATTCGTTTGTTGAGGGCGGGCTTGCTGTCCTGAGCGTTGTTCGCTAATCTACCCGACCAAGGAGAACGTGTTGAATGGGTACTGAACCGATAGCACTTCCGATAGGCCAACAGGTGCGTCTGCCGGGGCATTTTGATGTCCCCGTTGTTCTACAAGCGGTGCGTCCGTTGGGCAAAGGCTACGAGTGTCGCGTTCGGTTGCCTGATGGCACGCCGGACGAAGCAATTATTTCCGCGGAGGAGGCAGCAACACTCGCGGGAGCGGTGCCGATTACTGATCCCAAGACGCGCCCCGTCAACGCCGATCATCTCCGTCTCTTGGTTGAGTCCGCCCGTATCCGCCTCGCTTACGCCCACGATCCACATTTTGCCGTGAGCCTCTCCGGCATCCGCACGCTACCGCATCAAATCGAGGCGGTTTACCTCAGAATGCTTCCGCAGCCACGCTTACGATTCTTGCTTGCCGACGACCCTGGCGCGGGCAAGACCATCATGGCCGGCCTTCTCATCAAGGAGATGAAGCTCCGCGAGGCCATCGACCGCATTCTCATCCTCTGTCCGTCGCCTCTGACAATCCAGTGGCAGGACGAATTGCAGAGGTGGTTTGGCGAAACATTTGACATCATTTTCTCCGCTGTTGACCAGCAACAACTCACCAATCCCTGGCAGCGCAACTCGCAAGTCATCGCTTCACTCGATTATGCCAAGCAGGAGGCGGTGCGAGAACGCGTCTGGCAACAGAAGTGGGATTTGGTCATCATTGACGAAGCCCACAAGTGCAGCGCCTACACCAAGAAATCCTCCACTCGCGGCGACGAGGCCGAGAAAACCAAACGTTATGTGCTGGCGGAGCAACTCACCGCGCAGGCAGATCACGTTTTGCTGCTCACGGCCACGCCGCATCATGGCGACGACGACCGATTCGCACATTTCGTTCGTTTGATTGACCCCGACCTGTTTCCAGAGCCGCATCGGATGGCGGCGAAAGCCGGGGAGATCCGCCGGGAAGTTTTGCAACTCGGGCCAGATTGCCCGTGGGCGCTGCGGCGATTGAAGGAGGACTTGCGTGATGTCAATGGACAGCGTCTTTTTCCTGACCGTCACGCGCACAGTATTGCGTTCAAGCTGAACGGTGAGGAATACGAGCTTTACAAGACCGTCACAGCCTACATCAACGAGTTTCTGCCGCAGGCGAGCGGGCGCCGGAAAGCAAGTGTGGCCCTTGCACGGACTGTTTTGCAGCGTCGTCTTGCCAGTTCCACGATGGCAATCCACGAATCGCTGAAACGCCGTTTGGAAAAGCAGGGTAAACTGCTCGAAGAACTGGAGTCGCTGCCGCCGTCCCAACGCGCCCGGCGGCTGGCTCAGCTTCAAGGTCGCCTCGTGGACGATGCCGAGCAGGACGAGGATGATCTCGACGAGATGGAGCGCGACCAACTTGCGGACGAATACACTACTGCCGCCGAGTTGGATCAGCTACGCAACGAGATTGCCGTACTCAAGGAGTTGGTGGGCCAAGCACGTCGGGTGCGCGATAAGGCCGACCAAGGCGGTGACTCCAAGTTGACTGCGCTGCGCGAGTGTCTGGCGCGTGCCGAGTTCAACGAGTTGCAGGATGCCCGTGGCCGGTTGCTCATCTTTACCGAGCATCGCGACACGCTAAACCATCTCCGACTTCACCTTGAGAAGTGGGGTTTTTCTGTTTGCGAAATCCACGGCGGCATGAATCCCCACGAACGGAAGCGCGCCCAGGAACAATTCCGCACGTCCTGCCAGATTTGCGTGGCGACGGAAGCCGCTGGCGAGGGAATCAATCTTCAGTTCTGCCGGTTGATGATCAACTACGACCTGCCGTGGAATCCGACCCGGTTGGAACAACGTCTTGGGCGCATCCACCGTATCGGCCAGAAACGGGATGTCCACGCCTTCAACTTCGTCGCGTCGGAGTCCGAGGATGGCCAACCGGTGATCGAGGGGCGCATCCTCCAGCGGCTTCTCGAAAAACTCGAACAGATGCGTGTCGTTTTGGCCGACCGGGTGTTCGATGTCATCGGCGAGGTGCTCTCGCTCAACGAGGTCAATCTCCCCGAAATGCTCCGTGAAGCAGCCAACGACCCGCGCCGGCTGGAAGAATACCTCGACCGCATCGCCCGCGTTGATCCGCAGATGTTGCTGCAATACGAAAAGGCCACCGGTGTCGCCCTCGCTCGTGACAACGTGGATTTCTCCTCGTTTCAGACTGCCAACGTCGAAGCGGAAGAACGCCGGCTGATGCCCAAGTATGTCGAAGACCAGTTCATTAGGGCCAGCGAACAGGTCGGTCTGAAAATCGAACCTCGCGCCGATGGTTTGTGGCGTGTCGAACACGTCCTGGCCGATCTGCGCTCCGACCGTCTCGCTGTGGCTCGGCTCGGTAAACCCGAACCCGCCTATCTCAAGCTCACCTTCCGCAAGGCCGATTTGGAGAAACTGGAACACGGCAACGCCGAACTGGTTGGCCCAGGGCATCCGCTGTATGCCGCCGTGGACGAGCGGCTCAACGAAAAGCTCCTGCCGGCGTTGGGTGGAGCGGGTGTTTTCGTGGACCGTAATGCCGAGTCGTCGTATCGCCTGCACTTTTTCGAGATCAGTATCCGTGGCCAGAACTCCAAGGGTGAAACCCTGAACCTATTTGCCGAAGTCATCGCCGTTCGAGAAGAACTGTCCGCTGAAATGTCCCAGCGATTCGAGGCGGTGTCCGCTGACAGCCTCTTGGACCTGCCGGCGCATCCGACCCCGCCGGCTTCGCTGCCGTCATTCAACATCAAGCCCGTTGAAGATTTTCTGAAAGGCACACACCAAACTGAACGCCGACAGCGTTGTCAGGAGGAGCGCCAACACTTCGTCACTGTCTGCCGTGAATACCTGGAGAAATCATTCCAAGCCCGGCAGCGCGTCGCACAAGATCGCGTCATGGCGCTTCGTCAGCGTGAAATGCTTGGCGAGTCGGAGGTTTCTTTGGCCCGGCAACGTGCCGAAAACGACCTCATCGATCTCCAGCGCAGCCATACAGATCGCCTCACCGGGCTTGACCGGCTCGCCATTGCCCGACATGGCCCGGTGCGTCATCTGGCCACGGCGCTGGTCGTGCCGGCAAGCGAGGTTGCAAATGCGTCCGCCGTCGTGGACGGCGATCTGGAAGAGCTTGACCCGGCCACCAAGCGCAAAATCGAACTGGCAGCGGAAGCAGTGGTTATCGCCCACGAGACTGGCCGTGGCTGGGAGTGTACCAAGGTGGGGCACGAGAAGATCGGGTTCGATATCCGAAGCATGGGGCCGGCCGACCCACAAACCGGCTACCGCGACCCCGTCACCGGTATCCGCCGCATCGAGGTCAAGGGACGCAAGCGCGGCCAGACCATCCGTCTCACGATCAACGAATGGAACAAGGCCCAACAACTCGGCGACTCGTATTGGCTATATGTCATCTGGAATCCGCTGGAGAATCCTGACCCGATGCCCCTGATGATCCAGAACCCGGCCAAACAACTTGAACACGCCGCCAGATCCGTCGTGGCTGCAAGGTATTACGATATTCCTGCAGATGCCATCGAAAGTGTCGTAAAAGTGCTAAAACGCACTTGACGCCATCCGATAATATGTGTGAGTATCAATCATCACTTGGCGACTTGGCGTTCCATGAAGCCGATGCAAGCCAAATTGAACGTATTAAACGCGCTTGCGAGTGGGATAAAGTTCGCCTTGGAGAGAGTGCCCAATACCATGTTCTTCAGTTATGGAAGATTGGCGAGACTGGGCTGCGAAACGCCATTAGCAGACACATCGAAGAAAACCGGAAGATTTTCCAGAAATCCGACCTTAAACGGCCCGGTGAATATTTGGAAAATCACCTTCATGCCAACGTCTCCATCTTCGAGGGTAAGGATGTTTATGTCGAGATGATCCTCACCAAGACAGTTTTCATCATTGTGTACGCTCACGAGCACACCACCCAAACAAGGCTACCCCAATGAGTCAGCCCAAACCCAAAGAAAGTTTACACGGCGAGATGTGCCCAATCTGTGCAAAGGGACATCTCCAGTTGGTTTGCGCCAACTACGAGTTCAATCCTCAGGACGAGCCGGCAGTAGATGTTCCCGATGTGTGGGTTGAGCGTTGCGACCAATGTGGCGAACGGTTCTTTCCCGCGGAAACATCGCGCTATTTGGAGGAGTTCATTGCCGAGAAAGCCGAACAACTCACGCCTGATGAACTCGAACGAATCCGGGAGAACCTTGGCGTGGATCAGACGCAGATGAGCGAAATCCTCGGCCTCGGTGAAAAGACATACCATCGTTGGGAAAAGGGGACGCAATTTCCAAGCCGCTCAATGTGCTATTACATCCGTGTTCTTGCACAGTTTCCCGAAGCCTCAGAGTGGCTGCGTGAGCGGGGATGGCGGCGGTCAAATCGAGTGGCGCAGGTTGTGTCCGCCTTGACCTTCGAGGATCAGTTCCCGGATTTGGTGAAGACGCGGGGTGGTCAACGTGGCCGCATCACCACCGGAACGTTCGTCGTAAACCCGGCTCGTGGTCTCAGCCGCGTCGCCTTTGCCTTGAAATGAAACCTTTTTGGATCACGTTCTATTCCTATAAAGGCGGTGTTGGCCGGTCGCTGGCCCTAGCAAACATTGCCGCACTTCTCGTAAAGCGAGGGCGCAGAGTTGTCCTGATTGATTTTGACCTCGAAGCGCCCGGTCTCGACAGCTTCGATGAGTTTGCCTCTGTTGCTGGAAAGCCGGGTGTCGTCGAATACGTCACTGAGTTCAACCGCACTCAAAAGGCGCCCGCTCTAGAGAGCTTCATCCACACATGTGATTTTTCCACCCCGCTGCCTGGCAAGTTGTGGATCATGCCGGCGGGAAGCAAGAATGAGACCTACAACCGCGACCGTGCAAATATTGATTGGGCGCAATTATACGATAGCGGCATGGGCGAGCCATTTGTTGATAACTGGAAAGCTGCCATAGCCCGCCATTGCCAACCCGATTACGTCTTGGTTGATTCACGCACTGGACTCACCGATGTCGGCGGAATATGCACGCTGCACCTGCCCGACCTCTTGGTGATGGTGTTCGGTCTGAATGAACAGAACGTGAAGGGGATTGCTGCAGTGGCAAAGGCAATCCGCGACGCCAAACCCGACCGGATTCCCCAAATCCACTACGTTGCATCACCAGTACCAAATCTTCCCGCCGAGAGAAGCGGGCTGTTGACGAAGCGACTCGATGCAGCGCACAAGGAGCTTGGGGTCGAGGTGAAGACGCTCCTGCACTACTATTCATCGGCCGCTCTGCACGAAGAGTTGTTTGTGCTCAGAGACGGTCCTTATCCTGCTGCCATTGTTCGCGACTATGAACACTTGCTCGACTCATTGGTGGAATTTAATCGTCAAGGGTTGGATTTCTTGAGCGAACAAGTCGATGAAGCGGTGTCCTCTAGCGACCAAACCAAATTCGACAGACTCGAATCAGTTTTGCGTGCGGAGTTTTCGGACCGCGCTGATGGTTTGTTCTTAATGTCTAAGATTACATTGGCTAAAGGGGACCGGCAGGCGGCAGAATCGCTAGCGCTTGGCGCTTTGACGCTTGACCCGTCCCATAAGAAATCATTCCAATGGCTTCTATCTTACTATAGGAATAGTAAAACCTTTGACAACGTAATCGTTGTTTGCGACCTGGCTCTTTCAGCGGTCAATAGCCTGTCTGAAGATCAAATTGCTGACATACATTATGAGCGCGGCTGCGCCGCGATGGCTGCCGGACAATATCTAACGGCGGTTGAATCCTTCGGCGTTTATTATTTCCATGTATCACAAAAAGATGAGGATGAGAATGCGGAAGACGTTATGCCGTCTCAATGGCTTATCGCAGAATTTAATGTGACCGAGGCAAAACGACGTGCCGGTCAACTGCTCAAGCCTGGCGCATGGGAAAGTATCGTGGAATCGTTCGAGGAAACCACCAGTACCCCGAACGCTACTCTGCCGATGCAAGCCAACCGCTACCAAGCAATGCACATTGCTTTTGCCATGATAGGGAACCGTGCAAAGGCGCGTGAATGCCTTTTGAAAGCTCGCAGTGCCGCGGAGCTTCTTGGCACCATTGAGGATATTTATTCAGTTGCAACCTACTCATGGGTGCCACAGCCTGAGTTCCTGGCAACTATAGCGGAAATGCTGTCAATGCTTGACCGGGGAGAACTGTGGGATGGCACAAAACTGCCGCCACCCAAGGAGGCGTGAACGCCGATCAAGATAAACTCCGGTCACATGACGGCCAAAACGGCGTCTGGAATCCGTTGGAGAATCCCGATCCGATGCCGCTGATGATCCAGAACCTGGCAAAATATCTTGAACACGCAGCGAAGCCTGTCGTGGCGGAGCGGTGCTATGACATCTCGTCTACTGTAATTGAACAGGTTGCCGTCCTGCTGAACACCCAAACGCAAACCCTTTAAGCCAGAATGGAACATCATCTACCCATCCGCGCAAAGTCCCACGTTACGGAGAGTGAATCATGGAAAATTCTTCTTTCGAAGACACCATCTACTTGGATTCTTCGGGAGATGACCGAGCGGGACTACGGCGTTGACTGTTACGTTGAAATTGTTTCTGAACGAAACGAGATGATTGGAGAAGTCTTCCTTGCACAATTGAAAGGAACCTCGGTTGCCATCGAGTGGTCCAAGACAGAGGTTGACGGCAAGAAGCATTTCACCTTCTCGGGGGTGGAAGGGACAACGGTGAACTATTGGTGGCGCTTACCAGTGCCAGTGTTTCTATTCATCGCCGACTGTAATTCACGCAGGGTTTATTTCTCCAACGTCAGAGCCCAAGTCCGATCACACTATGACAAGTTCCTTGCCCAAGACAATTTTGGATTCCGCATTGAGGAATCTTCAGAATTGAGGACCGAGATTGGCGACGCAACATGTCAGGCCCAGTATCTGTTTGAGAAACGTTTCCCCGAATTCATGTCAGAGGTCGATTGGTTTCTGGGAAACTGGAGGAGATACAACTTTAACCATGACACTTTCGTAGATAACTCTGAGTTCTTCGTTGGAGATCCAGACGAAGTGCCTAAGAAATATGACTACCTCCTATACTACAACCGTTGCAAAGAGTTGGGACGTGTTCTGGGTGTCGATTGGGATAGCCCTTCTCTTACAGAACTTTACCAAGAGTTTAAGGCCAAGCCAGGATTTGATTACTGGAGGATTCACGACCTCCCAGTGTATGACTACACAGCCAGAGAAAACGAAATCCTATGGAAGTTGTTACCTTTGATACTTCGGAATGAGCGAGCTTATTGGAAAAACGAAATTCCATCAGCCTTCATGAATTGCCAAGCTGTGGTGGAGCATCGCTCCTCCGACCGATGGCTATTCCCTGATGGAAAATTGAAACAGTTGTTACCCAATATAACATTATGATTGACGACCGCAGATTGATCGAAGACTACCTGCCCATCGTGGCCATCAGCGCCGAGGCTTCACGGGAGAAGTCTGTGCGCAAGGGGCACATCTCGACGTTGCATTTGTGGTGGGCGCGGCGTCCGCTGGTGGCTTGTCGGGCGGCGGTGTATGGGGCGCTGGTGCCGGCGTCGCAGTTTGTCCCGAATGCGGGTAGCGACGAGAAAAAGAAATCGCTCGGGCGTGCCAATGCGGCGAAGTTTATTCAACGTCTATGCCGATATCCGAGTGACTCGAAGCCCGAAGAGAAAAGTGACATCGAACGGGCTATCAATGAGGCCCAAAGGCACATCCTCGAAGCACACGCGGAACGGTTGACCGACGAGACCGGCAAGAAGGTCACGGTCGAGGACATTGTTTCAGGCAAAGCGCCGCGGCCGAAGGTGCTGGATATGTTTGCAGGCGGCGGCGCGATTCCGCTGGAGGCGTTGCGGCTGGGCTGTGAGGCGTATGCGCTCGACCTCAATCCAGTCGCCCACATCATCCAACTTTGCACGCTGGTCTATCCGCAGAAATACGGCAAACCCGACCCGACCGCGCGTGGTATGACCGGCCCGAAGAACGCCAAGGGTGAAACCACTTGGGGCGGGCTGGCCGATGAAGTCCGCTACTGGGGCGAGTGGGTGCTGAACAAGGTTAAAGCCGAGATCGGCGACCTCTACCCGCTCATCCCCGACCCTGAGCACAAGGGCAAGAAACAGGTGCTCCAAGTCGACTACCTGAAAGATCACACCACCGACGAGGTGCCGCCGGGCTACCTGATGCCGGTCGCCTATCTCTGGACGCGCACTGTTACTTGCAAGAACCCCACCTGTAAAGCCACCGTCCCGCTGGTGAAACAGACTTGGCTCTGCATAAAGGAAGGTCGGTACGTCGCACTGAAGGTGATTGCGCCACGCGGGAAGAAACGGGTTCGCTTCGAGGTCGTCGAGGCGCACTCGGAGAACGGACTGGGCTTTGACCCAGCCGGTTTCTCAAAAGGTGGCAACGCCACCTGTCCATTCTGCGGTACGGTCGCCGACAGTGAATACGTGAAGGTCGAAGGTTGTGCGGGGCGGATGGCATTTCAGATCATGGGTGTCGCTATGACGAGACCCAATCGGGACGGGAAGGTCTATCTCGCGCCAGATTCAGTTCCGTTTCTCGTGCCAGATGATGAGGACGTTCTTAAACGCATTGTTTCAGTCTGCGCTCGCACCGGGTTGACCGTCCCTGACGAAGAGATTGTTGACGACGCTAAAAACAGCTTCTGGGTTCGTCTCTACGGTATCACCAGCTATGGGCAACTATTCACGCCCCGCCAAATGTTGAGCCTCATGACCTTTGCTGCCGCTGATCAGGAGGCCCTTCACGAAATGGCACGATACCGAGTGGAAGACGGAGCGCGAAAAGCCGTCGCCACCATGCTGGCGTGCGTTTTGGACAAACAAGCGGATTTTAACTCAACATTGTGCATGCTGAAGGCAGGCGGAGGGCGAGGCATCGTTCATACTTTTGGAAGGCAAGCCTTGCCGATGGCATGGGATTTCGCTGAGGCCAATCCGTTGTGTAAAGACATTGCTTGCTGGACTGGCAGTTTACAGGAAGTGGCTGGAATTATTGATTCTCTGGCCATGGACTGCATCGGCCATGTGACGCGGAGCAGTGCGACTACCATGCCATTCGAGACTTCTTCCTTCGATGCCGTCATCACCGACCCTCCCTACTACGACAACGTCTCCTACGCAGACCTCTCCGACTTTTTCTACGTCTGGCTCAAGCGTTCCGTCGGCCACCTTTACCCGGAGCACTTCGCCGCTGCCGGCACGCCAAAGAAGGCGGAGGCAGTCGCCGATTCGACGCGACATGGACGTGATAAGGCCGAGGCCCGTGAGGTTTATGAGCGCATGATGGCTGAGGCATTCGCTGAGGCTCACCGCCTCTTGAAGCCGGCTAGCCCCATCCTCGTCGTTTATGCTCACAAGACCACGCTCGGCTGGGCCACTCTTGTGGACTCGCTCCGCACAGCGGGCTTTTGCGTCAACGAGGCATGGCCGCTCGACACGGAAACTAAAGGACGGCTTCTTGCTCATGCTACCTCCGCCCTTGCCTCCAGCATCTTCCTCGTCGCTCGTAAGCGGGAAGGGGCAGTGCAGGTTGGACACTACGAGGAGTCAGTCAAACCGGAGTTGGAGCAGATCGTGCGGGAGCGGGTGGAGACGTTGTGGGCGATGGGGATTTCGGGGGCAGACCTAGTGATTGCGTGTGTCGGGGCGGGGCTGCGGGCGTTCACCCGGTTTGCGCGGGTCGAATACGCCAACGGCGAGGAAGTGCCCGCCGAACGGTTCTTGACGGAAGTGGAGACGGTCGTGCTGGAAACCATCCTAACCCGGTTGTCGAAAGAGGTCGGTGGCAAAGGCGGCCAGACTAGCCTCGCGGGGATGGATGCGGCGACGCGGTTTTACGTTTTGTGGCGCTACACCTACGGCGCAGCGGATCTGGACGCCGGCGAGGCAATCATCTTCGCCAACGGCACGCACGTCGAGTTGGACGGCCACAACGGTCTGGCCAGTGGATCGAACGCCGTGATGGAGAAGGACAAGAGCAAATACCGGCTGCTGGATTTCACCGAACGTGGCGATGACGAAAAACTCGGCATACCGGACGACACCGGCACAGCCCGACCGATTGTGGACATCCTGCATCGCCTGCTCTGGCTGCTGGAGCACAAGCCGCCGAAGATTCCCGACTTCCTGGCCGACGCCCAGCCGAATTTGGAACAACTGAAGTTGGTCTGTCAGGCATTGGGCGGTCCCGCGCTGAAAGGCGGCGAGTTGGAAGACGTATCGTCGACCGCCGAACAAAGCACCCTCGGCAAGCTGCTGGCCAACTGGTCAGCAGTGATGGAAGGCCAGACAGTGAAGGCGGATAAGCGTGCGGGTCAGGAGCGGTTGCTGTAGAAGATTGGTCATGATTCCTGAAGAAGGACAAACGGTTGAGCGGAAGGTGTCGTTGAGCCAGTCGCACGACATCGTGGAGACTTGTGCCGCGTTTGCATCGGCACAGGGCGGGTGTATTTACATCGGTGTGCGTGACGATGGAACAGTCGTTGGAGTGCAAATTGGCAAAGGCACACTGGAAAGTTTGGCGAACGACATCGCCCAGAACACTATTCCGAAACTGGTGCCAGGAATTACAACCGTTCAGGAAGCGGGCCGGACAGTCATTATGGTCGAGGTTCCGGAGAACCACACCAAACCCGTGAGTGCCTATGGCCGCGCTTATCGTCGGTCGGGCCGCACCAATCAGGTGTTGGCGGCGAGCGAGATCGCGGAGTTGTACTTTAACTCTCGCGGTGTGACGTGGGACGAGACGGTACAGGCTGGTGCGACGGCAGACGATATTGACCCCGACAAAGTGCGAAAGTTCTTGAGTCGCGCCAAATCGGAACGGCTGTGGGAAATTGATGACCAGACACCGCTGATACAGGTATTGCGGCAATTGAACTTGCTGAAGAAGTACGGGCAGTTGACCATTGCCGCAGTGCTGTTATTTGGAAAGAATCCGCAGCGGTTTTTGCTTCAGGCGAAGGTGCGTTGTGCCCGGTTCAAGGGCGACAATGAGGTGGAATTTCTCGATTTGAAGGTCATTGAGGGCGACATCATCCAACAGGTCGAGGAGGCGATGGCGTTTGTGCGGCGCAACACCACGATGGCGGCAAGGATTGAGGGCGAAGTAGAGCGTAAGGAACAGTGGGAGTATCCGCTGGATGCTATACGCGAGGCGATTATCAATCCCATTTGCCATCGGGATTACGCCGACAGCGGGAATGTGGAGGTGAAGATTTTTGATGACCGGTTGGAGGTGACGAATCCAGGTGGTCTACCGGCAGGATTGACGGTGGAAGATTTGAAAGGGCCGCACGAATCGAAGCCGCGCAACAAGCTCGTTGCAGAAGCCTTCTTCCGGATCAAGTACATTGAGCAGTTCGGTACGGGCATTGGCCGAATGATGGCGGAGTGTCGGAAAGCCGGCGTTCCCGAGCCGCATTTCGAGTGCCGTCCGGACAGTTTCCGAATCATTTTCCAGAAGCCGGTTTCACTAGAAGCACGGCTGGCCGAACTCAAACTGAGTGATCGCCAGATAAGAGGCGTACGGCACGTTCAGGAGCGCGGGAGAATCACTCGTAAGGAATATGAAACCGTGGCTGAAGTACCGACAGCTACGGCTAAACGTGATCTGAGCGAGTTGGTAAAGGACAAGGTCTTGGTGCAGCGAGGAAAAGGGCGAAGCATCAGTTATGCGCTTTCGGCTCAGATCGTGAGCCGAAAGGTGAGCCGAAAAACCGGCGGAAAATAAGGGAAACCCGCACGAGTGAGCCGAAACGTGAGCCGAGAGCTAAGCAGAAAGAGGGTAGCGATAGTGGACACAACCACCACCCTCACCACCCTCACCACCCTCACCACCGCCTACGCCTGCTCTAGCAGCAGCACCACTACTACTGCTGCATCACCAACATCACCAACATCACCAACATCGGCGGCATGGGCGGCATGGGCGGCATGGGCGGCATGGGCGGCATCGTTTTGAGAGACAGAACTGAGTCATTGCAAGGAAACAACGTATGAACACCACAATCAAACCTTGGGTCGAATCTGTCCATCTGCACCCCGACGTACTGAAGGAGCACGCCGAGACAGACATCTTCGCGCTCGACCTCGGGCCGCTGGCCGAAGGCACTGGCACCGTGGCGCCGGTGTATCGTGATGCGGAGTCGTTCTTCCAGGCGTCGTATATCACCAGCGGGTTGAGGAGTTTGTTGGACGAAGTCCTGAAACGACTGGCTGGCAAAGGTGGCGCTCCAGTGCTGAAGCTGATGACCCCATTCGGCGGCGGCAAGTCGCATACGATGGCGGCGTTGCTTCACGCGGCTCGTAGTCGCAAGGCGCTCGACACGTTGCCGGAGGCAAAGGGCTTGGCCATCCCCGGCAAGGTGCGGGTGGCAGTAGTGGACGGCCAATTCTTCAACGCCACGCAGGGAAAAGAGGGAAAGGGCATTCGAGTCAAAACCATTTGGGGATGGATCGCGCTCAGTTTGGGCGGCAAGGCGGGGTACGAAATCATGCGTGCCAATGACGAGTCCCGACTTTCTCCAGATGCCAGCGATTTGCTGAAGTTGTTTGGCGATGAAGCCAATTTGATTCTGTTGGATGAGGTTCTGGAATACCTAATCAGCGCTGGCGGCCACAAGATTCACGACACGACCTTGCGCGATGAATCGCTGATATTTCTGAAACGCCTGACCGTCGCGACAGGCAATTCGCCCAAAACCGCGCTGGTCTATTCACTGCCGGCCAGTAATCCGCAACAAGCGATGGCGTATCTCGCATTGCTCCAAACCGTGTCGGACCTCGCCAACCGCAAAGATCAACTGCGGGAGCCTGTGGTGGAGGACGAAGTGTGTCGGGTCATTCAGCGAAGGTTATTGGAGCAGATACCCGATGAAAAAATCGCCGGCACAACCTCCACAGCATACCAGCAGGTGTTCACACAGGCCCGCAAAGCCTATGCGACCAGCGAGGCGGATGAGAGCCAGGCTGACGAGGAGGGCATTGCGCTGCGGAATCGGATGAAATTAGCGTATCCATTTCATCCGGCGCTGATTGATCTGATGCGGCAGCGGTGGGCATCCTTGCCGCTGTATCAACGAACCCGTGGTGCGTTGCGTTTCTTGGCAGCGTGTATGCGGGCGACGCACAAGGCGGGCAAAAGCGCTGGCGTAATGGGACCGGGTGACGTACTGCTCGCCGACCACGATGTTCGGCGTGCCCTGGTCAAGGAACTGGGCTTCATGAACCAGTACGATGCCGTGTTTGAGGCTGATTTGGTTGGGACAAATTCGCGGGCGCGACGAATTGACCAGCGACGGGCCAAAGAGAACCCCGCCGAGGTGGGCAAGTTCGTAGCAACGAAGATGGCCACAGCAATCTTCCTGTATTCGTTCGGTGGGTTGCGGCGTGAGGTGGGCAACAGCACGGAAGTGCTACCGGCTGGTGTGACCGAGCCAGAGTTGTTGGCCGCATGTGTCGGCCCGGACTTCGACAGCCTAACGGCGAAGGGGTGTTTGGCAGAGCTGCGGCAGAACTGCCTCTACTTGCACTACGATGGTGTGCGGTACTGTTTCAAAAAAGACCCGAATGTGACACTGCTGATCGAGCAAGAAGCCGACGCCGTTGCACGAGATGAGAAGCTGGTCGTTGACCGAATCAAGGAATTGCTGGAGGAGCGGTTGGCGGGGCATCATGCGGCGATTGCCTGGCCGGCGGATTCATCAGCCATACCAGACAAGGAGTCTCGCTTTCTGATTGCCTACCTCCCATTGGACCTGGCGGCAAAGTCACTCCAGGAACGCGAGGTGGCAGCGTTGGAAATGATTGAAAAGTGTGGAAGCAGTCCGCGCAAGTTCCGCAACGGCTTGGCTCTGGCCGTGCCGGCCGCAGATCAGGTGGAGACACTACGCCGCGAGACTCGTTACCTGATCGCGATTGACCGAGTGCGAAAGAACTCGAAAAAACTCAACCTCTCGAAAGAGCAGGCTGACGAATTGCGAGAGCGCGAGGCTAGCCATGCCGGCTCATTGGAGTCGGCGTTCTTGAAATTGTACGTCGAGGTGTGGTTGCCGAAGCTGGTGGAAAATAAGATCGGCTTGGAGAAGATCGCCGTGGGTGGCCGGCCGTTGCAGGTGACGTTGACCGCGAACAAAAAGGCGATGATTCATGAGCGCATCTGCGAGTTGATCATGCAGGTGCAGCGAAAGGTGCATGATTCGCTTGCTCCTCCAAAGATCATCGAGTTGTTCAAGCTTGGCGAGGGCAAGCCGCCGGTGATGGGTATCCGCTGTGATGAGATTGTCAGCGGGTTCTACTCGTTCCTCGGATTTGCACGGCTGACATCGGACGGTGTTCTGCGGAGAGCAATCGTCAAGGGCATCAGCGATTGCGTCTTCGGGTATGCCAATGTGCCGACACCAGTAACCGGTTCTGACGGGAAGTTTCAGGTTGCCCTCTCCAAAGTGCGTTTCGACACTCTGGTGCCCGATGATGAAATAGACTTCGACACGGGTTTCCTGATGCTGCCTCAAGCGATTCCTCAACCTGAAGCCGTTGCCGAGCCTCCTGGACCGCAGTTCGGAGGTGCCGTGTCGACGACGACCTTGCCTCCTCCAGTTGCGCCTTCTGCTGTTGGGCAACCTGCTGGCACTCAGATCGAGCAGACGCAGCTTGAGCTATCGTTCACCGCAGACCGCAATCAACTCTTCAAAGTGTGGAATGCCGTGGCGAACCTCGCGGAGATGGCTGGCAAGGTGTCGGTCACGCTCCGCGCCGAATCCAGCAAGGGTTTTGACAAGAGCAAGCTCCAGAACGGCGTGATTGAGCCATTGCGCGAAGCGGATTTGATCCCGTAGTAGACGACAAATCTCAACGGTTTTTGAAGAATAAAACAACCGACACAGCGACGCCGGAGGAATAAGCAGTGCCCTCATCCTTTCGGTGCGTTTACCAGACAAGCGCGCGTTCGGATTGAACAGGGTCACGATCTACCGGCGAGCGAGAAATTTGTTGTGAAGCGGGGTGAGGGACCGACGAAGCCGGCGTGAGGTTGGCGGTTTGCCAGCAGATCCCCCGGCCCGCGTTTGTGAAATGACCGTAACAAAACCAATAAAACCTCCAAAGAAGGACAGTTAGGGGGCGAACCATGAAAGAATAAGAAAACCACTTGCAGTCCATATCGTATAGTGTATAGTAAACAGTCAACACTATGAATGAGTTCGGTCAATATGTCCGGCAGAGGCGGTTGGAACTACAGGCCAGCAAAAAACATGGCTTTTCGCTGCGCCAGGTGGCAGCAGCGATGGAGGTCCAGCCGTCGTATCTGAGCAAGGTGGAGCGCGGGGACTCCGGGCCGCCGTCGGAGGAAACAACCAAGACGCTGGCGGCGATACTTGGCGAAGACCCGGATGTGCTGCTGGCGCTGGCCGGCAAGGTATCAAAGGACCTTCGTGAGGCCATCATGAAACGGCCAAAGCTTTTCGCTGAACTGATCCGGCAGGTAAAAGACGCGCCGGACCAAGCGGTGTTGCGAGTCGTCCGCGAGGTGCGGGACGGCAATTGGTAAAAGGAGAACCGTTATGATCGAGTTGAACAATGAAACATTGGTGTTTTCGTTTCCTGAAGTACACGCCGCGGCGCGGTTGCGGATCGAATTCCAACGCACGCTGAGAATTCCCGACGACAACAAAACCTATCCCTTGCCCCCTGGCTTGGGCCGATTTCCGCTGCGCCATGTGGATGACCACGCGAACCGAGTGCCGGAGGACTGGCTAGAACGCGGCGGCGTAATGCTGCCGATGTATCAGTCTGAGGCAATGTGGATCAACTTCCGCGGGGAATATCCGTTCGCGGTCAAGATCGCCACGGGCAAAATCAACGCCGTGAGCGGCCAGCCGTGGAAGGATAAGCTGAATCGCAACCCGCAAGACTACGTAGTGGCTACCGAGCAACCGTGGCTGGATGGGTATTGTGTTGAAAAGGGCGTTATTCGCCAGTTTGTGGCGATGCCGCTCGGGGCAGGCGTCACGGCAGAGGAACAGGTTACAGGAAAAGCGGAGCACGGCGGTCTCCAGATCATCGCCTATCCGATGAAACGGAAAGCGTATGAGAAGTATTTCGCGTCACGATACCGGGGGGTCGCGGAGGAGAACCTTTGCGTATGCGAACTCTCCGCTGGTGCCGCGATGGGCCTTGCGCCAGGCGGGCGGATGAAGCAGGAGATTTACGAGGACGAATACAATCTGGCGGATTGGGACTTGGAGCACAGCAGCCGGTGTTTCGTTCATATCTGCAATTCGGTGGTATGGCAGGATTTCACCGGCTGGATGCCGCCCACGGTGCCGCCAACAGCTAGCCGATATAATCAGGCGGGCCTGCCGTGGTTTGATTATTACGACGAAAAACTAACGGCTGTGAATGGCATCGCCGCGCTCAAGAAGCTCAAGAGCGTGGCTCAGTTCGACAAAAAGAAAGGCGGACTACTACCGGAGAACGCGTCAGTGAATCCCGGCAAGGTCGTGCCGCTTTTCCCCAAACTCAAACCCGGCCAAGTGCGGGAGTGGGTGGGGAAATAAACGGAGGCTAATGCAGTCATGAATAGCATGGCGCAACCAACGCGAGCGGCGAGTGAAAGCGAACCGTTCAAGTGGCTCGGCTCTCCGGTGGTGGTGCATGAGGGTGCGCTGATTGAGATTCGACAACACATCCCCGCTTTTGAACGTCGGAGCTTTGCCCTAACCCAACCGGGGGAAGATCAGTCGCGCCTGAACGAACGGCTCGACACGATTGTCCGGTTGCCATTCGGCAAAGACCGGAGTTTCGTTCCGGTGGGTGTTGTCTCCAAAGACTACACCCTCGTGCCGCATGTGGCCGTGCTGGATGTAGCTGCACGGGCGCTTGACGCAATGAAGATCCCCGCCAGCAACGTGAAGGCGGAACTCACGATTACCGAATACGGCGAACGGATGGCCCTCAGCCTTTATCTTCCCAAAGAATACGAGTTCGACCCTGGGGACGGACATCCAATGGCGCTTCGTCTCGAATGCCTGAACTCCGTCGACGGAAGTACCCGTTTCCGCGCCTTGATGGGCTGGTTTCGATTCATCTGCTGCAATGGCCTGATTATCGGCGTAACCCGCTCCGACATGCGGCGCCGCCATTGTGGCGAGTTCCAGTTTGAAGAAATTGGCATCGCGCTCAGGTCGGGCGTGAAAGAAGCTGAGGTCGAGAAGCAAAACTTTTTGAAATGGCGAAATCAGCAAGTCGCCCCGGACCAATTTGTCTCCTGGGTTGAAAATGACCTTCGCAACGGTTGGGGCTTCAAGGCCGCAACGAGGGCTTACCATATTGCGAGTTCCGGATGTGACGTGGAGGTTCAGGGGCCATTCAAAAACAAAACGCCCACGACTATTCCCGTCAGGCCAGCCAAGCCAGTCCTCGGCGCGCCGCCGAGGTGCAAAAATCTCTTCGACGTAAGTCAGATTTTGGCTTGGTTGGCGAAAGAACGCGGCGATGTCCAGGAGCAACTGAAATGGCGGGAACAGATTCCCGAATTATTGAAATCATTGAACTGAAATGAGCGTTGAGATTGAAAGACGATTTTTACTAAAAAAAGACGTCTGGAGAACTGCGGATGCAGGGCAACTCATTCGGCAAGGTCACCTCAGCAAGAACCCTGACAGGACCATCCGTGTGAGAATCGCAGGCGACGAAGCGTTTCTTACGATCAAGGGCCGCACCGTGGGTGTTTCCAAGTCGGAGTTTGAATACCCGATTCCTTCGCAGGACGCCGAGGAGCTCCTGCGTCTCTGTGTTCCCTCGCTCATTGAGAAGACTCGCTTTCGAATATGGCACGCAGGCCATGAATGGGAGGTTGACGAGTTTCGTGGCGAGAACCGTGGACTGGTCGTGGCTGAGGTTGAACTGATTATGGAGAACGAACCGCTGGCGTTGCCGGATTGGGTCGGCGTTGAGGTGACTGAAAACCCGCGCTACTTCAACTCGTCGCTATCGGAGAAACCCTATTCACAGTGGCGGGCAGCAAAGTGACAAGAAGGTGCAAAAACCGATGAGAGGTCGAAAAGCGGAATCGAAGAAAGGACAGCTACAGTGAAACGAAAACGGAAAGTTTTTGATCCCAGTCTTGGCCAGCCATTCACGCCTGGCTGGCCGGTTGAGCCCGGAACTCCATCTTTACCATCAGACAAGACTGCCGGAAAAACCGAGGAGCAAGAGAACAAGCCACAGCCTGAATCTGGTGCCTGTTCAGAACCCCTACGAATCGTTGATTTGAAGAAGAGGCTGCCTTTCAGCGACGTTCCCAGACAAGCATTTCACAATAAACTCCAATTACTGACAACTGAAAAGCTTGGCATGCCTGATCCGGCCAATTACCCGCCCCCTGGTCGTCCTACATTGAGAATCGCGGCCGAGGTTTGGCAGGCGCTCTGGGAGCTTTCGCGCCGAAGAGAAGAACAGACCTTGAAGCTTGAGGATCGTGTGCAACAACACCTTGAGCAAAATGGCAAACTTGATCCTTCGTTCGAAAAAGCGCTGCCGAAGATGCGCCGCGAAGCTGCGGAGCGTGACCAGGAAGCCGTGGAAGCGCTAGCTATGCTTGCTTACGATGCGGTCGGATTGGTTGAGCAGTTGCCGGTGGAGAGATTGCGCCCTATTGCCCAAAAATTGGACGAATGGCCGGTTTTTGCGTGCCGACATCCGGTGGCGAGGAAGGATATTGAGACGATCCTGGGCGAGCTTGAGGTGGGTAAGAATTCCCTGCTTCAAACAATGAGTCCGAAATCTCGATGGGACTGGCACAAAGGAGGGACGAAGTGGGCAATGTTCCTCATAAGCGAAATGCCACATGCACGTTTTTTGCGGTCTTTCGAGTTTTGGAGGGATGAGTTTAGGGAGCCGTTCACGATGCGTGGTTTGTTAAATGCAATCACTTCTGATGGCATTGTCGTCCCAGGTGCAGGTTCTTCGGTCTTCTATATGGATGAGTTCTGTGGACAGTTCTCGACGCATGGCCTATTGGAGGCCATCACTGCTGGCGGCATACGAGTTCCCAAGGCAAGAACGGAACTCGAATCGCTCAATACGTTACTGAACAGCGACGCGTTGCATCAACGCTTCAAGGGGATTCCTCTGCCTGAGGTGATGAAGCGTTTAGTGAGGAGTGTGTCGCGTCGAACGGGAAATAAACGCGCACGATTGAATCGGCTTATCCTGGAGACTGTTTTCCCAAAAGAATGCCCGAAGAACCCACCAGCGGGGACGGAACTCGAATCACTCAACCGAATGTTGATGGGGACAGGATTGCATCAACAATTCAAACGTCTTGTTCTGCCCAAAGTGGCGAGGAACATCCCGCGGCGCAAATCGGAACTGAACGACAATGAACGCACAAGATTGAATCGGTTCATTCTTGAAGCTGCTTATCCGCGAGAATGTCCGAAACACCGCTTCCTGGCACTGGGGAATTTCAAGACAGTAGAACGAACCTTTGGCCGGATCTGCAAAATAAACGCAACTAAATGGAAGCCATACTACAAGCGCTTGTTTGACGAGTATTTTCCCCACGCAGAAAAACATCGCACACTGCGGCGATTGGTCGTGACGGATATGCGAGTTAATAGCGTTGGGTGGGCGAAGGGGGAGTGGCAAGCAAAAATATTCGACAGGGTCTGGCGTTTCCTGTTGAAGACTCTACGGCAGAGCCAAAAATAAGCGTGGAACTTCGCAACCTCAGCCCCTCAGGTTGCGATGCGATTCTTGCCCGTTCCAGCATAGATACGATTGCATTCGTATAGTCGCGTGCTATCCGTCGGGCATGCGAAAAGAACTCGACAACGGTTTACAAGTCGGCGGAACCAGAGGGAGACTCGGTTGTTCAACAATAACGGCCCAGAGATTTGCTGCGGACATCGGTGTTGAATCGCTACTGACACAAAGTGGATCGAGGTTATTTGCAGCAGAGCGAATAGAGCGCGTAGGGGCGGAGCAGATTCGCAAGTCACAGGAGAATAGGGGATGAGTGGGGGCGAGATCAAAGAGGCGGAAAAGTTGTTTGCCAGTCGCATAGCGACGGCTAAGCGTGGAAGTGGGCAAACCATTTGTGAGGGCAGGGTAATGAGTGCGCTGCGCGTCGTGGAACAACCAGTGCGTCGCCATGTGCGTTCGGCGTTGCAGGGAGGAACCTGTGACTAATCTGAACGAGTGTCGGCGCCGAATGCCATTGCCTGATCTCATGGTCTTTATTGGGCTGGGCGAGCACGCAGGCAAAAAGGGATGGTGCCCGTTCCATGAAAGTGACGGTCAGTCACACAAACAAAAATCCTTCAGTGTTTTCAAGAAGGACGGGCGGTGGTTCTGGAAATGTCATGCAGGTTGCGGCTGGGGTGACGAGGTGGATTTCCTTGCCAAGCACTTCGGGTTGTCGAAAGGCGCCGCGATTCAAAAATATGCCGACATTGCCGGGGTCAACGGTCACGGCACAACCCAGACACCTGTTGCAGAACCCCGAAAACCCCATACCAAGACAGAGTGCGATTTGACGAAAGAATGGGAGGCTTGCGTTGACGGATTCACAAACGCACATGTCGAACAACTCGCAACGTGGCGCGGTTATTCAGTCGAGTTTGTTCGCTGGTTGCACGAGCGCAAACTGATCGGCCGGCATGAAGGCAAGATTGCGATGCCTGTTTACAACGATGCCGGCCTTGTTGTTGGCATCCACTATCGAGTCGAGCCGAAGGCTGAGAATGGAAGAGCAACGTGGTTCTACACGAAAGGCTGCCGCGTTCATCCCCTGGTGATCGGTACGCCACAAACTGCGGCATCGGTGTCGTGTTTCGAGTCCCAGTGGGACGCGTTTGCCGTGATGGACAAGCTCGGCTGGCACAACAGCGAGGCCGAATCGAACGGAGCTGAGGCGATTATCATTACCCGAGGCGCGGAAAACGGGAAGCTGGTTGCCAGTCTTTGTGCTCCGGACTCGACGCTCTACGCTTTCCGACAGAACGACGCCACAGATGAGAAAGGGCGCAATCCCGCCGAGAAGTGGTTGCGCGACGTTGCAGAGCACGCGGGCTGCAAGGTCATGAGCGCGTTGACGCCGCCTGAATATAAAGACGTTAACGTTTGGACGTTGGCAGGCGCGACACGAGACCAGATTACCACCGTTATTGGCGCTTCTGTGGTCATCGAGCCTGGCGCAGGGCGCGAACAATCGCAACGGGAGATTCAAGGTGCGGAAGCCTCACAGATCGGCACACGGCGGGACCCCGTCGAATTGGCAGCAGAAGGTCAACTATTAGCACGGACCGATGCGGGGTTGGCAGAACGTTTCGCTTTCTATTTTGGGAAGGAAGCAGTCTTTCAAAGTGATACTGGCGTCTGGTTCGCGTGGGACGGCAAGCGATACAGACCAGATCCCCATCTCATTGAAATGCGTCGTCTGATGCTGAAAACAGCGCGACATATTCGAAAAGAATGCAACGTGCTGCCGTCTAGCGTTCCGGATGACACGCAGTCGAAACATTTCAAGTTTGGACTACTCTGCGAGAAGAAAGAACGCATCGAAGCCGCCATCAAGCTCGCTGCCAGCATGGGCATGGCGCAGCCGCTGGCTGCGTTTGATCGCGACCCGTGGTTGCTCAATGTCAGCAACGGGACACTCGAGTTGCGGACGGGCAAGTTGCGCCCACACTCTCACGAGGATTTGCTGACGAAACTCTCGCCTGTCAAGTACGTGCCAGGGTTGCACGACGATGTTCTTGACCGGTTTATTCATCACGTCACAGGAGGCGACTCTGAGCTTGCCAGCTATTTACAACGCGCTGCCGGCTACACGCTCACCGGCCTCATTACCGAGAAGTGCTTGTTCATCATCTTCAGCGAGCTCACCGACACCGGAAAATCCACCTTCGTCGAGGGATTACGAGCCGCGATGGGTGATTATAGTTTGACGCTGGATTGTGAAACTCTATTGGAGACAGAGCACAAGGGGACGAACCCACGATACGATCTGGCCAAGTTGCGCGGTGTTCGTCTCGCTGTGGCGGCCGAGACAAAGCATGGTCGGAGGTTTTCTGCGGAAACCATCAAACGACTGACCGGCGGCGACACGATCAGGGCGAGGGAAATACGTGAATCATCGGTTGAGTTTGGACCGACACACAAGCTGTGGCTTTGCACAAATCATGCTCCCGCCCTGGAAGACGGCGGCGATGATGCAACGTGGAACCGACTTCGCCGCGTGCCATTCAACTACCAGATTCCCCGGGCACAACGTGACCCCAAAATAAAGCTCGCCCTAGAAAACCCGGAATCTCCTTCTTGCGCCGCACTGCTGGCGTGGGCGGTTGAAGGTTGTCTCGCGTATCAGCGCAACGGACTCGGAACCGCGCAAGCGGTGGAAAATTCAACGGCTGCCTATCGTGAGGAAACCGATCCGTTGGCCGAGTTCATTGAAGACTGCTGTGTGTTCCGCAACGACATGGAATGCTCCGCGAAAGCGTTGCGTGCGAAATATGAGGCTTGGTGCGAAGGGAATGGCGACCGTTATCCATTGGGCAGGCACCGTTTCGCTGATTGCCTCCGACGCTACAACTGCCAATCTGGAAAGGCTACCGGCGGTATGCGCGTTTGGCGGGGCATCGGCTTGGTTGAAATGGGCGGGAGTGGCGCCAGTGGCGCTAGTGGCATTGATTTAGGGATAAATCCTTCAGGAGAATCTACAAAAGAGAATCTACCTCAAAAAGGCACTTGTGACGCCACTCGCGCCACTGAAGGCATGGAAAGAGTTGATGCCGACGGGGGCGATCATCCCGACGGCCAGCGCGAGCTAGAGGACATTTCCTGACGTGAAAGGGATCGCCACCCAACCAGTGCAGCCGGACAAATCGCCAACGAGCGCGGGCGAGGCGCAAGGTGGTTCGGTCGCCTTGCCGGCATTGCCGAAGCTCTACTTACGAAAAGATGAACTGGCCGAGGTGCTCGGAGTTAGTATGCGCACGATTACAAACTGGATGAATGGACGAGTGATTCCGTTTATCAAAGTCGGACGCACGGTTCTTTTTAGGCGCGGTGACGTTGACCAGGCGTTGCAACGATTCACGTTTCGCGCCGTTGGAGATGAGCGGACATCATGAGACAGATTGCGTGCCATTTGCGTGACACTTTGGATGCCTTAAGGTGCTCTTTGGTGCCTAGAGGTGCCCTTGCAAATACGCAACTTACGTATTTGCAATCAGTAAGAACAGGTTTTGAAGACCGTGGGGACCACCAGGCACCCATCACTTTCCACGTAACGTTTTAGATTTGTATCGAATATATCTAGGACACAGTGGCAGGGAACGCTTCGTAAACGACTGAGTCGCTGGGCATGGCCGCCAATCTATAAGCGAACTCGTCGCAGCGGGCAAGCCGGTTATGTGGCGGACCCCGGCCAGGTCGACGGTCGGTGAATCCGCAGGATGTTTTTGACCAAGGCCGGCGCGGGGGCGTTCGCGGAGCAAGCGCGCGTTACGCATCAGAATGAAGGTTTGGCGCCATCGAATTCGAAGTCGCCCAACTTGATTTCACCTCTCGGTTGCGCCGCCTCCGGCAGCGCGATTGCATGTGGCTGGGCAAGTGGATATAAGCTGAGCGGTCGCGACGAAGATACTTTATGACCCAATTGAAAAACGACCGCGGCGCTGTGGGAAAACGGAAGGCCGATCAACGATGAAAACGACGACATTTCTGCCGTGCATTCTTGCGCTTGCGGCGAGCGTCCTGACGCCGTTCGCGGCCGAACCGGCAAGGCCCAACATCCTGTTTTGTTTTGCGGACGACTGGGGCCGGTATGCCGGCATCTACACGACGGTCGAGGCGGGGCCTTCGATCAACCAGGTGCTCAAGACGCCGGTCATTGACCGCATGGCGCGCGAGGGAGTGCTGTTCAAGAACGCGTTCGTCACGGCGCCCAGTTGCACGCCGTGCCGCAGCTCGTTGCTGTCGGGGCAGTATTTCTTCCGCACGGGCCGCGGCGCTATTTTGCAAGGCGCGGTGTGGGACGCGTCCATTCCGAGTTATCCGCTGCTGTTGCGCGATGCCGGCTACCACATCGGCAAGAGTTACAAAGTCTGGAGTCCGGGCGCGCCAGTCGACGCGCCGTATGGTGGCCAGCTCTACGCCTACGAAAAGGCCGGGCGCGATTTCTGCCGGTTCTCCGAGCGCGCCACGAAGCTGGTCCAGTCGGGAATGACTTTTGCGGTGGCGAAGGACAAGATCCTCGCGCAGGTGCGCGACAACTTCGGCGCGTTCCTCGCCGACCGCAAACCCGGCCAGCCGTTCTGCTACTGGTTCGGCCCCACGCTCACCCACCGGCCGTATGAGAAAGG
This sequence comes from uncultured bacterium, assembly GCA_903870275.1. GTDB lineage: Bacteria > Verrucomicrobiota > Verrucomicrobiia > CAIQCK01 > CAIQCK01 > CAIQCK01. Next base: position 51,166 of record CAIQCK010000065.1, on the reverse strand, counting down.
TTCCGGCAAGGCGCTGTGGGGACTCGAACCGGATTCTGTGCGGGGCAAGCTGCCGAAGTTCATGCCCGACGTGCCGGAGGTGCGCGCCGATTACACCGATTACATGGGCGAGTGCCAGGCATGGGACGCGGGCGTGGGCGTGCTGATCAAGAAACTCGCGGACCTCGGTGAACTCGACAAAACGCTCGTCATCATCAGTGGCGACCACGGCATGCCCGGCGTGCCCGGCGGCAAATGCAACCTGTATGATTTCGGGGTGGGCGTCGCGCTGATCGCACGCGGGCCGGGCGTCCAACCGGGCCGCGTGGTGGACGACTTCGTCAATCTCATGGACCTGGCGCCGACGTTTCTTGAAGCGGGTGGATTGAAGCCGCCGGCCGTGATGACGGGCCGCAGTTTCCTGAACGTGTTGCATTCGGTAAAGTCCGGCCAGGTGGATCCGGACCGCACGTGGGTCGTGACCGGCCGCGAACGCCACGTGGCCGCCGCGCGCGAAGACAACCTGCCGTATCCGCACCGGGCGTTGCGCACACCGGAGTTTCTCTACATCCGCAACTTCGCCCCCGACCGCTGGCCGATGGGCAGCCCGAAGTTCACGAGCCTCTCCGACATGCCGACGCTGGAGGTGCTGGAGCACAACACGTTCGCCGCCTTTGCGGACATGGATGCCAGTCCGACGAAAGCCTGGATGGTCCGCCAATACGCCGAGGAAGACTGGGAGTGGCACTATAACTACGCTTTCGGCAAACGGCCGGCCGAGGAGTTATACGACTTGCGCAAAGACCCGGATCAGACAGTCAACGTTGCCAACGACCCCGCCTACGCCGAACAAAAGCATGGGCTGGCCGAACGCCTGTTGAAGGTGTTGGCCGACGCCAAAGACCCGCGCGTGCTTGGCGACGGCAAGACATTCGACCGCCCGCCGTTCACCGATCTGCCGCCCGAAGGGCGGAAAAACCAAAAAGTGAAATCCGCCAAGTAGGATAATCAACCGCGAAACTGACAACGTTCTTTCGGCCTGCTCCGTTCTTATCGGGTCTTCTTGTCATCCGGCTTGGGTTTCAACAGCGTCTCCAGCTTGTCGAAAGGATTGGAAACCAAAGGAGGCGGTTTCTCATCCGGCGGCCTCTGCCCCTCATAATACTTGCCGATCAGCGACTTCTCATGTTCGTGGTCGTGACAATAGATGCAGAGCAGTTCCCAGTTGCTGCCATCCGGGGGATTGTTGTCGTGGTTGTGGTCCCGGTGGTGGACCGTGAGTTCGCGGAGGCGTTTTCCATCAAACTCGCGACCGCAGCTTGCACAGATATGCGGGTAAATCTTGAGCGCCTGCTCCCGATAACCCTTCTGCCGGATATCCTGCTCACGCAGAAGCTCGGCGAGCAATTGTTTATGCCTCTCGGCGCCGTCAATAGGTTGGGGCCGCTTGGAATCCATGTTCGTCCTCGCAATATAGCCTGCCGCTATGGAGACCGCTTCATCCTGCACACCAGGATGGCGGTGACCAGGCTGAGGAGCAATCCAATTGGGGCGACGACATAGTGGGTTTGCATTGCCAACGCGCCAGCGGACGAGTTCCCTTTGAGCAGAGCGACCGCTCCGCAGGTGGCGGCTCAGCCAAAGAAAAGAAACGTCAAGACGGAGGTGATTTTGACGGCGAGCATAGGTCAATTCCTTTCGTGAATTTCACCCGCGGCGCAGAAGGATGAGGAGGCGTTAGGTCACGCCTGCTGAAGACCCTGCTGGCCGCCGGCATGGCTGTCATCTTCCCGCAGACGTTTTGGAATGGCCAGCGCGAAATTGTCAAAAACCTCCGCGCTCATAGACTGGTTGAGCGCGTCACTTTTCGCGTGAAGAATCTTTGCAGACTCCTTCCGCGCCGGCTGGATGGCGGATGCCGCTTGGGAAAAAGGTTTCTCTGGCGCGCCTTTGGCGGCGACGGTAGGATGCGCCGTCATGAACACAGGAACTCCTTCGAACGCAACGACCCAGCCTTCCCTCTCCCGGCGTCAATTTCTCAAGCACACCTCGCTGGCCACCGCCGGCACCGTGGCCGCCGCGCAATTCCCGTTCGTCCGCAGCAGCCAGGCGGCGCCGGCGGACTTCCAGGTCCGCGTCGGCGTCATTGGTTGTGGCGGACGCGGCACAGGCGCGGTGCTCAACGTGCTTGGCGCGTCCACGAAAGTGATCTATCCGCAGGCGGGCTACCACACCGAGGACGCCGCGAAAGGCGCGGCATCGGCCCGCAAGAACATCAAGGTCGTCGCGCTGGCGGACGTATTCCCCGACCGCCTGGCGCGGTGCCGCGAGCAGTTGCAGAAGATTGATGTCACCATCGGCGACGAGTTCTGTTTCACGGGATTCGAGGCTTACAAGAAACTGCTGGCGGTCGGCGAAATCAATTACGTGATCCTGGCCACGCCGCCGCATTTCCGCCCGGCGCACCTCAAGGCCGCCGTCGAAGCCGGCAAACATGTGTTCATCGAGAAGCCGGTCGCCGTGGACCCGTTCGGTGTGCGCATGGTCGTCGAGGCCGGCGAATTGGCCAGGCAAAAGAACCTCGGCATTGCCGCCGGCACCCAGCGCCGCCACCTGCCCGGTTACAGGGAAACCATCAAGCGCATCCAGGACGGCGCCATCGGCGAGATCGTCGAGTGCCGCGCCTACTGGAACGGCGGCGAGATCTGGGTCATCGAGCGCAAGCCGGAGTGGAGCGACATGGAGTGGCAGTTGCGCAACTGGAACTATTTCACCTGGCTCGGAGCCGACCACATCGTCGAGCAACACGTCCACAACCTCGACGTGATCAACTGGGTCATGGGCACGCATCCGGTTCGCGCCATCGGTCTGGGCGGACGGCAGGCGCGCACCGGCAAACAGCATGGGCACATCTACGATCATTTCGCCGTCGAGTTCGAATATCCCAACGGCGTGCGGATGTTCAGCCAGTGCCGCCAGATCAACGGCTGTGACGGCAAGGTGGAAGAGGCCGTCCTCGGAGCGAAAGGCTCCAGCAACTGCAAGGACAGCCTCACCGTCAAAGGCGGCGAGGGCTGGCGTTACAGTGGTCCGCCGTGCAACGCCTACGAGCAGGAACATCTGGACCTCATCCAGAGCATCCAGGACGGCAAACCGATCAACGAGGCGCGCGCCATCGCCGAGAGCACGCTCACGGGCATCATGGGCCGCGAGTCCGCTTACAGCGGCAAGACGCTGGAGTGGGAAAAGGTCTATAACTCGCCGATGAAACTCGGCCCCGACAAATACGAGTTTGGCAGCCTGCCGTTGCCCGAAGTGGCCATTCCGGGAAGATATCGCTTCCCCGTGTAGCTGCCGACAGGAACTTCTTGCTTCAACACCTTTTGCCTCTTGCGGTTCACGAAACGCCATGCTAACGGTCGCTTGACCGGTTTGCACGATGAGTAAAAGCGCAAAACCAACGACGACGTGGAAAGACATCTGGTGGGAACAGGACCGGATGACTGCGCCCCAGCGCCCGGCGGCGGAGCGCGTGCATGATTTTCAGGAGATTGAGGACACGGTGGGACCCGAAGCGGCCCAGCACGAGGCATCGCGTTGTATCGAGTGTGCCGATCCGCAATGTGTGGAAGCGTGCCCCATCGGCAACCACATCCGGGACTGGCTGGTGCTGGCGGCCGAGGGAAGGTTCCTGGAAGCGGCCGCCGTCTGCCAGGGCGAGAACAGTTTCCCCGAAATCCACGCCCGCCTTTGCGCGTCGGAACGGCAATGCGAGCGGGGTTGCGTGCTGAGCGAACACGATAAAGCCGTCGCGATCGGTCTGGTCGAGAGATTCGTCATTGACTACGCGTTCGCCCACGGCGGCGTGGATGTCGAGCCCGTCCCGGTCCGGTTCAACCAGCCGGTGGCGGTGATCGGCTCCGGGCCGGCGGGCCTGACGTGCGCCGACCAGCTCAACCAGCGCGGCTATCCGGTCACGGTGTTCGAGGCGGCGGAGCAACCGGGCGGCTCGCTGATGTTCCGCATTCCGGGGTTCAAGCTCGACAGGGACATTTTGAAGCGCCGCATCGCGGTGTTTGAAAAGCGCGGCATCCAGTTTCGCTGCGGCGTCCACATTGGCAAGGACACCTCCATCGCGCAACTGCTCCAGGAAGGCTTTCAGGCGGTTTTCCTCGGCACCGGATCGCAGAAGCCGCGCGATGCGAGCGTCGAAGGCCGCGACCTGGAAAACGTGTTTCAGGCGCTGCCGTTCCTGGCGGAGATTCAGGCGGTCGCCGAGGTCCACGCGATCCCGTTGCGCGACCGCAAGGTGGTGGTGCTGGGCGGCGGCGACATGGCGATGGATTGCCTGCGCGCGTCGTTGCGGCTCGGTGCCGCTTCGGTCACCTGCATTTACCGCCGCGATCCTACCAGCATGGCGGCATCGAAAAAGGAATTTGCCAGCGCGCAAGCCGAAGGCGCGAAGTTTTTCTGGATGTCGCGGCCGACCCGATTTTTGGGCGACACCCACGGCCGCGTTCGCGGCGTGGAATGCGAGCGCACCCAACCCGTCCGCATCCAGGAAGGCGAACACCACGACCCAGCGGCCGCGCCAAACCTTGTCGTCGAGGCGGACATCGTGGTTCTTGCGCTCGGCTTCGATGCGATGCCTCCGCCTGTCGCGCCCGGGGACCAGCCGCTGCGTCTGACCGAGCAGGGAACCATCGCGGTGGACCCGAATGGCATGACCAGCATCCCCGGCGTTTTTTCCGCCGGCGAAGCCGTCACGCCCGCCGGCGTCCTGAGCGTCGCTGTCTGCGGCGGGCGCGAAGCGGCGGCGGCGATTGACCGCTACCTGACATCGAAACGCTAGGCCCGCGCGCAACCTACACGAGGGCGCGCACGGCTTTGACGATGTCCTCCGGCTCCGGAAATTTCCCCGTTTGTTTTTTGGAGTAGATGTTCTTGCCGTTCACGCTGACTTCAAACACGCCGCCGGTGCCGGGGACGAGCGTGAGCGATTGGATGTCGGGCTTGAACTCATCGAGCAGTCGTGCCGTCAAACTGACGGCTTTCGGCTCGTAGTTTCATTGGTAGCAATATTGTATTTCAACACGGACTGCCATAGTTCCTCCACGCACTCATTATATATATTGAAAACTAGGTTGGCCGCCGCGGCGCGTCAAGGACGCTGCGGCGCGAATCACGACGGCTGCCGCAACCTGCAAAAAGCCGCGCCGAGATGGGCGGTCACATCCGAAGCGATCAACGCTTCCTCGCCGATTTCCTGCGCCGTGAGGTCGCCGGCAAAACCGTGCACCCAGACGCCGAGGCGCGCGGCGTCAAACGCGGAAATATTTTGCGCGAGCAACGCGCCCACCAGGCCCGTCAACACGTCGCCCACGCCGCCGCTGGCCATGCCGGGATTGCCGGTGGAGTTGACGGAAATCCCGCCGGCGGGATTGGCGACGACAGTGCGCGCGCCCTTCAGAACAACGACGGCTTTCGACTCCGTCGCAAATTGCGTCGCGCTGTTCCAACGGTCGCTCTGGATTTCCGCCACGCTCTTGCCAGCCAGCCGGCTCATCTCGCCCGGATGCGGCGTGATGACCACCGGGCCGCGCGCGTTGCGGAGCCGGGCGGGATCGCGGGCAAGGACGTTCAGCGCGTCGGCGTCCATGACCATTGGCTTGGCGCAGTTTTCCAACAGCCAGTTCACCAGCGCATCGGTGGCTTTCGACTGGCCGAGGCCGGGGCCGACCGCCACCGCGTCGCACTTCTCCAGCCATGGCGCGAGCGCCGCCGCCGACCAGTCGTCAAACGGTTTCGCCATCACTTCGCGGCACTGGGTGGCGATGACGGGCCAGACGGCGCGCGGCACGGCCAGCGTCACCAACCCGGTGCCGCTGCGCATCGCGGCTTGGCCGCACAGCACCGCTGCGCCCGTGAACCCCTCCGAACCGGCCACCACCAGCAGATGGCCGAAGTCGCCCTTGTGCGCGCTCGGACGGCGGGGCGGCAGCAGCGCGCGCGCGTCCTCCACCGTGAAATAATCGCAGCCCGGCGGCAGCGCGGCGGTGAAGCTCTCCGGGATGCCGATGTCCACAATCGAAAGCCGGCCCACGTGGTCGAGCGCGCTTTGCTGGAGCAAACCGCGCTTGGGCAATCCGATGGTCGCCGTCGCGTCCGCGCGCACGCACGCGGCGGCGGGCTGGCCGGTGTTGGCGTCCAGGCCGGAGGGAATGTCTATCGCCAGCGTCGGACGTTTCGCGGCGTTGATCAACTCGATGGCTTCGCGCACCGGACTGAGCGGCTCGCCGCGCGCGCCCGTGCCGAGCAAGCCGTCCACAATTAATCCGCAGCCGGCGAGCACGCCGGCCATCAGTTCCTTCTTGTGCGGATCGAAACGCACGATGTGCGGCTGGAGCGGCGCAAGTTTCTTCCAATGATGCAGCGCGTCGCCGGAAAGCTCCTCGGCGGCCGTGGTGAGCATGAGCGTGACCGGCCCCCAGCCGTTGCCGGCCCTGAGCAAATGTTCCGCCGCCACGATTGCATCGCCGCCGTTGTTGCCCTTGCCGGCGACGAGCACCACGCCGCGGTCGCGCGCCACGGCCATCGACTGCGCCACCTCGAAGATGCCCGCGCCCGCGCGCTCCATCAATTCGAGACCCGGCACGAGCGCCTCCTGAATGGTGCGCCGGTCCAGCTCCCGCATTTGTTCAGCGGTGACGATTTTCATGGGGACGTGATGGGTGGATCGTAGTTCGTGATTGGTAACGGGCGATGAGCAATGTGAAATTCCTTATGCTGCTTCCGTCATGCGAATACATACTGCAAACCATCCCTCAAGTCACGAGTTACGAGTTGCGCCCCCCCGCCTCCCCCGTTCCTTCCAGCACGGCGCTGGCGGCGGCGTAGGCGTCGGTGTGGCTGAGGCTGACGTGGAGGGCGGTGGCGCCGCGGGCCTTCATCAGGTCGAGCGCCTTGCCGTGGAGGACGACGTAGGGTTCGCCGCTGTCGCGCCGGCGGATTTCCATGTCCTTCCAGCCGAGCTGGCCGCCGATGCCGGTGCCGAACGCCTTGGAGATGGCCTCCTTGGCGGCGAAGCGCGCGGCCAGGTGGAGGTCGGCTTTTTTCATCGAGCGGGCGTAAGCCACCTCGGCGTCGTGGAAGATGCGTTTCAGGAACCGCTCGCCGAACCGCTCCATCGAGTCGGCGATGCGCCGGGTCTCCACGATGTCAATGCCTGTGCCAAGAATCACGCGTGCACCTTATCATTTGGCCGGCGGACGGGAAAGCTCGGCGAGTTTTTTCCGGTCCTGCGCGGCGAGGTCCGGCTGGTTCAGCTTGGTGTAAATGATGCTCCTCTCCTGGTAGGCGAGCGCGAATCCGGGATCGAGCGCGATGGCCTGGGTGACGTCCGCCAGCGCGGATTGGAAGTTGCCCAACTGGTGCTGGATCGCACCGCGCAGAAGGAACGCCCCTGCGTTTTTGGGCGTCAACGCGACCAGCTGGTCGGCGTCGGCCAGCGCGGGCAGCAGTTCGCCCTTGAGCGCCCGCACGCGCGCGCGCTCGTCGTAGGCGACGGCAAATTTCGGATCGGCGGCGATCGCGATGTCGAGGTCGCGCCGGGCTTCGTCGTAGCGACTGAGCCGGCGCAGACAATTGGCGCGCCAGACGAGCCACGGCGCCTGTTTCGGCTCGGCCTTGAGCGCGATGTCCAGATCGGCGACCGCGGCGGCGCAATCGCCCTTGACCGCACGGGCCAGGCCGCGCTGCGCGTAAATGCCCGGCGCTCGCAGGCCCAGCTCGATGGCGCGGGTGAAATCGGCGATGGCCGCGTCCACGCGGCCGCGGTTGCCGAGCAGGATGCCGCGGTTGACGTGGGCTTCGACGAAGCGCGGCGCGAGCCGGATGGCCTCGTCCAGTTGCGCGGTGGCCTCGTCGAGTTTGCCGCGCTGCGCGTTGACGACGCTCTGCTGGAAAAGTTGCAGCGCGTGCTGGATTTCAGGCGGCAACGCCACCGCCTGCGCGGCGGACGGCGGCGGGCGAAGGCTGGCGTGGTCGCCCAGCGGCTGCGGCGCGCCCGCCTGATCCTTCAACGCCGCGTAGGCTTCGGCGCGCTCCTGCTCCGAGCGCTCCGGCTGTTTCCACTCCTGGTAAATCTGCGCGCGGGCCAGATGCACGCCGGCGCGCGTGCGCGGGTCCAGCGCCGTTTTGAGGGCCAGCCCGTAATCCTCCATCGCGCCGTCCTTGTCGCCGCGTTTGTATTTGATCGCCGCGCGGCGCAGGAGCAGCGCCGGCTCGCGGCTGAGGCCGTAGGCGCGCGTGAGATCCTCCAGCGCGCTCTTGGTTTCGCCCTGCGCGTCGTAAGCGGCGGCGCGGCCTTCGTAGCCGTAGGCGTAATGTTTGTCGAGGCGGATGGCGGTGGCAAACTCCTGCATCGCGGCGTCGGCGTCCTTCTTGAGCAACAGCGCCGCGCCGCGCACGCCGTGAGCGGATGCGTCGTTCGGCAAGAGCGCGACGAGCCGGGCGCTGGCGGCGAACGCGCCCTCGACGTCGCCGCGCTGAAGCTGCGTCAACGACAGTTCGAGCCACGCGGGGGCGTAGTCGGGTTGCAACTCGACGGCGCGGCTGAGATGTCTGGCGGCGAGATCGAGATGGCCCAGCCGGCGCAGGATGTGGCCGTGCAGCGCCTGCGCCACCGGCAGTTCCGGCCCGAACGCGACGGCCTCGGCGGACGCGGCAAGCGCCTCGTCCAGTTTATTGGCGGCGCGCAATTGGTCGGCCTCGCGGATCTTGTCCATGGCGCGCGCGAGGTTGCTCTGCTGGAGCAGCCGGCCGAGATATGCGGAAAGGTTGAAATCCGCCGCGCCCGCGGTGGCCACGCAGACCACGAGGCTTGCGAGCAGGCGAAGCAGCCGGGATGAAAACGGCCCGATCATCACCCGACGTAGCCCGCCATCAGCGCCAGCATCTCGCGCACCGCCGGGCCAAGGCCGGCAAAGAGTCCGCGGCTGATGATCGAATGACCGATGTTCAGTTCGTCCAAGTGCGGGATGCGCAGAACGGCGTGGACGTTCTCGTAGTTGATGCCGTGGCCGGCGTTGACGCGCAGGCCAAGATGGTGCGCCTGTTTCGCGGCGGCGATCAACCGTTGAAGCTCCCGTTCGGCGGCAGCGGGGTCGGGCGCGTTGGCGAAGGCCCCCGTGTGCAACTCCACGTAGTTGGCGCCAGCCCGCGCGCTCGCTTCGAGCTGGCGGCTGTCGGGGTCCACGAACAGACTGATTTCGCGTCCGCCGGCCTGAAGTTGTTTGGTGACGGCGGCGATGTTGTCGTAGCCGCCGACGATATCGAGGCCGCCTTCGGTGGTGACCTCCTGCCGTTTCTCCGGCACGAGGCAGCAAATCGCCGGCTGCACGTCGAGCGCGATGCGAACCATGTCCGGCGTCGGCGCCATTTCCAAATCCATCCGTGTCCGGCAGGTTTGCTTCAACAGGCGCAGGTCGCGCTCCTGCAAATGGCGGCGGTCTTCGCGCAGGTGGCAGGTAATGCCGTGTGCGCCGGCCAGTTCGACGATGGCGGCGGCCCAGACCGGATCGGGTTCGGGAATAGCGCCGGCCGGCCCGCCCGCCAGCGCGGGTGAGTCCTTGTAACGCGCCTGCCGGAGCGTAGCCACGTGGTCTATGTTGACGCCAAGTTTCAACATCGCGCGCAATATGAGGCGGTCGCCGGCCAAAAGCAACTTGGAACTCCCCGCCTCGTTGCGTATGGTGCGGGCGATGACCGAACGTTACGACCAACTCTTGCAACTGGCCGAGCAACGGCACGCCGGCCAGACCGGGCGCAGCCGGCTGGCGCTTTATGAAAACTTCCTGCGGCTGCATCAACGGCGGCTGATGATGAGCCATCGCGCCGGCGCCGGCGGCATTGAGAACGCGCGGGCACGCGCGGCGTTGCTGGACGCGGTGCTGCGGCATTTGTTCATGGCGGCGCACGCGGCCTACGCGGCGAAGCATCCGCAGGAGAAACTGCCGCCGGTGGCGCTGGCGGCCGTCGGCGGTTACGGGCGCGCCGAACTGAATCCGTTCAGCGACATTGACCTGGTGCTGCTGCACGATGCCCGCCGACAGGCGGGTGAAACATTCCTGAAGGCGCTTTACAACCACGCGGTGCTGCCGTTGTTCGACCTGTCGCTGAAAGTCGGTTACACGGCGCGCTCGGTGAGGCAGTGCGCGGACCAGGCGAACAAGGACATGGAAACGAAGACCTCGCTCATCGAGGCGCGGCTCATCGCCGGCGACCCCGCGCTGTTCGCGGACATGCAGGAGAGGCTGCTCGACAAGTGCGTACGACCCTGCGCGAGCGAATACATCGAGCAGCGGATGCGCGACCAGGCCGAGCGGCACGCGAAGTTCGGCGACACGGTGTTCCTGCAGGAGCCGCACGTGAAAAACGGCTGCGGCGGCCTGCGCGACCTCCAGAACCTTCTCTGGATGAGCCTTTTCAAACACGGCGTCCGCACCCTGCCGGAACTGGAAAAGCGGAAATTTGTCACCTCCGCCGAGCGCCGGGCGCTGGAGGCGGCGTATGAATTTCTCCTGCGCGTGCGCACGGAGTTGCACTATGCGGCCGGCCGGCCGGCGGATGTGTTGACGCTGGCGCTGCAGTTGCCCGTGGCCACGCGCCTCGGCTACGCCGAGCCGGGCGCGCTCCAGCGGATCGAGCGTTTCATGCGGGACTACTATCGCCACACGCGGCAGGTGTTTTATCTCACCAACGCACTGGCGCTGCGGATGGCGCTGAAGCCGCCCGGCTTCTTCGAGCGGCGCGGCATTCACCTGCCAATCCTGCGGCTGGGCGCGAAGGCCGAAAAAAAAGACGGCTTCGTCCTCCGTGGCGATCTGATCGAGCCGGAGTCGCCGGAGATTTTCCACCAGGACCCGCTGCGCTTGATCCGGGTGTTTCGCTATGCCCAGCAGCGGCAGGCGTTCCTGTCGCCCGCGTTGCAGACGATGATCCGCGAAAACCTGCGGCTGGTGGACAACGATTTTCGCAGCCACGAGCGGGCGCGGGAAACGTTCCTGGCCATCCTCGGCGACGGCGGCAGCGCCGGCCGCATCGCGCGGATGATGCACGAGGTCGGTTTTCTCGGCAAATACCTGCCGGAGTTCGGCCGGCTCGACGCGCTGGTGCAGCACGAGTTTTTCCACCGCTACACGGCCGACGAGCACACGCTGATCACGATGCAGCGGCTCGACGCCGTTGTCACGGCGTCGCAGGGGCCGGACGCGGACTACAAACCGCTCTTCCACGAAGTCACGCGGCCGGAGATTCTCTATTTCGCGCTGCTGCTGCACGACTGCGGCAAGGCCGCCAACGAAGCCGCGCACAGCGATGCCAGCGTGAAGCTCGCCGAGCGCGCCGCGCGCCGCATCGGTCTGGACGACGCCGGCCGCGAGACGCTGGCGTTTCTCATCCGCCATCACCTCGCGATGTATAACGTGACGCAGCGGCGCGACCTGGACGATCCTGAGACGGTGGTGGAGTTCGCGCGGCTCGTCGAGAACCTGCCGCGGTTGAACAACCTGCTGCTGCTGACCTACGCGGACATGACCGGCACCAGCGGCGAGTTGTGGAACGAATGGCGAAATTCGCTGTTGTGGGATTTGTATCTGAAGACGCGCGGCGAACTGGTGGCGGGCGCGGAAACGCAGGCGTTGCGGGAGCAGCGGCTCCAGACCCTGTTCGATCACATCCGCGAGCGCAGCCGCATGCCGGAGGAGGAACGGGCGGCGCATTTCGACAAGATGCCGCGGCGCTATTTCCTGACCTTCACCGCCGAGGAAATCCTCAAGCATCTGGAAATCATCCACGCCTTCTTGCAGCGCTCCGTGGCGATGACGCGCGACGACCTGGCGCCGCAGGTGCTGTGGACCGACAAGCCCGACCGCGGCTACTCGCAGGTGACGATCTGCACGTGGGACCGTGAGGGATTGTTCAGCAAGATTTGCGGCGCGTTCTCGTTTGCCGGCCTGAACATCCTCAATGCGCACGCCTACAGCCGCCGCGACGGCGTCGTGCTGGATATTTTCAACGTCGCCGATGTCGAAGGCCGCGTCGTCTCCGATCCGGAGCAACGCCATCAACTCGAGCGCACACTGGACCGCGCCCTCAACCACAACGCGGACCTCCAGCAACTGCTGGCCAAACACCGCCCGCCGCGCGCCGCCGGGCGCGTGCCGCAAGGCGTCGTGCCCACGGTGGTTCGCGTGGACCTCACCGCGTCGCGCATGCGCACCGTCGTGGAGGTGCAGGCCGAAGACCGGCTCGGACTGCTCTACACCATCGCGCAAACCCTGGCCCGCCACGGCCTCGACATCAATCTGGCGCGGATTTCCACCGAGAAAGGCGCGGTGTTCGACACCTTCTACGTGCTGGACCTCAACGGCGACAAAGTCACCGACGCCGCCCGTTTGGAACGCGCGCGCGCCGATCTGTTTCGCGCCATCGAGGAATTGCGCCGCCGGCCGATCACGTAAGTCGGATCCAACGGTGAGTTTACAGGAGGCCAGACGCAGCCGTTTGAAAACGGCGCGCGTTTTGGCTCTCCTTAGTCGTTCACCGGCAAATCCAGATGGAAACGGGTGAAGCGGCCCGTTTCGGTTTCGAAGCGCAACTCCCCGTGGTGTTCCTTGACGATGCCGTGGCTGATCGAAAGCCCCAGGCCGGTTCCCTTGCCCGCCCGCTTCGTGGTGTAGAAAGGATCAAAAACGCGGTCGCGGACGCCCGCTGGAATGCCGTTGCCGTGATCTTCGACAGTCGTCCGAACCCACGGCTTGCCATCTTTCTCGAACCGCCGGACGGTGAGGCGGACGATTTTGTTTTCGTGGTAGCCCGGATATTTCTCGTTCAGGGCGTCGCGGGCGTTGGTCAACAGATTCATCAGCACCTGTTCGATCTGCTGGCTGCGGCACTCCATTTGCGGCAGACCCTCCGGCACTTCGACGTCCAGCGTGATCTGGTCCTGCCGTATCACGGTCTGGATGAGCGAGAGAGTGGCGTTGATAATGTCGTTCATATTCGCCGGGCTGCGTCCTCCCGTGGCCTGGCGCGCGAAGGTCAGCAAGCTGCCGGCGATCTTCGCTACCCGCCCGGCTTCCTTCATGATCTTGTCCACATATTTCCGCAGCGGGCTGCCCGCCTGCAACTCGTCAGCGATCAACTGCGCGTAGTTCATGATGCCATTGACGGGGTTGTTGATTTCGTGGGCCACGCCGCCCGCCAGCGTGCCGATCGCGTCCAGTTTTTGCGCCTGGCGGAGTTGGGCTTCCATCGCGACTTCGCGGGTTACGTCGAGCTTGATGGCGACGTAGTTGATGATTTTGCCGGCGGCGTTGCGAATGGGCGAGATGGTGGCTTCTTCCTCGTGAAGGGTGTCGTCCTTCTTTTTGTTGGTGAAGCGCCCTTTCCATACTTCGCCGCGTCCCAGGACGGTCCACATTCGTTGGTAAAACCCGGCGTCTTGTTTGCCGCTCTTGAGAATGCGCGGGTTTTGACCGATGACCTCCTCCCGCGAGTAGCCGGAACTCCTTTCAAAAGCCGGGTTCGCGTAGAGGATGGTGCCAGAGGCGTCCGTAATGAGGATGGTTTCCTCGGCTTGCTCGACCGCCATCTCCAGCCGCGCGCGTTTTTCCTCCGTCTGCTTGCGCTCGGTGATGTCTTGACAGAAGCCCAAGGCGCGCCCGGACCCGATGGAGTTGACGCTCAACGAAACCCAAATGATGCGCCCGTCCCGCCGCTTCATGCGGAACTCGCCTTCGACATGGCCGGTGCGGGCCAGGCTTTCCATTTCCTGCATCACCGTCTCGCGATCTTCCTCCGGATAAAGTACCTCGGCGCGCATTTGTTTCAGAGTGGCTGCGTCATACCCGAACAGCGCAACGGCGGCGGGATTGCAGTCCGTAAAACGGCCTTCCAAAGTGCTCACCAACACCGCCACCGGAGCATTCTCGATATAGGAACGGAATTTCTCCTCGCTCTCGCGCAACGCCTGTTCCGCGCGCACTTGTTTGTCAATATCTTCCACGATCTCGATGAACCCGCTTACCGCGCCGTCTGGCCCGAAGACTGGAACAGCCCGGTTTCGAACGCAAAAACGGCTGCCATCGTCTCGCACCCCTTGCGTCTCAACCTCCGCCGTGCTTCGGGAGGCCATGGCCCGCGTCCCCGGACAATGCGGACAGACGGCCGAGCGCTTCTCAAACTCGTTGAAACAGAACTTGCCCACAAAATCGGCGGCGGGTTTTCTGAAGAGGCCGGCAAACGTTGCGTTGACTGTCATGATCCTGTAGTTCGCGTCCATGACGGCAATGCCGAGAAGACTGTTGTCTGCCAGCGCTTGGTAGCGCTCCTGACTTTGCCGCAGCGCCTCCAGCGCGCGCTTGCGCTCGGTGATGTCCACGGCCACGCCCATCACCCCTTTCTCGGCGCTGCCGGGCGGCGTGAACGGAATCTTGGTTGTCTGTAGAAAGTGAACCTGCCCGTTCGCGTCTGTCGTCGGCTCCTCGGAGATAAACTTCGGCTTGCCACTGTCAATGACCTCGCGATCGTCCCTAAGAAACGCCTCCGCGTGGGCCTTGTTGCGCGACAGTTCTAGCTCATAACGCCCCACAACGTCCTCCGGACAGCGACCAAAGACTTCGGCCGAGGCGCGGTTGACGAGAAGGAACCGGCCATGACGGTCCTTGGCGAAGATGTAATGCGGCACCAGGTCCATCACCTGCCGCAGCAGACGCTCGCTCCCGCTCAACGCCTCCAGCGCCTGCCTGCGCTTGGTGATCTCACGCTGGTGGATCAACAATTTCGCCACCCGGCCGTCCGGACCCGGAAGCGGCTTGCAACGGGACTCGACCCATATCCACGAACCATCCCGGCAAAGAATCCGGTGTTCGGTCAGCGTGGTCTGGCCTGCGAGATTCGCCGCGCGCGATTGCCGGATGAGGGGCAGATCGTCCGGATGCAATCGCGCGTCCCACGCGGATGACATCACCTCCTCCGCCGTCCAACCCGTCACGCGGTAAAAAGCCGGGCTGACATAAAGGCGGTTTTCCTGCGTGTCGAGAAAGGTGATGAAATTTTCAACATTGTCGGCCAGCAATCGGTAAAGCTTTTCGCTTTGACGCAACGCCTCCTCCGCGCACTTTCGCGCGTAGTGTTCCTCGGCCTCGCGCAACACCCGCTCCACCACCGACGCCAGCCGCTCCAGTTTCCCCTTCAGCAAGAAGTCATTGGCGCCGGCTCGTATGATGGCAGCCGCCCGTTCCTCGCCAACCGCGCCCGTGACCAGGATGAACGGGATGTCCGGCACTCTCTCCCGCGCCAGTTGAAGCGCGCTGAATCCGTCAAATGCCGGCATCTTATAGTCCGAGATGATGATGTCCCACGGCTTGTGGTCCAGAGCGGCGCGCATGGCCTCAGCCGTCTGCACGCGTTCAAAAACTACGTCGTAGCCCCCCTCGCGCAGCAGACGCACCAACAACTGTGCGTCCACCTCGGAATCCTCGACATTCAACAGATGCAGCGATTTGCTCATTGAGAACCTCGTCTGCGGCTGTCTTCTCTTAGCCGTATCCATGCAGTCGCCGCAGCCCCTCACCCTTGCCCTCTCCCCATCGGATGGGGAGAGGAAATTGTTTTTCCCGTTTCAAGGGCGGACACTATTCGGTGAGCCACACCGCGGCAAGCGAAACACCTCCCTCTCCCCGTCAAACGGGAAGAAGGCAAGGTGCTATTTCAACTGAATAGTCACAGCTTAGTTAATCAGAACAGACGGCAAAAATCTATCCCTTTCTGCCGCAGGAGTCGCATCTTTTTTTGTCCGCGGAGCGACGTGCCGGCAGCAGCCGTCACAACCGGATTATCTCTTCGATCCGGTTTGCAAAGCGTTTTCCGGCGTGGCGTCCCACACCGCCACCTCAAACGGTTGTAACTGGAACTCGCGGGCCTGGCCCGCCGTAACGGTCACGGCCGGCTTTGCGGCGTCGGATTTCCACGGGCTTTTCAGCGTGTAGGCGCGCGGCGCGCCGGCGGGAAGCTCAAAGAGTTGGCCCACGTCGAGCGTGACGGAGGCCGGCTGGTCGCCCGGGTTGCGCAGGGCGAGGATCGCTTTGCGTGGCGACCACGAGGCCCATCCGTAAACCTCGCCGCGGGCCGGGTCGCCGCCGATCCAATGCGTGTCGGCGAGCACATCGGTGTTGCGGCGGGACCACTTCGCGGCCTCGGCGAGCGCATCCCACGCCGCGTTGGTCATCAGGCCCGCGTCGATGTGCAGTTCCTGCAGGCACGTTCCCGTGGCGAAGTAGGAGCGGATTTCGGCCAGCACGTCGGCCGGATCGAGACTGACGCCGTGGGACTTCGGGTCATACGGATTGGTGAACGCATACTTGTGGATCATGATGCCGTGGAGCATCAAGTTGCCGATGGGATAGAGCGGGCCGCGTTGGACCGTGGCGTGGTAGGTGGCGTTGTCGCGGTAGGTGAGCCAGCGCTGGCGGTCCGAACCCTTGCCGATAAATCCCGCGTCGCTCTCCTGCCGCCAGATGGAATCGGCCCACAACAACCAGAACGGCGACGGCCACGTGCCGGTGGTGGGATTGAGGAACACGTCGGGCTTGAGCCAGCGCAGTTCCTGGTGAATCCGCAGCAGGGCCTCCACCTCGCCGGCGAACGCGCCGGTGCCGTCTTTGCTGTTGCCCGCGCCGAAGCCGTCGAACTTGAAGTAGTTCACGCCGTAATCGCGGACCATGCCGGCGCACGCTTCGCGAAACCGTTCATAGTAGCGCGGCCCGGCCAGTGTGAGGCCGTTCTTGCTCGTCTCGAAACCCTGTTGCTGGCCCGCCTCAACGCGCCGGGCGCGGCCGGAGTAGCCGCCCCACGGCGAGAACCAGATACCGATGGCGGAGTGATACTTCTCTGCGGCGGCGCTGACGTTCGCGAGGCCCTGCGGGAATCCCTTGTGGAACTGCCACACCCGCTCGGTGTCATCCCATCCATGGTCGTGGACGAACGAGTCGAGCACCACGCCGCGCTTCCCGACCAGTTCGCTGCCGAAGACGGCAATCCGGTCCAGCCACATCTTCTCCTGTTGCGCGAGGAACTTCTCGAACTCCTCCGGCGTGCCGTAGCGCCGCACCTGCCAGAACTTGCACCCGATCTCGAAGCCGCAGTTGTAGTGCAGGAACGTGCGATACGGCTGCGGCCGCTCGCGCTCCAGGTAGTGCAGGAATCCGCGCCGCGTCTGGCCTTCGGGTGCGACGCCGACGATACTGCTAAACTCCGACGAGCGGCCGACTTCGAGGGCGACGTGATACGGATAGCCGCAACGGATGCGCATCCCACCGCCGTCGGCCGGCTGCGCCAGGTTTCGCGACATTGGATGCTCATAGGCCGCGAACACATGGCCGGCGAGCGCGGGCGAACCGTCCACGCTGCCGGCGGTCTCGGCTTTCGGCGCGGCGAGTTCCAGCAGAACCAGTTCGCTCAATTCCAGCGGCTCGCATATCGCGCCAATCCGCACCTGTTGGCGGACGTAGTTGGCGCCGTCGCGCAGGCTTGCCCGCCATTGCACCTCCAGTTTTCTGTCCTCCGAGACGAACGTTGCCACGATCTCCCGCCCCGGCGAACGATCGGCAAGACGCGGCGCGTGCGGATTGAATTCCAGGTTTTGCAGCACCGGCGCGCCTGCCAGGCGAAACTCCGAGGCTTTCACGGGCTGGCCTTCGGGCGAAGGCGTTCTTGCGACATTGAAAGAAAAACACTCAACGCCCTCGAGCGCCAGCCGGACACC
This sequence comes from uncultured bacterium, assembly GCA_903870275.1. Taxonomy (GTDB): domain Bacteria; phylum Verrucomicrobiota; class Verrucomicrobiia; order CAIQCK01; family CAIQCK01; genus CAIQCK01. Next base: position 33,360 of record CAIQCK010000065.1, on the reverse strand, counting down.
GGCCAGCTTGTCCACGAAACACAGCGGCCGGAGTTTCCCATCTGTCAGCGACCACTGGCAGGACAGCACCTGGTTTTCCAGGACGAGTCCTTTGGAGTCCGCCCGTGCCCTGGCCTCTCCCGGCTGCGGACCGGGAAACTCAACCGACCCGGCGGCACCGGCGCGCGCCGCCAGCAGCAGCGCCGCCGAAAACACCGCCAGAAAAACGAAACGCGCTGGGGAAAATTTCATGACGTGCTCCTTGTTGGATTTCCGACAACCGGCCTTACCGTTTCCAAACCACGTTTGCCGCTGCGGCGTCGCGCTCCCGCAAGTTGGCAAATCCTGTGCCCGCGTTCGGCGCGTTCCATGTCACAAACGGCTCCTCGATGGGCCCAACAATCCCTCTCTGCCGGCATCGTTGCAAGTCCCGTTTCAGGGGGAAAGGGCGTGACGACGCAGGTGAAAAAAAGGGCTTGCAACAGCGGGCTTGGGGAGTAGTCTGGCGCCGGTTTGGCAACCGAGCCAAGGCGATGAAGAACAAGTTCGTTCGAATATTGATGGGAATGGTGTTGTGCGCCAGTACGACGGTGGCGACGGCAGCGCCGTACCTCGGTTTGGTCAAAACGGGGACGACCACCCAGACCAATGACTCCTTCGTCGTCGGCACGGTGCTGACCTACAATCTGGATGTGCGTTTCGATTCGGGCGGCAATCCCGTCAGCTCGTTGATTTACTCGTTCTATACCTCGCCCACCAATGCGGTGACCTTTGGGTCGACGCCGTTTACGACGTTGAACAGTCCCTTCTTGTTGGGCGACGCCGTCGCCATACCGGTTGCCGGGGCGACACTCGCCTATGTTTCCGGCGAGACCGACTGGTTCAAGCAAAGCGCCGGCGATTACGCGGCGTTCACCAACAACATCGCCACCTACCAGATCAACACCAGCACGCTGGCGGCGGGCGAATATTTGTTTTCGTTTAACCACACCGGCACTGAAGACGAGTATGTGGGCTGGTCCACTGGCAGCGTTAACACCAGCGGTTTCGCTGCGTCCGGCACGTTCGTCTTGGAAATCATCGGTGTGCCGGAACCGGGCACGTGGGCGTTGATGGTGGTGGGCGGTTTGGTGGCGGGGTGGAAGATTCGCCGCCGGCGCAACGCGCGCTGAACGAGGCCATTGCTCCACGGCCGGGGCAGACACGCGCAGCGGGATCCCCCCACAACAATCCGCGGCGGCAACGCGCCGGCAGTGCATCGTCCGTCCGGTTCTTCCAGTTCAAACACTCCGTCGCCCAGTCGCGCGCGGCAGCCTCAATGTCAGCGGTTTGAACTTTACGCGCACTTTTTTACGGCGGCCGGTTCTTACTTTACGACCACGCCGCATTTGCCTACAATCAAGGTTGGTTCTTGTTCTGACGGGAGAATACGAGGAGCGAAGAATTGGCCGTGATCCGCCGAGAGACAACGCACTTCGCAAAAGGTAAACGAGTGCAGAACGGATAGGAGATCCGTGATACGCTCAAGCCATCCCTGCGCGCCACTGCCATCCAGCAGATTCCCGGGAATTTTCCCGTCCGCCATTTTCTTCGAGCGTTGTTCCCGGTGGATGCCGATGGACGCAGCCATCCGTCGCACCAAGCGCATCACCAAGGCCGCTGCGCTATGTCTCGCCGCAGAGCTTGCCATCGTCCCCGCGACGGATGCATTCGCGGAATCCGGCATCACCAACATCATCAACGGCACGACTGTCACCAACACCGGCGATTATGTTGTTGGCAACATGGGCTCGTTCAATGCGCTGATCCTAACCAACGCTGGCGTGCTGAACGTGACCGGCTACGGCGAAATTGGTGTTTGGACATCGGCCAGTAACAATTCGGTCTTGGTCACGGGAACTGGATCGGTCTGGAATATCGGAGGGAGTTTGGAGGTCGGTTACTACAATTCTCCGGGAAACCGGCTGACCATTACCAACGGAGGTTGCGTCAACGCTTACTTCGACAGCTACATTGGCAATCAAGCCGGCACCAATCAAGTTGTGGTATCCGGCACCGGCTCCGTCCTGAGAATTACCCGCAGTCTGACCATCGGAAATCCCGTTGCTTGGGGTAATACGGCTTCCACCAATAGCCTGACGATTGCCAATGGTGGCCAGGTGTTTGTGGGGTTATACACTTTTCTCGGCTATGGAGACAGTGGCTACAGATACAGTTATAATGACAGCATGCTCGTAACCGGACCGGGCTCCCTGTGGAGTAACAGTGGTTCTTTGTCTATCGGTTATTGCTCTTACGGATGCAGTCTGTCCATCGCCCAAAGTGGTCAGGCGTTCAGCACAGCAGGCATAGTCGGCTCCGGAGGCACCGGCAACTCCGTGCAGGTAACCGGAACCGGCTCTCTCTGGAACATCAGCGGCGACCTGGGCATTGGTGGCAGTTCCAATAACAGCGTCACCATTGCGGCAGGTGGAGAAGTGGTTGATGCCGCCGGTCACATCGGCAGCAGTGGTACCAATGGTTGGGTTTTGGTGACCGGAACCAACTCTATCTGGAACAACAGCGGTACGCTTTATGTGGGCGACACAGGCCCAGGGAATTGGCTGACGATCACCAACGGTGGCCAAGTGATTAACGCCGACGGCTACATCGGCAATAGTGCGGGCACCAATGGCACCCTTGTCTCCGGGGCGGGTTCCCTCTGGAGCAATGCCGGCAATCTCTACGTGGGTTACGGGGCGACATTGAACCTGTTGACCGTTGGCAATGCCGCCACCGTTGTCGCATCCAACTTCTTCGTTGGTTACAATGCGAACTCAACTGGCAATTTCGTGACAATATCTGGCGGGAATCTTTTGGTGACTAACGTCCTGGCAACCGGCATGCTGGATGTTCGTCGCGGCATGCTGGCACTTAATAGCGGCACGGTTGTTGTCAACCGGCTTAATCTCAACAACGCCAGCAGCGTGATGACCTTCAGCGCGGGTCTGCTCCAGAGCGGCGGCAGTAGCGTTTCCAACGGCGTCACCTTCGCCGTCGGCGACGGCGTGCAATCGGCCACGCTCGATCTGTTCGGCGGCACGCACTCGTTTGCCAACGGCCTCTTCATCAACACCAACGCCATTTTCACCGGCACCGGGGCCATCACCGGCTCCATTACCGATGCTGGCCTTATTGCGCCCGGCAACGGCTTCGGCGTCATCACCGACGCCGGCGACCTGACGATGCTCGGCGGCGGCGCCCTAGCGATGGAACTTGGCGGCACCAACGCGTGGCTCTACGACCAGTTCGATCTGACCGGCGCGCTCAACTTCGGCGGCACGCTCACCGTCGCGCTGCTCAACGGCTACACGCCGCAGGCGGGCGACCGGTTCAATCTCTTCGGCTTCGGCAGCAGCAGCGGTGCCTTTACGGCGACCAATCTGCCCACGATCTCGCCGGCGCTGTATTGGAACACCGCCGCGCTCTACAACTCGGGCGTGATCGAGGCCGACCTGAGGACCGCTGGCATTACCACGCCGGGCACCGATGTCTATCCGTTTACCAACAAGCCGGCCGCGGGCAGTGGAATCAATTGGAACCGTCCGCTGGCCGCGGGACTGGTCACTGCGGTCCCCGTCAACGAAGGCGCGGGCACCAATTTTTACGACGCGGTGTCGCAGCAATCCTACGCGGCCCAAATGCTGTCGGGTTCGCCCGGCGGCGCTTTGCCGCCGTCGTGGTTCACGCCTTCGGTGTCGTCGAATTATCCGTGGGCAGGTCCGGCGATCGGCAATAACAACGCGACCGCGCAGGCGATCCAGAGTGTGTTTCAGGAAACCAATCTGATCCACAACGTCACGAACGGTTATTCGTATGCCACGCTGGTCCAGCCGCTCGCTACCAACACCTTCGGGCGCATCATGGACGCGACCGGCGCGGCGGTCATTGCCATCTATCTAAACGTCGCCGGTTTTCCGGGCCAGGTGGCGACCACATGGCGCAACGCGGCGGGCACGGCGATTGTTCCCAAAGCCCCGTTCACGACGAACCAATGGATGCTGGTCTTGTGCACCGTGCAGAACGGTCTGGGCGTGATGTATGTGAACGGCGTGCCCGTGGCCAGCAACACGACGGTGAATCTCGCCCAGTCCTGGACCAACCAATCCGGGCAGTTGGTCTATAACGCCACGGGAAACGGCAGCATGATGTGCAATGCCAACTTCTCCTCGTGGTGGGTTTGGAACAACCGAGTGTTGACCGCCCAGGAGGCGGCCCAGATGTATGCGAACCCGTGGACGATGTTCTATACCGGCTCCCAGAAAGGTTTCGTCAAAGGCACGAAGGTCACGCTGTCGCAAACGGCCAGCATCAACGACGTGCGGTTTTACTCGCACACCGCCTCGGGAGACGCACGGCTGGCGCTCTACGACAACGCCTCGCCGAAAAACCTCCTCTGGCAGTCCGGCTCCGTCACCAATCTCGCTGCCAACGCGTGGCTTGCCGTGCCCGTCGCCAACGGCGCGCCGTCGTCGCTCACGCTTGCGCCCGGCACCTACTGGCTTGCGTGGCAGGTGGACACCACCGCTGACGTGCCGAGTTACGCCGCCGGGTCCAGCGGGGACGGGTTCAACCTTGCCCAAACCTACGGAAGCTTCCCGGCAACGCTCGGCGGCGAGCAGAGTTCGTCGGAACAGTGGAGCATCTATTTCACCTACAGCCTCGTGCCGCCAACGCTGCTGTCGGCCGTCTCGCGCAAAATCCACGGCAGCGCCGGCACGTTCGACCTGCCGCTGACGCTCGATCCCTCCGCCGCTCCCACCGTCGAACCGCGGCTCGGCGGCCCGACGACGCTCCTTTTTACGTTCAGCAAGGACGTCGTTGCCAGCGACGGTCTGCTCAGTGCCAACGAGTTTACGCTGACCAATGCGACCTTTGTGAGCGCCAGCATCGTCAGCAGCAACCTCACGTTGAACCTGACCAACGTGGTGGACCAGTCGAAGGTGACGGTAGTGCTTAACGGTTTCAGCGATTCAGACGGCAACGCGCTGGCGGGCACCAACGCGGTGATCGTTCGCTCCCTCTATGGCGATGTCAACCAGAGCGGCACGGTCAACGCCGTGGACCTGCAACAGACCAAGAACAACCTGCTGGCGACGCTGACCCCGGCAAACTTCCTCTGCGATGTCAATTGCAGCGGCATCATCAACGCGGTGGACCTGCAGCAGATCAAAAACAACCTGCTGCACAGCGCCAGCCTCGACGCCGGTTCGGGCGGGTCCGTCCCGTCCACCTTGTCCGGCAGTCTGACGACCGGCACCACTGCTGACAGCCTGACAATCGCCTCGTTGCCCGCGGCGACGCTAGGGGAGGCGTTGGGCGCGACCAACCTGACGTGGAGCACGAACGGGGACGCGCCGTGGACGCCGACGATCGCGCCGGACGGAAGCTCGGCGGCGTGGAGCGGGCACATCGGCGATCTGAACGTATCGTGGGTGGAGACGACGGTGACGGGACCGGGCACGCTGGGCTTCGACTGGATGGTCTCCTCGGAATTGAGCGGGGATTACCTGACGTTCGCAATAGACGGGATGAGCCAGCCGGGAGCGATTTCCGGCGAGGTGGGCTGGCAGACGCTGACGTTCGTCATTCCGTCGGGTTCACACCGCCTGACGTGGACCTATGCCAAGAACGGCGCTAATGCCGCTGGTCTGGACGCCGGCTGGCTGCGGCGGGTGGTTTACCCCAAAGCGCCTTAACCGAAACGCTTCCGTGATGTTGGCGCGACCTCGCTCTTTTGGGAGGGCAGGGAGGCAAAAAGTCCGACATAGCAGCCGGTTTGAACAATCGCGGTCACGTCAATTCCGCGACCCTGCAAGTTTTTCGTTCGCGGAATACTTGTCCGTTTTTCCTGACCGGCGTGTCGAACTTCTCCTTTTGCTTTCAGTTTCCAAGGAAACCCATGCTCTTCATCCATTCGCCGCAGCAGGCGGGCCAGCCGTTGATCGGGTGCGGGTCGTGGCGCATGCCGAAGCCGTCCATGAACCGGGTCTTGTCGGTCTTGTCCAGAAAGCCGCCGTAGATCATGACACCGAAGTCCGGCCCGGCGGCTTGCCACGTTTCACGTGGTCCGGCCCTGCCTTTCGGCGGTCAGAGATCGCCGCCACCGTGTGGCCGGGGGCTTTTGCAGCGGCTTCTTTTTCAATGCTGGTTTTTCCCCTTTAGGGTGAACTATGCCCCTCTAGTTTCCCATGCGTTTCCCCAACCTGCCCAGACCCCCGTTCCGCCAACACACAAACGATGAAAAAAGTGGTGCGCCCGGCGGGAGTTGAACCCACAGCCTTCGGCTCCGGAGGCCGACGCTCTATCCAATTGAGCTACGGGCGCACTGCGGTGAACATTATGCGCTTTTGGAAGACGGTGGCAAGCAATCATACGACATCGCTTGACGCCTTCGCGCGCATCGGATAGAAAGCAGGACCGACTTTCAACGGAGCGAACCTGTGAAAAATAAAAATCGCAACGCCGCCAGCACCGCCACTTCACCCCGAACCGCCACCCCTGTCAAACGCGCCGCGCGCCGCTCTTCGGGCCGGATCATCAAACGGTTCAAAGCCCCCGGCATCCAATACACCGTGATTGACATGGGAAAGGTCACGCGCATGGCCCTGATGGTCACGCCGCTCGGCCGCGGCCCGGTCCACATGCAACTCGGCGAGGCGCTGCGCAGCCTCCGCGCCATTCTCGAGAAGCAGCGCGAGAAGATGACCGTGACGGTGCAGACTGTTTTCCTCAAGGACGCCGCCGATCAAACCCTGTGCGAACAGATTCTCGCCGCGCGCTACGTGGACGAGCCGCCGGTCACGACGTTTGTTCACCAGCCGCCCTGCACCGGCGCGGCGCTGGCGATCGAGGTGTGGGCCGCCGGCGGCAAGGCGGTGTATGTGGAACGGCCGCTGCCCAACGTGCTCCAGGTCAGCATGGGCAACGTTACGTGGACGCACTGCGGCGGCATCACCCCGCGCAACGCGACCGGCAGCGTTTACGAACAATCGCTCGACGCATTCCGCCAGATGAGGCAGAAGCTCAAGAAGGCCGGCACCGAGATGGATCACCTCATCCGCACCTGGCTTTACCTCGGCAACATCACCGGCCCCGAAGGCCCCCTCGAGCGTTACATGGAGCTGAACCGCGCCCGGACGGATTTTTACGAGGGCGTCAAGTTCGGGCGCGGGCACGTCATGGCCGGCGTGCGTCAGGCGGTGTATCCGGCGAGCACGGGCATCGGCATGTGCGGCACGGGCATCACGATGAGCGCCACGGCCGTTGACACGGACCGCAGGGATGTGTTCCTGCTGCCGCTGGAAAATCCGCAGCAGACGCCCGTCTATCAATATGAGGCGGTCTATTCGCCGAAAACCCCGAAGTTCGTCCGCGCCATGGCCGAGGCGGTCGGCGACTACGTCGTCCTCTGGATTTCCGGCACCGCGAGCATCGTGAGTTCCAAGACGCTGCACGCCGGCAATCCCGGCAAGCAGACCGATCAAACGCTCACCAACATCGAGCTGCTGCTCTCGCAGAAAAACCTTGCCCGGCACGGTGCGCCCGGAGCGGGAGCAACGCTGAGGGACCTGGCGAAACTGCGCGTTTACGTGAAGCGTCCGCAGGATTATCCGATCATCCGCAAGGTCTGCGAAAAGCGTTGTGGGAAAGACCTTCCCGTCATCTACGTCGTCGCGGATGTTTGCCGATCGGATTTGTTGGTGGAGATGGAAGGCCTCGCCTTCGCCAAACGGGCGCCCCAGGTCAAGTAGCCAGCCTGATTCGTCGCCGTCCATCGGTCAGGCTGAGAGCGGTCGCCGCGGCGGGTTTTGCCTGCGCAAAGCGGCAGGTGTTGCCATTGTTGAAGTCAGAAAGGAATCGTCATGCACGCGTTTTTCAGACCCGCCTTCGCATCGGTTGTCGCCATTGCAAGTCTTCTGCCGTTCGCCGCGCATCCGGTTTTCGCAGAGGACCAGGCGGGAATGATTGACGACTGTCGTTACGCGGACGACGCGGCGGCCCAAAAACACTGGCAGCCGATGGGCGGCTCCGCGCCTGCCGCGGCGGCGACGCTCGACGGCCGCCAAGCGCTGCGCCTCCCGTGCAACTTCACCGGCACGACCTTCGAACGCGCGTCGTGGGACCGGAAGGTGAAACTGGACCTCGTGCCGTGTCAAGGCGTGCAGTTCAAGGTCTTCTGCAAGAACGCGGCGCCAATCTCGCACTACACCATCTATTTCCGAAGCGGCGGCGGATGGTATTCCACCGGTTTCTTTCCCGAAGGCCCCGGCTGGAGCACCGTCACGATCAACAAAGCAAGCACGCGCTCGGAAGGAACGCCGGCCGGCTGGGGCAACATCGATACGATCCGCATCTCCGCGTGGCGTGGACGGAACGAGAACACGGATCTTTTCCTGGCCGACCTCCGCATGACCGGCGTGCTTGGCGTTGACGCCAGCATCGCCGTGGTGCGCGGCGAATCGCTGGCGCGGAGCCGGCCCGACGAGGCAAAGAGCGCCGGCGAATTCGCGGAGACCATTACACAGAATCTCACTGCGCTCGGCATCGGCTGCTCGATGATCAGCGACATCGACCTCACCGCCGGGCGGCTTGCCAAGGCCAAACTCGTCATCCTGCCGCACAATCCGAGCCTGCCTGACGGCGCGGCCGACGCGTTGATCAAGTTCCTCAACGGCGGCGGCAAGCTGCTCGCTTTCTACAGCCTGCCGGCGAAGCTTCAGCCCGTGGTGAAGATTCAAACCAGCGCGCACCTCAAGGCGAAGCGTCCCGGCGAGTTCTCCGCGATCCGTTTTGCCGACGGCGCACTACCCGGCGCTCCGCCGCTCGTTGGCCAGCGCTCTTGGAACATCAACGACGTGAAGGCCGCTCCCGGCACGACCCGGGTGCTGGCGGAATGGCTCGACGACAAAGGCCAGCCGACCGGCCACGCCGCCGTCGTTGCCTCCGACAACTGCATCTTGATGACCCATGTCCTGCTGACCGACGACCTTGTCAACAAGCGCCGCATGTTGCTCGCGATGGCGGGTCATCTGGAACCCGACCTCTGGTGGCAAACCACCAACGCCGGCATCGCGCGCATCGGCCGGATCGGCGGCTGCAAGACTTTCGACGAGGCCGCCGCGCTGATTACGCAAACCTCGAAGGGCGACCGGAGGGCGGAGGCCGCGCTCGAGGCCGCGCGCAAACTTCGCGACGAGGCCGTGGCACTCGGCGTGAAGGAGAAATACGTCGAAGCCTCGGAGAAAGCAGCGGCGGCGACGCAGCGCATCTCCGAAGCGTTCTGCCTGGCGCAGCAACCGCTCCGCGGCGAGTTCCGGGCGTTCTGGTGTCACAGCGCGTTCGGCGTCGAGGGCATGGAGTGGGACGAGGCAATCAAGCAACTCGCCGACAACGGCTTTACTGCCATCTTCCCGAACATGCTCTGGGGCGGCGTGGCGTTCTACAACAGCAAGGTCCTGCCCGTCGCGCCGGAGGTCGCCGAGCGCGGCGACCAGATCGCGAAGTGTCTTGCCGCCTGCAAGAAATACGGCGTCCAGATTCACGTCTGGAAAGTGAACTGGAACACCGGCCATCGCGTGCCGGCGGAGTTCATCGAACGGATGCGCCATGAAGGCCGGCTGCAAGCGAACTCGAAGGGCAAGGAGGAGCCGTGGCTCTGCCCGTCGCATCCCGACAACCAGAAGTTGGAGATCGCCGCGATGGTTGAGGTGGCCCGCGATTACGACGTGGACGGCATCCACTTCGACTACATCCGCTATCCCGACGGCGACCACTGCTTTTGCGCGGGTTGCCGCGAGCGGTTCGCGAAGGCCGTCGGCGTCGAGATCAAGAACTGGCCGAAGGACGCGCTCGGCAACGGTCCGCTCCGCCAGCAATGGCTCGACTGGCGCCGCAGCAACATCACCGCCGTCGTCAAGGGCGTCAGCGAGCAGGCGCGCGCGCTGAAGCCGAAAATCAAGATTTCCGCCGCCGTCTTCCGCAGTTGGGCCACCGACCGCGACGGCGTCGGCCAGGATTGGAAGCTCTGGTGCGACAAGGGCTGGCTCGATTTCGTCTGCCCGATGGACTACACGGAAAGCGACCGGCAGTTTGATACATGGATCGCGCTCCAAAAGGATTGGGCCGACAAGGTGCCGGTTTATCCCGGCATCGGCGTCAGCTCGTCCGGCTCGCGGCTCGGCCCGGACCGCACCATTGGCCAGATCAACGTCACCCGCCGGCACGACACGCGCGGCTTCATCATCTTCAACTACGGCGTCGCCGAGGCCAAGGACCTCGTGCCGATGCTCGGCCTCGGCATCACCGCCAAACGTTGACGCGCCGGCGCGCGGCGCTTGGCTGCATATTCTTCTGGCGGGCTTGCTCATCGTCATGTTAGCCTGAAAGGATGAAGACGAGCTACATCGCGATCCTCGCCCTAATCGTGTTGGCCGCCACGGTCCTCAGTTATCTGGAGCAGTGGATCCATTTTACTGAAGATCCCTACGAAGTCGCATACATCGCGGCCGCGCTGTTCGCCGTCACGGCGGTAATCATCATTCGCCAGCGTAAAAAGCAGGTCTTGTCGCCTCAGTCGTAGCGATCAAAACATTGTGTCGCGCGAGCGATGTTGCATCGGGGCTGGACTCCCATGCCCGCTCAGGGTGGTTTGTCATCGGGTCATTTCTTCCAATACTTTCGTCACCCGGATGGGAGAATACGCGTCCACCGCGGCAGAAATTCACTTCCGGCGCGGCGGAGATTCTGGTTAAAGTGCGCGTGGTGGAAGACGGACAACCATGACGGAGCACGAACAATTTCATTTTCACTCACCGGACGAGGTGCGCCGGCGCATCGCGGAGCTTGGCCTGGACTTGGAACTGAGCGACGATCTTGCGCCGCTGCTCCAGCCGGTGAAAGCCGGAAGTTTCACGCTGCCAAACCGGTTCGTCGTGCTGCCGATGGAAGGCTGCGACGGACTGGCCGACGGCGCGCCGGATGAACTCACGTTTCGCCGTTACCGCCGTTTCGCCGCGGGCGGCGCGGGATTGCTGTGGGCCGAAGCGACGGCGGTGGTGCCGGAGGGCCGGGCGAATCCACGGCAGCTGTGGCTCCACGAAAAAACCGTCACTGCGTTTGCGCGACTCGTGAACGAGGCGCACAAGGCCGCGCGTGACGCCTGCGGTCCGTCGCATCGGCCAATGCTGATCGTTCAGTTGACCCATTCCGGCCGTTACAGCCGGCCGGTCCGCCAGCCGCAACCGATCATCGCACATCACTCGCGGTTCCTCGACCCGACGCACAATCTGCCACCGGACTATCCGCTGATCACCGACGACGAACTGGAGCGGTTGGAGGATCGCTATGTTGAGGCCGCGCTCTACGCGCAACGCGCCGGCTTCGACGGCGTGGACGTCAAGGCGTGCCACCGGTATCTCGTGTCGGAACTGCTGGCGTCGCACACGCGCGGCAACAGCCGTTACGGCGGGTCGTTTGAAAACCGCTCGCGTTTCCTGCGCAACATCGTCGCGAAAATCCGCGCCGCCGTGCCGGGCTTGCTGGTGACGGCGCGGCTGAATGCCTACGACGCGCTGGCGTATCCCTACGGCTTTGGCGTGGACCCATCCGACCCGGCCAAGCCGGACCTCGCCGAGCCGATTGAGATCGTCCGCTTCCTCCGGAGCCAGGGCGCGCCGCTGGTGAACATCACCATCGGCAACCCGTATTACAATCCTTACGTCAACCGGCCGTTCGACCTGCCGACGGCGGGCGCGCCGTTGCCGCCGGAGTCGCCGCTGGCCGGCGTGGCGCGGTTCGTCCACATCGTGCGCGATGTGCAGGCGGCGGTGCCGGGGATGTTGGTGGTCGGCGGCGGCCACTCGTGGATGCGGCAGTTTTTCCCCCACCTCGGCGCGGCCAGTGTTCGCAAAGGATGGGTCTCGCTTGTCGGCGTCGGGCGGATGGCGTTCGCCTATCCCGACTTTGCCCGTGCGCTGAAGCAACACGGCCGGCTCGATCCTCTGAAAGTGTGCGTCACCTGTTCCGCCTGCACGCAGATTATGCGCGACGGCGGCCGCGCCGGCTGCGTGCCGCGCGACGGCGAGATTTACGAGCCGATTTACAAACAAGGCCGGGCCGAGGCGCTCGACACCATCATCCAGATGGCGAAGAGCTGCCGCCAATGCAACGACCCGACATGCGTCACCGGCTGCCCGGCGCGCGTGAACATCCCGAAGTTCGTCGCTCACGTCGCGGCAGGACGGTTCCGCGAGGCTTACGAAACGTTGCGCGAGGCCAACGCGCTGGCGGCGATCTGCGGTTACGTCTGTCCCGCGGAAACGCAGTGCGAAGCCCACTGCAACAACCGGCGCTATTCGTTCGCCGTGCCGATCCGCCACCTGCAACGATGGGTCGCCCGCAAGGCCGTTGAGGAAGGCTGGGCCGCCGAGCCGCATCCGCCGTCCGCGACCACCGGCAAGAGAGTCGCCGTCATCGGCGCCGGCCCCGCCGGCATCGCCGCCGCCGCCAAGCTCGCGTCGCTCGGCCATGCCGTGACATTGTTCGACCGCAGCGCCGCGCCCGGCGGTGCCGCGCAGGACACGATCCCCGCCGACCGCCTGCCTGACCCGATTCTGAGGCGCGAAATCCAGGACGTGCTCGCCTCCAGCGGCAACGTCATCCGCCGCTACAACGCCGCGCTCAACGACAGCTACAGTCTCGACCGCGTCATGGCCGAGGGTTTCCACGCGGCGCTGCTTGCCGTCGGCCTCGGCCAATCCGTGCCGCTGCCAAGCGCAACGCGGCCGAAGTCGGGCGTCACCGGCGCGCTGGAGTTTCTGGCCCGCGCGAAAAAAGGCGTGACGGTTTCCGGCGCGGTGCTGGTGCTGGGCGGCGGCAACAGCGCCATTGACGCCGCGCTCACCGCCAAGCGCGCCGGCGCGGACCCGGTCTCGATCGTCTATCGGCGCTCGTTCGCCGAGATGCCCGCGTGGCCGCACGAACGCGACGAAGCCGTCGAGGCCGGCATCCATCTGCTGACGCTGACCGCGCCGCTCGACTACATCGCCAACGCCCAGGGCAGACTCACCGGCCTCAAAGTCGTCCGCACCCAACTGGGCCGGCTCGACGCCAAGGGCCGCCGCGCGCCGGAACCGATTCCCGGCTCGGAACACACGCTGCCCGCCGACCTCGTCATCGAGGCGCTCGGCCAGCAAACCGATGACACGCTCAAGCCCGCGCTGCCCGGCGTGCGTTTCACGGACAACGGCTTGGTCTGGGTCCACGAGGACACGCTGGAAACATCGCGCCCCGGCGTCTTCGCCGCCGGCGACATCGTCAACGGCGGCACTACTGTCGTCCAGGCGGTCGCCGAAGGCGCGCGCGCCGCGCGACAGATTGACGGATTCCTGCTGGCCGAACCGGTGGCCGTCCGCGTGCAAAGCGGCGGCAAGCCGCAAGCATAAAGACCGTCATGAATGACCCGCAGGAGGGTGTCACCGAAATGTCCGCGGAAGTTTGGCGCCCACCGATCCCTGATCTGCCGAACGACGCGAACGCTCAAGCCACGCCCACGAGCAACGCCGGTCATGCCATGCCCATCGGCTGCGAACATTGCGATGGCCTCGAGGCCGTCATCCTGGACTTGTTTGTTCGGACTTGTGCGCTCCGATGGTTTGTGGTTTATATCCGCCAGTGAACCGCGCCGCCTCCTTCTCCGCGATCATTGCCTTTGCCCTTCTTCTGTCCCTCGCCGGCTGCAAGTATGAGATCGGACTCGATGGCGGACCCGAACGCGAAGTATTTGCGCAGCAAGTCGGACAACTATTGGCCTCCGGACAGGTGGACAATTTGGAGAAAATGGGGGATTACCTGCGCACCTCCAAAGAACGATTTTCAGAAGGCATCTGGGTCTTAAGCTCCTTTTACATCGGTTTGTCAAAGCCGCTTGATCCTGATAACGAGGCACAGTGGAAAGACTGGATCGAGAAACTGGAGCGTTGGCGGAGCAAATACCCTGCTTCCAAGACCGCTGCCATTGCCCTCGGTGAGGCGTACTTTAGATACGGATGGAAAGCGCGTGGCACAGGCTACGTGGACACGGTGACGGAGAAGGGCTGGCAACTTCTTGCTGAACGATTGGCCAAGGCCCGCAAGATTCTTGAAAGCGCCGCTCATTTGCCTCCAGAGGATCCGCATTGGTATGTCGCCATGTTGTCGGTCGCTTTGGGTCAGAACTGGTCCGATGCAGCCTATGACCGGCTCTACGATGAGGCGGTCGGCAAAGAACCCACTTACTACGATTACTACTTCATGAAGGCGAACCGGCTGTTGCCGCGTTGGCACGGCCACCCGGGCGACTGGCAGCGCTACGCCCTGAATGCAGCCGGCAAATCGCCCAGGGAAGAAGGCATGACTCTCTATACGCGCATCGTCTGGGCCAACGGCGAGGCGGACTACGGCGACGACGTGTTCACCAAAGGCGGCATCCGGTGGCCTTTGATGAAGCAGGGTTTTGAAGACATCGAACGCAACTACCCGAAGTCGGTGTGGAACCTCAACGCGTTCTGCTACTACGCCTGCATGGCGGGAGACCGGCAGACGGCCCGCAAACTCTTCGAGCGAATTGGCGACCGTTGGCATCTGTGGATTTGGAAATCCAGGACTCGTTTTGATCGCAGCAAGGCATGGGCTCTGGCCGGCGGCGGCGAAACGGAAGACAAGGGGCTTTCATCCGCCAATCCGGTTTCATCCCCCGCTTCGTTGGAGTGGGAGGATTTGTGGGGAGATATGCGTTTGAATCTCCACCTGATCCTGACCACGATCCTGTTGTATTTTTTCATTTCCAATCTCCTCAAAAAGATCGCCGGTCGCAGGCCCAAGTCTTTCGAGAAATTCTGCCTCTTGATCGCGTTGTTCACTGCCTGCACGGGTGTCGCGTTCCTGAACAAGGTGCTTCCGCCCGGCCCGCTGCATAACCGATTTTTGGGCACGATTCGCCACGCGCTGGCTGGGCAACTCGAGAAGGAAAACGTTCCTGCCGTCGTTGACAAAGCCGTTTCAAGTCGCCCAGACATCGAAGGACTGAAAAAGGAAGACCCCGACACATTTCAGAAACTGCGCGCGGTCCTCATCGAAAGTATTGAAACCCACCGCCCGACGGACCAAATCATTGACGGCGTCCTGCAGAAAAATTCTTTCTATGCGTTGGTCAGAAAATATGACCCCGAGGCTTACCAGAAAGACGTCAAAACAATATGTGACGCCGCGAAGGCAGGCCAATCCCAGGAGCAGTTCCGCCAACTTGGGGAAAAGCTTGCTGGAGACTTGATGAACAAATACTTGTCCACTGCGAGCGACGAGGCGATCCTGAATTATTCACAGGTAAAAATCATCGCCGCCCAGCAGATCTATGCCAAAGCGCCAGAGGTTGGTTTTGAATGCTTTTGGGGAGGAACCAATCACGACGTGAATTCTTATCTTTCAACGAATACACTGAAAGCCCTCACCAGCGTGTTTGGGCGTGTGATCAAGACAGCGGCAACGACTCCCCAGCCTCCGCCTGATAAAGCGGTCATGGAATCCAAATTTGACGGCCTGATGGCTGAATTCCGCAAAGTCCACGGCGATGATGTCCGGATGCTCGTTGACGAGAAGGCAGCCAGCGCTGACAAGAAGAAAGCCTGCGAATTGATGCTGGCGTTTTGCAAGAAGGCATCGGACCTCCCACCGGCAGAAGCCAGCATGGTTTTTCGCTACCTCTGGAGATCGAAATAACGATCTCAACCCTGTCCGGCTGTTACAAAGCCAGACAATAACTTTCGCCCTACTCTCGCAGTCCCGCCCGGAGGATTTCAGCCATGTCGGGCAGGCCGGTTCCTTGTCCTGAGCCAAGCCGCTGCTTGATCACAACGCCAGCAAATCCATCGGCTGCGAGATCAATACCTTGGCGCCATGGGCGGTGAGTTCCTCCGCCGTGCGAAATCCCCAGAGCACGCCCACGGGAAACATCCCGGCGGCAACGGCGGTCTTCATGTCGGTGTTGGTGTCGCCAAGGTAGAGGAAATCGGCTGGCGCGATGGCGAGCCGCCGGGCCACCGACAGCGCGCCGGATGGGTCGGGCTTCTTGTGGATTGTCCCGTCGAGGCCTTGCACGACGTCGAACCGCCAGCGACCAAGCATTTTTTTCACACAGAGCTGGGTGAAATCATTGTTCTTGTTCGACAGCACGGCCATCGCGACGCGGCGCGCGGTCAGGGCGTCGAGCAGTTCCGGGATGCCGGGATACGGCCGCGTTTTGGCGGTCCACCGCTGCTTGTATTCGTCGCCCATGGCGGCGGCGGCGGCCTTGATCGTCGCCTCATCGCGGCGGTCGGCCGGCAGCACGCGTCGGCAAAGTTCGATCACGCCGTCGCCGACGAAATGACGGTAGGCCGGCGTCGGATGCTGCGGCGCGCCGAGCCGGGCCAGCGCGGCGTTCATGGAGTCGGCCAGGTCGTCCAGCGTATCCAACAATGTTCCATCGAGATCGAAAAGGACGGCTTTGTAGTTCATGAGCGGTTGAATTCGGCGACGGCGTCGAACATCGCGACGACGTTTTGCGGCGGGACGTTGGCGAGGATGTTGTGGACCTGCTGGAAAACGAAACCGCCGCCGGGCGCGAGAATGCGAAGTTGATCGAGGACGTGCCGGCGCACCTGCTCCGGCGCGGCGAGCGGCAGCGTGTCGCGCGTGTCGCAACCGCCGCCCCAGAACGTGATGTCCTTGCCGAAGTCGCGCTTCAACCCGGCGGCGTCCATGCCGCGGCAGGAAATCTGGACGGGGTTGATCGCGTCCAGACCGGCCTCGATCAAGTCCGGCATCAACTCGCGCACGCCGCCGCAGCAATGCAGCATCACCTTCACGGGGGCGAGTTGCTTGGCGCGGTTCCAAAGCCGTTGGTGGCGAGGCTTGAAGAACTCGCGATACATCGCCGGCGAAATCTGCGGCCCGGTCTGCATGCCGAGATCGTCGCCGAAAACGATGATGTCCAGGCTGTCGCCCACCGCACCGAGAAACTTCTCCAGGTTCCGCAGATACATCGCCGTGATCTTGTCGAGGAAATCGTGCGCGCGCTCCGGCTCGCCCGCCAGCAGCATGAAAAAGTTGTCGTTGCGGTAGAGGAACTGGCCCATCTCCAATTGATTGCCGCCAAAGAGGCCGATGATGGCGCGGTCGGTTTGCTGGCGCAGTTTCCGCGCGCCGTCGCACAAGATTGCCGCTCCGTCCGCGCCGGCGATCAACGGCCCCGGCGGTGAAGCGATGGCGGTCCACATGCATTCCGTCAGCACATCGCCGATGCGGTCATGGTCCGGCGTCTCTTCCGCGAACGGCCAGTAGGTCTGTTCGAAATAGAGCGCGCCGTCCGGCATCTGGGCGATGACGCGGCCTGTCTTGCTGGAGCGAATCACCCATCGATTTCCGTCGCGCTCAGGCAACGCCCAGCGCGGCATCTGGCACGGCGTGCCGCCGGGAAGTTCCCAGTCCGCCCAGCAATCGTCGTCCAGCGCGAACGCACGCCCCAGCTCGATCGTGTCCACGCCGAACCGCTCCAGCACGTCCTCGTCAATGATCGCCAGTTGTTGCACCGGGTCATAGACGCGGATCGGTTTCTTCTTCAATTCGAGGAAGTCGCGCAGCTTCGCGTAGGCGATGGCCGCGATGCCCGACGAGCGGTGGCCCGACAGATCGAGCGGCACGCGGTCCGGCTCGCGATGGTTCAACGCCGACAGAACTCGTTCTTTGGAGGTCATGGCGGGCGCGACTCTACCGCTGCGCCCCGCTGCTGACAATGCTGCAACGCACCCGCCGGATCAGCCGTAGAAGTCAGGCACGAATGTCTGCTCGGTGATGGGCGGGCGCACATACCCTTTGTCCGAGGGACGTCGCGGCAACTGGATCGGGTCGGGCGTTAAATCCTTATACGGGATCCGCTTTAGCAAATGCCGGATGCAATTGAGCCGGGCCCTCTTCTTGCTGTCCGCGTTGACCACATACCAAGGCGACTGCTTGGTGTCCGTATACGCCATCATTGCATCCTTGGCTTTGGAGTATTCCTGCCAGCGTCTGCGGGATTCAAGGTCCATCGGGCTGAGCTTCCAACGCTTGGTGGGATCATGGATGCGGTCATGAAAGCGCCGTTCCTGCTCTTCATTGCTGACCGAGAACCAGTATTTGATGAGGATGATGCCTGAACGGATCAGCATGCGCTCGAATTCCGGGCAGGTGTGCAAAAAGTCCCGGTATTCTTCATCCGTGCAGAAATCCATCACCCGTTCAACACCGGCGCGGTTATACCAACTGCGGTCAAACAGCACCATCTCTCCCGCCGCCGGGAGATGCGCCGAATAACGTTGGAAATACCACTGGGTTTTCTCCCGCTCGGTCGGGGTGCCCAGGGCGACTACCCGGCAGACGCGCGGATTCATCCGTTGGGAGATTCGCTTGATGACGCCGCCCTTTCCCGCAGCGTCGCGTCCCTCAAACAGGACCACCACTTTCATTCCCCGGTGCTTGATCCATTCCTGCAGCTTGACCAGTTCGATCTGGAGCCTTTTCAGTTCCTTGTCATAGAACTTGCCCTTGAGCTTCTTGGGTTTCTTGCCGTCCTTTTCCTCCGTTTCATCGAGGATTTCTTTGTCAGCGGGGGTTGGGATCTCCGTCTCCGATGTGGTCTGCTTGTCCTTCTTTTTTGACATGGTAGTTGGCTCCTTGTCGCACGGTTATTGCCTGAAGGTCGCCGCGAGAATAGCGGACCGCGGGCGAAACCACAAGGAGGTTATGGCAGGCGCGACTCTACCGCCGCCTCTAGTCGCTGACTATGGCGTAGCGCCAAACTCGCCTTCCTTTGCTGTCGTTGACCCCGCAGCCGGCTCTGCTACACTGTGCGGCATGGCACGCACGAAATCTGATGCCATCCCTGCACCTGCCAACCACACCGTCATCTTCCCACTGACGTGCGGGAGATTCTGGTCGAGCAGTCAGAGAGGAACCTGGCGTGACCGCAGCGAAGTCGCGGAGCGACGATAGACAGTAGCCCACGGCGTGAGCCGTGGGAATGGGCAATACGACAAAGCCCAAAAGCCCCGGCAGGGGCGATAGAATATGGAGGCGTTATCATGGCGCACACGTTCACCCATCTATTGACGCACATTGTTTTCAGCACCAAAGACCGTGAGCCATGGTTGAACGCGGAGATCAAACCCCGGTTGTTGGCCTACGTTGGCGGGATTGTCCGCGAATTGGATGGCAAGGCGCTGGCCATCAACGGGCCGTCCGATCATGTGCATCTGCTGGCATCGCTGCCGGCCAAGACGGCGGTGTCGGAGATCATGCGCATGGTCAAAACCAATTCCTCCGGATGGGTTCACGAAAATTTCCCGGCGGCAGGCGCGTTTGCGTGGCAGACGGGCTACGGTGCGTTCAGCGTCAGCGCCTCGAATCTTGAAGCCGTGCGGCAATACATTACCAACCAAGAGACGCACCATAGGCGGATGACTTTTCAAGAGGAGTTCGTCGCGTTGTTGAGAAAACACGGGATCGAATACGAGGAGCGATATCTCTGGGAGTGACGGCCGATTTCTGTCGCCCCGTCCGGGGCTGATTTGTTTTTGGCGGACGTGGATTCCCACGGCTCGCGCCGTGGGCTACTTTCTAACGCCACTCCGTGGCTGCGACGGCGGCGGCACGCGAGCCCGCCGATATGTCTTGAGTTGGCGCGGGATTTTTCGCAATTTCGGGTCCGGCGCTCACGACACAGGAACACTCAACGACGCTTTCAGCCATGACTGCTTTGAATCTCAAACCCGCTTCCGCCTGCCAATACGACGAAATCTCGCTCGGCGAGATCATGCTCCGGCTCGACCCCGGCGAGGGGCGCGTCCGCTGCGCGCGCGAGTTTCGCGCCTGGGAAGGCGGCGGCGAATACAACGTCGCGCGCGGCCTGCGGCGCTGCTTCGGCCTCAAGACCGCCGTCTGCACCGCGTTCGCCGACAATGACGTGGGCCGGCTCGTCGAGGACTTCATCCTTCAGGGCGGCGTGGACACGTCGTTTATCAAGTGGGCGCCGTTTGACGGCGTGGGCCGCACGGTGCGCAACGGGCTGAACTTCACCGAGCGCGGCTTCGGCGTTCGCGGCGCGGTGGGCGTTTCCGACCGCGGCCACACGGCGGCCTCGCAGCTCAAGCCCGGCGATTTCGATTGGGACACGATCTTTGGCAAAATCGGCGTGCGCTGGCTGCACACCGGCGGGATTTTCGCCGCATTAAGCGACACCACGCCCAAGGTCGTCATCGAGGCCGTCCAGAAGGCCAAGCAATACGGCACGATGGTTTCCTATGACCTCAACTACCGCCCGTCGCTCTGGAAGAGCATTGGCGGCCAGAAGCGCGCGCAGGAGGTGAACAAGGAGATCGCGAAATATGTGGACGTGATGATCGGCAACGAGGAGGACTTCACCGCCTGCCTCGGCCTCAAGGTCGAGGGCGCCGACGAGAACCTGCTCCACATTGATGTCACCGCGTTCAAGCGGATGATCGAAGCCGCCGTCAAGACCTACCCGAACTTCAAGGTGGTCGCCACGACGCTGCGCGCCGCCAAGACCGCCACGCGCAACGATTGGGGCGCGATCTGTTGGATGGACGGCAAGTTCCACGAATCGCGCGCGTATCCCGATCTCGAAATCCTCGATCGCGTCGGCGGCGGCGACAGTTTCGCCAGCGGCCTGATCTACGGTCTGATGACCACCGGCGATCCGCAGAAGGCCGTGGACTACGGCGCGGCCCACGGCGCTCTGGCGATGACCACCCCCGGCGACACCTCGATGGCGTCAAAGGCGGAAGTCGAGAAGCTCATGAAAGGCGCCGGCGCGAGGGTGCAGAGGTGAGGCGGTCGGGGCGCGCTCCGCTTTCGAAAAACCAGGGTTCTTGTATGTGAGGAAATCTCTGCAAAAGTCGTTGTCCATACTGTAGCGGCGGTCTATGACCGCCGAATCGTTTGGATTCTGCGATTATTCGGCGGTCATAGACCGCCGCTACAGGACTTTTGCAAAGATTTCTGTGAGGCGTGTGATATAATCAAAATATGATTCAACTCGTCGAACAGCGCCGGAAGTCCATCGCGGAGTTGTGCCGCAAGCACGACGTCCAGCGGCTGGAACTGTTTGGCTCGGCGTCGCGGGGAGATTTCCAGCCGGAGAGAAGCGACCTCGACTTCATCGTCCGGTTTGCGCGGACGGGCTACGCCGGTTACGCGGATGCCTTCCTCGATTTTGCCGAGGCGTTGGAGCGTTTGTTTGGCCGCAAGGTGGACCTGCTGACCGAGCGGATGATCCAAAGCCCGCATTTCCGCGCCGCCGTCGAGACGACGCGCCAGGTGGTTTATGAAGAGCAAGGCGAGACAAAGGCTGCTTGACGTGTTGGAGGCGTGCCGGGCGGTTGGGCGGTTCGCCCAAGGCAAGAATTTCGCCGCTTACCAGAGTGACGAGATGTTGCGCGCCGCGGTGGAACGGAAACTGGAGGTGATTGGCGAGGCGTTCGCCAAGCTGGCGGATGCCGCGCCGGATTTGGCCGAGAAATTCCCCGACTTGAGAAGGATCGTCGGCCTCCGCAACCGGATCATTCACGGTTACGACACCGTGGACGATGAGATCATCTGGGATGTCGTGGAAAACAAACTCCCCGCCCTGCAACGCCAAGTGGAGAAGTTCCTAAAATGACCGACGGCGACCGGCAGAAGGCCGTGGACTACGGCGCGGCCCACGGCGCGCTGGCGATGACCACCCCCGGCGACACCTCGATGGCGACCAAGGCCGAGGTCGAGAAGCTCATGAAGGGCGGCGGCGCGCGGGTGCAGAGGTAGGGCAGCCTTCGCTCTGACTTTGCTGTTGTGCCGCATCCGCCGCGAGTTACACTGCCGCCGGAGCAATCGAGGACATCGTCATAGTTGTGTCGATACCGTTTCGTGCCGCTGGAAACAAAAGGATACGCGTCTGATGAAAACCTTCATCCTTGTCATGTTTTTGATTTGTGGCTCATCAGCATGGGGAGGGCATCCGATTCTTCATCGTGTAACTCCTTCATCCGACTTGGAACGGGAACTGAGTTACACGCTCTCGGTGAAGGACAGATTTGATGACTACCGGTCAGAGTTCGGGCAGCTAATGGATAAACTAAAGGGTCCCGCGCCAGAGTATCTCGTTCGTTTCCGCACCAAGACAACCGGTAAGCTCAAGGAAATGTATGGGATCGGATTCTCGATTGTTGATGATCGCGGCATTCTCATCGGACTTCCGTTGGAGATGAAATCCAAATGGAGCCATGAGGACGAGGTATCGGTTCAGTTTGTAATTCTGAAAGAACTGCTGAAGCGCGCTACGCTTGAGATCAAATGTGGGAACCCGATGAATGGAGAAATCTATCAGATCAAACTTGGAGATTATACGCCGCAGCCGTAATTGTCGGCGGCGTCATCTCCTGATTCTTGGCAAATTTCTTGCAGCTTGCGGATGAGCAATGATCGCATTTGAGTGCGACATCACTTCACATCGAGCCTGTCCGGCCGCAGGAGGACGGCGCCGAAGTCGAGGGCGCGCTAGCCGGGGACAAGGCACCAGGCGAGGATGCTGTAAGGGTTGCCGTTTGAGCCGCGGCTGGACATGGCGCGCGATGTTTGGGAAACTCACGGGGCGTTCTCAAACGGAGGATTGAAGTCATGGATGGTTTTCATCCAAATCGCCGGGAGTTCCTCAAGGCCGCGGCGCTGGGCAGCGTCGGCGCGGGCTTGATGGGGCCGCGCGTCCTGGCGCAGCAGGCGGCCATCGGTGGCCGTGGGTTTCGCGCGCTGCCGCCGGCCATGCGCTGGCTCCAGTCGGCGCGCGTGTTTCTCGTGGACGCCTACGCTTATCCGTTCACGCCGGATTTGGAATTCGACGCGCAGGCGCTGGCGGAAACGATGGCGGACGTGAAGGCGAACGTCGTTCGCATGGCGACGATGGGGAAATACGCGACGATCCAGGGCGTGGCGTTCTCGCGGCATCCGCAACAGGGCCAACGCGATCTGCTGGCGGAAACGGTTGCGGCGTGCAAGCCGCGCGGCATCCGCGTCGTACCCTACATCTCCACGATGCACAAGCTCGCGTGGTCCATGGTCACTCGCGATTATCCGCAATACGCGCACGTCTCGCGGCCGGGCGGCGGGCCGGCGCGGTCGCCGTTCGGCAGCGGCGAGGATCACGGCACGGTTTGCTGGAACACGCCCTACCGGCAGGCGTATCTCGATCTGGTCGAGCACGTCGTCCGCGACTACGAGATTGACGGCATCTACTTCGACAGTTGGGGAGCGTGCTACTTCTGGCCGCGGCCGGGGACGTGCTACTGCGACGGCTGCCGCAAAGGTTTCGCCGCGAGCACCGGTCTGGAAATTCCGTTCCACGAAAAGCTCGGCGACTACACGCCGGCGGAACAGGCGGCCATCCGGCGTTATCACGCGTGGTCTCAGGACCAGCTCGTCGGCATCCTCGGCGAGGTGCGGCGCATGGTCAAACGCCACCGCGACATCCCGCTCATCTACAACATCAACAACCCGGAGCGGCTCCTGGGCGAAGACCCGCGCGTGCCGGCGCAACTCGACGCGTTCCTCTACGAACGCAGCCAGTCCATGCTCCATCGCGCGGAGGGCGTGAGCCTGGCGCGCGCGACCGGGCTGGCGGTGTGGCCTTACGTGTCCACGCGTCTCACCAGCCGCGTGGCGGCCGGCGGGCTGAACGTGCAGCAGGAGATTTTCGTGACCGCGATGTTCGGCGGCGGGCCGATCGTCTATAGCGCGTATCAGTTTGTTCGCAAAACCAACGACCGCGAAATCCTGCGCCGGCCGTTCGGCATCTTCGCGCGCCATGAGGATTGCTTCCAGGGCGTGGAGAATCATCCCTACGTCGCGGTGGTGTGGGGAGCTGGCGGCGCAACCGGCCCGGCGCATCATCCGGAACGCCCGACGGCCGACGTGCGCTCCTCGACGCTCGGCGCGTTCGCCGCGTGCATCCGGCGGCACATCCAGGTCGCGTCGGCGCTTCCCGACTTGCTCGATGACCCCGCGCGCCTCGGACGCTACAAGGTCGTTTATCTTGCAGGCGTTCCGTATTTGACGGCGCAGCAGATTAAGAATCTCCGCGATTTCGTCGCTGCCGGTGGCGGGCTGGTCGTGAGCCGCGATTGCTCACTCTGGCGGCAGGAAGGTCCGCCGTTGGATCGCCCCGTGCATCTCTTCCGGCTCGGCTTCGTTCCGGCCGCGCCGCGGCTTGTCCGGCAGGAGCGTTTTGGGTTGGAGGAGCTGATTCGCGTCCGGCCGGCGGCGCTCATCGGCGAGCAGGCCGCGCTGGTGGAGCGTCACACCTCCGACCATCCCGGCTTTCAGGATTTGTATCTGCGCCATCGTCCGGGCGCGGATTTCGGCAACGCGTCTTGGACGGGCAAGCTCGTGCCGGTGTTCGACTACGAGCCGGTCGCCGTGCTCGATGGCGCGGTCGTGGCCGCCGACATCGTGGCGGGCGAGTCGCAGGCCGTGCTGCCGGGCATTGTGTTCTCGCGTCACGGCAAGGGCCGCGTCGCCTACGTCGCCCCCGCGCTGGAGAGCGTGTTTCTCCAAACCAACCTGCGCGAACTGGCCGATGTCGTCGCGAGCCTCGTCGCGTGGGCCTCGCCGGAACCGGCGCCTTACGCCGTGGACGCGCCCGACGGTCTCATCGCCAACCTGACCGTTCGCGACGATCTGCGTGTGTTGCACCTGACCAACTGGACCGGCGACAAACTGGAGCAGCCCGGCCTCAACGAGAGCCATCTCGCGCCCATCGAAAACGTGCGCGTCCGGCTTCGCAAACCGCCCGGCCGCCGGATCGAGAGCGTCTCGCTGCTGGTGGACGCGCCGTTCGAGCAGAAAAACCTGGGCGACGCGGTGGAGATCACGTTGCCCAAAGTCGAAGCCTATCAAGCCATTCGGTTCACCTGTTGCGATTGAAAGGAGCAAACCATGACCACTGCAATCTCTCGTCGGGATTTCATCCGCACCGCGGCTGCGGTGTCCGCCGCGACCACATTGTCCCCTGCCGCCACGGCAGCGTCGCCGCGGTTGCACAAAATGGCCGACGCGGGTTGGTGCTGGGACGGGCAGGCGATCAACGGGCAATGGCAATTGTCCATCTTCGGCGCCGGCGAAGGCACGCGGTGGTTCGGACTGCGGCGCTGCTGCTTCATGTTTCATCCAAACACAGCTCTGGCGATGGAAAAGCTGGGCAACATGAAGGAGGTTGTCTGCGAAATCTCGAAGTGGGAATACCAGAAGGTCGAGCACCCGCAGTTCAAGAGCCTCGGCGCGCCGGTGCGGATGAACCACGACGGCCGGATCGAGCGCAAATGCCGCGAGGCGGAGAACGTCAGCGAGTTGTCGCGCAAATACCCGAACATCACCGGCGCGTTCGACGACGATCTCTACGGCAAGATCAAGGCCGAGCACATCACGCCGGATCAATACGCCGCCGTCCATCGCGCGGTGAAAATCGAAAACCCGGCGCTGCAACATTGGGGCGTGGTCTATTCGCACGAGTTGAACAAGGAGAACTGGGCCGGCTTCGCCAACCTGCTGGACGTGGTGACGCTCTGGGTCTGGGAATCGAAGGACCTCGTCAACCTCGACCGCTACGTCGCGCAATGCCGCGACATCTTTCCGGGCAAAACGATCAACATCGGTTGCTACCTGCGCGACTTCACGTTGCTGGACGGCGTGCCGATGGAGATGCTCAAGGTCCAGTGGGAGTTCGTCCGCAAGGCCTTGGACAGCGGTACCATCCAGGGCTACTCCATCCTCGGCGGGTTTCTCATCGATATGCATCCGCAGCAGGCGGCGTGGGTGCGCGACTTCATCAAGGCGAATTGATTCATGCGCGCACGAATGCTGCCGGTCTTGTTCTGGTGCGTGCTGTTGACGATGGCATCTGCGGCCTGCGCGGCGGAAGGCGCTCGTTGCGGGGCGAAACTGGTGAAAGCGGACTTGGAGCCGGCCAGGACTCAAGCGGAGGTTCGTGTCCTTGATAATGCCGGCCAGTGGCGGTTGTTGCGCGAGGAGGCGTGGACCGGCTCAAACGCGCGCGAGTTCTTCTTCACCCTGCAATCGGATGGCAACTTGCCGCCGCCGACCGTCGAAGTGCGGTGGCCGGGCGTGCGGATCGGCCGCGTGCTCGGCGCCGATGGCAAAACCGAGACCATCGGCGATGGCGTCCGGTTCAAGATGCGCAAGGGCCGCGCTCCCACGAGCGTCAGAACCTCGTTGGACTACGGGTTCATTCACATGGCGGTCTTTCACAACTGGGAGGTGCGGCGCGCGGGGCGCTATCGTGCCGGCGCGTGGCCGGCGGACGCCATCCAGGCGCAACTCAACTTCCTTTTCGCCGCGCGCGAGATGTGCCGGGCCATGGGTTACGCCGACACCGCCGATCCCGGTTTCGTCGGCGACATCCGTCTCTACGGCTTCGAGACGAACTTTCCAAACGGTCACGAGGATCATCCGCCGCACTTCCACATCATGCTGGCGTGGCCGGGTTGGACAAACACGCAGGCGGCGCATTTCCGGCTCGACGAGACGGGACGCATTCTCAGGAATGAGTTGCAGGCGGACGATGGCCGGAAGGTCAATCGCCACGACTACGCGCCGGGGGACATCTGCCCCATGCGCGACCGCAACGGCAAACTGGGTTTCGAGCTGATCCTCACGGAGGGCGGTCGCGGTGTCATCATGCGGCGCGACGCCGGCGGGCCGGAGTATCAGCTCAGCCCGGACGCCAGGACCGGCAGCCCGGTCGCAGCCGTCGAAGTCAGCCGCCGTCAAACCCCTGCGGGCGCGTGGGAAACACTTTGCCACGTTCGCGCAACAGACGACGCAGCGCGCGGCGAGATGAATATCACTGTTCGCGCCGCCGACGGCGCCGAGCGGAAGGAAGCGATTCGCTACGACCCCGATACGGGCGAGATCACGAAGTGAGAAGAAACGTGGCCATATTCATTTCGCGCCGCTTCGCACCCTGGAGCGTCGCTCACCATCCCGCGGCCTTGCCGGCCACGCGCGGATCGTGAGCGCCGGTGAAACGGCCCGTGACCGGGTCGCGCGCGACGGCCTGGCTCACGCCGATCGATTCTGTCTCCACCAGTTTGTGGCCGCGCCGGCGAAGTTCTTCACGCACATCGGCGGCAAAGGCGCGCTCGATTTTGACTTCGTCCGGACTCCACTGGTGATGAAATCGCGGGCCGGCCAGCGCGGCGTCCACGCTCAGGCCGAAATCCAGGACGCCGATCAAGCCAAGCAATGTCTGGCTGATGATTGTCGGTCCGCCGGCAGCGCCAATGGCGAGAACAGGCTGGCCGTCCTTGAGCACGAGGGTCGGACTCATGCTGGAGAGCGGTCGCTTGCCGGGCGCGATGGCGTTGGCTTCGGCGCCGATCAGCTTGGCGGAGTTGGGCACGCCGGGCTGGACCGAAAAATCGTCCATCTGGTTGTTCAGCACAACGCCCGTGCCGGGGACAACGACCTTTGAGCCGAACGTCGAATTGACGGTCGTCGTGCACGCAACCCAGTTCCCTTCGGCGTCGGCGACCGACAAGTGCGTGGTGTGTTTGCCGAACACGTCGTCCGCGGCGCGCTCCGGTGTGCCGTGGCCCGCGACCACTGAAACCTGGTCGAGTCGGATGCGCGCGGCCAAAGTTTTCGCATAGTCGGGACTGACGAGGCCGCGCGGCACGTTCGTGAAATCGGGATCACCGAGCCAGTAAGCGCGGTCGGCAAACGCGAGCTTCATGGCCTCAATGACGACATGGGCCATGTCCGCCGAGTTTTGGCCGAGCGACTTGAGGTCAAAAGACTGCAGGATGTTAAGCATTTGTGCGACATGGACGCCGCCGGAGCTGGGCGGCGGAAACGTGACGACCGTAAAGCCGCGGTATTTCGTCGTGATCGGCTCGCGGAACTTCAGGCGGTAGTTGCGAAAATCGTCCGCCGTCAGAACGCCGCCGTTCTTCTTCATCCACTCGCCAACCGTCTGCGCGAACGGTCCGCCGTAGAACCAGCCGGTGCCATGCTCCGCGATGGCGCGATACGTCCGCGCCAGATCGGGCTGCTTCCAAACCTCACCCTCGGCCCACGGCTGGCCGTCGGATTTCAGGAACACGGCGCGGGAGCCATCGAACCGGGCGAAGACTGACACCAGGTTCCTGAGTCGCGCCGCGCACTTGCTGTCCACCGTGAACCCGCGCTCAGCGATCTCCGCGGCAGCCAGCAAATGGTTTCTCAGCGGCAACCGGCCGTGGCGTTTTATAACTTCGTCATAAGCCGCGAGCGCGCCGGGTGTGGCAACCGCGAGCGGCCCGGTCTGGCTCAGCTTGATGTCGGCTTTGCCATCGCGCACATACATGTCGCGCGTGGCCGCCGCGGGCGCCATCTCGCGGCCGTCCATGGCGACAAACCGCCCATCCGCCAGCCGGATGAGCATAAAGCAACCGCCGCCGATGCCGGAATTGTGGCCGTCCACGACGCCGAGCGTCAACGCCGCGGCCACGGCGGCGTCAATCGCGTTGCCACCGTGCTTGAAGGCGTTGATCGCGGCGTCGGTTGCCAGTGGATGGACCGTCGCGGCGATGCCACGTTCACCCCACGCCGGCCCGGCGTGCGCCGGATGGATCAGAACCGCTGCGAGGACCGCGCATACCCACGCCCGACTGGCGGGGATTCTGCGGTGGGCGCCTTTCATGCCGGCGACTTTAGCCGATGAACATGGCTCTTGGGAATTCGGAACTTGCAGTCAAAATTTCCCCGATTCCACGCTTGGCTTTTATCGCGCGGAGACCTACTCTGCGCGGCCACGACAGAAACGATTATGAGTTCCCGTATTCTTGTGTGTTGCAGTTTGGCGGCGTTGCTCGTCGGCTCCATGGCGGACGGCGGCGAGGTCAGGTTCAAGAAGATCGTCCTCGACACAACCTTCCGCTCGGAAGGCGTCGCCGTGGCCGACGTGAACCACGACGGCAAGCTCGACGTGCTGGCGGGCGATGTCTGGTATGAAGCGCCCGATTGGAAGATGCACGAGCTGCGGCCCGTCGGCGATTACAACCCCGCCAAAGGCTACAGCAAATGTTTCGAGCAGTTCGCGGTGGACGTGAACGGCGACGGATGGATGGACACCGTTATCATCGGCATGCCCGGCGGGCCGGCGCTCTGGTATGAAAATCCTCAAAACAAGCCGGGGCCTTGGAAGGAGCGCGTCCTCTGGAAGAGCGCGTGCAACGAGACGCCCCTCTGCGTGGATCTGGCGGGCGACGGCAAACTGGCGCCAATCTTTGGAATTCAGCCGGAAGGCATCCTCGCGTGGTTCGGCACCCCCAAGGATTTGGAAAAACCGTGGGACGTTCACCCGATCTCGACAACGAACAACGTCTCGGCGGTGCGGTTCGCTCACGGCCTCGGCGTCGGCGACATCAACGGCGACGGCCGCGCGGATGTGTTGTTTACCAACGGCTGGTGGGAAGCGCCCAAGGACCGCGCGCAGTCGCCGTGGAAATTTCATCCCGCCAAGCTCGGTCCGCATTGCGCGGACATGATCGTCTATGACGTGAACGGCGACGGCCTGGCCGACGTGATCACCAGTTCGGCGCACGACTACGGGATGTGGTGGTTCGAGCAAAAGAAGACGGACGGCGGCATCGAGTTTGAACAGCACGAAATCTTCGGCAAGCCGAAGGCGGAACCGTATGCGGAAGGCGAATTCCGGCCGTTCTCGGAGGCGCACGCGATGGTGATGGCCGACCTCAACGGCGACGGTCTGCCGGACCTCGTGACCGGCAAGCGCTGGTATGCGCACAACGGCGGCGATCCCGGCGGCAAGGAGGCGGCGGTGCTTTACTGGTTCGAGCAGAAGCGGAACGGCAAGGACGCGCAGTGGATTCCGCACAAGATTGACGACGACAGCGGCGTCGGCACACAGTTCGTGGTGAAGGACATGAACGGCGACGGCAAACTCGACATCGTCATCTCGAACAAGAAGGGCGTTTTCATTTTCATGCAGGAATAGTTTTCGGAGCCGATACAAGGCTGCGAATCACCCAACCGATCAACCGGGATAGACGGACAAAAACCAAACCCATAGGAGAATCAGCGGAATGAAACAGGAAGTAACCAGACGGGACTTTGTGAAGGCGGCCGCCGTGGCGGGCGTGGCGCTCGGCAGCGTCGGCGTCCTTCACGCGCAGGCCAAGAAACCCATCAATGCCGTGATCATCGGCTGCGGCGGACGCGGCAGCGGCGCGGGCAAGAATTTCCTCGACGCGTGCAAGGACGTCGGCGTCGAGGGCAAGATCATGGCCGTGGCGGACATCATGGAGGAGAAGGCCAAGAAAGGCATGAAGAACTTCGGCGTGCCCGAAGAGAAGTGCTTCAGCGGCTTCGACGGCTACATGAAGGCGATCAACGAGCCGGGTGTCAACTATGTCATCATCGCGACACCGCCGGGCTTCAAGGCCGCCCAATTCAAGGCCGCCATTGACGCGGGCAAGCACGTCTTCATCGAGAAGCCTGTCGCGGTGGACGGTCCCACCGCGCGCATCATGTATGCCGCAGGCGAAGTCGCCCAGCAAAAGGGGCTGAAGGTCGCCGCCGGCACCCAACGCCGCCATCAGGCCGGTTACATCGACACCATCAAGCAGATCCAGGACGGCGCCATTGGCGACATCGTTGCCATGCGCGCCTACTGGGTCAACGGCGGCCCGATCTGGCACCGCGCTAAGGAGGAAGCCGAGTCCAAGAGCGACCTCGAGCGGCAGATCCGCAACTGGTATCACTACATCTGGCTTTGCGGCGACCATATTTGCGAACAACACGTCCATAACATCGACGTCTGCAACTGGATCATGAAGGACCATCCGGTGAAGGTCTGGGGCCAGGGATCGCGCCAGCAGTTGGGCGAGAAGTCCGGCGAAATCTGGGACAACTTCGACTGCGAATATGAGTATGCCAGCGGCGCGCACATGTTCAGCTATTGTGGACAGGTCAAGCGCTCCTGGTCCTCCGTCAGCGAGGCCATCCAGGGCACCAAGGGCACGTCCAATCCCAGCAGCAGCTACACGCTCTACGGCCAGAAGGACGGGTGGAAGACCCAAGCCAAAGGCATCAACCCCTACGAGCAGGAACACGTGGACCTCATCAACGCCATCCTGAACAACACCGAGCTGAACGAGACCAAGAACGTCACCGACAGCACGCTCACCGCCATCATGGGCCGCGAGGCCTCCTACAGCGGCGCGGCGGTCACGTGGGATGACATCATGAAATCCGACTTCCGTTACGGGCCGGATTTGCTCTATGACGATTGCTCGAAGATGACCTGGGGCGCGTTCCGCACCTTGAAGCCGCCCATGCCCAGCCAGCACAACATCTTCAAGAAGCCCGCGGAAGCTCCGACCGTCTAAGCCGGTCTCCGCAAGATGTCGTGAAACAACCGGGGCGGCCCTTGCGGGCCGCCCCGGTTTGTTTTTAAGGCCGAAACTCCGGCAGATGTTTTCTGGCGGCGAAGCCACAACTCAATAACCCGAAAGACGAAGTTGACTGTAGCGCCGGCATCCTTACCGGCTCAACTTCGGCTTTCGGAATAAATGGTGGGGCGAGACTCCGTCGAGCCTCCTTCCGTCCGGAATCAAGATGAAAAGCGGAGGCTCGACGGAGTCTCGCCCCACCTTTCACAATCTACCGCCGCGCCGCCGCCTAATACCTTAGCGTTCATTGGCGGGAGAAGCCCGGCCAGATCGAACGTCTTATTGGGCTGCCTCGCGGCTTGCGGAGCCGAGCAGTGCTTTCAACTCCGACCGAAGGATGGTTGCTTTATCGCCGGCCAGTTCGAGACCGCAACCGACGAAGGCGCGAGCCTTCTCGACATGACCGAGGGCTAGTGCAGCACGCGCCAAGTGAAGCGTTGCACGCGCTTTCGTCGTGCCGGAGCTGAACTTGTTGAGCAGAACCTCCGGTGGATCACTCACGAGCGATGCTCGCATTGTCTGTGCATGGCTAAAGAACGCAGCCTGTGCCGAGATGATTTCCGCCTCAAGCGACGCGAGTTTTTCATCGGACATCTGCCATGACCACTCGCTTCCCACTCGCCTGCGTAAAACGCACTCGTATTCCTTCAATTTCTTTAGGTCAGCGTTTCCTTCGGCTGGAATGAACACAGGCTGGGCACCGAGATTCACGTAGAAATTGTCACCCCGTTGGCTGCCCTGAAAGTTGATGACAAACACGAAGTCACCCTCGGTCTTCCAATAGTTCTGGCCGGATCCATGGAAGCCGATGGCTCGCAAGGCTGATGCGAGTGTTTTCAGAACTTCCTGCATGTTTCCCTCACGTGGTTAATCTCAAATCGTTCATCCAATTCCGCTCAAAAACCTTTGGTGACTCACTCTCTCATCCGCCACTCCAGAATGCCGCGCAGTTACTCCTTCGCCCAGAAATCCACGACGAAGACATCGGCGAGAATCCCGCCGAGGCTGCCGGCGAACGCCTTGTGGGCCGGATGCGGCAGGTAGGCGTCGCGGTCGGCGGCGCTGTTGAAGGTGACCAGGAAGCAATGCGTGAAGCCCTTGGCGTGCTGCTCCGGGCTGCAGTTGGTGCCCCATTCCAGCGCGGCGATCTGCGGGATCTGCGACTTGAGCGCGCAGAAATTCTTTTCGACCTCCTTGATCTGTTCCGGCGTGGCGCTCTCCTTGAACTTGAACGCGACAACGTGGCGGAGTTTGCCCTTGGTCGCGCACGCATCGGCCGCAAACGCGGCCGGGGAGACGACGACGAGGGAGGCGAGAATGGCGATCAGCATCAATTTCATGGTCAGTTCCTTGGGTTGAAGTTTGGGCGCGAGCATACCAGCCGCCTCGATTCTGGCAACAGACAAGTGAGAGAGGGAGCGAGGAGCGGCGGAGTATTGGAGTGCTGGAGTATTGGGAACGGCAAGCCCGCGAAACACGCTCACGGACGCTAAAGAGATTTTTTTGACAGGATGAACAGGATTCACAGGATGGGAACGTCCGTTCTGCAATCCTGTCCATCCTGTTCATCCTGTCTTTTTTTCTTTTCTCGCGTTTCGCGGGCAACTCAAAACTGCCTTTTTTTGCCCCGAATAGAGCTTTTCGCGGACTGCGCTAGCGCAGCGCTAGCTCAGTCCATTGGAAAACGCATGTTTTCACCTCCGAAAAACATGCGTTTTTGGCTGGTTTTTCACTGCGCTAGCGCAGTGATTTTTCTTCCCAAAAAATC
>CAIQCK010000064.1 GCA_903870275.1 uncultured bacterium | reverse complement strand
GCTCGGCCTCCCTCCGTCCCGCACCCCCAGCCGGGCTGAAGAGGGTCGCAGACAACAAGCAACGAAGGGGACATTCTCTCGTGAGTTAACAAGGGGACATTTCTAAAGAGTTTTGACAGGCCACGATATGGGGATCCACAGATGAACACAGATTCACACGGATAGAGTTTTCATCCCATCGGCGTTCAATTGTGGCTCATGCTTCCCTTGGATCTGGAATGGCCATCGTCAATTCCTTTATTCCGCTTACCAAGGCAGGGGGCTGTGCTTATCCAGAAACTCCTGCAGTAGCCGCTCCTTGGTCTTCACATCCGTATTCAACCATTCATACATGTCCGGGTACCCGATGTTATAATAGCGGGAATCCCGGTGTTCAAAAAGGGCTTCGGTTACACGGTCTGACTCGTAACAAACCATCAAGTGAATACCGGCCATCGGGTTGTATTCCCAGATATACTTGCCGTGCGGGTTGCCTCTCATGAAGTCCCTCTTGCAGAGGCTTGGTTCGCGTTTGGTCTTGCCATAGACTTGTTCCACAGCGACCCGGGGAGTCTTTCGAGGCGGCAAAAGCCTGGCTTCGATATTCCGAATCGCCGCCGAGTCGTTTGGGTTGGGAACTGCCGTCGAGCCAAAAACCCTGGTGAAGACGACCAGAAAAACAAAAAGCACGAACAGTGAGAGCACTGCGTACAGGCTCACTTTCACGAACTTCACCCAGCGTTTCATTTTGCCGCGCTCCCATTCATGTGAATGCGCATCCTAACAGAAGCCGTCCCTCGCGTCATCCATGGATGACAACAAGCCACGGAGTGGCGGCTAGAAAGTAGCCCACGGCGCCAGCCGTGGGTTGACGATGGAAAAATCCGCCAAGCCCCGGATGGGGCGACAGAAAAACGCCCCGCTTTGGCCTAGTCATTTTCTACCGCCCCTGCCGGGGCTGATTGGGTCTGTCCCATCCAAACCCACGGCTGCGCCGTGGGCTACTGTCTTCCGTCGCTCCGCGACTGTTGACCGCTCAAACCTGCCGGCCACGCCCTCTAAAAAGACAATAAATTTCTCTTGACAGTTTAGCAATTTTCTCTATATTGTCCCGCGACAATGAAACGCAGCGGCGTGCGAGCGCGGGGAGTCCCGCCGGAGGCCCCCAATGCGGCCAGAGGCGCCATCTGGCGCACCCGGAAACAATCCACGGATTTCACGGATTGTTCGGATTACTCGGAAAAGTCCGAGGCGGTGCCAAACCGCCGGACGCCCGCGGGGCCGAGGGTGGCCTATCTGGAGGACACGCCGTCTTGGAGCCGGGCGGTGATGGGCGGGCAGTTGCCCCCATGGACGGCGAGAGCCGGCGGCGGGCCGGTTTTCCTCCCGGAAATCATATACGTTCGTTTTTCAAAACGAACCCATATGACGGCCCCCGGCAAAACTGGAAAACATCGTTTTCCTGAGGGAATCCGGGTGTTTCGATCTCCGGGAACCAGGGAATCAAAAAGCTTTTTTACGAAACGAAGCCAAATGAAAAGCGACGGCCGGCTGAAGCCGGGTCTCCGCAAGGCATCTCCATTGCCAGTGCCACCGGTGGCGTTTGGAGTTCCGGCTTCAGCCGGTTTGCGCCCAAACCGCCGGCCGTCGGGTGTTGACCCCCATGACGACGCGGGAACGCGCCGCCATGGCTCAGGGTTATTTCGCCAGTTTACGAACTACGCGGATGACGTGTTCCACATCCTTGCCGGTCATGGCCGGATACAACGGCAGGCTTAAACAGCGCTCGTAGTAGGCTTCGGCAACGGGACACTTGCCGGGGCCGTAGCCGTGCCGCCGCCGATAATAAGGCTGGAGGTGGACAGGGATGTAGTGAACTTGCGTGCCGACGCCCTGGTCGCGCAACCGCTGCATGACTTGCGTGCGCGTCTGGCCCAGCCTGGCGAAATCCATCTGGAGCACATAGAGATGCCAGGCGACGCGCGGGGTACGCGCGCCGGGGCTCGCCACTTGCGGAATCTGGACACCGGCCTGCGATGCAAAGGCGGCGTTGTAAGCGGCGACGATTTCGGCGCGGCGGCGGACAAAGCGGTCGAGCTTCTTCAACTGGCTGAGACCGAGGGCGCACTGCAGGTCCGTGATGCGGTAGTTGAAACCCAGCTCGGACATCTCATAAAACCACGGCCCCTTTTCGGAGTTCCACTGCCGTTCACTCTTCTTCCTGCTAGTTCCCGCCGCGCCCGCCGCCTTCACCATGCCGTGGTTTCGGAAAAGCCGGCAGCGCTCGGCCAGGCGGTCGCTGTTGGTGAGGATGGCGCCGCCTTCGCCGGTGGTGATGGTTTTGACCGGATGAAAACTGAACGTGGTCATGTCGGCCCAGGCGTGGCCGCCGACTTTGTGCCACTGGCCGCCATGCTCGAACCGGCCGCCGATGGAGTGGCTGGCGTCCTCGATGACCGTCGCGCCCCGTTTGCGCGCGAGCGCCGCGATGGCCGGCATGTCGCAGGGTTGGCCGGCGAAATCCACCGGCACGACGGCGCGGACATCGTCCTTCCACGCGGCGCGCAGCGTGCCGGCGGTGACGTTGTAGGTGCGCGGGTCAATGTCGGCGAAGTCCGCTGTCGCGCCGACGAACTCCGCGCAGTTGGCGGAAGCCAGAAAAGTGATGGCGCTGGTCAGCGCGCGGTCTCCCGGCTTGAGACCCGCCGCCAGCATGGCCACGTGCAGGGCGGCGGTGCCGTTGACCACGGCGACGGCGTGTCTCGCCCCACAATACTTCGCCAGCGCGGTTTCAAAAGCCTCCACGCGCGGGCCGGTGGTCAGCCAGTCCGAACGCAGCGCCCCGGCGACGGCGGCGACGTCGCGACCGTCCACGTCCTGTCGTCCGTAGGGGAGGAATTTCTTCCGGCGAGCGCTCATGCCAGGCCGCGTTCTTTGGCCCACTCGCGGGCTTCGGGCAGATCGAGACGCGCAATCATCTGCACCAGTTGCTTGTCCGTGACCCATTTCGAATTATTGTCGCTTCCGAAGTAAAACCCGTCGGCGCACGGTTGGCCGCCGCGTCGGGCATGCCAGCGTTCCCACCAGGGGAAGCTCGGCTTGATGATGAAATGATCAGGATACTTGATTGCCATGCGACCGTCGTCCACGGGGATCATGACCTCGTGAAGTTTCTCGCCGGGGCGTATCCCGACGACGGTTTGCTTGCAGTCCGGCGCGATGACGCGGGCCAAATCCACCATGCGCATGCTGGGGATTCGCGGCACCCAGATTTCGCCGCCGCGCATCAGTCGCAGGGCGTTGAGCACCAGCGCCGCGCCCTGTTCCAGCGTGATCCAGAACCGCGTCATGCGCGGGTCGGTGATCGGCAGCACGCCTTCCTTGCGTTTCGCCAGGAAGAACGGGATCACGCTGCCGCGGCTGCCGACGACGTTGCCGTAACGCACCACCGAGAAGCGGGTGGAGCGCGTGCCGGCGTAACTGTTGCCGGAAACGAAGAGTTTGTCGGAACAAAGCTTGGTGGAACCGTAGAGGTTGATGGGGTTGGCCGCCTTGTCGGTGCTCAGCGCCACGACGTGTTTGACGTTGTTGTCCAACGCGGCGTTGATGACGTTTTCCGCGCCGAGGATGTTCGTCTTGACAAACTCGAAGGGGTTGTATTCCGCCGCGGGAACCTGCTTGAGCGCGGCGGCATGGATCACGTAATCCACCCGCTCCATCGCGCGTTTGAGCCGGTCGCTGTCGCGCACGTCGCCCAGGAAGAAGCGCAGGCGGCTGTTTTCCGCGGCAGTGAACGCCTGCTGCATCTGAAACTGTTTGAACTCGTCGCGGCTGTAGATGATGAGCGTCGCGGCTTTGCTGCCACCCAGGATCATCTCGGTCAGCTTCTTGCCGAGCGAGCCGGTGCCTCCCGTGATGAGCACGCGCGAGTTCTTCAGATAGTCGAGCGGTCCTGGATGAATCATAGGTTGTTCCTCAGACGGGCGGATGGCGGTCGTCCGCCGCAACGGCTTGGAGCTTGTCCGCAAGCAGTGTCGAGTCACTCATGGATTGTGAGACAGCTTCTCGCCGCCGCAAACCTTCGCATCCGGCTGTCGGCCGACAGGCTAGCATTCCCTGCCGCTCGTTCAAGAAAAGAATCCTCAAGACGGCGGCTGAATCAGTTTATACCCGCCCCGGCCGGCAAAACGGTCCCCGAATCGTTGAATAAGCTTCGTCTTAAGGAGCTTCTTGTAGTCGTGGTAATCGAGGCGCTTCTGCCACCGAGACGGCGTCAGATCAATGGCTGTGGGATGGCTCCGAATCCTCGCCTCCATGACCTTGGGATGGGAGCCATCATACGGCCCGACGTATTCCCTTGGGATATTGTTATAGAAATCGTGCTCGACCGCCTTGATCTGTTCCTCGGAGAAGTTGTTGCTCCAATAGTTCAACACAGAGCGGTATTTCTCGGTCAGCGCCTTCTCGGATTTGACGAAGGAGTAGTGAAACACCCGCGCGCCGGTAGCCACCGCGCGAATTCTTCGGCCGGCCTCCTTGTATTTCGGATGCACCGTGAAGCCGGCCGCGTCGCCGCGCGACAGCACGAAGCGATGCGGTTTGACCACCCAGCAGCGGCGCGAATACCGCCACGGATAGACGTTGAAGACGGTCTTGTAATCGCCCCAGAACGTCAACTCGTCCAAGGCCAGCCCTTCGACGCGGTCATCGTCCGCATACCGGTCGGCGTATTCCACGATCCGGGGCAGGTCGTCCTCATGCACCACTTCGTCGGCCTGGAGATAGAACGCCCATTTTCCGCAGCAGTTGAACAACGCGATGTTGGTCTGCTGCGCATAGACATAACCGCCCGCGGTCATGTGGGGATTCCATTGGCTCTGGAGGATCTTGATCTTCGGGTCGCCGATGGATTCGATCAGCTTCCGGGTGCCGTCCTCGTCGGGGCCGACATTGACAATGAACTCGTCCACAATGGGCAGAATGGATCGAATGCTCTCCACCACGGGAAAGTCGAAGCGCACGGCATTGCGGACAAAAGTAAACCCGGACAACTTCATGGCCGTATCGTAATCCCGCCGTCGCGCTCGATTCAATCTAAACTCCGCCATCCTTGCCCGGCCCCGGTGATCCTTGCCTCATGAGCTTCTTGCAATGGTGTTGCACCTGCATCACACTCTTAAACCACAGAGATCCGGCGAATGAAATTCGCGTGTCCCAGTTGCGGCCAACACATCGAGTGCAGAGACGAGCACGCGGGAAAACGAGCGTCGTGTCCCACGTGCCAGCAGGCTTTCATCATCCCCGGCGCGGCCGTTCCTTCTCACCTCGACAACGAACTGGCTCCGCCGCCCACCGTTCAGAAACCTCCTCCAATTGCGAGAACTTCGCGGAACCGCAATCTAACAATCGGTCTCGTCCTGCTTGGGACCGTAACGGTGGCCGTCCTTGCCGTGGTGCTGTACCTGAAATACGTCCGACCTCCCGCCATTGAGGAACCCGCCGCCGTCAACCTTCCCGCTCCGCCTCCCACCGAAACGGCGGCGATCAACCCGGCAGTGATTCCTCCGCCCCCGACGCCATCTGTTGAATCCCAGCCGCCTTCGCAGGCCGCCAAGGCGGACACCAACGCAAATCCGGCAGTCGCGGCTCCGCCGCCAACGGCCAAGCCTGCTTTCATTCACAGCCGCGCGCTGCGGGACACCGCGCCCAACATCAACTTCACTCCGAATTACGACGGCAGCCAGAATGCCTCCGTCGCGCGAATCGAAAACGGCCCGGCGGCCGTCGAGGACAAATGGATCGAAACCGGAAAGGTCGAGGCGGCGCACGCCAAGGGAAATGAGATTTGGTGTTTCGAGATCGTCGTGGGCGACAGTGGCGCCGTCTCTAGCAAGGAGATGAACGTGACTCCCCAACAATTCGTGTTGCTGGATCTGGGCGATGCCACCTATCGCGGCGATGCGTGCCAGGAGCAGCAAGGCGGCGAGTTGCATCACGGGGAAAAACTCCGCGTCAGCATCTGTTTCGAACTGCCGGCCAAAAGCACGCCCAAGCAATTGCTCTGGAATCCGCCCATCGTCTTTGCCTCCACGCGCCAGCCGGCCCAGTGCAGTTCCCAGTGGCTCGCCAAGAAGGAGATCTTCAAGCAGGCGAAGATGTCGGAGTAGACCGGGTTTTCCAGCAAATACCTCCGCCACTAAACTGCGCGCTTATCTTTGAACATCTTGGTCAGGCCCACCCAATTGACGAAGGCGTAACCGACGCCCTGCAGGTAGTTCACGACTGGCGTGACCGCTTCCTCCGAATGGTCTTCCACCAACACCAGCGCCGGCCGGTATCGGGTCCAGTCGTTGGAGGCGAGCACTTCCATATCGTGGCCCTCGCAGTCCACGGAGAGCAGATCAATGGTTTGGTTCGGCGGCAGATGTTTCGCCAGGATGGTTGCCAGCGGGAAGACCTGGATCTTTTCCGTCGTGCCGGCATGGCCCTGCCGCCGCAACTCGTCGGCTTGCGCCTTGGAGATGGTGTTGAACGTGGCCGCCTCGAACCGGTAGTAGTCCCTCTCGCCTTCCGCGCCGGACACGGCGGCGTGGACGTTGATGTCGCGCGGGCGGTGTTTCTCGAACAAGGCGATCTGCCCGCGGTTCGGCTCGATGTTGATGCCGCGCCAGTGGAAGCGGGCATAGAGTTTGTAGGTGTTGGAGAGTTCGATGGGGTGAAACGCGCCCACATCCACGTAGAAACCGTCCTTCTTGTTGTCCAAAAACATCTCCATGGCGACGTCCTCACCGAACTGGGAGAAATACGGCTTCACGTATTCCCACGCGATCGGCGGAAACCGGAATCGCTTTTTGGCGAGCAACGAGACGAGGGCGGATCGGATGAAGCTCATGGTGGTTCGGGGTCAAAGCAAGGGCCTGAGATAACGATGGAACTGCTGGAAGTAGCCGCGGGGAGAAAGCCAGTCTTCCCAGAACTTGCGGCAGGCGCGTTGTTTTTCCGCAAACTGTTCCGCGGAGAGCGAACGGTGAAACTCCAGGATTCGCCGGGGCAGACGGGTCAGATCGCGCTCCTCGACCCAGACGCAATACGGTTTCCAGTCCACCCATTCCTCGTACGGCATAGCGCTGTCGGTGTTGATGAACACGGGAATCCGCCCCAGCGCCAGGGTTTCATACAAGCGGCGCGAAAAATTGCCGCCGCCGCGGCACGCCAGTGTGTAATGGCTATCAAGGACGTTCGCGCAGAAATCTTTCTGGGAGGACACCCTGACCTGCGGATCGGGATCATGTATCCCACGGTGAAACAACCCGCCGTGATACGCTGCGCGGATGATGAAGTTCGTCCGCAGTTGCGGCGAGCGGGAGAGGAGGTGAATGGCCTGCGTGCGAATCCGCCGGCCCTCGTGGCGGGTCAGATGAATCCCCAAAGCTCTCAGGGCGCGATCCAGCCGGACGTTGGACAACAAGTGCCGGTAGGCTTGCGTCTTGATGAAGCGCTTGAGGGGAACTTTGATTTGCGCGTTGTTGTCCACGTTTCCGCAAAAACCCACGACAGGAATCTCCGCCCAGGCAAACGGCGAAAAAGGAATCCCGTATTTCAGGATGTCTTCGTCGGGAAAGGCGGGAAGAACGAATTCGAACGGCCGTTGCTGCGATTTGTTCAGGCTGGAGCGGAAGATGATGAGATTGTCCGCGGCGGTGTTGAGCGGGCCGGCCGGGTCCGCCAGCACAAACACGACGACCCGCTTGTTTTTCCGCTTCGCCTCGGCGGCCAGTCTTTCGATGTCTGGATTGGCGTTTTGAGGCTCTCCCCAAAACACGGAACAAACGACAAAATCGCAGTCGTCCATCGCGGCGGTTTTCTCGATGGAGGAGGGCTCGAAACGCGCGGGATTGCACTGCGCCCACGGCAACCGGTCGCACACCTGGCCGGGAAACCGGTTCTCCAAGTCCCTGTCGTAATAGATGCGAATGTTGCGCATGAGAACGTTGATGGTGAGCTTATCCGTGCCCGGCTGCGCCACGCGAGGACCTAATTGAATTCTCCTTCATCCGGCCGGGACGCGCGCTCATTTGTCGCACTCAATATCTATGCCGCGGCACGAGTTGCCAGCGGCCGAAGAGACGGAACGTCCGGCGCGAGACCGGCACGGAGCGGTCCAACACCACGCGTTCAAAAAAGTCCAGATAGCGCTCCATCCGAAAGAACTCGTTAGGCCGGTTATCCGGCATCAGCGGTTCGGCCAGCACGGCCGCGCGCGCATCCTCGTTGCGGTCCAACTCCACCACCTTCTCCACAAACGCCGCATCGGAGGAAAACTGGTGCAAACTGAGAAATGCCCGCGGGTTGAAGTCCCGCTCGACAAGCGGATTGCCCCAATACAACGGCACGCAACCAGCCCGATAGGCTTCGGGCAGTTTTTCCGTCGTGTAGCCGGAAAACGAGCGGTTCTCGAAACAAAGATTGAACCGGTAGGCGCTCAGGAAAGCCAGCTTCGCTTCCGTTCCGAGCGCAATCGGCCCGCCGATGTTGTTGAGCACGGTGCCGCCGCCGTCCACGGTGCGGTAGGCGCTGAGCAGGCGGAACATCTCCAGCCGGCGCCGCGTGCGCCGCGGATTGCCGTTGCGCGCCAGGAAGGCGCAGAACTTCTGGCGCTCGCGCGCCAGCCGCGGTCCTTCCGCCGGATCGCGAAGCAGCGGTGCGGGATCGCCATCGGTGGACATGACGTAATACGGCAACCGCTCATTCCGCGGATCTTCGATGAAGAACTGTGACAGCGCGTAATCGCATTGCGAAAAATTCGGACGGAGGGACTCTCCGGTCCAGAATAATTTCCGGCAGGTGTAAATCTTGTGAGTGTGGCCCTTGTCCGAGTAGATCAGCAGGTCGGGGCGGTCGCAAATCTCGACGCGGAATCGCTTCGATAAAATACGTGTAAAAAAATTATCCGCCTTGTTGAGTTCACCCCAAAAGTCGGTGAAATCAACCCGCAACAACGGTTTGTTCTGCGCCGTGCTCATCATCGCCGCGGCTTTGCCGCGGCACGCGGCCTTGTTGGATACTCGCACATAAGGTGGGTTGTCTTACTGGGAAGCGCACGGCATGACAATCTCAAAGACGCGACGCGGCGGCGACTGCGGGCGAGATCGGGTTCACCCCCCCTGGGTCCGGCGCGCGCGCTGCTGTTTTAGTTTCAGTTTCAGCACGCGCCACGGAGTGGCGAGATACATTTTCCGCACCAGTTGATAACGCTCGCCGGGCGACGCCATGTGGAACGGCGTCTCTTTCGGCACATACCAGTTGTTCACGCCGGTCCTCTTGACCAACTTGTAGCCCTGCCGCTTGAGGTGAAAATGTTTGGCGAGATTGTGTACTTTGTCCTCGATCAGGAGAAGCGACGGATGGTGCTTTGTCAGATCAAAGCCCTTCAACACATCCACCTCCGTGCCCTCCACGTCAATGAACACGCAATCCACGGCCGGGTTGCCGGCGCTTTCCAGGACTGCGTCGAGCGTGGTCACCTTCACCATCTCGCTGCGCTCATAGGTGAGACTGGGATCGTCCACGTTCTTTTCCAATCCGCACAGTCCGCTGGCGTCGGCAAAGAAAAACGGCGCTTCCCCGGCCCTGCCGGGCGCGCTGCACGCGGCCTGGACGACCATCGAGTTTTTGCGTTGCTGTCGCAACCGCTCCGCGCACGCCGGTTGCGGCTCCACGAGAATGCCCCGCCAGCCCTTTTGCTCCAGATGCCAGGTCTGGGAGCCGATGACCGGATCGTTGGCGCCCACTTCGACGAAAAAGCCGGTCGTCCGCTTCTCGAAGAACGCCCAGACCAGTTCTTTCTCCCGCGCTTCGAGTTCTTGTTTGCGGGTCATGGTATGCCCATACATTGCTCGCATATGGCCCGCCGCGCAACTGGCAACGACCATTTTGTTGCACTGCGGCAGGAGCTCCGGCCGGGAAGCCGACCTTGACTCTTGCGGGCGGCACACTCATCATCCGGTTTTCAGGAAATGCGAAACCTGCTCAACATTAGACGCTTTGCCTGGCCGTATATACGCCGGTATCGGCAGCGGTTTTTTGCGGGTATTTTGTTTGCGGCAATCTTCGGCCTTATGAACGGCGTGTCGGTCTGGGCGACCAAGACGGTGGTTGAGCGGCTCACGCTTTCGTCAATG
Organism: uncultured bacterium; assembly: GCA_903870275.1. Lineage (GTDB taxonomy): Bacteria > Verrucomicrobiota > Verrucomicrobiia > CAIQCK01 > CAIQCK01 > CAIQCK01. The sequence goes on along the minus strand of CAIQCK010000064.1, from coordinate 22,158 downwards.
CCCCCTCCCACGGTGACGAGTAAAGGTCCCATGGTGGCGAGTACAAGCACCGTCTCCACGTCCACTGGATGGGTAGCGCGAGTGAAGGCGCGGGTCGAGGCGTGGTGGGCACAGGTCAAGGCATGGGGGGCGCGAGCCAAGGCTTACACCGATCGACGTCTGGATCCATGGCTGCCGATGACGGGCCGGCACATGGATTGGCGGCAGATTCTGGGCGGTTTGCTGCTGTTGCCATTGCTGGTCCTGGCGCGTAGCTCGGCCGGTTATCTCAGCGTGTATTGCCTGATGTGGTCCAGCGAGCGGATGGTGAACGACATGCGCGTGGCGGTGCTCAAGAAACTCAACACGCTATCGCTGGATTTCTTCAACCGCTCCACGATGGGTGACATGCTGACGCGCATCAACGGTGACACTTACAATCTGCAAAACACCATGTCGGGCGGCCTTTCCGACGCCATCAAAGATCCCATGACCGTGATTTGCGTCACCGGTTACCTGTTTTTTAATGATTGGCAACTGACCTTGGTGGCGGTCGGGTTCCTGTTGATCTCCCTGATTCCCATGAAGCTGCTGGGACAAAAGGCCCGGCGGGCTAGCCAGGGCAGCTTGAACGCCACCATTACCCAATCCAGCCTGCTGGTGGAGGCGCTCTCCGGCATTCGCATTGTCAAAGCATTCGCCTTGGAAAACGAACAGGAAAGCCGCTTCCGCGCCCTTTGCAACCAACGGGTGCATCACGGCATGAAAGGCGTCCAGGCCCGGGGTTTGATCCAGCCGCTGATCGAAGTCATCAGCATGTTGGGACTGGGCGTGCTCGTGGTGTGGATTGTTTATACGGGCAAAACCGTTGCCAACATGGCCGCCCTTTTGGCCGGCTTGTTCTTTTTGCTTGCGCCCATCAAGCGATTAGCCGCGTTGAATATCGTGGTCTCCGAGGCGAGCGTCAGCGTGGAACGCCTCATCCATATTTTCAAAGAACAACCGACGGTCAAGGAAGCGCCTCAGCCGAAACACATCGAGCGATTCACCTCCGAACTTCGGTTTGAAAACGTCAGCTTCGCGTATGGCAACCAGCTTGTGGTGCGGGAAGTCAACCTCACCATCCCGGGCGGTTTCAAGCTGGGCATCGCCGGCGAAAGTGGCTGCGGCAAGAGCACGCTGGTGAACCTGATCTTCCGCTTCTACGACCCGATGCGCGGACGGATCACGGTGGACGGTCTCGACCTGCGGGAAATCGCCGTCAACGACCTGCGCAAACTGATGGCGCTCGTGAGCCAGGAGGTCGTAATCTTCGATCAGACGGCGGCCGAGAACATCGCCTGCGGACGGCACGGCGCCAGCCGCGAGGAAGTGGAAAAGGCGGCCCGGCTCGCCAACGCCCACGAGTTTATCATGCAGTTGCCCCAGGGCTACGACACGCGCATCGGCGAGCGCGGCGTCACGCTGTCGGGCGGCCAGCGCCAACGGCTCTCCATCGCCCGCGCGTTCGTCCGCAACGCGCCCATCCTTGTCCTCGACGAAGCCACGGCCGCGCTGGATTCGCAGTCGGAGGCGGAAGTGCAGGCGGCGATTGACCGGCTGGCGGAAAACCGCACCGTGATCAGCATCGCCCATCGGTTGTCCACGTTGATGACCAGCGACCGGATCATCGTGCTGGAGCAAGGACGGATCATCGAGGACGGCGCGTTCGCCGAGCTGCTGCAAAAAGGCGGCGCGTTCGCAGCCATGGCCCGGCGGCAGGGCATCGTTGCCGCCGCCGTCAACCCGCCCTGAACCACCGGCGCGCCCACGGCAATGTCCTCACCACAATCCATTGCCAGCGTCGAGGAGCTGGAGGATCTGCTCAGCCAGCCGACGGAGAGTGTTGTCCAAACACTCGGCCGTTTGAAGGGCGACATCCTCGTGCTCGGCGTCGCCGGCAAGATGGGGCCGACGCTGGCGCGCATGGCGCGGCGGGCGTCTGAAGCGGCGGGCGTGCGCCGCCGCGTCATCGGCGTGGCGCGTTTCTCGGACGCGCATCATCAAAGCGAACTCCAGGCCCACGGCATCGAGACCATCCGCTGCGACCTGCTGGACGAAGCGGCCCTGGCCGCACTGCCCGACGCGCCCAACATCGTCTTCATGGCCGGCATGAAGTTTGGCTCCACCGGCCAGGAAGCGTTGACGTGGGCGATGAACTGCCATCTGCCCGCTCTGGTCTGCAAGAAATATTCGCGCAGCCGCATCGTCGCGTTTTCCACGGGCAACATTTACGGCCTCACCCCTGTGACGGGCGGCGGCTCGCTGGAAACGGACGCGCCCAATCCGGTCGGCGACTACGCCATGAGCTGCCTGGGCCGCGAGCGCATCTTCGAGCATTTCAGCCGGCGGCTCGGAATCCCAATGGCGATGATCCGGCTCAACTACGCCTGCGAGTTGCGCTACGGCGTGCTGGTGGACATCGCGCGGCGTGTGTGGTCCGGCGAAACCGTGGACGTCGCGATGGGCCACCTCAATACCATCTGGCAGGCCGACGCGAACGCCATGACGTTGCAGGCGTTCGATCACGTCGCGTCGCCGCCGCTGCTGCTGAACGTCACCGGGCCGGAGCCGCTGAGCGTCCGTGAGATGGCCGCGCGGTTCGGCGAGTTGATGAACAAGCGAGTCGCCGTCAGCGGCTCGGAATCGCCGACGGCGCTGCTGGCCAACGCCGCGCAGGCGCTGCGGCTGTTCGGTCCGCCGCACGTGGGCGTCGAGCAAATGCTCCGCTGGATCGCGGACTGGGTGATGCGCGGCGGCGCGAGCCTTGGCAAACCGACGCATTTCGAGTCGAGAGACGGAAAGTTTTAATCCATGGCAGTGCCAATGAATCCCCAAATCCGGGCCGTCCTTCAGCGCGGCGTGGTCATTCCCGCGTGTCCGCTGGCGTTGACCGCCCAGCGCACGCTCGACGAACGCCGGCAGCGGGCGCTGCTCCGCTACTACAACGCGGCGGGCGCGGGCGGTGTCGCCGTCGGCGTCCATACCACGCAGTTCGCCATCCGCGATCCGAGAATCGGATTGTTCGAGCCGGTCTTGGAGCTTGCCGCGGAGGAGATGAATCGCGCCGACGGGCAACGCCGCGAGCCGCTCATTCGCGTCGCCGGCATTTGCGGCCGCACACCGCAAGCGGCAGTGGAGGCTGCGCTGGCGCGGCGGATGGGTTATCACGCCGGGCTGCTGAGCCTGGCCGCGATGAAGAACGCGAGCGACGACGAACTGCTCGCGCACTGCCGGACGGTGGCGCAGGTCATTCCCGTCGTGGGCTTCTATCTGCAAGCCGCCGTCGGCGGGCGGGCGCTGCCGTATTCATTCTGGCGGCGGTTTGCGGAGATCGGGAACGTCGTCGCCATCAAGATGGCGCCGTTCAACCGCTATCACACCGTGGACGTGATGCGCGCCGTGGCCGAGGCGGGTCGCGACGACATCGCGCTCTACACCGGCAACGACGACAACATCGTGGTCGACCTGCTGACGCCTTACCAGTTTAGCGCCGGCGGGAAAACCGTGGAACGCCGCATCGCCGGCGGACTGCTCGGCCACTGGGCGGTCTGGACGCGCAAGGCGGTGGAACTGCTGGAGGAATGCCACGGGATCGTTCACGGCGGCGGCGCGGTCCCGGCGGAGTTGTTGCGGCGCAACATCGAGGTCACCGATTGCAACGCCGCCTTCTTCGATGCGGCCAACGGTTTCGCCGGCTGCATCGCCGGTTTGCACGAGGTGCTGCGCCGCCAGGGTTTGCTGGAGGGATTGTGGTGCCTCGATCCGCGCGAAATGCTCAGCCCCGGCCAGAAGGCGGAGATTGACCGCGTCTATCGCGCCTATCCGCACCTGAACGACGACGACTTCGTGCGCGAGCACCGCGACGAGTGGCTGCGCGGTTAAAAACCGGCGATGACGCGGAACGCCGCCGGTCCTTTACCGCATCGCGAGCAACACCGCCACGCCTACGACTGTCGTGACGACGGTGATGGGAATGCCGAGGCGGGCGTAATCCCAGAAGCCGACCTCGATGTGCGGCTTGGCGGATTCAACGACGATGACGTTGGCGACGGAGCCGAGGATCGTCAGGTTGCCGGCGAACGTCGTGCTGAGCGCGAGCACCTTCCACATCAGTTCCGGCTCGGCGAAGTTCCGCATCCACTGGCCGGCGACAAGCACGAACGGGACGTTGGAGAAAATGTTGGAGCCGGCCACCGAGAACCACGTCAGGTTCCACGCCTGCGCCGCGGCCGTCCCACCGAAGACTCCGCGCAACGATTGGTAAATATCTTCCGGCAGATTTGTTTCGCGTAAACCTTCGACGACGACAAAGAGCGCGGCGAAAAACAACAGGAGATGCCAGTCCACCAGTTTCAGCACCTCGTGTGTGTCCACGCGCGCCAGCACCATGGCCACCGACGCGCCCGCCAGCGCGATCCATGCGACGTTCAACCCGAAGCGCTGGCGGATGGGCGCGTCGAAGAAAAACGCGACCGTCACCGCCGCCAGACACGCCAGCGTCTTTGCCAGCAACGGCCGGTTGACATGCGCGGACGCGAGGCCGGCAGTCTCGATGCGCGCGCCGGCCAGCACGCGGCGGAATCCCCATGACAAAATAAAATAGTCCAGCGTCAGGCAGAGCAGCGCCGCCGGCGCGAGACGCAGCAGAAACCGCGCGTAGGGAATGCCGGAAAAGTTGCCGATGATCATGTTTTGCGGATTGCCGGTGAGGGTCATGACGCTGCCGATGTTGGCGGACGTGGCCAGCGCCATCAGGTAGGGCAGCAGCGGCAGCCGCCCGCGCACGATCACGGCGACCACCAGCGGCGTCATCATCAGGCAGATGGTGTCATTGACCAGCAGCGCCGAAAGGATGCCGGACGTAAACACCAGCATCAGTAGCAACCGCTGCGGTGTGCGCGCCTGCGACAGAATCCAGTCCGCGGCCAGTTCGAAAAAGCCGGCCAGTTGCAGATACGACGCCAGAAGCATCATGCCGAGCAGCAGCGCGATGGTGTTCCAGTCCACCGCGCGGTAGGCGTCCTCGATGCGCAGGACGCCGAAGACAACCATCGCCACTGCGCCGAGCAACGCCGACGCCGGCCGGTTCAGCCGGAGGATTTTCAGCCGCCGCGTGCTGATCAACGCGTAGGTCACCGCGAAGATCGCGATGGCAAGCCAGTAATGGTGAGGCGCGGATGACATGCGCCGGAGTTTAGAAGCCCCAAACCCCAAACTCCAAGCACCAAAGAAACCTCAGGCTCCAGGCTTCCGCCGCGCCCGCCTCTTGTCTTGCCGGCGGTTGCGGGCTACAGTTTTGTCATGCCGATTTACGAATACGTGTGCAAACAGTGCAACAAACAGTTTGAGCTGCTGGTGCAAGGCTCGACGACGCCGGAATGTCCGTCGTGCAAGAGCAGGAAGCTGGAGAAGCAACTTTCGGTTTTTGCGGTGAGCAACAGTCCGGGCGGTTCCGGTGGCGGCGATCTGCCGGAAGCCTGCCGCTCGTGCAACAACCCCGGCGGACCGGGCGCGTGCGGAATGCGATAGCGGCACGGACGGGGCGGATCGAATCACTTTGTCTTCGGATGGCTCGCGTCGGCGGCCGGGGGAAGCAGCTTGGTGTAGTAATCGAGTTTCGTGTCGTCGCCGAGTTTGACGGCGAGAGCGGCGGCGCTCTTCAGCAGCATGGGGCGGCCTTCGTAGGCGGGGTATCTTCGGATCACATCGTCGAGTACGGCAAGCGCGCCGGCGGGTTTGTCGAGCTTCAGCAGCAGATCGGCGAGGCTGTTGGACACGCGAACGACGTCGTAGGCGTTCCTGTAGGCGGCTCGCGCGCGCTCGTAGGCGGCAACGGCTTCCTGCGAGAGATGAAACTGGACATGAAGATCGCCGAGTTTTTCATCGAGGATGGGACTGCGCAGCGCGGCATTTTTCCCGGTGAGATAGCGGACGGCTTCCGGTTCCTTGCCGGCGGCGATGAGGAGGTTGGCCTTGCGCAGGTAGGCCCACGGCAAGTCGGGATGGCGCGTCGCTTCAAGGCGGTCGGTTTGTTCGTCGGCGGTGAACAGAAACGGCCGGTAGAGCGGGTCGCCAACAACCGTCTGCTGCCACGAGAGCGCCGGCGTGGCGGCGTAGGCCGACTCGGCGAAGTTGTGGCCGCCGAGAAGCCGCTCGAAAAAAATCTGCGAGTTGAGGCAAAGGTGGAGGTAGGGCTCGTAGACGTAACCGACGCTCGCGCCGGCACCGCGCGCCAGACAGGGGCCGACCCAGCCGGAGTTCATCGTGGACGCACTGAAAGAATGGATGTGAAAAACGACCGCGCCCGGACGAAATCGAAAGTCACGCCGGCCCACAGCGCCTTCCGGGCGCGCGGCATACCAGCCGGCGTAGAGCGCCACGTCGGTCATCGGAAATTCAGCGGGAAACATCTCTCCTTTTTCGTCGAGGACGGATTCGAATCCCGCGCGAAGCGCGGCCCGATGCGCGGCGCGCAGGTAATCATCGGCGGCTTTGGGTCCCGGCTCCTGCACGCCGCGCGCGTCGAAGTAAGCGCGTCCGAGCAATCCGGTGGTTTCGACGGCCATCGCCCGGTCCACCAACGCGCGGGCCACGGCCACATCCGGTCCGTCCAGCCGCGCCACCATCATCATGCGCCTGCTGGCGGGCGGAAAAAACTCCATCCGGTAAAACGGGTTGGTGAGCGGGCCGGTCAACGCCACACGGCCCGACGGCAGCATGGCCAGTTCATTGTCCACGGCGGCCTCGTTGCGGCGAAACGGCGCCGGCATCAGGTCGACCGCCTTCTCCCGCAGCGCCGGGTCGGGCGCGATCTTCAGCGGCACGCCCCAGCACAGCACCAGCAGCCAGCAGTCGTTGCGTTTCACCGCGCCGCGTTCGTCGCGCGCCAGCCAACCGCGGTTCTCCAAATGCCGTTCGATCGGATCGCGCAGCGTCTCGTTGAACTGCAGGCGTGAAATCTCGAAGGTCTGCGGACAGTTCACCAGAAAGATGCGGTTGGTGGCGACGCCGCGCCGTTCGGCATAGTAGCGCGCCAGCGCGACGGAATCGGGAAGGCCCTGATTGGCAACGACAAGCATCCGTTCGGTCCAGTCCTCCGCAGCGCGCGCCAGCCAGGGCAGGAACACCAGGCTCAACACGGCCAGCAGGCGACGGCAGTTTCGGATGGATGCCGGGAAAGGCACGTGTTCCTTCAAACCTGGACAACCAGACCGTCGTAGGCCAGCCGCACGTCCGGCGGCAGTTCGCGCTCGACGGTCGCGTGGTCGAGTTCATGGCAGATGTGAGTGAACCAGACACGGCCCGGCCGCAAGTCGGCGACGACGGCGAGCGCCTCGCTCAGGCTCAGGTGAGACGGATGCGGGCGATGGCGCAGCGCGTTCAGCACCAGCACGGGCACGTGTCGCAGACGCTCCCGCGCGGCCGGCGGGACGGATTTGCAATCGGTGGCGTAAGCGAACCGCGGACCGGTGGCGTCCTCGAACAGAAACGCATGAACGGTGTGGCTGCCGTGCGGTAGTTCCAGCGCCGTCACGCGCGTGGAGCCGATTTGAAACGGCACGAGCGGCTCGAACGGATGCCCGTCCACCAGCGGCCAGCCCGGCTTGCGCAACGCCGGATCGAGTGCGTGCGGGAAAATCCGCCGGAGCGTTTCCAAATCCCGCCGGCCTGCGTAAAGAGGCAGCACGCGGCCGCCGTCGCAAAAGCGCCGCACGTCGTCTAGACCCAGGACGTGGTCGGCGTGCGTGTGGGTGACCAACACCGCGTCGAGCCGGCGGACGTTGTGAGCAAGGCACTGGCTGCGGAAGTCCGGCGTGGTATCCACAACGATATGGGCGTCGTCGGTTTCAACCATGAGGCTGGGCCGAAACCGCTTGTTGCGCGGATTGGTCGAGGAACAGACCGCGCAATCGCACGCGATCATCGGCACGCCTTGCGACGTGCCGGAGCCAAGGAATCGGATGTGCATGGTGTGAGCCAAACCGCGAAGCGACGCTAAAGTTGCCGGTGGTCGCTGTCAAGGATTCACCGGCCGATCGTGCGCAGGCGGCGGATCGTGCCCAAAAGCAAAAAGGAGCCGGATTGCTCCGGCTCCTTTTTGGTTACAGCTTGATTGGAACGCAGTTTACTTGCTGGCCAGCGTTCCGGCTTCCTCGAACGGCCAAACCGTCGGAGGATCCATGATCGGCTCATACTTCGGCAGGAAGAAGGTGCTGCCTTCGTAGATGCCCGCGCCGAGGCGAGCAATCGCGAAGCCAATGCCCTTCAGGCCGCCGAACATAAGGCCCGTGCCCGCGTCACGCTGCATGGACACCACATAGATTTGCTTGGGAATCTCAATCCAGAACGTGGCAATGTTGGTCCAGCCACGCACAAGCTTGCTGATGTGATTGTCCTGTTCCTCGGCCGCTGTGACCGAGGACATACCCAGAACAGCAATGGCCGCAATGGCCGCCAGGCAGATGCTCAATTTCTTCATACGTTCTATTCGCTCCTCTGTTGACTAGCTTCGCGCTTTGACCTCTCTGGCAGGGGTGGCGAAGCTTGTCCCCAAGCCGAGATTTTTTTTGTAAACTTCCTCCGTCTCCACTTCTCGAACCGACCTCTTAGCTCCAACAGCCGCCGGCTGTCAAGCATTCCTTTTCGGCGGGCCGCCAACGGAACGGGCTGCTACTACTTGCTGGCCAGCGTTCCGGCTTCCTCGAACGGCCACACGACCGGAGGATCCATGATGGGCTCATACTTCGGCAGGAAGAACAACGCGCCTTCGTAGAGACCCGCACCGAGGCGGGAAACTCCGAAACCGATGCCCTTCATGCCGCCAAACAGCAGGCCCGCGCCCGCGTCACGCTGTTGGGACACCACATAGATTTGCTTGGGGATCTCGCACCAGAACGTAGCCAGATTGGTCCAACCACGCACCAGCTTGCTGACGTAATTGTCCTGCTCCTCCGCTTGGGCCGGAGTGGACAACGCCAACACTGCCATGGCAACCAACACTGCAACCGCTGCAATACTTTTCTTCATGTGAGCTCCTTTCTTCTGTCGACCTATCGGTTGACAGTTCGCATTATGCCTCCTGTCTTTTTTGACGCAAGGCTTTTTTGGGGGAAATTTTCGCCCCTCGTCGGGGAAGTTGCCGACGGCGGAAAATGTCGGTATTATCCTACGGTCTTTTTTCATGTATTCGGCAAAGCAACAAGGCCAGCGGCCAGCGAAACCGGCGGGGGTCCAACCGACTCCGGGCAGGGTTCCGCGTGTCGTCGCGCCGAGGCCGGGAAAACCGCGGGTCGTCGCCAAGCGCCCCCGGCCGCGCGTGGCGCGGCCGCCACTGCCACCAGGTTTCAAGCCGCGCTTTCCGGACGAGGTGGATATCCTCACCGCCCGCAAGCCCGCCCCGAAGTGGCGCACGCGCTACTACGCTGCGGCCATCGTGCTTCACATCGGCCTGATCGCCTTTTTCGGCTACAAGTTTTTATACGCCCCGGCGATGACACGGGTTCCGCATGAGGATTTGCCGACGATGAAATTCGTCGGCGAGGGAATCAAGCCCGTCGGCCCGGAAAACATTCCCGCGCCGCCGGCGCCGCCGGACCGCAACCTTAACAAACTCGTGGACGCCGCGCCACAGGTCGGCCCGACGCCTACCGTGCCCCGTGGCCTCACCGTGCCGACGCGCACGCCGCGCATTGCGCCGTCGCTGCCGGTCATCGCGCTGTTCAATCCCAAAATCCCCGGCCACTTCACGCCATCCAGTTCGGAGCGGGGCGCCGGGGGCGTCAGCAACGATCCGTTCCTCGGCCGGCGCACCGGCAACGCGCGCGGCGGCGCCGTGACGCGCTACGGCGGCTCCGACGCGAGCGAGGCGGCCGTGGTGAAGGCGTTGCGCTGGCTGAAGAAGAACCAGAACGCCGGCCAGTCGGAGATGGGCTCGTGGGGCGGCCAGTACAAAGTGGCCATGACTGGCCTGGCGTTGCTGGCATTCCTCGGCCACGGCGAGACGCACGCGAGCCAAGAGTTCGAGCAGACCATCAAGGAAGCGCTCAACTTTCTGTCCACGCAGGCCGACCAAAGCCAGGCGCCCACCAGCGGCTATATCGGCACCGCGCGCTTCGAGTATCAGCATCCCATCGCCGCCTACGCGATGTGCGAGGATTACGCGCTGACGCGCTACGCGCCGCTCAAGGCGGTTTGCGAAGCGGCCATTGCGCTCATCATCAACGCCCAGCGGCCCGACGGCTCGTGGGACTACGATTACAACACCGGCCCCGGCGGTGTTTACAACCTCAAGAACCGTCCGAGCGGCGACAGCTCCATCACCGCCTGGAACCTGCAGGCGCTCGTCGCCGCCAAGAACACCGGGCTGTCTATCGCCGGCCTGGATGACGCCTTGCGCCGCTCGCGCTCGTGGTTCCATGCCGTCTACGATCGCGACCAGGGCCGCTTCGGCTACGCCGTGCCTGACCGCATGCATAGTGACGCGCTGGACGGCATCGGCGCGCTCGCTCTGCAACTGCTCGGCGACGGCGACAGCGCCGAAGTGAAACAGACACTGCCGCGCCTGCTCGAGGTCGAGAGCCGTTTTCGTTCCGGCAACGCCAACTCCACCTACGGCTGGTATTACATTACCCAAGCCATGTTTCACGCGGGCGGCCATTGGTGGGCCGAGTGGAACTCGCGGATGCGCGACCAACTGGTGGAGAACCAGGATGCGGACGGTTCCTGGGGCAGTCCCGGCTCGGCCGCATGGCAGACCAACATGACGACGAACAAGGTCCGGGGCAAGGACACTAAAGTCTATCACACGACGTTGCTGTGCCTGACGCTGGAGGTTTACTACCGCTTCCTGCCGTCCTACAATGTTTTCGGCATCGCCCGAATCGACGCGAATCCGCCGGCCGCCACCACGCACTAGCACGCCGGGACTCGCTTATTTGCCCGCACCGGACGGAATTTCGATGAACTTCACATCCGCCGATGGCTCAAACATCGCCGGCGATACGCCCTCGTTCACCTGCACATCGCTATGCTCTATCGTCACCGACTGGCCCTGCGACTCCATCGTCATGCGCATCGGGAAGTTCTTCTCCGCCCACAGCCATACTTTCCCCGTGGCCGTCTGGCCGCCGGACTTGTCGCTGAATCCGTAAATCTCGCACGCCTTGTCGCCAAGCTTTTCCTCGCCCACCTTGGCTTTCTTCCATGTGTCCAACTTGGAGAACACTTCGGTGAATTGCGCCAGCTGATCCAGCATTTGCTGCTTCAGCGGCATTTTCATGCCCATCGTGCCGCCTTCCTCGAAGACCAGCGCGGTCTTGTTCTTGATGATGATGACCTGCCGCTTGCCCTCCGCCGCGACCACCACGCGCATGTTGTCCGGCTTCAGGAACCATATCTCGGCCTGCACTTTCTGCGCCTTGTCCGGCGTGGCCGCGCCGATGAGCATCGTTTGTTTCCAATGGGCTGAGTTGTAGGGCAACAGCGCCGGCGTTTCCGCCCGCGCACTCCACCATCCAACCAGACAAAAACAGACAATAGCGATTAATCTCATGGCTCACTCCTTATCGTTGGCCTCTCGACAAGGCTCTCCTGTAGCAACAGCGCGCCTCTAAAACAAGTTTTTCTCCATCCATTCGTCCAAGACGGCACACCCTATAACATAAACATACGTTGACGATCTGGAACGGGGACTTGCGAATCGCCGGTCTGCAATAGCGGGAACGGCACGACATCCATTCGATGCTGCTCAATTCGCTTGGCAAGGCGCGCCGCTTCATTTACAGTCCGCCCGACTTATGAGTCAGCAATACAACAAAGTCATCAAACGAAGTCGCCGCAAGGCTTATCTGAAGCGCCGGAAGCAGGCTCTCAAACTGCGCGCCGCGAAGAAATCCGGCGCGAAGCCGTCCGCCGCCACCGAGAGCGCCAAGTCTGCAGCTTGAAAAAACTTTGGGTGACGGGGGTCAGCGGGCTGGTCGGCTCGCACGTCGCCCAACAGGCGACCGGCCGATTCGACACGCTCGGTGTCTTTCAGACCTTCCGCCCGCCCTGTCTTTCGTGCCGTTTGGAATCGCTCGACCTCACCGACGCCTCCGCCGCGTGGGCGAAACTGGAGGCATTCCGTCCGGACATCATCGTCCACTGCGCGGCGCTGGCGGACGCCGACCGCGCCCAGCGCGAGCCGGAATTGGCGCGTCGGCTGAACGTGGACGCCACTGCCACGCTCGCGCAATTCGCCCGGCAACTTGGCGCCAAACTGGTGTTTCTCTCCACCGACCTCGTGTTCGACGGGCGCAAGGGCGCGCCTTACGTCGAGGAGGATCCGCCGCATCCGCTCAGTCTTTACGGACAGACGAAACTCGACGCCGAGCGGATCGTTCGCGCAACAGGCGACCGGTGGGTGATCGCCCGCACGTCGCTGGTGATCGGCCCCAGTCCCCGCGGCAACCGCGCCTTGGATGAGAAGCTCGGCCTGGCGTTGCGAGCGGGCCGGCCGCTGAGGTTGTTTGTGGACGAATTCCGCTGCCCGATCAACGCGTTCGATCTGGCTGCGGCGGCGCTGGAACTGGCGGACTCGCCGCACAACGGCGTGTTTCATCTGGTCGGTTCGGAACGGCTGAGCCGCCACGAGATCGGGATGCGGGTCGCGCAGCGTTTCGGCTGGCCCACGGCGACGATCAAAGCCACGAGCACGCGTGACGTGCCGATGAATCCTCCGCGTCCCGCGGATTTGACGCTCGACAACAGCCGGGCACGGTCGGCGCTGAAGACGAAACTGCGGGGACTTACGGAGACGCTGGAGGCGCTGGCACGAAATTCGTGGGGTGGCTTTGCACCGGCTTGTTCAACTCCTTCGACGTCGGGTTGACTCTCGGCATTGCGAGCGCACTGGGACTCATCATGTGGTCGTATTTTTCCTGCAACGGCTCGTCCACTTTGGTCTGGGCGTTCTTGCCGGCGAAGTTGGTGGTCGCGTAGTTTTTCCCGTCGACAGTCTTGGTGCCCATGCTGGACGAATGCGTGCCGAATAGCTTCTGCCACCAACCGACCTTTTGCTCCGTCGCCGGCGGCGAGAAGTTCTTGGCGGCGAACTGTTCCTGCCCCATCTGGCTGGTCTTGGTGGCAAACTCTTTCGTTTCAGCCGTCTTGGTGGCGTATTGCTGGGTCTGGTAAGTCTTGGTCGTGAACGTTTTGGTGTCGAACGACCTGCTTTGGAAACTGGATTTCTTGCTAAAGTCAAACTGCGTGGACGGCGTTTGGGCAAACGCCAGCGACGCAACCAGCAGAGCAACCAAAACAAACCACTTCACGGCGCAAAGTCTAGTCCGTGAATCCCCCGGAATCAACCTTTTCTGTTCGCACGCTTTCTACAGATGGCCGTTGGCAATCCGCGCCCCCGAGCTTAGAGTCAACTGGCCGTTGGATCGGGAAATTCATGATTGCTGACAATGTCCAAACAGGTGCGACACCCGCGCCGGCTCCCGCTGGCGAGGCGGCTTCCGCGCGCCCCGAACTGCTCGCGCCGGCGGGCGACTGGGACTGTGTGCGCGCCGCGGTCGAGAACGGCGCCGACGGCATCTACTTCGGCCTCGAACAGTTCAACGCGCGTATGCGCGCCGACAACTTCGCCTCGGCCGACCTGCCCAAGCTGATGGAGTTCCTGCACCGGCGCGGCGTCCGTGGCTACGTCACTTTCAACATCCTCACTTTCACCGACGAACTCGCCGGGGCGGAGCGCTACCTGCGCGCCATCATCGCCGCTGGCGTGGACGCCGCCATCGTGCAGGATGTGGGCGTCTGCCGGCTCATCCGGCGGCTCTCGCCCGATTTTCCGATCCACGCCTCGACGCAGATGAGCGTCAGCAGCGCCGCCGGCGTCGAATTTGCCCGCGAATTGGGCTGCCAGCGCGTCATCCTCGCCCGCGAGTGTTCGATCAAGGAAATCGCCGCGATTCATTCCACCCTCCAAAATTCAAAACCCCAAATGGAGTTGGAAGTGTTCATTCACGGCGCGCTTTGTGTCGCTTACTCCGGCCAGTGTCTCACCAGCGAATCGCTGGGCGGGCGCTCCGCCAACCGCGGCGTGTGCGCGCAGGCGTGCCGCATGCCGTATGAGCTGATTCGCGACGGTCAACCGGTGCCGCTCGGCGACCGCCGCTATCTCCTCAGCCCGCAAGACCTCGCGGCGCTGGAATTGCTGCCCGACCTGCTGCGCGCCGGCGTCCACGCCTTCAAGATCGAAGGCCGGCTCAAGTCGCCGGAATATGTGGCGAACATCACACGGATTTACCGCGCGGCAATGGACCGGCTTGTGAACAGGGAAGACGCGAAGACGGGAAATGGTCCGGCAACCTTTGCGCCTTCGCGCCTTACCTGTTCAACTCAAGACCGCTACGACATGGAGATGTCCTTTTCGCGCGGGCTGCACACCGGCTGGTTTCGCGGCACGGACAACCAGGCGATGGTCCACGCGCGCTTTGGCAAAAAACGCGGCGTTCTTCTTGGCGAAGTCTGCCGCGTGCGGGGCGAATTCGTTGCGCTCCGGTTGCGGGCGCCGCTCAAGCCCGGCGACGGCATCGTCTTCGACGCGGGCCGGCCGGACGAGAAGGAGGAAGGCGGCCGCGTTTATGATGTCGAGCCGCGCGGCGCGGAGACGCTGCTCGGCTTCGGTCATGGCGACATTGATTTCCAGCGCGTCCACGTCGGCGACAAAGTCTGGAAGACCAGCGATCCTGAACTCGAACGCCGGCTGCGGCAGAGTTTTGCCGGCGACCAGCCGCGTTACCAGAGGCCGGTGACGATGGAGCTTCAAGGTCGCGTCGGCCAGCCGCTGACGCTAATTGTGCAGGACGAGGCCGGTCACGTCGCCCGGCTGGCGTCCGCGATGCCGTTGGTGGCGGCACAAAAACAGCCGCTGGACACCGAGCGGTTGCGCGGACAGCTCGGCCGGCTCGGCGGCACGCCGTTCGCGCTGGGCGAGATGCGGAACCGGCTCGAAGGCGCGGTGATGTTGCCCGTGAGCGAGCTGAACCGGCTGCGACGCGACGCGGTGGCGCAATTGGAGGCGCTGCGTTCGCAACCGAAACGGTGGAAAATGGCCGCGCCGGCATCCCTGCCGGCGATGCCCGTCAACCTGCTGAACAACGACGCCGGCAGGGATGCCGGCGCGGCGGCGGATCTCATCGTCCTGGTCCGCTCGATGCCGCAGCTGGATGCGGCGTTGCGCGGCGGCGTGGAAACGATCTACTGCGAGTTCGAGAATCCGAAACTCTACCGCGAAGCCGTCGCCACGGTCCGGCAGTCCAAAACCAAATACCCAAAGCTGGAAATCTTCGTCGCGCCGCCGCGCATCACCAAGCCGGGCGACGAGTGGATTCTCAAACAGGTCCGCGCCTGCGACGCCGACGGCTGGCTCGTCCGCAATTACGACCACCTGAAATTCTTCGCTGGCTGCCGTTGCGTGGGCGATTTTTCGCTCAACGTCACGAATCCCATCTCCGCCGATTATTTCATCAACCACTTCAGCCTGGAGCGAGTGACGGCCAGCTACGATCTGGACGCCGCACAACTCGACACGCTGCTGCGCGCCGCACCGCCTTCCTGGTTTGAAATCACCATCCACCAGCACATGCCGATGTTTCACATGGAGCATTGCGTCTTCTGCGCGTTCCTGACCACCGGCACGGATTACACCAACTGCGGCCGGCCGTGCGACCTCCACGAGGCGCGGCTGCGGGACCGCGTCGGCGCGGAGCATCCGGTGCGGGCCGACGCCGGCTGCCGTAACACGGTGTTCAATGCGCTCGCGCAGACCGGCGCGGAGCACGTCGCGAAGCTGCAGGCGCTCGGCGCGCGCCAGTTCCGCGTAGAGTTCCTGGACGAGCCGCCGTCGCAGGTGGCGCTTACGATCGAGAAATACCAGCAGTTGCTCGCCGGCAAAATCTCCGGCGCGCAACTGTGGCGGGAGTTGAAACTGCTGAACCAGCTCGGCGTCACGCGCGGGCCGATGGGATGACGCGGCAGTCGCACCACCGCAGCTTGACCTTCGGCCTCGAAACATCTTAATTGCTAGCCATGTCATCCTGGATTGTCATTGTTCGACGCGCGTTGTTCGCCGCGCTGCTGGTCACATCGGTTGTGCCGTCGTGGGCGGTCGCGCAGAATTCGGCGCCTCGCGAAACCGTCCTGTCGAACGGATTGAAAGTCATCACCAAGGAAATTCACGCCGCGCCGGTCATCAGCGTCTGGACCTACTACCGCGTCGGCTCGCGCAACGAGCGACCCGGCATCACCGGCATCAGCCATTTCATCGAGCACATGATGTTCAAGGGCACGGCGACGCTCAAGCGCGGCGACATTGACCGGCTCACGGCGCTGGCGGGCGGCAAGAACAACGCCTTCACCGACAGCGACTACACCGCCTATTTTTTTGCGATGCCGTCCGACGCCGCGGCGCCCGCGGGCAAGTCCGGATTGGAAACGGTGCTGCGGATCGAGGCCGACCGGATGCACAACTGCGCGATGGACCCGCAGGAGCTGACGCACGAGCGGCAGGTGGTGTTGTCGGAACTGGACGGCGATGAAAACAATCCGCTGAACCGCCTCGACGAGGCCACGCGCGCCGCCGCGTTCACGGTGCATCCGTATCACTGGCCCGTCATCGGCTGGAAGTGCGACGTGCAGGCGATCACGCGCAACGACGTGCTCGCCTACTACCGGACCTACTACCAGCCCAACAACGCTGTCCTCATCCTCGTCGGCGATTTCGACACCGCGAAGGTGCTCGACCGCGTGCGCGAACATTTCGGCGGCATCCCGCGCGGGCCGGAGCCGCCGAAGGTCGTCGGCGTCGAGCCGGAGCAGGAAGGCGAGCGGCGTGTCACGGTGAAGGGCGAGGGGCGCGCGGTTTATTTTGAGGCGATGTATCACATTCCCGGCACGCCGGACCGCGACATGTTCGCGCTCGGCGTGCTCGACTCGCTGCTGACCGTCGGCCGGAGTTCGCGGCTCTACCACGCGCTGGCGGACGCCGGTCTGGCAACCGAGGTGAGTTCGTCATTCAGCCAGCAGCACGATCCCGGCTGGGAAACTCTTTTCGCCACCTGTTCCGAAACCGCCGACCGCAAAAAGTTCGAGCGTGTGCTCGACGCCGCGATTGCCGACGTTCAGGAAAGACTCGTCAGTCCGGCGGAGCTGGCGAAGGCGATACGCCAGACGATCACGCAGACCGTCTTCGCGATGGACGGCGTCAGCGATCAAGGTTCGCTGCTCGGTTCCTACGAAGTCGTGGACCGCTGGACCTACCTGTTGACGATGAACCAGCAAGCCGAGCGCGTCACCGCGCAGGACGTGCGCGCCGTCGCGCGAAAATACCTGACCACCGCCAACCGCACCATCGGCTGGTTCCTGCCGACGAAAATTTCCAAGGAGCTTCCCGCGCCGACCCGGCCGAAGGCCGGCCCGATCCAGCGACGGATCGGCGGCGGAATGGGAGAAACGGAGGATCGGAGGGATGGAGTATTGGGAAAGAGGTTGCTGGCGCGAAACCGCGTTGGCTCTTCTCTTTCACTTTCGCGCGCCGCGCTCGCGCCGCGCGCGACGCGCACAGTGCTGCCCAACGGCATGGTGCTGTTGCTTCAGGAGAACCACGCCAACCCGACCGCCGCCATCTCTGCAAGCGTGGACGCCGGCGGTTTGTTCGACCCGCCGACGCGGCCCGGCCTGGCCGTGCTCACCGCCGCGATGCTCAACCGCGGCACCGCGACGCGTTCCGCGGCGAAGTTCCACGAGGAACTCGACACGCTCGGCGCGGAACTCACCTTCAACGCCACGATGGACGACGCGACCGTCGCCGGCCGCAGCCTTAGCCAGGACCTGCCGAAGTTGCTGGAGCTGATTCGCGACGTGCTTTGCCGGCCGGCGTTTTCCGCCGCTGAACTTTCGCACGTCCGCGCCGAGCAACTGAACGCGGTCAAGGAGGACTCCGACAATCCCTACGTTCTCTCCATGCAGGAACTGCGCGAGGCGCTTTATCCCGAAGGCCATCCCGAACGCCATTACCTGCGCGGCAGCGAGGCGGACGTCCGGGCCGCCACGCGCTCCGAGTTGCTGGCGTTTTACCGCAAACACTACCGGCCCGACACCACCACCATCGCCGTCGTCGGCGATTTCGACGCCGCGCAGGTGGCCACGAAACTCCAATTGCTCTTCGGCTCCTGGCAGGCGATCGGTCCGCGCCCGACGGCGCACCTGTCGCCGATTCCATCGCTCCGCCCCGACACCACCGGAAAACCGGTGCGTCTGCCGACTTCCGACAAGGCCGAGGCGATCGTTATCATGGGCGCGCGCGGCGTGGACGTTCATGCGCCGGATTATTTCGCCGCGTTGGCCGCGAATCACATCCTCGGCGGCGGCGAACTGCTCAACAGCCGGCTGCTCGCCTCGCTGCGCGAAAAAGAAGGCCTCACCTACAGCGTCACCACCGAGTTCCGCGGCAGCCGCGGCGAACGGCCATGGACGCTCGCGATGCAAAACAATCCGAAGGACGTGGACACCGCCCTCCGCAGCGTGCGCACCGAGTTGGAGCGCATTCGCACCGCGCCGCCGACCGATGACGAACTCGACCAGGCGCGCGCCACGCTCGTCGGCGGCATGTTGATGACGATGGAAACCAATGCCGGCATCGCCGACACGCTCTGCGACCTCGAACTCTACGGCCTCGGCCAGGACTGGATCGCGCGTGCCGTCGAAGGCATCTGGAAAGTCACGCCCACCGACGTGCTCGCCGCCGCCCGCAAATATCTGCCCGCGCCCGACAAGGTCATCACCGTCATCGCCGCGCCTTGATTGGAAGATGGCAGACGGCAATTGGGAGATGGGAGTTGGAAGTTGGGTGATTGGAGATAGAAAATAGGAGATGGGAAACAGGAGAATGAAGTTTACGCCTTTACGCTGTTTGCTGCCTGTTTTTGTCCTCCTAACTTCCATCTCCCAACTCCCATCTGCTCATCTTCTCCGCGCCGACGACGCGCCGCGCTGGGAATTGCTCGACCCGTTCCAACGCACCATGACGCGCGCGGAGTTTCCGTCGCGCCTCGACCGCGTTTTCTCGCCGACCGGCGTCTTCCAGAAATTCCTCACCTACGACGGCGACAGCGTCCTCATTTTCGACGACGAGCGGCACGAGCAGCGACTTTACCAGCTCCAGTTTGCAACCGACGCGCGCCGCGTGGTGAAACGGACGTTCCACACGCTGGAAGAATTGCCCGCATTGAAGAATCCGCCGGACCAGCCATTGCGCGGACTGCGCATCGCGCTCGACCCCGGCCACATCGGCGGCGAGTTCGCGCGGATGGAGGAACGGAGTTTCAAAATGAACGACGGCACGGCGGAGCAGGAGGCGGTGCAAAATCTCATCGTCGCGCGCTTGCTCGCCCCGCAACTCGAGCACGCCGGCGCGACGGTGCTGTTCACCAAGAACGACCTCAAGCCGGTGACCGACGCCAGCTTGGAGCAGTGCCGCGAACCGGCCGAAAAATACGTCCGCGAGAACGTCGCCACGCGCTCCGACGTGCGCGCGATGGGCGAACTGGCGCGCGAGGCGTTTCTGCTCGACGCCGTGCGCAAGCGGATGGAACTGGAGTTCTACCGCAACGCCGAGATTCGCGCCCGCGCCGCGCTCGTCAACGACCGGCTGCGGCCCGACCTGACGCTCTGCATCCATTTCAACGCCACCGGCGACGGCGACAAGCCCGCGCCCGACAACCGCCTGCTCGTAATGGTCCACGGCGGCTACACGCCCGGCAGCGTAGACACGCCGCAGCGAAAATTTGAACTGCTCTGGAAGCTGCTGGAAAACTCGCACCCGACCGAACTGGCCGCCGCCGACGCGATCAGCCGCGCGATGGCCGCCGACCTGAAACTTCCGCCGGAGCCGGCCAAGTTTGATCCGAACAGCGCCGTCGTGAGCGACAACCCATTCGTCCGCGCCCGCAATCTGATCGCGAACCGGCTGTTCCACGGCCCGGTGGTTTATCTGGAGCCGTATTACCAGAACAACCCGACGACCTACGCGCGCCTCCTGGCCGGCGACTACGACGGCGAGCGCGTCTTCGACGGCCAGCGCCGCCGTTCCATTTTCCGCGAATACGCCGACGCCGTCGCGCGCGGTGTCATCGAGTTCTACGCCCGGCACACCGTGGCCCGGTGAAGCCGCCCGTTCCGCGCTTGCGGGAACGAGACCCTGCCGGTAACGTCACGCTTTGCAGCCATGAAGAAGAACAACGCCAACCTCAAACCGGCCACGCTCTGCGTCCACGCCGGCGGTTACCACGATGCAGCCACGGGCGCCGTCACCACGCCCATCTTCACCGCATCTTCCTACGCTTGCCCGAACCCGTCGGGCCAGAACATCTACCAACGCTACTCCAACACACCCAACCAGCGCGCGGTGGCCGCCAAGCTCGCCGCGCTGGAGCAGGGCGGGGACGCGCTGGTTTTTGGCAGCGGCATGGCGGCCATCACCACGGTGCTGTTCGCGCTGCTGGAACCCGGCGACCACGCCGTGTTCCAGGAAGACCTTTACGGCGGCACCTATCACTTCGTCGCGGCGGAGCTGACGCAGTTCGGCGTCGAGGTTTCCTTTGTGAAGGCCAACGGCGATTTCGCGGCGCAGATTCGGCCCGCCACGAAACTCATCTTCGTCGAGTCACCGTCCAACCCGCTGCTGCGCTGTGTGGACCTCGCGGCCATCGCCGCCCTCGGCAAGGCGCGCGGGCTGCTGACGGTCATTGACAACACCTTCGCCACGCCGATCAACCAGAACCCGCTGGCGACCGGCTTGGACGTGGTCATCCACAGCGCCACGAAGTATCTCAACGGCCACAGCGACCTCAACGCTGGCGCGGTTATCGCATCGGGCGAGATCATCGCCCGCATCCGGCCTTTCGCCGTCAACCACGGCGGCATGCTGGACGCCCACACCTGCTACATGCTGGAGCGCGGGCTGAAAACGCTGGCGCTGCGGGTCGAGCGGCAGAACGAGAACGCCGGCAAACTCGCGCGGTGGCTGCAGAAACATCCCGCGGTCGCCCGCGTCAACTATCCCGGCCTGCCGGACCATCCCGACCACGCGGTCGCCGCGCGGCAGATGCGCGGTTTTGGCGGAATGCTGTCGTTCGAGTTGCGCGATGCGGCGCAAGCCGGCGCGGCGCTGGGCCGCTTCCAACTCGCCACCGCCGCGGTCAGCCTCGGCGGCGTCGAGACGCTCGTGACCAGCCCGGCCAAGACCTCCCACGTCAAGATGACCGCCGCGGAACGCGCGGCCGTCGGCATCAGCGACGCGTTACTGCGCGTCTCCACCGGCATCGAGGACGCGGACGACCTGATCGCCGATTTCGAACAAACTCTAGCAGCAAAGTGATGTCATGAAAATCCTCGTGGACGAGAACATCCCGTTTGGCCGCGAAGCGTTTGGCCGGCTCGGCGACGTGGTAACGATGCACGGCCGCAAAATGGACGCCGCCGCCGTGCGCGACGCGGACATGCTCATCATCCGCTCGATCACGAAAGTCGGCCGCGAGTTGCTCGACGGCAGCCGCGTCCGCTTCGTCGGCACCTGCACGATAGGCACCGATCACGTGGACGAGGCGTATCTACGCGAGCGCGGCATCGCCTTCGCCAGCGCGCCCGGTTGCAACGCCAATTCCGTCGCCGAATACGTCGTCTGCGCATTGCTGGTCCTCGCCAAACGCGGCGGCTACCGGCTCGAAGGCAAGATCATTGGCGTTGTCGGCGTCGGCAACGTGGGCAGCAAGGTTGTGGCGAAATGCGAGGCGCTCGGCATGAAGGTGCTGCAGAACGACCCGCCGCTGGCGCGGCTATTTCCGTGCGAAAAGCGATTCCTGCCGCTGGAGGCGTTGATGAAGAGCGACTTCATCTCGCTCCACGTGCCGCTGACGAAGACGGGCGCGGATAAAACCTGGCACATGGCCGACGCAGCGTTTCTGAAACGGATGAAACCGGGCACCGTGCTGCTCAACACCTGCCGCGGCGCGGTTTTGGATAATCCCGCAACGGTCAGGTGGATCGCGACCTCCGGGCGCGATTCTGCCGCGACGCAACCACAATCGCGCCCGG
>CAIQCK010000063.1 GCA_903870275.1 uncultured bacterium | reverse complement strand
CTCGGCCTCCCTCCGTCCCGCACCCCCAGCCGGGCTGAAGAGGGTCGCAGACAACAAGCAACGAAGGGGACATTCTCTCGTGAGTTAACAAGGGGACATTTCTAAAGAGTTTTGACACCGAAATTACGCCGACCGCCAAACCGCCGACCGTCAGCTTCAGCCACGTCGGCACGTTCCACTTCGCAAAAGCGTCTTTCGTGAGATCCAGCAGGCGCAGCATCACCGGCGCGAAACAGCCGGCGACAATCCCCAATCCCAGGAACAAAAACAGTTCGTAGCCCGACATCAGCTTGAACGTGGGCACCTGAAAAATCGGCAGCGCGGAATAGAATGTCCGCACTGTCACTGTGG
Source organism: uncultured bacterium (assembly GCA_903870275.1). Lineage (GTDB taxonomy): Bacteria > Verrucomicrobiota > Verrucomicrobiia > CAIQCK01 > CAIQCK01 > CAIQCK01. The sequence goes on along the minus strand of CAIQCK010000063.1, from coordinate 4,437 downwards.
CGACGACGGAGGCGAACACCAGCGGCCCGAAACTTTCCATCGCGATCGAACCGAGCACGATCTCGGCTACGAAGAGCGCGCCGGCAATCGGCGCGTTGTAGGCAGAGGCAATGCCCGCCGCGGCGCCGCAGGCCGTCAGCAACCGCCGCCGCGGCGCGCTGACTCTCAGAACCCGGCTGATCAGCGACGCAAGCATCGAGGCCAGCTGCACCATCGGTCCCTCCCGCCCGATGGAGCCGCCGGAGGCGATGGATAGCAACGACGAGCCGCACTTCACCAGCGTCGGCCGCACGCGCACCACGCCATCGCCCAGCACGATAGCTTCCATGTAGTCGTTGAACGGGATGTGACGCGTGAACTTGAGACCGAACTGCAAAACCAGCCCCGCAACCAACCCGCCGATTGTCGGCACCAGCAGCCGTTCCCACCACGGCAGACCGTTGGCAATCGCCACCAGGCTGCCGGTTTCCTTCGTCATCATCCATTGCAGAACCCGGACCGCGTGGCGAAACATGACGGATGACATTCCTCCGACAAATCCAACGACGCCAGCCCAAAACAACAGAGTTTGAAGCTCTGTCGAGCGGATGATCTCGGATACCCGCAGCCGAAACCACAGCCACAGGCGCGTAACATTTGGCAACGCGTTCATCACTCCATCGTGCTGGCGTTTCAAACATCAACGACAGCCACCGAATATGCTTCTTCTTGCCGCTTTGACAACTCCGAACACGCCGCGAGCGAAATCACGCTGCGGCTTCGTGGTTGCGCTGCGGCGGTCCACCTGCGAAACTCAGGCCGCCATGAAAGCGTCCTACTCCTTCCTGCTGATGGTGGCGCTGGCCGTGCCGTTACGCGCGGCGGATGAAAGCGCCACACCACCGCCAAGCGCACCCAAAACCACGGTGCGTTCCAAAGTGCGCAACCCCGCGCCGAAGCCGGCCGGGCCTGAAAAATGGATCGGCGTCTCCGCCGCGCCGGTGCCGGAAATGGTGCGCGCGCAATTGCCGGGCCTGCCGGAGGGCCAGGGCGTGATGGTGTTCGGCGTCGGCAAGGAAAGCCCCGCGGTGGTGGCCGGATTGGAGAGGTTCGATGTCATCGTGCGCGCCGACGGCCAGCCGGTGAGCACGGCGCAGGAGTTGCAAGGGATCCTGAACAAGCGCAACTTCGGCACGCAGGCACGGCTGGAGTTGATCCGCAAGGGCGCACCGAAGCAAATCTACGTCATCGTGCTGGAGAAACCGGAAAGCGAAGCGGGCGGCGGCGGACAGGGCCGCAGCGGCATCTTCGGCAGCGATGTGCGGGCGGAGAACGTTTCCATCCAGTTCACTTACACCGACGCCAGCGGCAAGCCGCAGACGATTGGCGCGCCGACACTGGCGGCGTTCGGTCAGAAGGCTCAACAGGACGAGGCGTTTCGCAACCAGATGCAGCAGATGTTCCAGGGCTTGCAGCAAAACTCTCAGGGCATCACGATCCAACTCCGGCCGGCGCCGAACGCGTCCGAGTCCATGCCGCCTGGAGGCGCGGCACCGAATCCGTAACTTCAGCGGGCGACCGCGACTGTCGCGCGGGGATCCGCGACATTCAGGTCGGGCAGCGACGGCGCGGGCGTTTGCGAAACGGGCGGCTCCATTTGCCAGAGGGGGTGGGGAGGAACGGCGTCGTTCTTGCCGAACAACATGAACGAGCCAAGTATGGTTGGGGCCAGGATGCAGCCGGTTTGGAACAACGCCGCCAACAACACGACTGTCAAAGCGAGACACCGATACATCATGGAAAATTTCACGTTCCGTCGTCTGTCTCGGCGTCGCCCGCAGCGCCATCACGGGTTGACGCTGCCTGCCCGCCGATGCCGCGCACGATACGCCGCCAGCGCCAGCAATGGAAAGTAAATTCGATACCAGTGGTATTTGAGGTAGAACACCTTCGGAAAACCCGTGCCGGTAAACTCGTTTTCGGTCCACGTGCCGTCCGGATTCTGCCGCGCCAGCAGCCAATCCACGCCGCGGCGCACCGCCGGATGATCCCCCTCGCCCGCCGCGATGAGCGCGTGAATGGCCCACGCTGTCTGCGACGCGGTCGTTTTGCCCGTGCCGCGCAGCGACGGGTCGTCGTAGCTCGCGCAGCTCTCGCCCCAGCCGCCGTCGGCCTGCTGATGGTCGAGCAGCCATTTCACCGCGCGCCGGATGTAAGGCGACTGCATGTCTTCGCCGACCGACGCCAGACCGATCAACACCTGCCAGGTGCCATAGATATAATTCACGCCCCAGCGGCCAAACCAGCAACCGTCGTGTTCCTGCCGCGACTTCACGAGTTCCATCGCGCGCCGGACCGGCTCGCGCGACTTGTCCCAGCCGAGCGTGCCGAACGTTTCCAACATCCGGCCCGTCACATCAAGCGAGGTGGGGTCGAGCATCGCGTTGTGGTCGGCGAACGGGATCTTCGTGAAGATCTCGTGCGTGTTGTCCTTGTCGAAACTGGCCCAGCCGCCGTCGCGGTTCTGCATCGCCAGTTGGAACTCCATGCCGCGTTGGATCGCCGCGTCGCGCTCGCGCGGGTCCGCCATCTCGATGTCGCGGATGACGCGCATGACGATGGCGGTGTCGTCGAAGTCGGGATAGAACTTGTTGGCATACTCGAACGGCCAGCCGCCGGGCTTGACGTTTGGCCACTTCACCTTCCAGTCGCCCTCAAACTTCAGTTCGCGGTCCAGCAACCACTGCGTTGACTTCACCAGCGCCGGATCGTTCGCCGGCACGCCCGCGGCGCGCAGGATGCCGATCACCCACGCAGTGTCCCAGATCGGCGAGAAACACGGCTGCAACCGCAGCGTGTCGCCTTCCTCGATCCGCAGGTCCTCGATCTTCTCCTCGGCGTGCTTCACCAGCGGGTCGCCGTCCTTGTAGCCGAGCGCCCGCAGCGCCAGCACGGCGTTGATCATCGCGGGAAAGATCGCGCCGAGGCTGCCGCCGTCGCCGATGCGGGGCTTCAACCACTCCTCGGCCAGTTTCAGCGAGTAGTTGCGCCACGGCTTGATCGGGAAGCTCTCCCGAATCCGCAGCCCCCAGTTCAGGAGGAGGAAAAAATTCCGCCACGCGAAAATCCGCGGATCGTGCGGGAACGCGTAATCCGCCTTCTCCGGCCCGCCGGCAAACAACTCGTCAATGCAATGCGGATCGCGCCACGGCCGCACCGGCTTGTAATGGTAGAGCACCGTCAGCGGCACGATCATCGTCCGCGACCACGCGCTCATGTCGTAGATGTTGAAGTAAAACCACTTCGGCATCATGTTCAACTCGGCCGGTATCGCGGCGACGTGCTTGTAATCGTAAAGCCCGATCAGCCACAGGAAGATGCGCGTGTAGCTGTTCACGCGCGACGCGCCGCCTTTGGCGAGGATCACCTCGCGCGCCCGCCGCATGAACGGCTCGTCCACCGTGTGCCCGGCCCATTTGCAAACCATGTAGGCCTTCACCGACGCGCTGAGGTCCGGCGGCCCGCCGTGGTAGATGCACCAACCGCCCTCCGGCGATTGCTTCGTGATGATATAGTTCACGCACTTGCGCAGGGAGTCCGGTGACAGCTTGCCCAGCCAGTGCAGATACATCAGGTATTCCGACTCCAGGATCGTGTCGCCCTGCAATTCGGCGCACCAATGGCCATCCGGCCGTTGTTGCCCGCGCAGCCAGGCAATTGTCCGGTCAATCGCTGTATCGAGTTGTGATGTGGTTTCCATGGTGCGGCCTTAGACGAACAAAAGGAGGCGGTATTCTATTGGCCGAACCGCCCCGGTCAAGCTTTGCCGGCGCGCGGCAGGGCGTCCTTTTGACAACTGTCGTGGCGTTCTTTGGCCCCGAAAGCTTCGACAGGAATCGCGAGTCCGTACCGAACTTTCGGGGCTGGCCGCCGAAAGGCAAGGCCGGACCGCCGGGCCGGCCGGAACAACGATGCGGCGCGCCCGGCGGTCGCGCCCTGCCACAACCGCCGCTACAAAAATCGTGCATTTGCAATCTCCAACGGGTTTCATATGGTCGAAACTGGTCGGATTTGGTCGGATCGAGTCGGATCGGGTCGGATCGAACCGGACAGTCGAACAGCTTCGTTAACTGGTTTCGGCGTTCTGGCTTCGGATGTAACTGACTGTCGTGCAATGTCTTGCCTGTTTCGCTTTGGCCTATTTGGCTTTGTTTTGTTTCGTCTCAACATCGGGTTTTTCACAACGTCTTGCAACCACGTATTTTGCAATTCTCTATTTGGGTTCGTTTCGTAAAAACATGTTTTCTCACCGGGACCTCTCCAACTCGAAATGTTCATTTTCCGTTGGAAAAACGAGGTTTCACGGTTTTGACCACGATCACCATTTGGGTTCGTTTTGTCAGTAGCCGCGTCACCCCGTGACGCGAACCGGAGATAACAATGGATCGCGTCACGGAG
>CAIQCK010000062.1 GCA_903870275.1 uncultured bacterium | reverse complement strand
GGCCGCAGGGCGGGGGCACGGTGCCGCGCAGCAGCTTGATGGCATACTTGCGCTCGTAGCCGTAGTCCTCGCAGAGTTCGTCGAGCATCCGGGTTTTGCCGTCGCGGCCCCGGCGGGCGTAGCGGGCTTGGAGTTTGGGCAGCAGGTCGTCTTTGATCGTTCGGTTCATGTTCATGGCCACCCTTTTCGGGTGTCTTTTCTCCATGAGTCAACGACCCCTTTTTCGCCCCCTCAGCCCGTCCCCTTCGGTGTCATTTAATTTGAGTCAACGCGCGGGAGCCAGGTGGCCTCAAAAAAATGTTGCAAACAGCGGGTTTTTCACTAGCGTTTATTGCGCTCGCAGTTGGAAGCAGTTCGCAGTGAGTTGGTAGATTGTCAGGCAGCCTAGATAGCTGGTGATGATCCGAAACCCGAAGGAGTCGGGAACAGTCACGCAAGCTCCCACCGCAGCAAAAGGAAAATAGTAAGAAAATGGCTACCAAGCTATTCGTAGGCAACCTGTCGTTTAACACCACTGAAGGTGAAGTGCTCGACCTCTTCAAACAGGCCGGCAACGTCACCGCGTGCGAACTCATCACGGACAAGTTCACGGGCAAGTCCCGCGGCTTTGCGTTCGTGACGATGGGCTCGCAGGAGGAGGCCAACGCGGCCGTCTCCCAATTCAACGGCAAGGAACTCGACGGTCGCGCCCTGACGGTCAACGAAGCCCGTCCCCGCGAAGAACGCCCCCGCGGCGGCGGCGGCGGCGGCGGCTTTGGCGGCGGTCGTAGTGGTGGCGGTCACCGTGACGGTGGTGGTCGCGGCGGTCGTCGTTAATCCAATTGCGGAACGATTTTCGTTCCCAACAGAAGAGCGTCTCGCGCGAGCGGGGCGCTCTTTTTGTTTGGCGGCGTGCCCGGGGATATCAGCAGCGAAGGCAGGGAACGCCGCCGCTACTTCGTCGTGCCCCAGCGGCGGTGGAGAAACTTCTCCCAGGGCGAGAAGAAAACCCTGTCGGCAAGCAGGCCGATGAGGATGATCACGAGCATGATGGCGATGACCTGGTCCATCGCCTGCAACTCGCGGCCGTAGTGCAGCAGATGGCCAAGACCGAAACCGGTCAGGATTGTCACGTAAACCTCCGCCGCCATCAGCGACCGCCACGCGAACGCCCAGCCTTGTTTCATGCCGCTGACGATGAACGGCAGCGACGCGGGCAGTTTCACCTTCAGCCACGTGTGCAACTGCTTCGATCCCATGGTCTGCGCGGCGCGGGCGTAAATCGGCGGCACGTTGCGCAGGCCGTTGTCGGTGGCGATCACGACGGACCACAGCGTGCCCATGATGACGACGAACAGCATCGCCGACTCGGTCTGGCCGAACCACAACAGCGCCAGCGGCACCCAGCAAATGCTCGGCAGCGTCTGCAAACCGAGCGCGATGACGCCGATCGTGTCTTCGCAAAATTTGAATCGCGCCGTCAGCAAACCGAGCGGCAACCCGAAGATAATGCCCAGCACATAGCCGGCCACGAGCCTCCGCAGCGTGACGAAAGTGGCGTGGCCCAGCGTGCCGTCGCGGATCGCGCCGACGATGTATTCGGCCACGCTCAGCGGTGAGGGCACCAGCACCGGCGACCAGATGCCCGCGCGCGCCAGCGCTTCCCATGCCGCAATCAGCACCGCGAAAAAAACCGCTGCCGTCAGGACGCGTCTCATTCCGACACCTCCGAGCCATCGGCCGGCCAGTGGCGTTTGAGCGCCACCATGATCTTCGCGGCATGTTCGGCCAGGTTGACGCTGTTGATGTTTCGCGGGTGCGGCAAATCAATCCGGAATTCCTCCTCAATCCGGCCGGGCCGCGGCGAGAAGAGCAGCACCCGCTCGCCGAGGCAGGCCGCTTCACGCACGTTGTGCGTGACGAACACAATGGTCTTGCGCCGTTTCTCCCAAATGCTCTGGATGTCGCCATACAACTGCTCCCGCGTCAGCGCGTCCAGCGCGCCAAACGGCTCGTCCATCAGCAGCACGCGCGGATTGGGTGCCAGCGCCCGCGCGAGCGCCACACGCTGCTTCATGCCCCCGGAAAGCTCGTGGACGTTGGCGCGGTGAAATTTTTCCAACCCGACCAGTTGCAGGTAAAACATCGCGACCTCCCTGCGCTCGCGATTGTTCAGGTTCGGCTTCAGCTTCAGCCCAAACATCACATTGTCCATCACGTCGAGCCACGGGAATAACGCCGGCTCCTGGAACATCACCATCCGGTCACGGCCCGGCCCGGTCACGAGTTTGCCGTCGGCGAGCACGCGGCCGCTGTCGGCGGTGTCCAGGCCCGCGATGATGTTCAGCAGCGTGGATTTGCCGCAGCCGCTCGGCCCGACCAGGCACAGGAACTCGCCTTCGCTCACTGTCAGGCTCACGTCGTCGAGCGCGCGGATCGTGGCGTGCTTGGCGCGGAACGTCTTGCAGACATGCTCCACCTCCAGCTTCAGCGGCGGCAGGGGACGAAGTTCTTCGCGGATGGCGCTCATGGAATCTCCGCCAGACTCTTGTCACGCAACACCTCGTTGAGCAACTTCAAATCGTAGATGCGCGACAAGTCCGGCTTCTCGCGGAGCAAACCGGCGCGGTGCGCGTCCTCGGCGGATTTGAGCAGGGAGGCGCGGACCGGGTCGTGCGTCAACTCCAGCCGCCGCCACGCGCCGTCGAGCGTCTCGCGCGGCAGCGCCTTCGTCGTCTCGGCTTTGATCTCGGCGTTGAGAATCTGTTTCGCCTCGTCCGCATGTTGGTTGATCCATTGCGTCAACTCGACGTGTGCGGCGATCCAGCGCTTGAGCAACGCCGGCTGCTGTTTCAAAAACCGCACGCTGCTGACCAGATGCGTCGTGACATACCGGCCGCCGGTCTGCGGCCACAATGCGCCCTCCTCCAGATACACGCGCCCTTTCGCCTCCAGCGCCAGCCGCGTCACCCACGGCTCCACCGTCCACACGGCATCGAGATCGCCTTTTTGAAACATCGCAAGCTGGTCGGGGTTGGCCGTCGGCACCACCAGCACGTCGCCGCCGGTCATCGTCACACGAAACCCCTTCGACGCCAGCCACGCGCGCGCCGCCACGTCCTGTGTGTTGCCGAGCTGCGGCGTCCCCACCCTCCGGCCGCGAAAATCCGCGTCCGTCCGGATGCGCCCGTCCGACTGCACCACCAACGCCGCGCCGCCGCTGCACGCGCCGGCCACAATGCGGATTTCCTCGCCACGCGACCTCAGGTGCGCGTTGATGGCGGGATTCGGCCCAACATAAGTAATGTCGAGGGCGCCGGTGAAAATCGCCTCCATCGCGCTTGGCCCGGCGTTATAGACGAACCACTGCACTTCCACATCCGGCCCCAGCCGCTGCTCGAACCAGCCCTTGCCCTCGCGGCTCAGCCCGTGCGCGATCACGCCTTGCGCGTGGGTCACATTCGGGAAATGGCCGACGCGCAGCACGATCTTTTCCGCAAAAGCTGGCGAGGTGAGTCCAAGGAAACCGCAGACCAGCAAAGTTGGGGTCGGCCAATGCATTGTCTCCGATACCAACAAGAAACCGAGTCGGGCGATTTCGCAAGCTGTATTTTGCGTCATCGCCGCGGAAATGCGCGCCGCCGGTACCGGACGGCCCGCGCGCCAGAAAAATCTGGCCGGCAACGCCGGCCGCCGCTAACCTGCACCCGCTGTGGCCAACGAATCACCAGACCTCCTCGTCATCGGCGCCGGTCCCGGCGGCTACGTGGCCGCCATCCGCGCTGCGCAACGCGGCGCCCGCGTCACGCTCGTCAGCGACGCGCCACCCGGCGGCGTCTGCCTCCACCTCGGCTGCATTCCGACCAAGACGCTGCTCGCGAGCGTCGAGGCGCTTCGCTTCACGCAGCGCGCCGGAGATTTCGGCCTCGACGCGGCCAGCATCGCCGCCGAGCCGCACCTCTCCGCCGACTCCATGCTTCGCCGCACGCAAAAAGTCACCGGCGCGATGAGCAAAGGCCTGGAGTTTCTGTTTCGGAAGAACGGCGTCCAGTTCGTCCAGGGCCGAGCCCGGCTGCTCGGCGGCGGACGCGTCCAGGTTGGCGACGAGGTCCTGACCGCGCCGCGCATCATCCTCGCCACCGGCTCGCGGCCCGCGCCGTCGCCGGCGGGACTGCCGGCGATTGACGGCCAGCGCGTCATCAACAGCAACCACGCGTTGCACCTGGCCGGGCCGCCAAAAAAAATCCTGATCGTCGGCGGCGGCTACATTGGCTGCGAGTTCGCCTGCATCTTCCGCGCGCTCGGCTCGGAGGTCACGGTGGTCGAGGCGCTCGCCAGCCTGCTGCCCGGCATGGACGCCGAGTTGGGCGCGGCGCTCGCCAGAGTCTTCCGCAAGGCCGGCATCGAGGTCCGCACCGGCGAGACGGTGAGTGAATTCGATCCGAGTTTCGACCATGTGTTGATTTCAATCGGGCGCGTGCCCAACACGGGCGACATCGGCTGCGACGCCGCCGGCGTGAAGCTGACGGCGCGCGGCCACGTCGAGGTGAACGAGCGGATGGAGACGAGCGCGCCGGGCATCTACGCCATCGGCGACATGGTCGGCAGGTTCCCGCTCGCGCACGTCGCCAGCGCCCAGGCGCGCGTGGCGGTGGCGAACGCGCTCGGCGACAACGCGGCGATGGACTACGCCGCCGTGCCCGGCGTGGTCTTCACGCATCCCGAAGTCGCCACCGTCGGCCTCACCGAAGCAGAGGCGCAGGCGCAGGGCCGCGCCGTTCGCGTCGGCAAGTTCCCGATGGCCGCGCTCGGACGTGCGCAGGCCAGCGGCGAGACGGACGGTTTCGTGAAACTCGTCGCCGACGCCGAAACGCACCGGCTGCTCGGCGGCCAGGTCATCGGCCCCGCCGCGGGCGAATTGATCGCCTCGATCACGCTGGCCATTTCACTCAAGGCGACGGCGGAGCAAGTGGCTCACACGATCTTCGCGCACCCGACGTTTGCCGAAGCCATCGGCGAGGCGGCGGAAGCGGCGTTCGGCTCGCCCGTCCATATTTATCTGCCCAAGCGGACATGAACCGGTCCGCCGCTTTTGATTTCAGGCTCAGCCATTTATCGAAGGAAAACGTATGGACACGCTCACAATGGATTTGCTGACGCTGCTCGGCGTGGTGGCGTTGATTTTTGCCAACGGCTTCTTCGTGGCCACGGAGTTCGCGCTGGTCAGCGTGCGCCGCAGCCGCATCGAGCAACTGGTGACCGCGGGCAACGCGAGCGCGCGCAGCGTGCAGGCCGCGCTCAACGATTTGGGCCGCTACATCGCCGGCACGCAGGTCGGCGTCACGATGGCAAGCCTCGCGCTCGGCTGGATCGGCGAGCCGGTGGTGGAGCGCCTGCTGCAACCGCTGTTCGGCTGGCTGCCGGCCGCGGCGGCCGCCGCCGCCAAACACAGCGTTTCGGCGCTGCTCGCGTTTTGCATCATCACGTTCCTGCACGTCGCGTTCGGCGAACTGGTGCCGAAATCGCTCTCGCTGCAGCGCGGCGAACGGATCGCGCTCTGGGTGTCGGGTCCGATGCGCCTGCTGATGGCGCTGTTCCGGCCGGCGGTCTGGTCGTTGAACGGCATGGCCAACATCGTGCTGCGGGCGCTCGGTCTCCATCCCGCGGGCGAACTCGACGCAGTGCACTCGTCGGAAGAACTGCGGTTCATCGTCCGCCAGAGCCGGCGCGCCGGCGTGCTGGGCGAGATGGGCAGCCAGCTGGTGGAGCGCTCGCTGCGCGTGCTCGACCTCAACGCCGCCGACGTGATGGTGCCGCGCACGGACCTCATCGCCCTCGACGTGGCGCTGCCGGTGGAGGAACTGCTCGACCGCATGGCGCGCAGCCATCACCAGCAGTTGCCGGTTTATGAAGGCACGCTGGACAACATCATCGGATTCCTGAACGTGCAGGACGTTTTCCAGCACCTGCGGCAATCGCGGGAACCGTTCGACATCCGCAAACAGGTCCGAGCGCCGCTATTTGTGCCCGAAACCGTCCGGCTCGACGACCTGTTGCGCAGCTTCCAGCAGCGGCACCGGCACGTGGCCGTCGTCACCGACGAGCACGGCGGCGTGGCGGGGTTGGTGACGCTCAACGACGTGGTGCAGGAAGTCTTCGGCGAAGTGCCGGAGACGACTCAAGTGCATCCACCGGACATCCAGGAACTGCCCGGCGGCCGGCTGCTGGTGCGCGGCGACGTGCGGCTGCGCGAGTTGAACGAGCGCTTCGGCTGGACGCTCGAAGCCGGCCGCGCCGACACGATCGCCGGTTACGTGATGGACCGCCTCGCCCGCCTCGCCCGCGTTGGCGACAGTGTCGAGACGCCGCACGGCGTCATCACCGTCGAGAGCATGGCGCGGCAAAGAATCGTGCAGGTGGCGATCACGCGAAAGGCGCGGTAAGAAAAGCGGCTGCGGCTGACGCGCCCCCGGTTGTCCGAGATACCAGCGGCCTTCCGGCCATTCTTTGGGGTGAACCCCGTGAGCGTCTGTTCCCGCCGCGGCGTTTGGCGCTTGACGTTGTATCCGGCCGCTTTTACTCAAGACGGCGCACAAGGACAAGTCCATGACACAACCTTCCAACGAAACCAGCCGGCACAGCCAGTGGATGGCGTTCATCGCGGCGTTCATGGGATGGATGTTTGACGGCGTGGAGATGGGGTTGTTTCCGCTCGTGGCAACGCCAGCCATCGAGGCAATGCTCGGCCCGCAACATCTCGCCTCCAAAATGCCGTGGATTACGGGCATCACGGCGGCGTTTCTCATCGGGGCGGCGGCGGGCGGCATTCTCTTCGGCTGGCTGGGCGACCGCATCGGGCGGGTGAAGGCCATGTCGCTCAGCGTGCTGACCTACTCGATTTTCTCCGGCTTGTGCGGCTTCTCGCAAACGCCGTGGGACTTGGGCGCGCTGCGGTTCATGGCCGCGCTCGGCATGGGCGGCGAGTGGGCGCTGGGCGTGGCCTTGATCATGGAGGTCTGGCCGGCGGCGTCGCGACCGACGCTGGCGGGGTTCATCGGCGTCGCGTCGAACACGGGCTTTGTGCTCACGGGCTTGATGGGACTGGGCCTGGCGCAAGTCATCGGCGACCTGGGCGCGGTCTTGAAGGCCGTGCACGTGCCGGAGAGCATCGCCAAGGCGCTGCTCGACCACAGCGGCTGGCGGTTGCTGATGTTCCTCGGCGCGACGCCGGCGTTGCTGACGCTGTTCATCCAGTTCTTCGTGCCGGAGTCCAAACGCTGGCAGCACAGCGCCGCCACCGCGACGCGAAAGAACAGGATCGGCGACATCTTCGCGCCGGGCATCGCCCGGATGACGATCCTGGGCACAATCCTCGCCGCCATCGTGCTGCTGGGCACGTGGGGTTCGGTGCAACAGATTTCCAACTGGGCCGCCAAGCTCAGCCCGAAGGATCCGTCCGCGCGCGCGATGTGCGTCCTCATGTCCGGCGCGGGCGCCATCATCGCCTCGTTGCTGGCGGCATGGCTGGCGCAACTGACTTCGCGCCGCTGGTCCTACTTCGTGTTCTCGACGCTCTCGCTGGCGTCGTGCCAGTTCCTGTTCCGCTCCGACATTCCCTACGGCGGCTATTTTTTATTCTGGGTGTTTCTGGTCGGCGGCGCGACGGCGAGTTTCTACGGCTGGCTGCCGCTCTATCTGCCGGAACTGTTCCCCACGCGCTGCCGCGCCACAGGCCAGGGTTTCGCCTACAACATCGCGCGCATCGTCGCCGCCGTTGGCACCGTCATCACCGGCCTTGTCCTGAACATCGAGTCCGCCGCCGGCTGGGCCAATCTCTGCGCCGTGGTGAGCCTCGTCTATCTCGTCGGCATGGTCTTCATCTGGTTCTGTCCGGAAACCAAGGGCAAGCCGCTGCCGGAGTAAGACGCCTTCGCAAAAACAACAGCGGCACTGGCGAGTTCACCAGTGCCGCTGCGCAAACAACTTTTTGCTTCCGCTTTTTTTGCGACCGTCAGCGTGCTTCGCGAACCGAAGCCGAAGCCCCGGCGCGCTAGGCTTGCATCGCTTCGTAAACCTTGCCGACCATCGCCGCGGACGGCGTAAGCGTCTTGCCGCCGCTCTTCCACTTGGCCGGGCACGCCTCCTCCGGATGCTTCTGGAGATAAGCGTTCGCCTCCATCTTGCGCGCCAGCTCGTCCATGTTGCGGCCGCAGTTGTAGAAGTTCACCTCCGCCGACGCGAGTTTGCCTTCGGGGCTGATGATGAACGTGCCGCGCAGCGCGAGGCCGGAGCCGGCGTCATACACGCCAAACAACTTCGAGATCCTGCCCGTCGGGTCGGCGCCCATCGGGTATCTCACACTCGCCAGCAGCTTCTCGGAATCCCTCCAGGCCAGATGCGAGAACTTCGTGTCGGTAGAGACCGAGATGACCTCCGCGCCCAGCCCTTTCAACATTTCGTATTTGTCGGCGAGAGCGGCCAATTCCGTCGGGCAAACGAACGTGAAGTCGGCCGGATAGAACACCAGGATCGTCCACTTCTTCGCCTTCTTCTGATCGGCCAGCGAAACCTTTCCAAACCCGCTCTCGGACGGCTCGTAGGTTTCCATCTCGAAATCGGGCACATCACAGCCCACTCTCACAATTGCTTCTTCGGACATGATTCAAGTCTCCTTCTTGTTTTTTTGGTTGCCGTTCCATGGTGAACACAGCTTCCTTGGCCAACGGCATGGCGTAACAAAACACAGTTCGCCGGAATGTCAAACGGCGGCTCTGCCCCCCTGTATCAAGCCTGGCCGGCGTTTCCTACGGCACTCGATGCCACGCGCCGCTGGTGGCATTTTCTATTCGGAAACGTTCCGCCGCTAGTCCCGCAACGGACGGCCTTCAGCGTCAGTCGTGATGGCTCCGCCGGCCAGAATGCAGATGCCCTCGATGAATCCCCAGAGCTGGCCGATTCCGCATGTCATAAAGGTCACGATAATCTGCGCGACGCCGATGGCGACATAGCCAAGATAGAATCGGTGAACGCCCAGCCCGCCGAGAAAGATGCCGAGGACGCCGGCCGCGATTCTCGACTTCAACGGCGCGTGAGCCGGCCAGCCCGCTCCGGTCATCACCGGCGGCACACTGACCGCGACGCCGATAAACTCCGGAAAGGTCGCCAGCGGTTTCCATTCACCGCCTTCGACCCGCAGGAGTGTCTGCGCCGTCGCCCGGCCTTCCGCAGCCCACTGCTTGATTTGCTCCACGGATACCGGCCCGTATTGTCGGCCATCGCTGCCCATCATGTAATGCGTGCTCATCGTCATCCTTTCCAGGTTTTTTCGAAACCGCCGCCGTCATCAGATTAGCGAGACGCCTCTCGGCATCCGCACCACCAGCGTGCCTGCGATCTTGTCATGCCACGCCTGCTTCTCGCGGTCCCAGGCGATCCAGAAGAAACCCAGACCGATCACCGCCAGTGACAACAGACTGGCCAGCGCGCGCACAACCGCCACGCCAAGCGTTACCGGCTGACCATCCGTGCGCACGATCTTCAGTCCGAAAACGATGTTCCCGATGGTCGTGCCACGCCACGTCCACAATCCCACCAGATAAACCATCAGCAACAACGTCGCCCAGGAATCCGTGAACACCTCACTGCCATGTCTCGCTCCGCTGAACGACGCCAGCATCGAAATCAGGAAGCAATCCAGCAGCGCCGCGCCAATGCGCATCCAGAAACCCGGTCGCGGCAGCGTTGTCACCTCCAGCGGCGGCACAGCGGACGCGGTCACGGGAACCGCGTTCAAAACTGCCGGCGGAACGATGGGTGGCACGGCAGCCATGACTGGCTGCGAAACAACCATCGGCGGAGCCACCGCAGGTGGCGGCAGCGGAGCCTGTCGCCTTGGCCGGCCAAACAACGCCAGCGACGCCGCGCCGAAGCCGAGCATCATCACCAGTCCCCACGCGATGACGCCCACCACCGGCAGCATGCAAGCCAGGTTACAGATCACCGTGCCGATCACCAAAGAGAGCAACGGCCGCTCCGCCTGCGTTCCACCGACGAGCCGGGCCAGCGGCCGCCCGACGACGCGATATACCGCAACAAATCCAAACACCATCGCCGCCAGCACCGCGAAGACCAGGAACGGAATCGCGAGGACGCCGATGCACGAAATCATGAACAGCAGGCAGACCGGCCCGAACGCCGCCAGCAGCAGCAATCCGAGCAGGAAGGATTGAACCGGTTTTTCGCGGGCCGTGTCGGTGCACGTTTGCAACGACTTCGGAAAGAGCAGGCTCAGCAGGAGGTTGAACGCCAGCGCCACGGCGATGAGAATCCAGCTCTCCATCGCAGACCACGGCAACAACACGCCGCGCAATAGGTCATTGTTGGCCCAATTTCTCAACCATTGCGGGCCGAATTCCACTGAACTCAAAATCACCCGCTCGCCGCCTTGCCTGAAGCCAGGCTCCGCCTTGATCCCGCCGCCCACGATCACCACGTCGCCTCTGACCACGGCATTCGATGCGGCGTGGACGGAGCCTCCCACGACCACCATATCGCTGCCGATCACCGCCGTGGGCTTGAGCGTCACCGAGCCGAACACCACCGTCACGTTGTCTTTGACCTTGCCGGCGATGGTCGCGTTGCGGCCTATCACGACCACGTCGTTCGCCGTCTGACCCTCTTTCAAGTCGAGATCCTTGCCGGCCCAAATCCAAGGTTGGTTCAGCGTCAGCGTAGTGTCACCGGTCTGTAACTTGAAGCTGGTGGTGACCGCGGGGGTTTTGTTGGTGGAGGATGCTTCGGTGCCAAACCGGAGGTTCAGTTTAACCGGCGCTCCGGGACCGCCCACCGTGATCTCGTTGGTTTGCTGTGCCGACGCGGCAATCGAGCCGGCGGCCGCCGCCGCGAGCGCGGCCAGCACGAACGAATAAATACTGCGTTTCATTTTGATTGGATCTCCTTCAACACAAGCTGCCGCGCCGCGCTGCCCAGGGCGATGACCGTGGCCATCAACGTCCCCGCCGCCGCGAGGGCGTAAATCAAATACTGCTGCGCCAGCGTGCTCCAAAGCGGCAAGGCGATGTGCAGCATCCGATCGGCGTTGTCCGTAATGAATGCCATCCACATTTCAATTTGACCGGCGCACCGGGCGACAACCTCCTCGCCCGCCAGCGTCCGCCACGGCGCGAGCACCATCAGCACCGCAAAAAAAACAACCGTCAACGCCGCCGACGCGACCTGCCAGCCACGTGGCCACTCGAACCATGGCCGCCGATGCCACGGCAACGCGGTCTGCGCCGCGATGGCCGCCATCACTCGTGGCGCAAGCGTCTCCGGCGCGCGTGGCGCCGGCAGCGACCGCAGTTCGCGGTCCATTTGTTTTTCCAAATCCAGTTCCGGGTTCATGGTTCGAGAAGTTCCAGTTTCCGTTTCAACGCCAGCCGGCCGCGATGGATGTCGGTCTTCACCTTGCCGACCGACACGCCGGACCGGGCCGCGATCTCGTCGTAGCTCATGCCCTCGAAATGAAACAGCACCAGCGGCACGCGCTGCGCGTCGGGCAGTTTCCGCAGCGCCTGCTCCAGCGCCTCCTGCCGGTCCGCCGGCTCCGGCGCGGCGAGCGATTCGGCAAAATCGCCGGTGTTCCCGTCGCCTGCGTCCCGCATCTCCGAAAAGAACCGCCAGCGCCGCCGGTACCGCGCGAGGTGGTTGAGGCAGAGGTTGGTCGCCACCGTCCGCAGCCAGCCGCCGGCGGTCGGGCTGGAGCCGATCTCCGCGAACCGCTCGCAGGCTTTCACGAACACGGCCTGCGCAATGTCCTCCGCGTCGGCGGTGTTGCCGAGCAGCCGCACCGCGGTCGCGAAAACCATGTCCTGGTGGTTTCGCATAAACACCTCAAACTGTTGCGGGTCGGTCATGACGTGGCCGGGTCGGGTTCGCGCTCATCGTAGTACATGACACGGCAGACAGGAATAAAGTTTCGGGGATTTCATGACGGGCGGGAGTCGGATTGCCAAATATGTCAGCTCGAATGTCCAGGCATCCAGCGCCGCCGGACGATTCGACAGGACAACTCTAGAACTTGCGCAGGTGGATGCTGCCGCCGCCGGTCTCGAGCACCAGCGCGGGACCGCCTCCGTTGATTTTGCCGTGGAGGTGACTGCGTCCTTGCCCACCGTCCATGGTACCAGTCACAGGCAGGTCGGAGGTAACGCGGCCGCCGCCGGTCTGGGCATTGAGTTCGACGGCGATTTTTACAGCGAGATCCGCGCGGATGCTGCCGCCGGAGGTATGCAACGAGCAATCGCCTTTGGGTTGCGTGGCAAACCGCGCGGAGATGGAGCCGCCGGAGGTGCGAGCGTTGATCACGCTGCCGACATCGTCAACAGCGATGCTGCCGCCGGAAGTCATCAAGTCCGCCGCCTCCGTTGCGCCGCCGAGCGCGACCCTGCCGCCAGCCGTTCTTGCCCACACCGGACCCTGGATGCGGCCGATGTTGAGACTGCCGCCAGCGGTTTCAACCCTCACCTTGCCGGCAAGATCGGAAACCGTGATCGCCCCGCCGGCGGTTTTGAGGTCAATGTTGTATTTCCGGGGAACGCTGATTTGGAAGCGAACCTGGAGTTGGCGGCGGAACCCCTCCCATAAGCGGCGGTCGCCCTTGTATTTGGCGGTGATTTCCACCTTGTCGCCCTGATGGTTGAAAGTCAGCTCGTGGTCCCGCAGCATCTCTTTGGCCTCCGCTTCGCTGGCGGCCCGGGCTTCGCGGGTGATTTTGACTTCGACCGTCCCGCCATCGGTTGCCGCGACCTCGATGGAACCGCGGTCGGCGTTGACGGTGAGTTGCCCGCCGCTGCTCACGGCAAACGACTTTTCCACACGATCGTCAATCTCCGCCTGCGGAAACGTGGCAATCCCGCAGCCGGAAATGCAAACGAGGATCGTTGCGCCGGCCAGTAGAACCGTGAGTGTTTTCATAATCATCAAGACCCGAGTTGACGGTTGTCATAGTTCATGACACGGCAGGCGGGAACAAAGTTTCAAAAATTGGCCGAGGAAAAGTGAAGAGTCCGGTTATCTCGGAGTTTTCTTATTGTATCCGTCCTTTTATCCGGCCGTAGTAAATCATCTCCCCGATGAACCTCCACCGCCCAGTGAGCTGAAACGACACGAACGAACTATACTGGGTCTTTTCTGCGTAGTCGTGAACCAGATTGGCGACCCATAATCGGGTTGCATCAGCATTTGCGAGCTCAACGGGGGTTTTGTAAGCGGATTCCAAATCGCCCCAATAGGCCTTCGGATAAATCTTTTCGAGATGAAAAAGCATCGCCAACAAAAACCGAACATCGTTGGGACTGACATCCGAAACCTTGAAAGTAATTGCAGCCTCTTTTCCCCTGGCATCGTTCAATCTCAACATCACGCTTCCTCCGTCCAAATAATAATTATAATCGAGAACCGTGAACGGAGGGCTTAATGCTCGAATCCGGGGATCAAGCTCGCTGGTTTCAGGAACGCTCAGCGGACGAAAAATCCAGACGCCTGCGAGCAAAAGCGCCAGAAGAACAAAGCGGAGAATCTTCCACAGCCTCTTCATGTCGTATGAATCGGCATTAGACTGCAAATCCGCCGCCAGTCAACGGTCTTTTACGCCAGCGCGCGGTTGATGCGCTCGATGGCCTCGTCTATTTCGGCGGTGCTCTTGAAGCCAATAACCACCGCGTGAATCTCCGGCTGGGACATGGCGAAACGGATCGCCTTCTCGCGGTCGTCGGGGTTGGTGAAGTCGCCGTTGCCGATCATCTTCATGCCGATGACGCCGTGGCCTTTGACGTGCATCTTCTTGATTTCCGCCATCACCGGGCTGACGTGCGCGGCGTTGCTTGTGGCGTTCCACTTCTCCTCCGGCGTGTCCATGACGTGGCCCTGCGGGTTGACGCGGACCAGATGAACATCGGTCCAGTCGGACGCGGCGGCGCACTGCAACGCGGGCAGGCTGTGACAAGAAACGCCCTTGGCGCGAATCCACTTGCGCGACTTGGCCTCGTCGAAGCCGTCCATGATGCGTTTCCACTCGTCGGTCCAGCCGGTCTTGACCATGCAGTGGATGAGCACGGAGTCAATGTAGTCCGTGTCATACACCCTGCGATGCCGGTCAATGGCGGCGAGGATGTCGTCCGGCTTGCCGCCGATCTTGGACTGGAGAAAAACCTTCTCGCGCGGCAGACCCTTGATGGCGGTGCCGATCCACTCGAACGTCTTGTAGCTCTGCGCGCAATCAATATAGGTAATGCCGCGCTCGTGGGCGTAGCGGATGAGTTTGTTGAACGTCTCCTGGCCGAGGTTGCGCTGGACGTTGCCGCTGTTGGAGCCGGCGCCGAAACCGAGCCGGCTGATTTTGATTCCAGTCCTGCCGAGCGCGACCTGGTCGGTGGCGGTGCGTTTGCCCGCGCTCTCCGCGGCGAGGAGCAACGACGGCGGCAACAGCGCGGTGGCGGTGATCGCGGCGGTGCGGTGGAGGAACTGGCGGCGGTTCATTCGGTTCAAGTTCATAGCCTGTCTCCGTTGCGTGCTTAGCGTTCTCGAAGGCGCAAAATTCTACAACAAAATCGGCCTGGAGTCGAATGCCACGAATTTGTTTTCCGCTAGGCTCGCTTCGTGATAGACGATGAGCCTGCAATGAACCTGACCCACTTACTGCGAAGCTGCCGGCTGTTCTCGGATTTGGAAGGAGCGGACCTGGACGCGGTGCAACGAATCGCCGTCTCCAGGGAATACCGAAAGGGCCAGACCATCTTCAACGAGAGCGAACCGTCGCGCGGTTTTTTTCTCGTGGTGACCGGTTCGGTGAAGGTCTATCGCGTCGGGCCGGACGGCCGGGAGCGGGTGCTGCACGTCGTGCCGGCGGGCGAGGTATTCGCGGAGGCGGCGATGTTCATGGAGTCGTATCCGGCGGCGGCCGAGGCGCTGCTGTCGCCAACCATGGTGGTGGCGATTGACAAGAACGGTTTCAAGCAACTGCTCGCGCACGACCCGCGGTTGAGTTTCAAAATCATGGGCACGATGGTGAAGTGGCTGTCCCGGATGCGCGACGCGTTGACGGACCTGACGTTGAAGGAAGTGCCGGCGCGGTTTGCGGGCTACGTCCTGAGCGTGGGCGGCGAGCCGGGCAAACCGATCAAGACCGGCATCAGCAAGACCATGCTGGCGCAAATCCTCGGCACGACAAAAGAGACGCTCTCGCGGCTGCTGCACCGGCTGGCGGAGCACCGCATCCTCACCTACCGCGGCAACGCGATCCAGGTGCTCAACCGCCCGCGGCTCCAGAAAATCGCGCGCGGCGACGAGAAAATCTGATCCTCGCCGGCGTGGCGCCGCCCCGACGCGGCACGGTTTTGTCCCAAGCGCGTAGCGTGTCATTTTGAAAACTGTAGCGGCGGTTTCTGACCGCCGGCTGTCTTGATCCGCAGGCCGGGACTGTGTTCCGGTGCTGATCATTATTGTCGCCGGCTCGCAGAGCCGACCTACAAGATCAGCGGTAGGAGACCTCCGCTGCAGTTTTCAAAACGACACTGCCCTGAACCCGCTTGACTGGACGGGCTGGCGTGAGACACTGCGGCCATTGCGCGTTTGGAGTAGAACGATGGTGAACTTTTTCGCAAGCTGCATCGTGGTTCTGGCCGCCATTGGTTTCGTTTCACCGTGTTTTTCCACCGATAACCCCTCCACCGACTGGTCCAAATCCTCCCTGAACGACGTGCGGAACGCCGCGGAAGGTGGCAATGCCACCGCCCAACGGTATCTCGGCTATTGCTACGCCGCCGGCCAGAAGGTGGATAAGGATCTGACCGCGGCAGTGTCATGGTATCGCAAGGCCGCCGAGCGAGACGATGCTTTCAGCCAGGTCGAGCTCGGCCTGTGCTACCGGGATGGCCGCGGCGTGGCCCGGGACGACGCCGAGGCGGCGAGGTGGTTCCGCAAGGCGGCCGAGCAAGGCGATGCGGACGGCCAGACCAGACTGGGGTTGTGTTACCGGGACGGCCGCGGCGTGGCCAAAAATCCCGTCGAAGCGGTGAAGTGGTTCCGCGAGGCCGCTGAGCAAGGCGATGCCGCAGCTCAGATGTGTCTGGGCTTGTGTTACCGGGACGGCATCGGCGTCGCCAAAGACCCGGCGAAGGCCGCCAAGTGGTTGTATGATGCCGCGGATTAAAGTGGAGCGATGCCATGGCCTTGCGCAGCCGCCAAAGGTGAAAGGCGACGGACACTTTATGAATCTCAAGAGACTGACATTTGGATTGGGTCTGGTTTTAATGCTGACTGGACAAGTTGCCCATGCCCAGCACAGCGTGGAAAAGTATCAGAAGGCGGCCGACCGGGGAGACGCCAACGCGCAGTTCCACCTGGGCTTGTATTTTGCCAATGGCCAGGGCGTGGAGAAGAATCCCGTCGAGGCCGCGAAGTGGTATCGCAAGGCGGCGGAACAGGGATACGCCAAAGCCCAATGCAACCTCGGCTTGTGCTACGCCAGCGGTTTGGGTGTGTCCAAGAATCTCACCGAAGCGTTGACGTGGTATCGCAAGGCGGCCGATCAAGGGCTGGCCATCGCGCAATACAACCTCGGCTTGTGCTACGCCAATGGCCAGGGCGTGACGAAGAATCCCGCCGAAATGGTGAAGTGGCATCGCAAAGCGGCGGAACTGGGATACTCCACAGCGCAGAACTGGCTCGGTGTTTACTATGCCACGGGCCAGGGTGTTGTCAGGGATCCTGCGGAGGCGGTGAAGTGGTATCGCAAGGCGGCCGAGCAGGGAGACGGCACGGGCCAATACAACCTCGGCCATTGCTATGCGAACGGCCAGGGCGTGCAGAAGGACCTGGTGGAGGCGTGCAAGTGGTATGGCCTCGCCGCGGCGCAAGGCGATGACAAGTCCAAACAAAAACTTGCGCAAACCAAGCAAAAAATGACGCCAGCCCAGATTGCGGAAGCGCAGCAGTTGGTCCAGGAATTCAAGAATACCAGTCCCAAGCCGTAGCGGCGGTCGCAGCGGTTGGTGTCCCGGCTTCAGCCGATCCGCGCTGCAACACGAACCGCCTGAAGGCGGGACACCAACGTGCTGCACAAGAGGCTCATCGCAAGCCTCGTTCCCAACTATTGAATCAACTTTTCTTCGGCGTCACTTCGGCAACTCCGCGCGCAGCGTTACCACACCCCACGCCGGCACAGGGACATCGCCGGTCAATTTTTGCAGCGGTTTCTCGCTCGTGTCGCTCAACCACAGCCGCGCCGGCGCGGGCTTTGACCACGCCAGCTTCGCGGTCGCCGGAGTCGCGCTGGCGCCGAAGAGGCGGACGATCCACGCCTTGCCGTCGTCACTCGGTTTAAGCGCGATGACGAGCACGTCCGCCGGCTCGACGCGCAGGAGCGGCGTTTCGCGAGGCGCGGGGCCGCGGCCGGGCACAGCGATAAGTGGCTGGCTGAAGCCGGTGGCGAAGCGCGAGTTATCCGCGTTGGCGGCACGACCGCGATGCGGGCGCAGCACGAAGCGGAACTGCACCGGGCCTTCCTGGTAGGCGCGGTAGTTGGTGTGCCAGTGGTTGTTCATGGCCCACGTGTAAAGCTTCTGCGTCGGCTCGATTTTCTTGCGCCAGCCGTTGGGATCAGTCTGCGAGTTCAGCAGCGTCGCGGTGATGCCGCCGACCTGCACGAGCGGCGCGTCGAGCGTGACCCATGTGACGCCGAAGTCGCGGTTGGCCACGTCGGCCCAGCGGCCGGCGGTGAGCCAGTTCTTGCACGCGCTCGGCATCTGGTCGGCTTCGGGGCGCATGACGCCGAGCGGCACATCGAGCCGCACGTCGCCGCCCGGCACGTTGAACGGGAAGGCAATGTTGACGCTCTCCTTGCCCTCCTTCGAAGTGTAACTCGCAACCTCCAGCCGTTTCTTGTCCACGGTGTCGAGCAGTTCGACGCAGTCCGCGCCGGCCACGAGCCGGATTTCGCGCACGAGCTTGTGGCAGCCGGGCGCATCGGATTCCACCAACAGCGACGCGACCAGCGGGCCGCGCTCGCGCACGGCAATCTTCACCGGGCCGTTGCGCTGAAGCGCGGCAAGATCGTCGCCGATGAGGTAGAGATAATCGTTGATAGCGTGGCCGCCCGAGGTGTCGGCGAGGTTGGCCTCAATGCCGGCCGCGCGCAGCTCGACGATGCCGCCGGTTTGTTCGTCCAGTCGCACGCGCAGCTTGTCGTTCTCAATGACCGCGCCGTGGGCCTTCAAGGCGGCATTGCTTGCGGCCTTGCCTTTTTTCGCGATGGTGTAGCGCCGGCCGGAAAACGGCGGCAGGTCGCGCACGAGCACGGCCAGTTCGCGGCTGGCGAGCCGTTGGGCGGGCACGGGCCGGCCCTGGTCGTCGGTGACGAAATCGCCGCTGTCGGAGATTTCGTGCGGGATCAACGCCACTTCGCTGCGCGGCCAGGAGGTAGTGTTGAAGATGTCCACGAAGGACGGGCTTTCAACTTGTTCTGTTTTGGGTTCCGACGGAACGGGCTGAAAGCCCGTTCTACTTTGCGCGGCATCGCTGAGCAGCTGGCGCGATTGGAGGTTTGCGGCCGTCGCGTAGGATTGTTTGATCGTCCACTGGTCGGCGGTGAACGGGCTGGCCGGTTGCGAGATGCTGCAATACGCGCCCCACGTGTGCTCGGAGTAAAGCAGCACGTTGTTCCACGCGGCCTCGAATGCATTCGCCGGGTAACGCTTCGGGTCGAGCATCGCCCAAAGCGTCTCGGCCTGCGCAAGCCGCTCGGAGCTGGCGCGGTTCATCGCCGTCTCGGCGGCGGACGAGCCGGCGCCGTCCTCCCAATAAGGCGTCCAGTCGCCCCGCACCCGTGGCAGTTTGTCGCCGTAGCGTTTTTCGAACGCGCGGAACGCCTCGCTCGTGGAGGAGATCACGAACCGCGGCCACGCGTGCGTTGCGTTCCATTCCTTCACGAAGTCGCAGATGGACGGGTCGGGCACGGCGTTGTCGCCGTGACCGGCCCAGCGGACGTAAGCGATGTCGTAGGGATAAGCGCGCTCGTCAAGGGCGGCGCTGAATTCCTCCACGAACCGCGGCGACATCGTCCGGTAGCGATGCGACATCGCGTAGCCGTTGTAGGGAATCCAGACCAGCACCTGGCTCTTGCCGTCGGGGCCGACCCACCAGAACGGCTTGTTTTCCCATTGCACGAGGATGTCGCCGATGCGGTCGAGATAGTTCGGCGCGACGGAAAAATAGCGGATGCCCGCCTGCGCCATCGCCGGGACCGTGCCCCACGTGTAGCCGGGCACGTCGCTGATCATCGCCGAGTCCACCGGCACGCCCGTGCGTTCGCCGAGCTTCGTCGCGAACCGGAACAGCCGCATCAGTTCCTCCGGGCGGCAGAGGCCGGTGAGTTCGTTCAGATACATGCCGTTGAGCGCGACCTGGCCGTGCTTGACGGCGTCGAGAAACTCCGCGCGCTGCTTCGGCGTGAGCCGTTGCAGGTAGAGGTCGGCGGCCCAGAGCACCTCGACGTTCCAGACGAAACGCGCGCCCTCGGGATAGCTCGCGGTGCGGCGCGCGTCGGCGATGCCTTGCAGCAAGTTGTTGACCTGCTTTTCCTCGATGTCGGTCTGGATGGCAGTGTAGCCGATGTCGGTGTGCGAGTGCGGCAGGATATAGACGGTGAGCTTGCGCGCCGGCTGGAGCTTGACGGTGCGCGCGGCGACTTTCTCGCCACCGGCTTCAACCGCGATGTCCATCTTCCGTTCGACGTCGGCTGCGGCGACGGAGTAGTCGAGCGTCTGGCTGCCGAATTTAAGTTCCACCGGCCGGGCTTCCTGGCCCTCGACGCGAACGAGGATTTTCAACGGCTCTGCGTAAGGATAATCGAGCGTCACCCGCAACGGCTGCGTGAGCGAGCCGGCTTTGCGCTCAATGATTTGCACCGTCCGCGCCTCGATGCCGATGCCGCGCGGCGTCGGTTCCGGCTGGCTGGCGGCAAAAAACTCGATCTCCGCGCCGCCGACGGTACCGTGCGGGCTGCCTAGCTTGGTGACGCGCCATCGCACGCGCTGCGCCGTGACCGGCTCCGGGAGCGCGAAGAAGGTGACGCCGGCGCGCTGGCTGACGTGCGTGACCTGAGCCTTGCTTATCGGTTTGCCCGCCGCGTCGCTGAACACCAACTCCGACGCGGCGATGATCGCGGGATCGTTGCGGTCCTGGTGCCGGAAGCCGCCGATGCGGACGGGCGCGCCGAAGTCGAACTCGACAAACGTGTTGGTGCCTTTGCCGGCCGAGGCGAACTCCGTCTTCGGATTGCCGTCGATCAGGTGACTGGCGACGAAGCTGGTGCCGGGAAATTCCTCCGCCGTCGCGACGATCTTCGGCGCGGGCAGCAGCGTCAGCCGCGTGAACCGCGCGCCATCCGCCGCCACCGCCATCGGGGCGAGCCACGCGCCCGCTGCCAATGCCAGACACCACACCCATGTTGCCGATTGTCTTGTCTTCATTTTGTCTCTCCTTGTCGCCACGCGCCGCGCCATCACGATTTTCGCTGCCAATACTGCTCGATCTCCTCCAGCGTCTTGCCTTTCGTCTCCGGCACCGCCAGGGTGACGAAAATCAAGCCGGCGAAACTGCACGCGGCGTAAATCCAAAACGTCTTCGCGTTGCCGATGGCCTCCACCAGCATCGGGAACGTCTGCGAGACGATGTAGCAGCTC
This sequence comes from uncultured bacterium, assembly GCA_903870275.1. Classification (GTDB taxonomy): domain Bacteria; phylum Verrucomicrobiota; class Verrucomicrobiia; order CAIQCK01; family CAIQCK01; genus CAIQCK01. Next base: position 43,709 of record CAIQCK010000062.1, on the reverse strand, counting down.
GTCCAGAGCACCAGCACCGCCACGGACATCGCCTGGCCGCGAATCTTCGTCGGAAAAATTTCCGAGATCACAATCCAGGGTATCGGTCCCATGGCCGCGGCGAACGAACCGGTGAAAAGAACGATGAACGCCAGCAGCCAGAGGCCGTTGTTGCCGTTGGAGAACATCACGCCGACACCGATCAACGCGATCACCTGCACGATGGAGCCGGCGATGAGCAACGCCTTGCGGCCGGCGAGGTCCACCAGCCAGATCGCCACGAACGTGAAGAGCAGGTTCACCAGGCCGATGGACACCGTCTGCGTGAACGCCGCGTCGCGGCCGACGCCGACGGATTTGAAAATCTCCGGCGCGTAATACATGATGGCGTTGATGCCGCTGAACTGGCAGACCACCGCCAGCACCACGCCGATCATCAACGCGCGCCGGTAGCCGCCATGGAACAGCTCGGAAAATTTCCCCTCCTCCTGCGTCAGCGATTCCTCGATCTGCCGCATCTCCCTCGCCGCGGCTTCCGCGCCGCCGACGCGCACCAGCACCTCCTCCGCCTCGGCGCGGCGGCCCATCTTCATCAGCCAGCGCGGGCTTTCCGGGATCGGCAGCAGCAGCAGGCCGAACACCGCCGATGGCAGCGTCAGCGAACCCATCATCCAGCGCCAGCCATAGGCGACGTTCCACGCCTCGTCGCCGAGCCGCTGGATGAGCATGTTCACGAAAAACACGCCGAGGATGCCGACGACGATGGCGAGCTGGTAGAGCGACACGAGCCGGCCGCGGATTTTTTCCGGCGCGATCTCCGCGATGTAAAGCGGCGAGAGCACCGACACCGCGCCGATGGCGAACCCGCCGACGAACCGCGCCCAGACGAAGTGCGTGAGCGTCGCCGGCAGCGCCGAGCCGATGCCCGACAGCGCGAACAGCACCGCGCACAGCACCAGCATTTTCTTGCGCCCGAACCGGTCGCTGAGCGGCCCGCCCGCCATCGCGCCGACGATGCATCCGACCAGCGCGCTCGACGCGGCCCAGCCTTTCAGGCTGGCGCCGAGCTCGAAATGTTTTTGCAGAAACCCGACCGCGCCGGAGATGACCGCCGTGTCGTAGCCGAACAACAGCCCGCCGAGCGCGGCCGCGACAGTGAGGAGCATCAGGTAAACGCGGCTGCCTGGGGCGGGCGGAGCGGAGGCTTCTTTCATGCGCCGGTTTTCCTACCAGCTTTCAGGAGCGCCGGCACGCCGAAAAGAGTTTTGACACGCCAGTTCCTTTTCCTGAACAAGCTTGCTTCCCAATGGGAGATTCCGTTTACTGCGGCGCTACGTCGATACACGAAGTCACCTTGGAGATCATGACATGAAGACTCACTTACTGGCACTGCTGCTCGCCGCTTCCGTCTGTGGAGGCGAGACCGTTCAACATCGCGGCATCTGGCTGCACCCCGATCAATTCAAGACGCCGCAGCTCGCCGAGGAGTGGATTGCCAAGATTGCCGCGGCGCACCTCAATGCCATCTATCCGTTGGTCTGGTATCACGGCGGGACGGCGTGGTTCAAGAGCGCGCTCTCGCCGATGGCCGCCGACGTGCCGGAGGGCTTCGACCCGCTCGGCAACTTGGTGAAGCTCGCCCATGCGCGCGGCATCGCGGTGCATGCGTGGTTCGTCAACGGCAGCTACGGCGGTCCCGTGACGAAAGGCGTGTTCGCGCAGCATCCCGACTGGCAATTGCAGGGCGATCGCGGCGGCGAAACTTGGTATGACCTCGGTCAGCCGGCGGTGCGCGACTTCCAGCGCGACGTGATGCTGGAGTGCTTGAAGAACTACGACGTGGACGGCCTGCACTTCGATTACATCCGCTACTCCGGACAGGTCATTTGCTACTGCGACCATTGTCAGCATGAGTTCGCAGAGAAATACGGTTTCCGGCCGCTGAACCGTTCCGAGGAGCGGTTCCCCGCGTTCCTCGACATCGGCGCGAATCCGCTCGGCAAGCCGACGACTGCCAACGTGCTCGCGGTGTTTGACCACGGCGTGCCGGCGATCGCCGTCAACCATCTCGACGCGGGCGAAGCGGTGCTGGTGAACTGGCAGGCCGCGGGCCATTCCTGCCTGGCGCTGGACAACTTCGTGACGGCGACGATGAAACGCTTCGGCGCAACGGCGAAAACCACGTATCAGATCCACACGACGCAGACGGCGGCGAAGTATCAGCCGACCGAACAAGAGAAAACGCGAGTCTGGCTGAAGGGACTTGGGTTTTCCACGAAGCTGATTGACGAGAGCGCGCTGGCGAAAGTGCCGAAGGGCGCGACCGTCGTGCTGGCCGGCCAATACCTGATAAGCGAGGAGACGACGAAATGGCTGGAGGGCTTCACGCGCGCCGGCGGCCACTGCCTGTTTGTGGACGGGCCGGTGTTCGCGATCAAGCAGGAGTCGTTGCAGCGCGTGGTCGGGATGGGTGGAACGGCGAAGTATTTTCACGACTGGAAGATCGTTTCGCCCGCGCCCGATCAGGATGTGTTGAAGCCGGGGCCGCCGGTGGACGCGGCGAAGGAACGCGAGCGGGTGGAGAAGTGGGTGGAATATCGCAGGGGGACCGTGACCGAACTGGTGCGCGCGGTTTACAAAGGCGCGAAGGCGATCAAGCCGCGCGCGTGGGTGAACGCCGCGGTGTTCTACAAGAAGGAGTCGGCTGACAAGGTCTGCCAGGACTGGTATGGCTGGCTGCGCGAGGGTTGCATTGACTACGTGCTGCCGATGGCCTACACGGAAAAGAACGACGAACTGGCGAAAGCCTTCGCGGAGTGGCGCGAGTTTGACCCGCGCATGGAGCGGATCATTCCGGGGTTGAGCATCTACTCGCGCCAGGAAGGCAAAGCCGTCCCGCGCGACCTCGCCCTCGTGCGTTCGCAACTGGACATGTGCAAGGCCAACGCGACTCACGGCAATTTGTTTTTCACGCTCGCTTATCTGACCGACGAGTTGATCCAGTTTCTCTCCACGGGGCCGTTCGCCGAACCGGCGAAGCCTTACTATCCGAAGACCGGCGAGTGAGGTTTTTCCGCGACGTGATGATCAGCGAACAGGAGTGTCCGGCCGAACGCAGGCGTTTTCCTCGCAGGCATGGAAACGGTGCAGCAGGTTGAACCGGTTCCTGGACACCCAGTCATAAACCGGCGCGCCGATCAACCCAAGCCCCGGCAGATTCAGCAACGGCGCGAGCGGCCAGAGCATCGGCAGACAGAGCGACAGGCGCCGGAATGCATCGAACCCGCCGGAAAGCCGTCCGCTCGTCTCCAAAAGATGAATTCTCGCGTGGCAGGCTTCCGGAGTGAGCGCGGGATTCAGGCTGGCGGCGTTGACGCTCCGGAAATCCACCGGTCCGATCCGGCCGGTCGGGTCCAACGCCTGGACGCGGGCCAGCGACGCGCGGCAGAAACCGCACCCGCCGTCGTAGATCAGCCGCGCGGGGCCTTGCAGCCTCCATCGCTCTCGCCGCCGCTCCAGCCAGGCGACCAGACTCTCCGGTTCCACGAATAACAAGAGCAGCGGCGGAAACAGGAAAAGGAAAATCGTCGGCACGTGCATCGTGACCACCAGCAGGATGTGGAAAATGAAACCGGCAGCGATGGCGAAGGGGCGGCTCCTCCGCCAGAACAACCAGAACGGCAGCGTCATCTCGCAGAGGATGATGCCAATGCCGATTGCGTAGCAGAGATCGGGATGCGCCGCCAGGAACGCGCGGCCGGAAAACGCCTTGATGACGCCCTCCGGCGGCGAATGCATCAGGTAATAATACGGATTGTCCGTCAGCCAGTTGCCGCTCGCCGTCCATTTGCACAACCCTGTGCAGAAATAAGTCGCGGCGACCTGGAGTTGCAGCAGGCGCTGAATAAAAATCGGTCGCGACCGCCGCCACGGTTCCGGGTCGCCGCGAATCAACGCGTCCAGCGAGAAGCTGTCGCCGGGATACGGAGTCACGATCATCAGGAAGACCGTCACCAGAAGGATGTCGTAGGAGAGCGTGCCGATGTGCAAGCAATTGCGCGCGTAGAAGTAGTAGCATCCCACGTCCATCACGATGCCCGCGATCTGCGTGAACGCCCCCAGCAGAAACGCCAGCCACGCCACCGTGAAGACGCCGGCCATCATCCAGACGAACCAGTCGGGATTCCCGTCCACCCATTTCAGGACGCCAGCCGTGAAGAACAGCGGGTTGTATTCGCGGAATGCGGTGGACAAATAGTTGTCCTCCATTTGCAGGAACGTCGGGAAAATGTGCAGGCCGACCGTCGCCGCGACCGCGATGCGGAACAACCCCAAGCTCAGCGACGGCCGCTCCGCAAGAAACGCCCGCTCCCAGCAGGAGGCAAGTCGGGTTTCTGGATTCGTGTCGCAAGGCTCAGGCATGCGGCCCTCTCAATCGCAGTGATAAATGGTTTGCCGGATCTGGCGATCCGGCTCCTTCGTCACCGACGGCGTCCACACCTCCACGATGTCGAAACCGTCGTAGCCAGGGAACTTGCGGCGCAGGTAGCGGCCGAAGGCGGACGCATAGGCCGGATCGAGCGCGGTGATGAGCACGTTGCGGTGGATATTGTCGTAGCCGACCCAGCGCGTCGCGAAAATCCGGTGCGGATCAATCAGCTCGCGCCGGTCGCCGATGCGGCCCCAAACCTCAGCGCGTCCGTCCGCGTCGCCTACTTGATAAAACATGATCCATCCCGCCGGCGGAAATAGGAACATGACCTTCGGCAGATCAGCATGAAACCAGCGGCTGAGGTAGTTATACCGCAGCGACTCGTAGCCGAAGACCAGGAGCCAGAGAACCACGAAAACGGATATGTGGAACTTTCGGCTCGCCGTCATGCCGGAAGTTACCGGTGGATTTGCCGATGTCCAAATCCGTTTCGCTGGCGCCGGCGGCGCATCACGGGCTGGTCGGCAAGCCGGCTTGCCGGATGTGTTCGCAGGAGCGGCGGACTGCCGGCGCGGCAGCTATTTCACTGGCGCGATCCTGATGTTGTCCACGTAGAACACCGTCTTCTCCGTCGCCATGCTGGAGAAACCGAACCACTGGAACCGCTGGAAGTCTTTGTGGCCGAACGGCAGCGCGGCGAATTTCTTCGCTTCGCCGCCCCGCGGCTTGACCGTCAGATCGTAGCTGCCGGTGGCATCGCGGCCCACGGTGAATTTCTCCTCGATGTGCACCCACTGACCGGCCGGCAGCGTCATCAGCGCCTGCTTGCCCGCCAGCAGTTCGCCGCCGGCGTTCACGCGCAGCGCCGGGCCGGTGCGATACGGCGAGCCGGCGTCGCGGCATTCGACGGACGGCAGTGCGCCCTTTTCGATGCGAAGGTCGAACGACACCAGCATCGTGCCGCGGACGAAGTTGAATTTGCTGTAGTAGAAATGCGGCTGCCACGGCTGCGCCAGCCCGGCCGCGTCCACGACCTTCACGCTGTGCCGGCCCGACGCGGCGGTCTCGTCGGTGACGACGATCTGGCCCGGACCGTCCGCGCCGGAGACCGCGCAGGTCGCTGGCCGGCTGCCGACCGGTGTCTTTTCAAAATCGTCCTCGACGGAGGTGATTTCCTTCCAGACCTCGAACACCGTCGGCGGCCGTTGGATCTTCTTCGGCAGCGCCACCCAATCCTTGTCGCCGACGAGGCCGACCGCGCTGGTGTCGATGGGCTTGAAGCCGAGTTTCAACGCGGGCGAATCGGGCCGCAGCCGGAAGTCGCGCTTCGCCACACTGACGAACCTCGGATCGGCGATGACGGAGTTTTTGTCCTGCCCCATGTCCTTCTGCCACTCGTCGAACGTCGCGCCCGCGAACGTCGGCTCGCCGTGAGCGCGCCAATAGTCGTTGCAGTCCATCCGGTAGTTCTTGTTGCTCCAGTTGCTGCCAAGCAGCGGGCCCTTGTCCTGATAGACGACGTTGCCCTCGAAGATGAACGAACAGTGCTCCTCCTGCCGCGAGCGGATGATCTGCTGCTCGGCCGAGAGCGCGAAGATGTTGTTCCGTACGATGTTCTCCCGGCCGTAGTGCTGGTGGAAACCGCCGGTCTTGGTCAGATAGACGAGGTTGTTCTCCAACACGATGTCGGTGCTGCCTTCGTCGGTGTAGAGGCCCCAGCCGCCGTAACTGAAGCTGAGCACGTCGTGGATGACGTTGTTGCGGAGGACCGAGCCGGGCTGCATGCCGAGCGTGTAGATGCCGCCCATGTCGCTCAGGACGCCCTTGCCAAGATGATGGATGTGGTTGAACTCCGCGATGTTCCCGCGGCCCTCGTGCGGGCCGTAGCCCCACGTCCAGCCGATGGAAATGCCCGAGTAGAAAAAGTCGCAGATTTCGTTGTGCGCGATCACGTTGTTCGCGCTCTGGCCGACCCAGACGCCGATGCCCGCCGGGAACACGCGCCCGCCGTCGTGGATGAAACAATTGCGGACGACGTTGCCCGCCGTGCGCCCGGGCGCGTCTGCCGCGGCTTCCTGCTTCGGATGCGTTGGCTCGCCCAGCCGCACGCCGCCGGCGCCGAGGTCGTGGATGTGACACTGCTCGAACCGGTTGCCGCGACAGCCGTGCGCGAAATTGACGGCGTATTGGCCAACGTGTGCCACCTCGCAGCGTTCGAGGACGCAATCGAGCGCGCCGTCGCCGGAGATCGCCGCGTCGAGGAACGTCACCGCCGCCTGGCCGTCCGCCGGCTTGTCGCGCGGAATCTCCCAGTCCTCGTGCTGGAACGACAGCCCGGCGAGCCGCACGCCGCGGACGAATTTGCCGTTGTCCGGATCGCCCGCGAATCGCACCAGCGTCATCAGCACGGGCGCGGACACCTCGGCGGTGCGCATGTTCTCGCCCGGCATCGGCCAGTAACTCAGCACGCCGGTCTTGCGGTCGAGATACCATTCGCCGGGCGAATCGAGCGCTTCGAGGCAGTTCTCGATGTAGTAGCGCTGCTCCTTGTCCCAATAGCTCATCGGATAACCGGCGGGATTGGCGAACCGGACCTTGTGCTGCTGCTCGTCCACCTCGGCGATGTGATGCCACGACGCCGTCCACGCATGGTAGGCGACCAGGTTCACGTCCTCGAGGTTCGCCCAGCGTTTCAGGTCGCCGTCCTTGAACTTGAATCCCATCTTCGTCTCCGGCACCCATTTCTTCCGGTCGCGCACGACCGGCACGAGCGGGCCCTCGGTGTGCAGATAACCTTCATTCGGCGTCCGCGCCCGCGTCGCGCGCCGGCCGTTGACAAAGAGCTGGTGGAAATACCATTTCCCCGCCGCCACTTCCGGCACCTGCGCCGTCCAGAGTTTCCCGTCGCCTTTCTTCCAGCCGGCAATCGCGCGCCCGCCGCTGACCACCGGTTGCTCGCCCGGCGCGGCCGAGTAAACCACGTCCGAATCCTCCGGCCCGAACGTCAGCGTCTCCGCCAGCCGGTAAACCCCGCCGCGAATGAGGATCGTGATTGGTGACTGGTGATTCGTAATTCGTGCTTGGATTTTGAGCGTCCGGACTGCGTCACGGGCGCGCGTGATCGTTGCGAACGGCCCGTCGCTCTTTTCCTTGTTCGGCGCGGCCAGTTTGCCACTCCACTGGTCATTGCCGTCCGTCGCGACGTAAAAGCTCGCCGCTGGCAGCGCTTCCGCCGCCAGTGCTGCGGTGATGCCCAGAGTGAGAATGCCAATGAACGCTGCCGCTTTTTGAAGAATGTTTTTCATGGTTTGCCGGAGAAATGTTCCCTGCTGGCTACCAGCCGCACGCCGCCCCGTCAACCCCGGAGTTGCGGTCTGGAAAAGCCACATCGGACGCGCGGCCATGGTCGCTCTGTTAACCCCAGCGCGGCGGAGTCGCAGCCACAAGCAGGGCGCTGACAGGCGGTGGCGGCTTGAAAACGCTGTTGGGAATGCGCGGTCCTTCGACATTGTAGTAACCGGTAAAACACCGATGGGCGGGGCTGAATCATTTGGGTTCGTTTGGTAAAAAAACATCTTTGATTTGCCCTCTCTTGGCCATCGAATATCCATTTTCCCTAGGAAAAACGATGTTTTCAATTTTGACCGGGGCCATCATTTGGGTTCGTTTTGAAAAACAAGCCGATATGATTGATGGGAAGAATGAGGGTCCCGCCACCGGCAACCGCCGCCCGCGCGAGGGGCGGTTTCGCCACCTTCGGCGGTCCGGATGCGGCGTGCCCGCCAGACCGGCCACGATCTCCACCAGCGTCCGGTGGCTGGACGCCGCCCTGGGCTTTTCCGTGCAATCCATGGATTGTTTGCGGTTGCCCCTTTGGACCTCCGGCGGGATTCCCGCTGCCCGCATAACAGATGGACTCATTGCGAGAGAGAAAGTAGGGCTAATTCTCTATCCTGTCAAGAGAAAATTGCTATTATTGTCGCGGGGCCGGCTTCGCGGATGGGTCGCTCCGCGGGCTTGGGCGGGGGGGGGCGAAGGCAGGAAGCGAAGCCACGGATGAACCCGATGGCCCGGCACGGCGGAGCCGCAAGCCGGAGCAGGACGCCGACAGGGCGGCGGCGGCTTGAAAATGTTGTCGGGACTGCGCGATCAGCGCCACCGCTGCCGTGTAAGCCCATGTCGCAATTCTCAAGGTCTCCTTCAATTCGTCTTCATCCCACTGCTTCTTTGCTCCTTCGTCAGCCGCTTCCAAAGGCTGTTGGCCGTCTCAGATCACGGGTCCCAATCGCCCGATTTGTGGACGAGCCAGAATCCAAAAACCAGAATGACGACTCGCAAGATCCAGCCGATGGTAGTTCCCCACATATCAACCCATGTCAATATCCGGATGTTCAAGTCAACGAAGAACAGCAGCATGGATGCGATGGCAAAGCAGATAACAAACACTCCTATGCGTCGGATGAACATGGTTCTTTCACTCCTCCTTTCCATTCCTTACGCTTTCCGTCTTCATCCCGCCGCCTCTCTGTTCCTTCTCCAGCCGTTTGCAAAGTTCATTGCCAATCGCAATGCTGAGCTTTATTTCTTTCCGAAGACTTCCGGGTAATGTGATTTGACGCTCGATCGCACTGGCATCTCCACTTCGACATCATCAAGCTTGCCGTTGCGCCAAATCAACCTGACATCGCCGTAATTATTCTTCCAACACGCCAAAAACGAGAGGTAGAAGCGTCCGGAAAACCATGAAAACTCCATTTTGCGTGAGCGGATGTCCGTCAAATCACGGAGCACAACATCGGGAACCGTTAAGCGCTCTTTGCCGAGTTCGATAACTAGGGACGCAAGCTGAGCATGATCTGTGTCCGAAACGTAGAACCCTTTTTCGTCAGGCCGAAAATCCATCGTCAATTTTGCCACTCTGAATTTGTATTCCACCGCTCCCGGACATGAATTGTGAAACTCAACCGAAACGCGCTTGGGCGGAAAGAGGTCCCCATCTCCAGCTACTACCGTTGCGGCTATACAGGCTGCCAATGCAGAAGCAATCTTAAGTGGTCGCATGATTATCCTCCATCTGGCCGTTGTTGATCCCAAATGTAACGTGTGCGGTGTGTTGTAGTGAAACTTCAGCGCCCCTTGCCCGAAGGGCTTCCGCCTCCCAATTGCTCCATTGTCCGGCTTCATAAACCCGCCAGCGGAGAGACTACGCCGATGTCTCTGAGCGTCAATGGGAAACCGCATCGGATGCGCGGCTACGGTCGTTGCAGTGTATCGTGACTTCGGGGCGCAGAGGCCGCTTTGCCGCACTTCAATGGACGCGGCTAAAGGAGAACTCAGCGAGTCTCAAGGCGTTTTAGATATGCCTTTATCTCTTGTGTCAAGTCCGTTGAAAAGTGTGCTATTCCAAACTGCAGGATGAGTTTAACCATTCCCAAAACGCCTTGTTCAGCACGTGTAATGTCAAACAGTGGATGTTCTGCTAGAGTCCGTGGGAAAATAACTCTGCTTGCATAATCAGTTATATTGCACAAACCGTATTCAACTTTCATGCCAATGGCTTGTTCAAGCGGAGGCAGCAGATGATCGGCCTTATCCGATGAACATAGGAATACTTCCGCTGATCGCAACACTATGACCAGAAAATGGTCATCAGCAAACGGTCCCGTGGGAGTTGTATGCTCTCCCACAACTGCTACGGAGTTCCAATCTATAGATTCAGGTATGTAGTATTTCACGTCAGTAATGGAACATTGCATTCACAGCCTTTTCACCCCAAATTGATCCTATAATCCCTCCCCCAAACCCGCACGCGATTGTTTCCTGGCTTTACGACGTGTTCGGACCACAATCACGAGCAGCGCGAGAACATAAACAACAGCAAGCGCCATCCAGATGTACCCATCCACCATAGGCTCTGTAAAATGTGTCGGCGGGTGGGGCTCGTTTGGCGCATACAAATGCTGAATGATCACAATTTGGGACATGGCGGTGGCGTAAAGAAAAAACAAGAAGTAGCCAGCGCCCAGCAGCCAAAAACAAGACATAACGCTGAAACAGAAGACGGAACTCGAAGCGCCTCTTTCAGTCACAATCAGTTTGTAGCCAACAAACAGATAGGTCGCTACTACGGCAAGCACTATTGAGAGTAATGCCATGCCATCTTTGGGACGGAAGTTAAACGCCCATTCGGTAATCGGAGGGATTGGCCGTAATCCCGTCATCTGATCCACAACACCCGAAATGCCGCTGACGGCCGTGAGCAGAAATAAGGTCACGACACCAAACAGAGCAGCACTCACGACCAGCGCCAACATTTCATGCTTTTTCATAGGCTTGGCTTTCGCGTGATGATGCAGTAGCCCCAGCGCCCCCTCGCCCGAAGGGCTTCCACCTCCCAAGTGCTGCATCGTCCGGCTTCATAAACCCGCCAGCGCACAGGCTACGCCGATGTCCCGGTGCGTCAATGGGAAAGCCGCAGCCCGGTAATGGGGCAGTGAAGACGGGCGTGTTACGTAATGCGGACACTCCTGTCCGCGACGCTCTGCATGGAGACAACGACGCGGACAGAAGTGTCCGCGTTACGTGGCCGTGCTCGCCCGTTTTCAGTGACCCATCACCACCCCGGAGTTGCGGTCGCGGTGACTTCCGAATTGCAGATGGGCGGGATATCTGCAAGGTTGGACACGTTATGGCTGACAAACCCGCTCCCATCAACGGACTTCCGCCTCGCCGCGTCGCCGAGGTGGCCCGGGAACTTCATCTCGATACCGACCGCATCCTGCCGCACGGTCACTACATCGCCAAGGTTCCCGTCGGCGAACTGGCGGCGCGCGCGGGCCAGCCCGACGGACGGCTCATTCTCGTCACCGCCATGACGCCGACGCCAGCCGGCGAAGGCAAGACCACCGCGACCATCGGCCTGGCCGATGCGCTGCGGCGGCTCGGCAAGCGCACCATGTTCTGCCTGCGCGAACCGTCGCTGGGGCCTTACTTCGGCATGAAGGGCGGCGGCACGGGCGGCGGCCTTGCGCAGGTGGTGCCGGCGGAGGACATCAATCTGCATTTCGTCGGCGACATGTATGCGGTGGAAAAGGCCAACAACCTCCTCGCCGCGATGACCGACAATCATCTCCAGCACGGCAACGACCTCGGACTGGACGCGCGCCGCATCGTGCTGCGCCGGGTGATTGATTTCAACGAGCGGTCGTTGCGCGACATCATCATCGGCCTCGGCGGCCCGCAACACGGCGTGCCGCGTCGCGACGGGTTCAACATCACGCCCGCCTCGGAGGTCATGGCGATCCTCTGCCTCGCAAAAGACTACGCCGATCTTGGCGAGCGCCTGGCGAAGATGGTGGTCGGCTTCACCTACAAAGGCGAGCCGATCCGCGCCGACCAGTTGCAGGCCGTCGGCGCGATGCAGGTGCTGCTGCGCGACGCGATTCACCCGAACCTCGTGCAATCGCTCGAAGGCACGCCGGCGTTCGTGCACGGCGGGCCGTTCGCGAACATCGCGCAAGGCACCAACACCGCCGTCGCCACGCGGCTGGCGCTGAAGCTGGCGGATTACGTCGTGACGGAGGCCGGCTTCGCCACCGATCTGGGCGCGGAGAAGTTTTTCCACATCAAGTGCCGCACCGCCGGGCTGAACCCGAACGCCGCCGTCATCGTCGCGACGGTAAAGGCGGTGACGTATCACGGCGGGTTCAAGGAGACCGGCGGCCTCGGCAACCTCGCCAAGCACATCGAGAACATCCGCCTTTTCGGTCTGGAGCCGGTGGTGTGCCTCAGCCATTTCCCCGACGACAAGCCCGCCGATGTCGCGAAGATCGTGAAGTACTGCGCGAAGTTGGGCGTCGAGGCGGTGCCGTCGGCGCATTACGACAAGGGCGGCGAAGGCGCGGTTGCGCTCGCCGAGGCGGTGTTGCGCGCCATCGGGAAAAACCGTCGCAGCAAGCTGCGCTTCCTCTATCCGCTCGGCGCGCCATTGGAGAAGAAGATCGAAACGCTCGCCCGCCGCGTCTATGGCGCCGACGGCGTGACCTTCGACGGTCGTGCGCAAGCCAATCTCAAGCTGCTCCAAGAGCACGGCTTCGCGCATCTTCCCGTCTGCGTCGCCAAGACGCCGCTGTCGCTCTCGGACAATCCCGCGTTGCGCGGCAGGCCGCGCGGGTTCCGCATCACGGTGAACGAGTTGCGCGTCTCCGCCGGCGCGGGCTTTGTTGTCGCGATCTGCGGCAACATCGTCACGATGCCCGGCCTGCCAAAAGTCCCCGCCGCCGCGCGGATCAAAGTGCTGCCGGATGGACGGGCGACCGGGTTGTCGTAAGCGCTGGTGGATTTCAATGCAGAGACAGGCGAGGCCGGGCCGCACCTCTAATGAGGTGGGGCGAGACTCCGTCGAGCCTCCTTATCGTGGGCCGCGACTTGTGCGCCGAAAACGGAGGCTCGACGGAGTCTCGCCCCACCATTAAAGAATCTCCACCTTGTCTCTTGCGGCTACTTTGCCAGCGAGACGCAGATGATTTCCTTGTCGTTGCGCGTGAAGACGCAGCGGTCGGCAAACGCGGGATGCGACCAAACGACCTTGCGGCCACCGGCGGAATTGGTCGGGTCCAGCAGGTGTGCGCGGCTGATTTCCTCGTAGCCGCGCGGGCTGAGCCTGGCGATGATGAGATCGCCCTTCTCGTTGTAGAGGAAGAACCGGTCACCGTTCTTGATGATGAAGGCGTTGGCCCAACGGCGGTTCTTGTCGTCGGCTGCGCCCGCGGGCACCAGGCTCTCCCAAACGCGCTCGCCGGTGTCGGCGCGCAGGCAGCGGAACTGGCCGTAACTGCACACGCCGTAGATGTAGCCGTCTTCCAGGAACGGCGTGGAGATGATGCTGTGCAGCTTGTCGGTGTCCTTCTCGCTGTTGCTCGTGCCGCGCCAGAGCACCGTCGCCGCGGGTTTCGTTGCGTCGAGCTTCATCATGATCGGGCCGTTGTAGAACGCCGTGATGAAGAGCCGGTCGCCCAGTTTGCGCGGCGTGGCCAGGCTCAGGCCGACCCGCACCGCGAACGGTTCCGACCAGTAGAGCTTGCCGGTTTCCGGATCGAGCGAGTTCAGCGCCTCCGGATGCCAGAGGATGAGCTGCCGCCGGCCGCCGGCCTCGTAGATCATCGGCGGGCTGTAACCCGGCTCCTTCGCCGACAACGCGCGCCAGATTTCCTTGCCGCTGTCCTTGTCAAACGCGACCGCCGTGCTGCCATCGCCGCCGACCAGACAGATGAGCCGCTGGCCGTCGAGCAACGGATGGCCGGCGAATCCCCACACCGGCGCGCGGATGTTGAAATCCTTCCGCAACTCCCGCGACCAAAGTTCCTTTCCCGTCGCAACGTCCAGGCAACAGAGGCGGCCCATCGCGCCGAGCGTGTACACCTTGCCGCCCGCCACCAGCGGCGTCGTGCGCGGCCCGGCCGGGTAGCTGATGGTGTAGGTGCATTCGTATTCGTGCGTCCAAAGCAGCTTGCCGTCGGCTTCGTTGAAGCAAAGCACGCGCTCCTTGCCGGCGACGGCGTCCTGTTTGAACTGATCGTTGGGATTGTTCGCGCCCTCCGGCAACACGCGGTCGGTAACAAACACCCGCCCGCCCGCCACCGCCGGCCCCGCGTAACCGCCGCCGAGCGGCGCGCGCCAGCGCACCGTCGGACCGCCCGCGGGAAATTTGTCCACGATCCCCGTCTCTCGCCAGATGCCGTCGCGTTGCGGGCCGAGCCACTGCGGCCAGTCGTCGGCGCATGCCACACCGACCGCCAACCCGCTCAACACGAAGCCCCAGATCACCGACTGTGTGTTTCGACGCAGTTTCATGATGCTACTCCGAAATCCAATTCACCCTCTTTATAAACGACACAGGAGCCGCAAGACAACTCTTGCGACTCCTGTGCAATAACATCCCTGAGTCGGCGACGCGATCCAATACAGTCGGGGCGACGTGAAGCGGGCGGTTTACTGTCCGAGCTTCTTCTGAAGATCGCCCACCGCCTTCTGTGCGTTTGCCGTCGCCTCAGCGGCCTTGGCTTGAAGCTGTTTTTGTATGTCAGCCAGCATATCCTTGATGGCGTCCTGCTGCTCCGGCGTGAGCTTGGCGGTGGCGGCCAGTGCCTGCAACTGGGCCATCGCTCCCGCGTAGTTGCCGGCCTTGGCGGCATCCACCGCCTTCTGCGCGCTCTCCTTCTGGCTCGGCTCGGCCGAGGCGAAACTGCTCTCCACGCGCGAGGCCGGGCTTCCGCCGCAGCCGATCAGGGTTATGAACGCGACCACCACACTGACGATCCCAACGATTCTCTTCATGGGTCATTCTCCTTTCGATGTGGTGGAAAATTACACCGCTCCGGAGAGTTGTCAAACCCGCCCGGCCGCCGGCGCATAACCCTGCTCGACGTAGTCGCGCAGCATTCGCTCGCTGTTGAACCGGGGCAGCACCGTGGCGATGCTTGCCTTCATCATCGCGATCCACGCAGCGCGGTCCTTGTAGAAGCGCGGCACGATGTCGCGCTCGAGCAGTTCGTAGAGCGACACCGCGTCGTGGCGCGCCTGCCGTTTGGCGTCGGCGAACTCCTTGCCGGCGCCGATGTCCCAGCCGTTGCTGCCATCGAACGCTTCGGGCCACCAGCCATCGAGCACACTGCAATTGGGCGCGCCGTTGATGCCGGCCTTTTGGCCGCTGGTGCCGCTGGCTTCGAGCGGGCGCTGCGGGTTGTTGAGCCACACGTCCACGCCCTGCACAAGCCGCCGTGCCACGGCCATGTCGTATTCCTCCAACACCACCACCCGCCCGCGAAACTCCGGCCGTTCGCACCACTGGAACACGCGCCGCAGCACTTCCTGCCCGCCAGCGTCCTCGGGATGCGCCTTGCCGGCGAACACGAACTGCACCGGCCGGCCGGCGCGGCTGACGATGCGCTGCAGCCGCTTCGGGTCGCTGAACAAAAGGTCCGCCCGCTTGTAAGGCGCAAACCGCCGCGCGAAACCGATCGTCAACGCGGCGGGGTCGAGCAACGACGTCATCGCCGCGCGCACGTCCTCCGGCGGCGCGCTGTGGCGGGCGCGCATCGCCGCCGTCCGCTCGCGGCAGAAATCCACCAGCCGCGCCTTCTGCTTCACGTGCGCCGCCCAGAACGCCGCGTCGGGAATCCGCTCCATCGCCACGCGCCAGAACGCCGCGTCGCAGAGGCTCCGCTTCCAGTCGGGCCCGGCATAACGGTCGAAGAGAGCGGTAAGCTCCGGGCCGAGCCATGTGTCCACGTGAACGCCGTTGGTCACCGCCTGGATCTGGTCCGGTCGGCCGCGCCAGAAATGCCGCCACACGTCGTTTTCAACCTTCGCGTTGAGCTTGCTCACGCCGTTGGTCCAGCTCGAGACGCGCAACGCCAGCGCGGTGAGGTTCACCGGGCCGGTTTTTGGATACTCGCGAGAGAGAGCGAGCAGTTGCTGGAACCGGATGCCGAGGCCGCGGCAATCGGCGGTGAAATATTTTTCCACCAGCTTCGGGTCGAACTGCTCGTTGCCCGCCGGCACCGGCGTGTGCGTCGTGAACACCGTGTTCGCCGCGATGCGCCGGCGCGCCTCGTCGAACTTCACGCCGCGCTTCCTCAGTTCGCGCAGCCGCTCGATTTGCAGGAAGACGCAGTGGCCTTCGTTGAGATGCCACGCTGCCGGAGCGATGCCGAGCGCGCGCAACGCCCGTACGCCGCCGATGCCGATGAGCCGCTCCTGACAGAGCCGCACTTCCCGCCCGCGACAGTAAAGCTGGCTGGTAATGGCGCGGTCGCCGACGCTGTTTTGCCTGATGTCGGTGTCGAGCAGCAGCACGGGCACACGGCCGACCTGCGCGAGCCAGACCTTGGCGCGCACGACGCGGTCGGGGAACTCGACGCCGACGATCAACTCGCGTCCGTTTCTGCCGGCGACGGGGCGCACAGGCCAGCGGTTGAAGTCGTGGCACGGAAAGATGTTCACCTGACGACCGTCCGGCGCGAGTTGCTGGACGAAAAAGCCGCTGCGGTAGAGCATGCCCACGCCGACGAACGGCAGGCCGATGTCGCTCGCGGTCTTGGTGTGGTCGCCGGCGAGGATGCCGAGGCCGCCGCTCATGACCGGCAGGCACTCGTGCCAGCCGTATTCCATGCAGAAGTAAGCGACCGGCCCGCGCGCGTCGTAGCCGCTCGTGGCCGGCGCGTCGAGGTGGGCGTCCAGCGCCGCCAGCGCGGCACGGTAAGTCCGCAGGAACTTCGCGTCGCGCGCCAGTTCCAGCCAGCGCGCGACGGGCACGTATTGGAGCAGGTCCACGGGATTGCCGGTGGCGGTCCAAAGAGCCGGCTCGACGAGCGCGAAACAATCGCGCGCGGCGGCGCTCCAGGTCCAGTGGAGGTTGTAAACCAGTTCGTCAAAGCGCGAGAGTTCGCGCGGCAGAACGACGGATGACGGAAGTGTTGGAATTTGCATAAGAGTAAAGTTGTCTTGTTGAATCTCAGCGAGAAAGGGTGCCGCATTCGCCGCGGTTAACCCATGCCGAGCCGTTTTTTGCCTTCGGGGGAAATCATGGACGGATTCCACGGCGGGTCCCAGATCAACTCGACGGTGGCGTCCTCCACGCCGGCGATGTCGAGCAGCTTTTGCCTCGCGTCGGCGGCGATGGCCGGCCCCATGCCGCAACCGCGCGCGGTCAGCGTCATTTTTACGTCCACGCGCCGGCCGCCCTGCGGCAGCGTTGCCGTGCGCATGTCGTAGACCAAGCCGAGGTCCACAATGTTGACGGGAATCTCCGGGTCGTAACAGTTCTTCAGCGCCTCCCAGACCTGCTGCTCGAAAAGTTTTTCGTCCGCCGCGCCGGCGACTTTCGGCGCCTCCGCAGGCCGGCTGAATCCAAGCGCGTCGGCGTCTTTCGGCGCGATGAGATACAGCGCGCCGCGTGCCGAGACGGTGTAGCCGCCGAGGGTTTGTGTGACGGTCACCTCGGTGCCCGCCGACAGCGTGCTGGCGTGGCCGGACGGAATCTGGACCGCCGGACAATCCCGCTTGAGGACGATGACTTCGTTGGTCGCCATGTTGCCTTTCGTTTGATCGGGCGAACCTTAACGCCACGACGGCTCCGAGGCCAGCGCGAACCTCGCCGTTCCGCCGGCGCGATTTCCTAAATCACCAGCACAATCTTGCCGAGGTTCTTTCGGTCGAGCATTCGCTGCTGCGCGAGCGCCGCATCGGCCAGCGCAAAGCGCCGGTCCACCACCGGCCGCAGCCTGCCGGCCTCGACCTGCCTCAACACTTCGATGAACTCCCGCTTGCCGCCCATGTAACAGCCGATGATCGCGTGCTGGAACAGATACATCAGGCGGACATTCAACTGCGCATCCGCGCCGGCGGTCGTGCCGCAAAACACCATCCGCCCGCCGCGCGCCAGGCAGCGCAGATTCTTTGGCCACATCTCCGCCCCGATGTGCTCGAAGACCACGTTCACGCCGTGCCCGTCCGTTTCCTTCATCACTCGCGCCGAAAAATCCTCCCGGTTGTAGTTGATGCACACGTCCGCGCCGAGCCGTTTGCCGAGATCGAGCTTCTCGTCGCTGCCCGCCGTCGTCAACACGCGCGCGCCGCAGAGCTTGGCCACCTGGATTGCCGCCGACCCGACGCCGCTGCCGGCGGCGTGCACCAGCACGGTTTCGCCTGGCGCGAGCCGGGCGCGCGTCACCAGCATGTGCCACGCCGTCAGGAACACCAGCGGAACCGCGGCCCACTCCTCGAAGCCGAGCCGGTCCGACACCGGATGCACGTCCTTGACGTGCGCCTTGGCGAATCCCGCGTAGCCGCCCTGCCGTCGCATGCCCATGATGTCAAAGGCGGCGCACTGGCTGTCGTTGCCGCTGACGCAATGTTCGCACTGCCCGCAACTGATTCCCGGCGCGATCACCACGTGCTGGCCGGCGCGCAGATGCTTCACGTTTTCGCCGACATCGGCCACCTCGCCGGCGATGTCGCTGCCGCTGATGTGCGGCATTTCGATGGAGATGCCCAGCCCCTGTCGCACCCAGATGTCCAGGTGATTGAGCGCGCACGCCCGCACGCGCACCAGCACCTCGTCCGGCCCGATCTTCGGCTCCGGCATGTCACCGGCCTGCAGCTTCTCCGGTCCTCCAAGCTCCTTGAAAAAAACCGCCTTCATGGAGGCGGAATCTACATGGCCGCCAAACCTCGCGCAAGAAAACGCGGCGCGTCTTCTTTCCGCTTGAGTTTTGCCGCCGGAAAATGTCTTCTCCACCGCGCCGGCGCGGTTTTGATGCGCCGATGGTTAGAGCGCCAAAGAAAACTGAAAAAACGAAAAGGACCCAATCCTGTGAACCGATTCCTTTGCATTTGCATCCTCGTCGCCGTCCAGGCGTGTAGCTCCGTGTTTGCCGCCGACGCGCCGAAATCGCTCAAGGCGCTGTTGATCGCCGGCGGTTGTTGCCACGACTACAAGACGCAGAAGGACATTCTCAAGAAGGGCATCGAGGAGCGCGCCAACGTCGTCGTGGACATCGTTTATTCCGAGGACAAGAGCGTCAAACCGCCGTTCCCGTTCTACGGCAAGCCCGACTACGCCACCGGCTACGATGTCATCATTCACGATGAGTGCGCCGCGGGCATCGCCGATCCCGCCGTGATCGAAGGCGTGCTCAAGCCGCACCGCGACGGCATCCCCGGCGTGAACCTTCATTGCGCGATGCATTGCTACCGCATCGGCAACCCCAACGAAGCCACCACGCCCGGCTCGCAACGCGCGCTTTGGTTCGACTACCTCGGCCTTCAATCGAGCGGCCACGGCCCGCAGGCGCCGATCGCCATCAGTTTCGTGGACCAGAATCATCCCATCGTGCGCGGCCTCGCCGATTGGGTGACCATCAACGAGGAGCACTACAACAACATCAAGGTCCTCGACAACGCCCATGCGCTCGCGATGGGCAAACAGATTGCGAAGCAGAAGAACAAGAGCACCGGGGAAGTCACCGAGAAGGAAACCAACTGGGTTGTCGCGTGGACCAACACCTACAACGGCAAGACCCGCGTCTTCAGCACGACCATCGGCCACAACAACATCACCGTCGCCGACGCCCGCTATCTCGACCTGGTCACGCGCGGCCTGCTCTGGGCCTGTGACAAGCTTGATGCCAACGGCAAACCGAAGGCGGGCTACGGGCCGGCTGGCGCGAAGTAAAGCGGCGGTTGGCTGTCGCGGCCGGATCGCGCAGCAAGAGCAAAGAAGTAACAATTCCAAACTCCGAGCTCCAAACAACAGTTTGGAGATTGGTTCTTGGAGTTTCTTTGAAGATTGAACATGAACATTTGCCACAAGTGGTTGATCAAGAACGTCTCTCTTCTCCTGCTGCTCGCCGTTGCCAGCGTCGCCGGCTTCGCCGCCACTCCCGCGGTGTCGCCGCAATCGCCGCCGCGCGGCTACAGCATCCCGCTGATTGACCTCGCGAGCCAGACGGAGCGGCAAGTCATCGTGGACAAGGAACCCGGCCAGTATCTCGGCCACCCGACCACGGTGTTGCTCGAAGACGGCCGCACCATGATCGCCGTCTATCCGAAAGGCCACGGCCGCGGCGCGGTCGTGATGAAGCGCAGCACCGACGGCGGGCGCACGTGGTCCGGACGGTTGCCGACGCCGGCAAGCTGGGCCACGTCGAAGGAAGTGCCGACGCTCCACCGCGTCGCGGACGCCGCCGGCAAAAAACGGCTCATCATGTTCTCCGGCCTCTACCCGATCCGCATGGCCGTGTCGGAGGACGACGGCGCGACGTGGAGCGAACTGAAACCGATCGGCGACTTCGGCGGCGTCGTCACGATGGCCAGCGTCGAGCGGCTCAGGAACGGCAACTACATGGCGCTCTTTCACGACGACGGCCGGTTCATCCGCGCCGACGGCAAATCGCAGAAGCCGCCGGTCTTCACCGTCTATAAAACCATTTCCGCCGACGGTGGCCTGACGTGGGGCCAGCCCGTTGCCATCGCATCGCATCCGCCCGCGCACTTGTGCGAGCCGGGCGTGGTGCGTTCGCCCGACGGCAAACAGCTCGCTGTGCTGCTGCGCGAGAACAGCCGGCAGTTCAACTCGTTCGTCATTTTTTCCAACGACGAGGGCGAGACGTGGAGCGAGCCGCGCGAACTGCCCGGAGCGCTCACCGGCGACCGCCATGTCGCCCGCTACGCGCCCGACGGCCGGCTGTTCATCACGTTTCGCGACACCGCGCATGAAAGCCCGACTTGGGGCGATTGGGTCGGATGGGTCGGCACCTACGACGACATCGTCCACGGCCACGAAGGGCAGTATCGCGTGCGGCTGATGGACAACCACAAAGGCGCCGACTGCACTTATGCCGGTCTGGACCTGCTGCCCGACGGCACGTTTGTCACGACGACCTACGGTCACTGGATCGCCGGCGAGTCGCCGTTCATCGTCAGCGTTCGCTTCACGATGAAGGAACTCGACGAAATCGGCGCGAAGATCGCCGCCGATCCCGCGCTCCAGCCGCCGATGGTCAACAACGACCTCGGCCCGCAATACGCCGACAGCGTGCGCGCGTTCCAGGGCATTCCCGGCATCGAGCGCGCCGCCAACGGCCGCCTCTGGGCCACCTGGTATGGCGGCGGCACCGGCGAAGGCCCCGACAACTTCGTCGTGCTCGTCACCAGCGGCGACAACGGCAAATCGTGGTCGAAGCTGAGACTCGTCATTGATCCGCCCGGGCCAGTGCGCGCGTTCGACCCGTGTCTCTGGCACGACCCGCAAGGCCGGCTCTGGCTGTTTTGGGCGCAGGGCGTGTCGTGGTGGGACGGCCGCGCCGGCGTCTGGGCCATCGCCACGGAAAACTCCGGCGACGAAAAACCGAAATGGTCCGCGCCGCGCCGCATCGCCAACGGCATCATGATGAACAAGCCTGTTGTTCTCTCCACCGGCGAGTGGCTGTTGCCCGTCGCCGTTTGGAAACGTCCCGCCTCCGGCCTCAAAAACATGGCCTACGCCCACAACCTCGGCGGCGAGACCGGCGCGAACGCCGTCTGCTCCACCGACCACGGCGCGACGTGGAGCCTTCGCGGCCAGGCGCAGGTGCCGGAGCGCGTCTTCGACGAGCACATGATCGTCGAGCGGCGCGACGGCAGCCTCTGGGTGCTCGTGCGAACCGCTTACGGCATCGGCGAAAGCGTTTCCACCGACCGCGGCAAGACCTGGAGCGAGGGCCAACCCTCGGGCATCCCGCACGTCAACTCGCGGTTCTTCATCCGCCGCCTCGCCTCCGGCAAACTGCTCCTCGTTACCCACGAGCCGCCCGACAAAAAGAAACGCTCCCATCTCATCGCGCACCTTTCCGACGACGACGGCAAGACATGGCGCGGCGGCCTGATGATTGACGAGCGCGCCGGCGTTTCCTACCCCGACGGCGTGCAAGCCCCCGACGGCACGATTTATCTCATCTATGATTTCGCGCGCACCGCCGAGAAGCAAATCCTCATGGCCGCCTTCACCGAATCCGACGTGGCCGAAGGCAAATGGTCCTCGCCCCAGTCCCGCCAGCGCGTTGTCATCAACCAGGCCACCGGCGGGAAAAAGAAGTAAGCCGCGGCAAGTCCATCATCGCTGTGTTGTCGAATCGCGCGTGCCGGTTGCACGAACGTCTGCTACATTCCGCACATGAACTCCGAAAGCCTTCGCGAACGAGACGCCGGGCCAAGCGAAGACAATCCTTTGCGCGAAGCCATGCCGCGCGCCGCCGCGCCCGATCCTTGCGTGGTGGTGCTTTTCGGCGCGACCGGCGACCTGACAAGCCGCAAGCTGGTGCCGGCGCTCTACAACCTCGCGCGCGAAGGCATGCTGCCGGCCGGGTTCTCCATCCTCGGTTTCGCGCGCCGGCCGAAGACGGACGAGCAGTTCCGCGCGGACATGCTCGACGCGATCAACCAGCACTCGCGGCTGAAGCCGGCGCTGCCGGAGGTGTGGAAGGATTTCGGCCAGGCCATCGGGTATCACGCCGGCAATCTCGACGACCCGGCCGCCTACGCGTCGCTGAAGCAGCGGCTCGACGAGCTGGACCGCCGGCGCGGCACGCGGGGCAGCCGGCTGTTCTATCTCGCCACGTCGCCGGATTATTTTCCGATCATCATCGGGAATCTCGGCGCGGCGGGCCTCATCGCCGACCCCGCGGCGGCGCGTCCGTGGACGCGCGTCGTCATCGAGAAACCCTTTGGACGCGATCTCGCCTCGGCGCAGGCGTTGAACCGCGAGGCGGCCGCGGTGCTGGACGAGCGGCAGACATTCCGCATTGACCACTATCTCGGCAAGGAGACGGTCCAGAACATCCTCGCGCTGCGGTTTGCCAACGCCATCTTCGAGCCGCTCTGGAACCAGCAGCACATCGAGCACGTCCAGATCACCGCCGCCGAGGACCTTGGCATGGAAGGCCGGCGCGGCGCTTACTACGACACCGCCGGCGCCATCCGCGACGTGATGCAGAACCACATCATGCAACTGCTCGCGCTGGTGGCGATGGAACCGCCCGTGGCGATGGAAGCCGACGCGATCCGTGACGAGAAGGCGAAGGTGATGCGCGCGCTGCGGCCGCTCTCGTCCGCCGAGGCCGCAGCGCAGGTCGTGCGCGGCCAATACGGCCCCGGCACGCTTCTCGGCAAGGCCGTCAAGGGCTATCGCGAGGAAGAAGCGGTCGCGCCCGGCTCGGTCACCGAAACCTACGTGGCCGCGCGCCTGCGGCTCGACACGTGGCGCTGGGCCGGCGTGCCGTTTTTCGTGCGCGTCGGAAAACGGCTGCCGAAGCGCGTTACGGAGATCGCCATCCAGTTCAAGAGCGCGCCGACACAACTTTTCGCGGCCGAGGGCGGCGCCTGCCTCCCGCCGAACGCCAACCTGCTCGCGATGCGCATCCAGCCCGACGAAGGCATCTCGCTCGCCTTCGAGGCAAAAGCGCCCGGCATGCGCGTGCGGCTCCAGCCGGTGAAGATGGATTTCCGCTACGGCTCGTCGTTCGGCGAGCAGCCGCCGGAGGCTTACGAACGGCTGCTGCTCGACGCGATGCTCGGCGACTCGACGCTGTATACGCGCGCCGACGAGGTGGAACACGCGTGGCGGTTCGTGGACTCGATCCTCGCCGGCTGGCGGCAATCGCCGCCGCCGGGATTTCCGAACTACGCCGCCGGCACTTGGGGACCGGCGGAAGCGGACCGGCTGATGGAAGGAACCGGCGCAAAATGGCGAAGATTGTGAATGAAGGCGTGGAGCGTTGAGCGTTCAATTCGGCAAACGCTTCACGGCCTGCTAAAACGGTGACAACGAACAACACAACGGTCGAACAGTTCCTCGCCGGCATTCCCGTGCCGGTGGAGCCGGCGGCCATCGAGCGCGAACTGGCGGCGCTGTGGAAACCCGCGTCGGAACAGGCGAGCGCCGGCGCCAGCGCGGCGGTCACACGCGTTTGTCTCGCCAATCTTCTTGTCGTCGGCGACGCCGTCAACAACGCCTGGCACGCCGACACGCTCCAAAAACTCAGCGCGCGGTTTCCCTGCCGCGTGCTGTGGGTGCAACTCGACTCCGCCAGCGGCGACGCCGGTCTCTCCGCCGATGTCACGGCGCTTTGCCACCTGCCATCGCCCGGCAACCCGCAGGTGTGCAGCGAACTCATCACGCTCCACACCAGCCGGGGCGGCGCGGGCGGCGTGCCGGGCGCGGTGCGGCCGCTGCTGGAGCCGGACGTGCCGGTGGTGCTGTGGTGGGCGATGGCGGCGGACACGGAGATGGAACTGTTCGACGCGTTGTGCGCGCTGGCCGACCGCGTGGTCGTTCACGCGGAACCGCTGGCGAGTCCGGCGCTGCGGACGACCAGCGCCGCGCCGAGTTTGCGGCTCTGTCTGCGCGAACGCGCCGCCGGCAAGGCCACCGTCGTGGTCTGGCACGCAATGTGTCATTGGCGTGAGATGACGGCGCAGTTTTTCGATCCGCCGCCGCTTCGCGACGCGCTGCGCGGCATCGAGACGGTGACGGTGCATTACGCGACGCCGGATGGCGGGCCGACGGCGACGCTGCCCGCGGCGCTTCTGGCCGGCTGGCTCGCCGGGCAGCTGCGATGGACGCCGGCCGCCCGCAAGCCCGCGCCGGACGGCATGCGCGCGGAGTTTACCGATCCGGCATCACGCGCGGTGAGCGTGGAACTGCTCGCCCAGGCCGAGAATAAAGTCGCGCCGGGCCGGTTGATGTCGGTGGACATCACGGCGGCGTCCGGATCGGCGCGGGCGTCATTTCACCTCGCGCGCGTTGTCGGCGAACGCTCGGAAATCCGGCAGACGCTGTGCCTGAGCGAAGCCTGCACGCTGCTGAAATCGCTGCCGATTGCCGAGCGCGACGAGGCGACGCTGCTCGGCGCGGCAATCGAGTCGCAGTCGGCCGCCTGCGTTTTCCCGCGCGCCGCGAAGACGGCGTTGTGGTTGCTCGGCGGGGAAAGCTGAAATCCCGACACCGGGCGTTTGTCTTCCGGGCTTCATTACAAGGTTGTTAGAATTGCGCTTGGCAAGGAGGGCGCGGCTTTTCTAAAGTGCCGGCACCGAAAGCGTGTGGGATGACGTCCTCCAATGTTTCTGAAACAAAGCCGTCCTCAACAATCGCCGAGCCGCTGCCGCGCGCGGCCGATGCCCGATTGATGGTGAGGCGTGTCGTCGAGCGCAGCGTGCAGTCCAAGCGTTGGGCCTCGCTGCTGATCGTATTGGTGGCGATGGCCACCTATTTCAACTCGCTCGGCAATTATTTTCTGATAGACGATTTCTGGCACCTGCACGAAGCGGCCAGGACGCCGTGGTCGGCTTTGCTCCAGCCGTGGCAATACAGCGGCGACGATTTCAAGGCTTACTGGTTCAACGAACAACGGCTGCATCACGTCCAAGGCGAGGGGTTTTTTCGTCCGATGGTGACGCTCCTCTACAAACTGGCGGGCGCCGCGTTCGGACTCGATGCGTGGGGCTACCATCTCATCAACGTGGCCCTGCACGCGCTGGCGTCGCTGGCGGTATTTGCGATTGCGCGGCTGCTGTTTTCCCGCCGCTGGGTGGCGGTGGCGCTGATCTTCGCGGCGCACCCGAGTCACGCCGAGGCGGTGCAATGGGTGGCGGCCAACGCCGACGTGGCGACGGGTTGTTTTTTCATGGCGTCGTTCGCGGCTTTTGGCTGGTGGCTGCGGCAGCGCCGGCCCTGGCAATACGCGGGCGCGGTCCTCGCGTTTGCGACGGCCCTCTGCGCGAAGGAGTCGGCCATCGTTTTGCCGGCGGTCCTTCTGGCTTACGAGTTTTACCGCGCCCACGCCGCGGGCGAACGCCGGCCGCGGCCCGGCGAGCTGGCGGCGCGGCATGCTGCGTTTTGGGTCATGGCGGCGCTTTATTTGCTGATGCACATCCGGACGTTTGCGGGCGTGCCGGCCATGAACGAAGGCGGCAACTATTTGCACAATCCGTTATCGGCGACGTTCGCACCGTTTGTCCTTTTCAACACGGTGTATGAACTGTTGCACCTGCTGATACCATTTCCGTTGTTTCCGATTGATCCGGGTGAATTGATCGGGAAAGCCGGCGGGTTGCCGGTGGCGGCGGCGTGTCTGGCGGTCCTGGCGGCGATGTGGTTTGGAACGCGCCGGTTGATCGGCCATCGGCGTGGCTGGAGTTTCTTTCCGTTGTTCACCGTGCTGACCCTGGCGCCGACGTTCCCGCTGCTGGTGGCGCAACGGTTTCTCTATGTGCCGTCGCTCGGTTTCTGTCTGATGCTGGGCGCGCTGCTGGAATGCGCCGACGACACCGGCTGGCTGGCGCAGCGGTGGTCGCGCTTGAACTTGTCGCGTCGCGGGCTGTTAATGGTCGCGGTCGGCGTAGCGGTGACGGGCTACGCCTTGGTGACGATGTTTCTGAACGTCATGTGGGGCTTCCCCTCCAATTACGTGCGCCGGCAAATTGCGTCAATCCGGCAGGAAGCGCCGTCGCTGCCGCGCGGCTCGTCGCTCTACCTGCTGAACCTCTGGCCGCCGGCGTTTCATATGGAATTCATGCTGCCGTTGCTCTATCAAGACCCGACGCTCGACGTCCAGGTCCTGACCATCCGCCCCAAAGTCCTGCCGCTAAGTTCCGCCGAGCCTCCCGGCGCGGTGGAAAAATTCTTCGCCGAGTGCCTGCCCGACCACATTGGAACGACGCAGACCTGGACGCGGTGGGACGGGCCGGACACGCTGCGAGTGGGCATTGAGGGCGGCCGGTTCATGCGCAGTCTGATCGAGGACATTTATCCGGCGGCCCCCGAGGCGCAGCGGGCGGGTGCGCGCATTGACATGCCGCGGTTCACGGCTGAAGTCGTGCGCGCCGACGCCGGCGGCGTACAGGAGCTGGCGTTTCATTTTCACTCGACAGACAAACCGCGGGTGGTGCTAGATATGCGCAACGGACGGGCGATCAAACTGCGATGAAACAATTGATCATTACCGGCGATGACTTCGGTTACAGCCGGACGATGAACGAGGGCATCATCTACGCCTATCGCGAGGGCTTTCTCACCAGCGCCAGCCTGATGCCGTGCGGGTTCGCTTTCGAACACGCCGTCGAGATGGCGCAGCGGACGCCCGGCTTGAGCGTGGGCGTGCATCTGAGCCTGCTGCAGGCGCGGGCGGTGTTGCCGCACGCGGAAATCCCCTCGTTGACCGACGCGGACGGCAACTTGCGCAACAATCCCTTTCTCTTCGGCCTGAAACTCTTCCTGGTGCCCGGCCTCCGCCGGCAAGTCGAGTGCGAACTGCGGGCGCAGATGGCGAAGTTCCTCGCCACCGGTTTGCGGCCATCGCACATCAACACCCACATGCATCTCCACGCGCATCCGGTGGTGTTTTCCATCGTCGCCCAACTCGGCCGCGAGCACGGCATCCGGTTCCTGCGCGTGCCGCGCGAGGACCTCTACTCGCACCTGCTGATTGACCGCCGTTTTTTGGTGAGCAAATTGGCGCGCGGGCTTTTCTTTTGGGCGCTGAGCATCGGCTTGCGGGCCAAGATTGAACGCGCCGGCTTCCGCCACCCGGAAGCGATCTATGGCTTGCTGCAAAGCGGCCACATGGACGAAATCTATTTGACGCGGGTGCTTCGGCAACTCGAAGAGGGCGTGACGGAGATTTATTTTCATCCCGGCAGCGACGAGGACCCCGTGCTCCGTCGCTGGCAACCGGATTACAATCACGCCAGCGAGACCGCGGCGTTGCTCAGTCCGCGGCTCATGGAACTCTTCCGCCAACTCGGCATCCGGCTCACCCGCTTCGAAGACGTGATTCAAGCCGAAGGCGAAATGCCGTCGGAGAAACGCGCGCCACTCCTGACCTCTGCTTTTTTGAAACAAGAGAACCGGCGAAACTGAGCCCCTCGCGGCGACGGCGGCGCTCGCGGCCCGCCCACCTTCTTGTGTGCCGGCGGTTATTGGCGGGACAACAAACTCTTCGCCGCAATCAGCAGCTTTTTCCAAGTCGGCAGCGAGATCCTTCCGGAGAACACGTCAAACTCGCGGTGCTCGATCTTCTTCAGCAGCCCGCGGTAAATCTCCATCAGCGCCACCAGCGTGGCGCGGCTATCGGCGTGGATCAGCGACAGCAACGGATGCGAGCGCTCGTAGTAGTCGTGCGCCCGGTCGGATTCGAATTTCATCAGATCCACGAACGCCGGCGGCGGCTGGCATTTCAGGATTTGCTCCTCCGTTACGCCGAAGCGTTTGAGGTCCTCCTGCGGCAGATAAATCCGCCCCATCTCAGCGTCCTCGCGAACGTCGCGGAGGATGTTGGTGAGCTGGAAGGCGACGCCGCACCACTCGGCGTATTGCTTGGCCTTCTCGTCGGTGAAGCCGAAGACGTGAATCACGGTCAGTCCCACGCACGACGCCACGCGGTAGCAATAGCGGTAAAGCTCCTCGAACGTCGCGTAGCGCATCTTGTCCAGGTCCATCTCCGCGCCGCTGATCAAGTCGGCGAAATAGTCCTTCGGGACACGGTAGCGCCGCACCGTGTCGGCGAACGCCGGCAGCATCGCGCGCGCCGCCTCCTCCAACGCCGAATGCGCCACCGTGGTCGCGGTCTGGCCGGCGTAGGCTTCGTCGAGCGCCTGCCGCCATCGGCGCAGGTTCTCGCGCGCCACCTCGACGCTTGGCACGTGATCGCTTAGGTCGTCGCAGTAACGGAAGAACGCGTAAATGGCGCACATCGCATCGCGCTTCTCCTTGGGCAGCGCGTAGAACGAGTAATAGAAATTCTTCGCCTGTTTCCGGGCAACGCGCTGGCAATGCTGGTATGAATGTTCCAAGGAAGTCATCGGTCATTCCTCTGTTGCCACAGACTACTTGGCCGGGTGCGATGTGGCAACACTGCGTTGCGCGCCGGCCGGCCTATGAAGCTTGCCGGACTTCGCGAAGTTTGTTAGACTCCACGTCATGAGCCTGTTGATTGTTCACGTTCACGTCCACGTGAAATCCGATTGCGTGGACGCCTTCAAACAAGCCTCGTTGGAAAACGCCCGTCACAGCATCCAGGAGCCGGGCATCGCGCGATTCGATGTCTGCCAACAGAACGACGACCCGACGCGGTTCGTCCTCGTGGAGGCGTATCGCACGCCGGACGCGCCGGCCAGGCACAAGGAAACCGCGCACTACGCGGCGTGGCGCGACGCGGTGGCGCCGATGATGGCCGAGCCGCGCGCGAGCATGAAGTTCGCCAACGTCTTTCCGCCCGACGCCGGCTGGTGACCCACGATGAACTTTGAATTTGCCACCGCCACCCGCATCCTCTTCGGCCCCGGCACGCTACGCGAGGCGGGACCGATCGCGAAGGCGTTCGGCCAGCGCGCGCTGGTGGTAACGGGACAGACGGCCCGGCGCGCCAAGCCGCTGCTCGCGACACTGCGCGCGGCAGGCGTCAAGTGCGCAACGTTTGCCATTGAAGGCGAACCGACAACGGCTTCGGTGCGCGAGGGCACGCAGCGCGCCCGCGACGAACGCTGCGACGTCGTGATCGGCTTCGGCGGCGGCAGCGCGCTCGACGCGGCCAAGGCCATTGCCGCGTTGCTCACCAACGGCGGTGACCTGCTGGACTATCTCGAAGTCATCGGTCGCGGCAAACCGCTCACCGCGCCGTCCGCGCCGTGCATCGCCATCCCGACCACGGCCGGCAGCGGCGCGGAGGTCACGCGCAACGCGGTCATCGGTTCACCGCGCCACCGCGTCAAGGTCAGCCTCCGCAGCCCGTTCATCCTGCCGCGCGCCGCCATCGTGGACCCGACGCTGACGCGCGATCTGCCGCGCCAGGCCACCGCGCATTGCGGCCTCGACGCGCTCAGCCAACTCGTCGAGCCGTTCGTGTCGGCGAAAGCCAACCCGATGACCGACGCATTTTGCCGCGCGGGCATCCGGCTGGTGGCGGGTTCGCTGCGCCGCGCCTGCGAGCACGGCGACGACGCGGCGGCACGCGAAGACATGTCGCTGGCGAGCCTGCTCGGCGGGCTTTCGCTGGCCAACGCCGGTCTTGGCGCGGTGCACGGCTTTGCGTCGCCCTTGGGCGGCATGTTCCCGGCGCCGCACGGGGCGGTGTGCGCGGCGTTGCTCCCGCGCGTGATGGAGGTGAACCTCCGCGCGTTGCGCGGACGCCGGCCCGGCAGCGAGACGTTGCGCCGCTACGACGAGGTCGCGCAGCTTCTCACTGGCGATTCCCGCGCGACAACAGACGACGGCGTGGTGTGGGTGAGCGAATTGTGCGCGTCGTTGGAGATCGCGCCGCTGCGCGCCTACGGCGTCAAGCCCAGCCATTTCCCGGCGCTTGTCGAAAAAGCCGCCGCCGCCAGTAGCATGAAAGGCAATCCGATTCTGCTCAGCCGGTCAGAACTGCGCGAAATCCTGGAGCGTTGTCTTTGAAACGAAATGAGCCGGTTGCCGCGTGGCCGCCGGCGCAATGCGAGAGAGAGTCTTGCGATGTCAGGACGGGTTCCGCCTCCCCATGCCGGCGGCTGCAGCACCAACAAAAAATTGTTTGCATTCAGGCCGTCCGTCACTAAGAGTCCTTGGCCCCGGTTGGGGGTGTAGCTCAGTTGGTAGAGCGCCTCGTTCGCAACGAGGAGGTCAGGGGTTCGAATCCCCTCACCTCCACCAACCGGATTTTCTTGGGGCTCCGCAGTCTGGCCGCCCCCTTGCCCACCCCATCCTGAGCGTTTATCGTTCCTCATGTGCGGCCGGTTCACATTGACCAAGGACACGAAGGAAATCACCCAGCGGTTGTTGCACGACGCCTTGTATTGAGTCGAATAGATCTGGTTGCTGCACGTCAAACACGGCACAACAATGAAAACGAAAACGTGGTTGATGATTTTGGGCATTGCTCTAGCAGTGTTTGTGTTCGCAGGACCACGGGAGGCGGCGGCGCAGTCGCCAGGGGATAAACTGGCCCGCGGTTTCGCTGGCATGACCTGCGGATTCATGGAACTGCCCGGCAACATCTATGACACCAGCGTCAGGCACGGCGCAGCGGAAGGATGGACGCTGGGCCTCTTGAAGGGCATCGCGATGATACCCGCACGCACGCTGGTTGGCGTGTATGAATTCGTGACGTTCCCAATACCCGCGCCGCCATTTTACCAGCCAGTGTTGAACCCAAGCACGCCATTCGGTTACTGGAACAGCAGCCTGCGCGAACAAAGTCTCGCCGTGATCCTGCCGCCACCATCGGGAGGAGCGATTCCTTATGGCATCCGCACCGAAAGGCCCGCTCTCGTCAGAAGTCCATGGAATCCGAACGGGCCGTTGGTGGACGTGACCGGCTACGCGCCCGGCTCGGCGGTGAAGGATCCGACGACGGGCCGCAACTTCATTGTCCCGTAAAACTGGGTCAGTCAGAGAAAAAAGAGGCGTGGACCAGAATTCCCGAGCTGCCCTTTGGCCCTCGGACCATACTTTCTATCTCCACGCAAATGAACGTAGTCTCATGGTAATCTATCGCTATTTGTGAAAATCCCGTTTTGGCATAGGGACATTGCCTATCCCGTCGATCTCCAGTTTGTCATCCCCCCCCTTGCATAATCCTCCTGTGGTGGCACATTTCGTATAGCACGACGTGAAAGCTGAAAAGCTGATGTGAAAATCACACGCCGTGCTCATTTTTGTCGTTCGTCCGGCTCTCCACTTTCACCTGACCCCCCCCCGCAGAAGAAGCGATCTGCGTCATGAACGCCATGAACTACGGCATGGATTTCGGGTTTGCATCGGCTGTGTGGATTGATACTCTGCGGCTAACTTGGCGACTGCTCCCACTGGTCGCTTATCTTCATTCGCAATCAGTCCGTAGGCACCTCGGGGAATGCTGGCTGCATTCCAAGCCACCGGTCGTCAAGTTGGCCGCAAGCTGAATTCCCAGAAATCAAATCCAGCAACTATCAGCCGTCGCCGGAGTCTACCACTCGGCGTTCAAACTATGCGGTGCAAATCAGTCTCGATTGTTAATCACGCAAACAGGTTTTTCGGGGCGGACAAGGCAGCTTTCGCAACCCTCTGGCCGAGTGTAACTGCGAGCTTCTTGCCGAACTCATCTGCATCGATCGAGTCCTTTTGGTTCCAGAGCAGAGCGCCGACTCGGCCGCTGTCCGTTCCAACGAGGATCATCTTCTCATGGAAGAAATACGTATTGATCCCGTTGACCACATTTTCCTGTCCCCCGTTGCGCCCGCCGCCGCACGCCAGGGCACCCGCCGGTTTGCCTTCAAGGATCGGACATCCATTCTTGTCATTCCCGTGGCGGACCTGGCCGAAGAAGAGGGTGACGAGCGAACTCGGCGAACTGTTGTGCGTCGGGCTGCCCACCAAAATCCCCCGAACCTCCGGCGCGGAGAGTTTTTCCTCCAGTTTGACGAATTCAATCTTGCCGTTGATCGCCGGGATGGCGAGATCGCCGAGGACCCGCGTTGACGAGAAAAGATTGTAATCGACCAGATGGACCAGTTCGACTTCGATTCGGTCCGGTGCCACGGCTTTGGCCGCTTCCATGGCGACGGTCAGAGCAGCCACCGTCGTCTTGTCCTTGCGTGGACTTCCGTTCAAAGCGATGACTTTGATCTTCCCGGTCGGAACAGCTTGGGCTGAGGCTTGCTGTGTTACGACCGCAGTTCCAGCGGCAAGGACGGTTGAGCTCAGGAAATGACGGCGGGATAGTTTCTCACTCATGATTCTCTCCTTTTGGTATGTGGTCTGTGATTACGGTGCATGTTGACTGGTGGTTTGGGTTTTGTCCATCCCCATCAAAACGGTGTTTAGCAAACCGATCCAATGCGACGGATGAAAACGGCGGCGGCCCGGCAAACTGATCCAGTACAGAACTGACGTGACTTCGCTTTTTCGAGCTAGCTGATGTGTTAGTCTGGGCCGAGAGAAAGGACCCAAATGAAAGGCAAGCGGTATACGACGGAAGACAAGATTCGGATCTTGAGGGAGGCCGATGGGGGCAGGGCGATCTTGGAGGTGTGTCGAGAGCACAACATCTCGGAAGTGAGTTTTCATCGTTGGAAGCGGCAGTTTGGACAGATGGACGTCAACGAGGCCAGGCAACTAAAAGAACTTGAGCAGGAGAACAGCGAGCTCAAAAAGATGCTGGCCGAATCGCTGTTGAAGAACTGGGTGTTGGAGGCTGTATGCGAAGAAAACTCTGAGCCCGGAACGGCAGCGGCCTGCTGGTAGTTACCCGGGAGCCGTCCTCCATAACATTCAGCCTTAGCTGAGTTTGATGTGAAAGAATCCAACAACTCCACTGAATATCGACTGCATTGCTATCGCCGCCAATATCAGCCCCAACACCCGAGTGAGAACATCGTTGCCGGATTTGCCAAGCACTCGATTGATTGCGGGCGCAAACAACAAGAAAAGACAATTGATCCCCAGCACGACAAACAACACCAAGGTCACCATCGCCTGTTCATAAACTGAATACAGGTTATTATCCGTTTGCAGAATAACGGCCATAATGGTCGCGGGACCTGCGATATAAGGCAGGGCAATTGGGAAAATTGAAATATCTGTGTGCTGAGTGTTGGGGGGATCCTGATGAGCATGAGATCCCATCACCATCTGCAACGACAGTATGAGAAGAATACAACCTCCCGCTGCCTTGAACGCATATAGGTTGACCCCAATGTGATCAAAAATGAACTGCCCCAGGACAATGAAGAACACGAGAATCCCAGCCGCGACAACCGTTGATTTGATGGCAATTCGCCTTTGTTGAGCTGCGGTATAATCAGCGGTTAACAACAAGAACAGGGGAATCGTGCCGAAGGGATCAACAACCACGAAGAAAGCGATAAAGGCCTCAACCAGATGTGTGAGCATCGATACCGTTTACAGCAAATCAGGACAGAATAGAATGTTTATCGCTTTTTAGTTCCAGTTCTCTGCTTCTTCTGCAACCTCCGCCACAACGCCTTGATAATCACAGCAGCGGCACCAGGAGGATCAAGCGTTTTGCCGCGATTATCCAACCGCAGCCGCCTGTCTTCTCGCGGCAGGGGAAAGTTCACTTGGCCTTGCGCAAATCCATGATCTCCGATGCCCCCTTGCCTAATACAGCCTTGAGATTGGCAACGGTCACGCCCTTGTCGCCGGGATCGGCATTCTTGCCAATCATCAACGCCGTCCTGGCTCCGCTGTCGCGGACCGTCAGATGGTCCACCACGACATTGTCGCAGTTGTCGAGGAAGACCGTCGGATAGCCTTCGCCCTCGCCGGAGGAATCGGGATGATAATATTCCAGCTTCTTCGCCCTTTGCGTGTTTTCCCTGGCCTCGACGCGGTTGTTCGTTATCGCCACGTTGGAGACGGCCCTCAGGTAGATGGCCGTCGTCCCGCAATCAATGAACTTGTTCCCTTCGATCTTGAGATTGCCCGTGAGCCGTCCCTTGGGATTCGTCGGCCAGTAGTGCGCCGAGATTACGGGAAAGTTATTCGGCACCCGCGACTGATTGCGGAATGTATTGTTCCTGATGATGATGTCCGAGGCTGAGGGCCCTTCGCTGTAAATACTCGTGGTGTATCCCATCCTTAATGCGCAGGAGCCGCCGTTGTTCTCGAAGACGTTGTTCTCAATGAGTCCGCCGACAAGATTGGGCAGCACCGAGCCGCCATTCCTGAAGTAGTTGTTGCGGATGATGGTCGGCCCGCTGGCGCGGCTGATGTTCCATACGATGTCGCAGCGCGTTTCTCCCACCTTCCCTCCTTGGTCGCGCTCGGGACGAAAAAGCACAAGTTCGGACACCGGGTTGGCGATGGTGATGAGGTAATTCTTCTCGCCGAACTTCTCCACCTTCTTCACTTCCGTCTTGCAGCGAAGAGTTTTGTGGATCTGGTCAACGATATACAGCTTGTCGCCTTCGCGGTAGGTCCGCGCCCCGCCGTTCAGCACCAGCCGGTCCGGGGCAGGATTGGCCATCACATTCTCCAACGGCTCATGAATGTTGATGTGGTCGTCCGACTGGTCTTCGAAACGGCAGTTCTCTATGAGTATTGGTCCGCGAACAGCAGCGAAGTGCAGAACATCGGCGTTGGTTGACTGCAACCGGCCCGAGCCTTCGAGGATCTTCGCCGCGCAACCCCGCACTGTGACACCGTCGCTGTAATAAACCCTTACCGCCACGGACGGACTCATGTAGAAGGTGACATTCTCGAATGTGATGTCCTTGCAGTTGGCCACCCATACCGCACCGGCCATCGGCGAGCTTTGTATGAGGTTGCGCGTTCCGGGCAGAAGATGCCATTTCGACCATTGAAACTTGTGAGTCCAGGTCTTCGGGTTTTCAAACCAATACGGCCCCATCCCGATGCGCCAGAGACCATCGCTCAGCTTCTCGATCGCTGTGGCTTGGCCTGTGCCGGCATTATCCATCACAGTGCTACCGTCGGGCAGCGTCCGTGGTGTATACGTCACGCCGCGCCCGAGTCGCGCCTTCTCTTTTGGAAACACCACCGCCGAGTCCAATTCTGGGAAGCCCTTGTCAACCTGAAGCGTGTAGGTGCCGCTTTCCGGGTCGGCAGTCTGGATTGTTCCTTGCGTGAAGCCCACGGGCTCGTAGTCAACAGAGAAAGCTTTGAACGCGAGTCCCTCGCAATCGTTGGCGCTGAAAAGACCGAGTTGCGGTTTAGTGACGACCAGTCTGGTATCCTTGCCGGCTCCTCTCAAGGTGAAGCCTCTGCCCTTGTTGATGCCGAGCGCGTAGTTGAAATCCGGGTTCGCCGGGTTGATCCCCGGACCGGCTATTTTGTATACGCCCTTCTCCAACAACAGATCTGCGGGGACTCCACTGGCGATGACCGTCTTGATGGCCTCGGCAAACGCCTGCGACTCGTCCTTGCCGCTATTGGTCGAAAGACCAAGTTCGCTCGTCTTGAAGACCCTCACCTGCGGCTCTGCCGCCATCAGAACGCCGCAGAATACGGACGCCGCGAAAAACACTGTTCTTCTCAGTGGACAGAAAAAAACCATGCGCCAAACCAATGATCAACGCTCCGGGCTTGGTTCCATTCCGTAAACCAGAATTTTGAAAGTGCCGGGGACGATCTTGGGGCGCTGCCGGGGCGCGCCCGGCACCGGCGTGGGCAATGGCTCGAATTTGGCGGACGCGAGGTAAATCCTGTGGGTCTTCGGATCGAGCGCCATCGTTTTGGCGCCGCGTTCAGTCTTCAGGTTTTGCACCACCACAAGTTTTTCCGGCGATTCTTCGCGGGCAACCGTGACGGTCCCATCGCCGTTCGAGTTGAAGACGAGTTGGGTGCCGGGATCAAACGCATTGGCGTCCACTCTCTGGCCAATGGGCACCGTGGTCACGACTTTGCCGGTGGCGCTGTCCATCATCACCATCTTCTGGTTGGCGCAGCCGAGAAAGAGCCGGTGATGTTCCGCGTCAAACGCCATGCCCGAAGCTTCCTCGCCGGGCGCAATGGGCCAGCATTGGACGACCTGGTGTGTCTTTATGTCAATCACGGCCACTT
Organism: uncultured bacterium; assembly: GCA_903870275.1. GTDB lineage: Bacteria > Verrucomicrobiota > Verrucomicrobiia > CAIQCK01 > CAIQCK01 > CAIQCK01. Next base: position 7,206 of record CAIQCK010000062.1, on the reverse strand, counting down.
CGCTCTTGTCTTCGAGATTGCAGTAAACCCGCCCGGCCTTGGGATCAGCCGCCGCAAATTCGGGTTTGCCCGGCAAGGGAATGGTGGCGACCACCTTGCCGGAAGCCGCCTCAAAAACCGTTACCGACTTGCCACGTCCATTGAACGCGTAAACTTCCTCCTGCACCGGCTCGAACAGGATGGCGTCCGGGTTTGGCCCCGTCTCCACCTTCGACAGGGTTTTCAAAGTGGCCAAGTCCACGATGCTCACTTTGTTCTCCTTCCCGTTGCTGGAGAAGCCGCGTTGCAGCCGGGGCGCCAGCGCGAAACCATGCGGTCCGGGCGTGTCGCCGATCTCCCCGACAACCTCATCCTTGTTGAGGTCAATGACGACCACTTTCGTGGCGTGGGTCACATACAGCCGGCGTCCGGCTTCATCCACCGACAGGTAATCCCACCCGCCCTCGCCTCCAACCGGGATGTCCTTGATCCAATGGTAAGGGCCGTCCGCGCCATACAAGGGAAGGCTCGCAAGCCCCAGGAAACCGAAAGTGATCAAACCCATGAGCCGATGGCATTTGTTCTTCATGGACTTGATCGTAATCGGTCTGCGGAACCTGTCAACGGCACACCTCTTGCCCGTTTCATCCCGACTGTTGATTGTTTCCCCCAAGCAACGGACGCATGCCAACGAAGAACACAAAGGAAATCACCCGGCGGCGGCAAACCAGCAGCATTGAGGCTGGATATCAACCCCGCTGCAACATCGCGCCCCCGCGCATAATGCTCTAGCCGTTACGGCGGCGGCGGGGAGGATTGCTTCTTGCGTTTGCGAATAATCACCACCGCCACGACGGCAAACAGCGCAGCAGCTATGTATGACAGTTGGTGGGCGCCATTTGTTGGATGAACCCATCCTTGCATGTAGCTGAGGGTCGTGGCGGCTAATACGATTAGAACGAGGATCGTGATATAGCTCGTCTTCATCTTCCCAAGCTAACATGACGACGAACAGCCCTACTAGAAGAATATTCTCCTTCGCTTCCAGCGGACCAGCAGCCGCCCCCTTTTACCGCTGGAACTGAGGACTTTCACTCATGCAGACGCGGGTCATCGGCCAACCCTCCGTTGTGCATAATCGCAGGCACCAGGCACTGAATCCCATGGACAAAACCAGCAAAATTCCGACAAAAGTGCTCATCTCTCCGTGTTCCTCTCCGGCATCCGGTTCAAACGATCGAATGTCGCAAAAGCCAATTCCCGAAACGGCTATCCCGCGGACTTATCTGCAGATTCACCGTCCGGAGTTCACGTGGCGTCTCAAGTGAACCGCCCGCCCTTCCAGCAACGTGCTGAGCAGTTTCGCCGCCGTCGCACGATCGGAGGTGACATCATACGCCAATGTCACCAGTTCGCCCAAAGTCAACGGGCTGCGAGCGCCATGCATTGATTTCTTCATCCTTTTCATACGCGTCTCCTGGTGGCTCGACCTCGGCGGCGTTTTCATTGTCCGCCGCGCGCCCGTTATCTCGCCACCGTCCGTTCTGATTCGAACGATACGATCAAGAGACAATCCGGTCACTAGGGCCGAATCCTGTCGTGACCTAGGGATGATGCCTACCGCAGCACACCGCTTGCGGAGTTTTCGTTTGGTGCCATATTGGTTCAGCACGACGCGAGAGTGTGGTTACTGATGTAAAAATCAGAACAGCAACTTGAACGACGTGCAATTTTTTGGTCTGGTGCGTTGTGGGACCGGAGAACATCGTTTGGCATGGAGACAAGCGCGGCCGGAGTTGAAATACCCCGTTGCACCGCATCAGTAGCTCACCCAGAACATGGCCACCATGGCGGCAAAGACGATAATCACAACAATGCCGAGCCACTCTTCGACGCCAAAACGGCGCGGCATCCTCGACACATCACGCGTGCTCACGATCATCCTTTCTCATCACCGGGTTTCGTTGCTGGTTCCTGCCGCCCGTCCGCTGATTTCGCTGGATCAACCCCAAGGAACGAAAACGGCTTTGGAACTCAAGAATGTTCGGCAAGAAGTGACGGTTCATGGTGTTGCAGCACCGGACAAACCGGGCGAAACTCGTGGAAGTGCAAAGCGTTTTCAGACGGTGTTCGGATTCCATGGCATACCGGTCCTTCCGTTTGTGTTCCATGCGCCGGACGGTGGTTGGAATCTCACGCGGCCAGGCGGGCCGCAACACCGGCGTGGCGATGACTCTTCTTTGGGTGTGCCGGTTTGGACAAACGGCTGACATCCGTTGCGATTCGCACGGGCCATGTTTCCTGAGTCGCCACCGTTAAAATGGACTTCGCCTGGAGCCAATGTTCCACTTCACGCCCTTGAGGTTTTCCTTCTTGTTCCCAAAACAAGTAGGCCAAACGCGCGACGTGGTCGGTCGTGGGTTTCACCGGCTGCATATTCATGTGCATGACTCGTTGCCTTTCCTTTGTGTTATTCACAACGTGACGCCGAAAACCTTGGGTGCCTTCTGTGGCGTCTTGATTGCCCTGGCGTGACAATGGGGTGACATCGGCGGCGCTGCGCAGCAATCGTTGGAGCAGGTATTACACCGTTGTCACTCAACCGTCACGGTTTTGCCATCATGAGGCCTTAAGGTGGGGGCATGCATGGAACTGTAACGGAGCGAAAGCGGGTTCTTGTCATCGAGGACGAACCGGATTTCGCCGCGTTATTGAAGTATCGGCTGCAACAGAAGGGGTATGAAGCGATCCTCGCGTTCGATGGCTTGAGCGGGCTGGAAGAGGCGTCGCATTGCCGGCCGGACTTGATCGTGCTCGACTTGATGTTGCCGAGGATGGCGGGACTGGAGGTGTGCCGCATCCTTCGGAGCGACTCCGCCATGAAGCATGTGCCGATTTGGATCATGACCTCGTTGGATTCGATCAGCCACAAAGCCAGCGCGTATAGGATGGGAGCGGGCGGATACTATACCAAATCCAATCAACTGCCCGACCTGTTGAGGCAAATTGACGTTGCGTTATTCCAATGCCAGGCGGCTGCGGATGCAACCCTGTGGGCAACGGAGGAGTTTGTCACCTGGCTGGCCAAAGAAATACTCGCGGGGCCGGCGCAAGAACCGGAGGTGGACGACCGGTGGCCAGATTGATCCGCGCGGGCAACCGGGAAGGTGGGGGATCGCTCTACACCCTATGGCGGGTTTACTGGCGAGTGATTCGTCTGGCTGGCGGATTGTCGTGTCGGAAACGGAGCACTTGAAGCTGTGAAATCAACTCCGTGAGCATGCGGCTTTGACGCGGAGCATAAATGCTCTTCAGCAGCGGATCCGGAGGCGGATTCAACGGCTTGGCGCTCATCCATGCCTGGTAACCTGGTGATTTCATGCGGCGGTTCCACTCGCAAACTGTCGGATGCGATTGTCGGATTCTCTTCGGCTCGTTTTCGGGTTCTGAAAATGTTCGCGGGTCGTGGCCTCGTGAAGCCTTTTCAACTCCTTGCGCGTGGCCGCCATCAACAACGACTCCGCCTCGCACCAGTGTTTCACGTCACAACCCTGCGGCCGTCCTTCTTTGTCCCAGATCAAGTAGGCCAAACGGGCGATTTCCTCGGACGTCGGCTTTAGAAGATGGGCATCCCTTTGCATAGGCCGGTCTCCTTCATTCTGAAAACTGCAACGTCAACTCCTCCGCGTTCTCAGATGACCAGACGCGAAAAGCAAAATATCCTCAGATTTGTTGCTGGTCTATAGGTAAAAACCTCAAGCTAGCATAGGGGAATTCCCTAGCAAGCGTCCCACCCGCCACATGCCTCCCGACCTTCAAGCAACCTCTTGGGGCCAACGTCCTGACGATCACTCCATGTTTGCCGCCCCGTCTTCTATCGAGGCGCCAACCACCGGCGTTCGGCCGATGAGCGATACAGGGCCTCCATGACACGAACCCGGTCGGCGGCCTCGCGCGGCGTGACCAGCGGCAAACCGGTCTTGCCCTCCACGGTCTGCACAAACGCCTCCAACGGCGGCGGTGTGGCGGAAGGCAGGTCGGTCCACGGCTGGTTTCCGTCCGCCCCGGCCACCTGGCTGCTTTTGAAATACAATTGATTGTTGAAGATCGTGGCGTGACCGAGCGTGCCCGACACCAGGAACGAAACCGGGTTGGCCACATCCACCCAGCCCGCTGCGATGGTGCCCGTGACGCCGTTCTTGAACCGCACCAATCCTTCGCCGCACTCGTCGCAATCCGGGTAACGCTTCAAAACCGGCTTGATGTCCGCACACACCTCCTGGACATCGCCAAACATCCACATCAGCAGGTCCAAGGCGTGCGTTCCCAAGTCGCCAAAACCGCCCACACCCGAGAGCTTGCGTTCCACAAACCAATGATACTCGCCGTCGAATTTGACCTTCCCGTCCAGGACACCGTCATGACAGGCGGAGGCGCGGGCGCGGGTGATGGTTCCCAAGTGGCCCTGTTCAATCTGCGATTTGATGAACAGATTGATCGGGCTTGTCCGCTGGGCGTAGCCGGTCGTGAACAAAACGCCAGCCCGCTCAATCGCTTGCGCGATCTCCCTCGCGTCCTGTCCGTTCGTCGCGAGCGGCTTTTCCACAAACAGGTGTTTGTGGGCCTTGGCTGCCGCGAGCGCCAGACGCCGATGCAGGCTGGTCTCGGCGAAAATAACCACTCCCTGCACCTCGGGATCGGCCCAAACCGTTTCGTCATCGGAAATGAACCGGCTGCCAAGTTTGTTGGACCACTTGTTGCCCCGCTCGGGGTTGTGGTCCCAGACATACTTGATCTTCACTTCCTTGTGGTTCTTCAGGACATTGACGATGCCGCCGGTGTGACTGTGGGCAGCCCCCACCAGCGCGAGCGCCGTCTCGCCAGCCGGTTTTGAGGAGGACTGGGCAGACCCGATCCGGGGCAACATCGCGAGCGCCGTGCCGGCCATGCCCGCTCGCGTCAGAAAACCTCGCCGGGTGATGGGAGCGAGTTCCGCCATGAGGGTTGTTCTTACTGCTTCTGCAGCACCGCCAGGAGATCGGAGCGGCTCTTGGGCCAGTCGGGCCGGACGGTCGCCTCCCAGACTTTCAGGTTGTCCAGTTGCGCGGATTTACCGGCGACGGTGAAGCCAATCATGTTCTTGGTCGGGTGATTGACGCCTTCGGATTTGATATAAGCCACGGGCCGGTCATCGATACTTAGCAGCATCTCGTCCCCGACCACCTCCACGCGGCCTTGATGCCATTTGGTTGGGTCGAGGCTGATCTTGTAGGTGGCGGACTTGTCCTTGATGCTGTCCTGGAGCTTCTTCTTTTCCTCCTCGGTCGTGCTGGATTCGTGCATCTTGTCGTGGATTTCGTTTTTCATCCCGCCGAACTTGGAGTCGGCCACATTGGCCGTCGTGGGCGTGATGCTGGCCCGGATGATGTGCCCGGCATGAGATCCCTTGTAGTTGCTGTCTTCCATCATGAAGTGGCAGCCCGTGGAGCCGTCGAACTTGAAGTCAAACTCCGCCACGATGTCCTTGTAGGGGAAACGCGGATCCACGTAGGCGTAGGCGCCGTGATGATCTTCGGGATTCTCCGCCGCCGTGACGGCGCCGTTATGGATTTCCCAAAACCCTTTTCCGAGCCTCCACTTGGGCGGCATCTCATTGCGCGAAAAGTCGTCCTCGAACATCAACTTCCCCGGCTTGCCGAGGATCGGCAGTTTGTCGGCGGCGGACATGGGTTTGTTGATGTCCACCTGGGTGGCGGCAATCTTGGAAACGCCCGCCGGGGGCGGCGCAAACGTGATGGTGACGGAGTCGCCCCTTTGGAGGTCTTTCAGCTCGCAGGGATGCCAGCCGCCGCGGGTGATGCGCGCGCCCTTGGTGGAAAAATGAATGCTCTTCGCCCCCAGTTTGCTCCTGGCACCGCTGTTCGCGGTGTTGGCGGGAGCGTTGGGCGAATTGACTTCGGCCTTAACGATCAATCCGATGGGGTTGATGTTGACCACAACGCCCGTGAAAGGGCTTTCGATGTTAATGGCATCCGGATTGGGTCCTGGGGCTTGAGCCATCGCACCAGAGATCATCACGCTGAGAACGGTGGCGGCAATTCCAACGGTCAGTTTCACGTTTTTCATCGTCATTACTCCTTTGGTTTGCCGTTTCATACGCCACTTGCCGCCGCATGTCCATTCAAACCGGCACCTCCTGTATGACTCCGCCGTAAGCTGTAGAACGAGCAGTCGCGTCCGTTGAACTCCGATTTCCTGGCAGAATGGATGCCGGCCCGTTGGCTTCGGTTTCCGGATTTCAGCCGGATTGGGGGTCATGCGGTTGTAAAAAAACAATAGGCTGAATCGCTTTGACTGACTTTGACCCACTTTGACTGGCTTTGACTGAAACGCGTTTGAAGGCTCATGGCCAAAGGTGGATTGCGACCTCCGGACGCGATGACGGTTGAGAAGCAAAAGCATGGCCCTTGAGGCGGGCATCTCACATTTCAAGCGCGATCTCTTTCTCCGGCTTGCGGCCATCGCGTCCGAAGGTCGCGATCCACCTTGCGGCTCGACTGCACCCGGAAACACATGGATCGGCGGACACTTCGCCGACCGCCATCTTTCCGCCGACTTGCGTCGGCGGCTACGGGGCGTATGAAATATCCAAGTTGCTGTCCTCATTTGAAAACCATTGTTTCGCCGCTGTTGGTGTCCCGGCTTTGGCCGGTCGGGTTCCGAAGTCGGCCCGCCTGAAGGCGGGACTCCAACCGCGGGCACACTGCGCCCAAAAAAAAGAACTGGCCATAGCCATGCCATATCGGGATTTTTGGGCAAGGAAAATCACTGCGCTAGCGCAGTGAAAAACCAGCCCAAAACGTGTGTTTTCCGGGTATCAAAATATGCGTTTTCCAATGGACTGCGCTATCGCTGCGCTAGCGCAGTCCTCGGAAAGGTCTATTCCGTGGGAAAACGGCAGTCATCAGCCTGTCCGCGAAACGCACGAATGGAAAAAAAGACAGGATGAACAGGATGGGCAGGATAAGGAGTCGTGGAGCGTGGAGGGTTAAGCGCGGGCATCCTGCCCGCCTTCCGCCTTGCCCACAGTCGGCCCCGACGCCGCGCGCATGTCAAAACTCTTTAGAAATGTCCCCTTGTTAACTCACGAGAGAATGTCCCCTTCGTTGCTTGTTGTCTGCGACCCTCTTCAGCCCGGCTGGGGGTGCGGGACGGAGGGAGGCCGAG